>NZ_JBHZSG010000005.1:120824-180037 GCF_043642205.1 Thalassotalea litorea | reverse complement strand
CTACTGCATCATTCATTTGTTCACAACAATGATTTTTCATTAAAATTATTTACCCTTTGAATGACTGCTGATCGCTCTAAGCGGAAGTAAGCTCCGGCTATTTATTTAATTTACTGATTAAACGTCAAAAGTCAAAGCTTGATGTAAAAAGCTTTACAAATGATTAATTCTTTAATTCTTGAATTTGCTCGAACTAATGACTGAGAAAGATAATATATCTCCAATGCTGTATCCAGCATCAGCAAGGCCGAGTTTTTGAGCTGGAGTCTTAGGCGTCCTTTTGCTCTTTTTATTCATCAATGTCTTCTTATCAGTTAATACATAGTTTGAGTAAACCCTGAATATTTCAATAAGCATTGCTGCCCACTTAGGGTTATATGACGCGTAACCATTCCATCTCAACCCGTTTGTCGCAGATGTAATTGGACGTTCCAGCATATTAATCCTACGACGTATCATTTGAAAAAAGTTGTCAACGCCATGTGTCGAAACATCTGATAGTGATTCAGATAATTCCTGTGATATTTCACCATCAGGGAGAACTAAAGGTTTAATGTCCATTGTCTGTCTATACTTCGGAAAGGGGTGTACCAGCCATTCTGACTTGCTATTACCAATATTCTCGTTGCGTTGGATTAATGATGCCGAAAAATATTTATGTGCCAACTTGTTTAAGTCGTCCTGATTATTCTGAGCATTCTTGATCTCTAATTCACTAAAGCCTTCTTCGATCAAAACCTGCTCAGACCAAGTACGTCTGTCTTGCATTTGGCTGGCGTTATTTCTGTCAGCTCGAATCAAAACTGGATAGACTTTTCCAGACTTAATTAACTTGTTCAAAGTTAAACAAATGCCAAGCTCGAAGCCTTCGTCGTCATCGGCGAAAAGGTCAACATGGTTAGCAGAATCGTAAAACTTTTTTACTTGGGCCAGATGAGCCATAAGCGAATAGGTTTGCTGCACTAATAAGTGTTTACTAGGTGCTTTAAGAGGTAAGGCATCTTCAACGTCATCTGACTCTACATCACTATCGGATACGACGTACTGAGAGTAGATTCTTTCATGAATTGGCTTAAAGCTTTCTTTTCGCTTTTTAAAATCTTTTTTGATTGCTTGCCAGTCAGAAGTGAAATCAAAATTAACTGTGCTCGCAAGTACATATCGTGAGTTATTGTCTACAGATGACGTGTTAACTAACTTTGTTGGACGTCTATCTTTCTTTTCACTCCAATTAGCGAGGTAGTGTTGTCTATCCATACTGATCTCCAATGATTTGTTTTGGAGCCTATGAATGTTCTCCTTGATATGCCATTGCTCAAATTGAATGCATTGCTGATAGAAAAACTCAATGCGTTGATATATTAGTGGCGCATTGATCCCCAAAGATTCTTGGATTCTATTGATAACCCCTTTATTTATTAATAATGAAAAAAGCGCCTCGTTTATTTGGTGGTTCTGTTGGCCTACTTGTGGATCGATTGCAACATTGAATTGCTTGCCACAAGCTTTACATTCTATTCTCTGAGTGCCTTTATGTTCATATCCTGCAACTTTGGAGTAATTAATTCCCTTCTTAATATAGTTATCAGGGTAGTTATGGATCTCTTTGCTAAAATTTTTACAAGGCTTTCCCTTCCCGCGCCCCTTAATGATGGATTCGTTTGGACAGCTAGCGCTCAGAAGCGAATGCTCATTGTTAATTCTTATAGACTCTAATACATAAGCTCTATTATTAATTAAGCGCGTACTAGTTTTACATAACTTGCAAGTAAGAGACTTGCCTGACCGAGTGGTTGTTAGTTTATAATCATTTGCAAGCCCTCGCTTGGGAGTGCCATCTTTATTCTTTAAAGGGTTTTTAGCGGGTACGCCATAGTTGTCGCAATTTGGATTCTTACAATAGTTTAATTGAACCATTTCATTGGATTCTGGATGCCTAAACGCTCTAGGGATTGGGAAAGCAACAGGGGCTGTGTGCTTATTAAGCTGCGGGGTCACTTGCAGTGGTACTTGCTCCGTTAGGTGATGCCTAATATAAAGTTCGGCAGCCAATTGAGCATCGATTAAAGCGCCATGCACCTTTCTTAATGAAATATCAATGGAGTACCTGCGACACGCGGCGTCGAGTTTTAACCACTTACCTCCGTTCGCAATGGATTTCATTAGGCAAGAGCATTTAAAATCTCTTCTTAATACAACATCTAAACCAGCGCGATCTAGTTCTGCTTGCAGGAAGCCCAAATCGAAATCTAGGTTATAGGTTGATAACTCAGCTCCAGATATAAAATCTAAGAAGCTCTCTGCGATATCAGCAAAAGTAGGGCTTTGTTGGAGGTCTTGGTCTCTTATTCCATGAACCTTCCTAGAACCAGGGCTAATTTTCCGCCCTTCTGGATTTATTAATGAATGGAAATAGTTTTTCTTCGAAAGCTTACCGTCCACGATCTCAACAGCGGCGAGCTCGATAACTCTATGACCGCTTGAATGGCTAACACCTGTTGTTTCTGTATCGATTACGACGATTCGTGACATATTTCCTCCTACCCCCCTTATGCTAATGATTGTGAGCTTGTTGTCAAATACATTATTATCTTATTGATATTCATGGAAAAAAGCATTGACACGGAGTGGTTTTGCTGGATTAGAATGTTTTTAAGTTGTTGTTATTTAACTATATTTTTAACAGCCTTCTTACGGATTAGGTCTTTAATTATTTAATGTAAAAAAGCATCGTTAAGATATTTACGTTTAAAACAATTTGGTAGGGGAAAAAGTGGAGCTAAAGAACGTATTTTAAGGCAGACTCAACGGCAAACATGAATGATCGGCTTGTAACTTATTGATAATATTTACAATTAAGGTTGACACGGAATGTTATTTAGGTGTTTATACTATTTCTAACATGTTGATTTTTAAGATAATTAAAAAAAGGATCTACATAATGTAGATCCTTAATTTCATATCAGCCCATCTTTGAACGGGATTTTTTATCTCTAATTTCCAACCCGTAAAATCAACAAGTTCTCAATTTATAAAGATGCCCCGGACAACACTTTGATGTCATCTATCAGCACTTGTGAATAACCTATGGCTAGAAATATTTCTAATCCTACACTAATTAGAATACTGGCGTTAACCCGCTTAGCCTGATACTCACGAAAGCCAATAATGGCTAGCACTACCATGGCAAACAGCAGGCCAGCAGTTATCGCTAGTCGTAGTTCAGATACTGGCACCTCTCTGGCTAGAAATAAGATAATTGCCATGCCAAGATAAACCGTTCCTAAACGTCGGCCAACAACAATGGCTTCTTCATGTACCGTCATTCCCCAGCGGCGCATAAGTAACGGCGAAAAAAACAACCACCCTATGCCCAATAAAAATGCTGCAATTGCGGTAATGGATACAACCAAACTAAAACTCAAAGCAACTACCTCAATGACTAGTTTTTGGTTTTATCGGAATGACCGAGAGATCTATCTGGCGCTATCACATCTCTTACAGCTTGTTTAAGCTCAGTAATTTCCGGAAACCTGCCCTGCTCTTTTCGTGACCAGATCACTTTATCATTGGCCAAAACCTCAAAGATACCGCCGGTACCGGGTTTTAATGTTAGCTCGGATATTTCGCCATCAAATGTCGTGAGTAATTCCTGTGCCATCCAGCTAGAACGAAGTAACCAACGGCATTGGCTGCAGTATTGAATTTCAATTTTATTCATAATTCTATTTGTTATTCTATTCACTCATCTAAGTGATTATTCGTTTAATATCTCAGGAAAGATGCTTAAGTATTGCCTGAGCCGGATGTTGTAGCCTCTTATCGGTATAGCGTTTAACCTGACTACGGCATGAAAAGCCTGTGGCTAACATCAACTCTGTAGGGTTTTGCTTCAACGGCGTTTGCCAGCTCAGTTCAAATAATCCTTTAGAGTTTTCCTGATTCTGAGTTTCATGGCCATAAGTACCGGCCATACCACAACAACCAACACTCATAGCTTGAAGTTTAAGGCCAAAGATAGCGAATATTTCCTGCCATTGAACTTCACTCTTCGCTAACGCGGTTTTCTCGGTACAGTGGGCAAACAGCTTGAAAGTACCTGGATTAGTACTCGCTGAAATTTCCCCAAGCTTATCCTTAATGCTAAATAACCATTCGTGGCTTAGTAACACATTGAAATCGCCCCTGCTTTCACCAAGAACCTGATTGTATTCATCGCGATAACAAAGCACGAGTGACGCATCCATACCTACCATCGGCATATTCAGGCGATGCAATTCATTTAAAAATTCTGCGCTATCTGCGGCGGTCTTCGCAAACTTTTTAAGAAACCCTTTAACGTGTTGTGGTTTGCCATTGGGTTTAAACGGCAATAACACAGGCCTGAAACCGAGCTTTTTCACCAGGCGCATAAAGTCGGCAACGACGTTGGCATCATAAAATGAGGTAAACGGATCCTGAACCACAAGAACGGTTCTGGCCTTATCTTCATCATTGAGTTGCTGCAGAGCATATAAATCAAACGACTCAAAACCTTCGTCGTCTACCTGTTTCTCTAACGACGGCACCGATAACAATGGCGTATCTTCATAGCCTAGAAATTTGCGAGATACCCAGGCAAACACTGGGTTATTAATGGACATGTTCACCGTACGCGGGAATTTAGCCATCAAGGGGGCCATCGTTTCGATATGCGCAACGAAGTGATCTTTAATTGGGCGCAAATAACGACCGTAATAGTGATCAATAAATCGTGCTCGAAAATCGGGAACATCTACTTTTACCGGGCACTGGCTCGCGCACGCTTTACAAGCCAGACAACCTGACATTGCTTCCATCACTTCGTGTGAATAATCGTATTCACCGGCTTTGAAACGCAACGTATTGACTGTCTTTAACGCCATGGCTTTGACGGAAAATCCTTGCTTGCCATTTTTAAGGTTTTCGAGATCTACGCCCTTTTCCGACAATAATCGTAACCATTCACGCATTAAGCCCGCTCGACCTTTGGGCGAGTGACGACGGTCAGATGTTATTTTACTGGATGGGCACATAGGGCTTTTGCTGTCGAAGTTAAAGCAAAGACCATTACCATTACAGTTCATGACCGATGGGAAATCCTCACGAACCTGAATAGGGATTTGACGGTCGAATCCACCGCGTTTTGTATCATCAACACTGACTAATTTGTCATCGCGCTCAAGTGGCGTACAAATCTTGCCAGGATTCATTTTATTTAACGGGTCAAATACGGTTTTGATTTTCCGTAATTCTAAAAACAATTCTTCGCCAAAAAATGCCGGTCCGTATTCACTGCGATAACCTTTACCATGTTCGCCCCACATCAGGCCGCCATATTTTGCCGTTAAGGCAACAACGCTATCGGATATTTCACGCAGCACTTCTTCTTGCTTAGGATCGCACATATCCAGCGCCGGGCGAACATGCAGGACCCCGGCATCAACATGGCCAAACATGCCATAATCAAGGTTATGTGAATCGAGCAGTGCCCGAAACTCAAGAATAAAGTCGGCAAGGTTTTCTGGTGGTACTGCAGTATCTTCTGCAAACGCTAACGGCTTAGCATGGCCTTTGGCATTCCCAAGCAGCCCGACCGCTTTTTTACGCATCCCATACAATCGAGAGATACTAGCCAGATCATAGGTTATTTGATAACCGATAACACCTTTGTCTTTGGCAGCCTTACCATTGAGAGATTTTTCAAGCGCGGCAATCTTTTGCTCAACTTCTTGTTGTTCAAAACCGGTAAATTCCACCAGATTTAAACCATCCATTTCAATATCAGGTACATCGGTAATCAGGTCTTGAACGCTATGCCAGACAATATCCTGTTTCGCCAGATTCAATACTCTCGAATCGATGGTTTCTACACTCAAGGCTTTTGCTTCAACTAAATCAGGCGAATGACGAAGGGCTGACTCAAAACTATCATACTTGATATTGACCAGCGCCCTGACATTGGGGATTTCAGTGATATTTAGTTTGGCTTCCGCGACGATCGCCAAGCTGCCTTCAGAGCCGGTAATCAAACGGCCAAGATCAAACTGCGTTAAGCTTGGATCAAAAACATTTTCTAAATCGTAACCCGTTAAAAATCGGTTTAACCTTGGAAATTTGCTGAGTATTTTGTCGCGATTATCACCACAGCTTGCTAATGCTGTTTGATACACCTGACCTTCCCGGCTAGCCAATGAAGCTTTTCTTTCGGCGTCTTCAATTGGCAGTGCTGCAGTGTTTAACAGCGTACCGTCAGCAAGAATACTGGTGAGTCCCAGTACGTGATCTGAGGTCTTCCCGTATACCAGCGATCCCTGCCCTGACGCATCTGTATTGACCATACCGCCAATGGTGGCGCGGTTTGATGTTGATAAATCTGGCGAAAAGAAAAAGCCATGAGGTTTTAAAAATTCATTGAGTTGATCTTTAATCACCCCCGCTTGCACCCGCACCCAACGCTCTTCAACATTGATTTCAAGAATACGATTCATGTGACGGGATAAATCCACCACGATCCCGGGCGTCAAGGATTGACCATTGGTACCGGTACCGCCGCCTCGGGCTGAGAATTGAATTTCATGAAATTTTTCAAGATTCGCCAATGAGGTAATAATGCAAATATCATCAACGGATTTTGGGTGTAGCACCGCTTGTGGTATTTGTTGGTATACACTGTTATCTGTCGCAACCGCTAATCTTTCGCTGTACTGACAGGAAATATCGCCGCGATAACCACTAGATTGCAGGGTTTGCAGATACTTTTGATATAAAGGTGAAACTAAATCGTCAACATCAAGGCGCGGTAGCATAAACAACAGAAATATTTTAGCGAGAATATGCGCCTATGATGCTAAAAATGACGTTAAAAAACAATCGATTTAAAAATAAAAAGCAACCCGAAGGTTGCTTTTTTTATCCTAAATCCTGTAAACCAACCACTGCTAGTTAATTGACTCGCTTAGATACATCCAGGTTGATAACACTGAATCTGGATTTAGTGACACACTGTCAATGCCTTGGTCCATCAACCAGGCGGCAAAGTCTGGATGATCTGAAGGGCCTTGACCACAAATTCCGACGTATTTGTTGCGACGCTTACAGGCCTGAATTGCCATTTCTAGCAAAGACTTAATGGCAGGATCGCGTTCATCAAATAAATGTGCAACCAACCCAGAATCTCGGTCCAAACCGAGTGTTAGCTGGGTTAAATCATTAGAACCGATAGAAAAGCCATCAAAGTAGTCCAGGAACTGGTCGGCTAATAAGGCATTGGACGGTAATTCACACATCATAATAACTTTGAGTCCGTTTTCACCACGGACCAAACCATTCTCCGCCAAAATATCAATAACCTGTTCGGCTTCTTTGATAGTTCGAACAAATGGGATCATGACTTCCACATTCTCAAGACCCATGTCATGACGAACCCGTTTAATGGCGTCACATTCCATGGCAAAACATTCTCGGAATTCATCACTGATATAGCGAGACGCACCGCGATACCCGATCATGGGATTTTCTTCATCCGGTTCATACAAATCACCACCAACTAAGTTAGCGTATTCGTTTGATTTAAAATCCGACATACGGACAATGACGCGCTCAGGGGCAAAAGATGCTGCTAACGTCGCAATACCTTCGGTCAATTTCGCAATGTAAAACTCTTTCGGAGAATCATAACCGGCAATAATATCGGTAATTTCTTCCTGTAGTCCGGCGTCAAGTGAATCAAAATTCAACAACGCTTTGGGGTGAACTCCAATCATTTTATTGATGATAAATTCAAGTCGAGCGAGGCCAATACCACTGTGGGGTAAGCGGGCAAAACTAAAGGCTCGGTCTGGATTGCCCACATTCATCATGATCTTAAACGGAATATCCGGCATATTGTCGATTTCAGAGCGCTTCACTTCAAAATCTAATTCGCCATCGTAAATAAATCCGGTATCGCCTTCTGCGCAACTGACGGTGACTTTTGTGTTGGTACTCAGCAAATCGGTGGCATTTCCACAACCAACAACGGCGGGTATGCCCATTTCTCGGGCAATGATGGCAGCATGACAAGTGCGACCGCCTCGATTCGTAACAATCGCCGATGCCCGTTTCATGATAGGTTCCCAATCTGGGTCGGTCATGTCAGTGACTAGTACATCACCAGGTAAAACCTTGTCCATTTCTTCGATGCTTTTCAGCACTTTAACCGTACCTTTACCGATTTTATGGCCAATCGCACGACCTTCACACAATACGTTCGATTGACCTTGTAATAGAAACTGTTCCATTACATTACCACTTTCACGGCTACGAACCGTTTCCGGACGTGCCTGAACGATGTATAGCTTGCCATCCAAACCATCTTTGGCCCACTCGATGTCCATTGGACGACCATAGTGTTGTTCAATGATCATCGCTTGGTTCGCCAGCTCTTGTACTTCAGAATCTGTTATCGAAAAGCGCTCTGATTGCGCCGGCTCAACATCGACCACATCAACCTGCTTGCCATGACTTAAATCGTCGGTATAAATCATTTTAACCAATTTAGAGCCAATATTACGACGCAAAACTGCAGGCTTTTGCTCTGTTACCGATGGTTTAAACACGTAAAATTCATCTGGATTAACAGCACCTTGCACTACCATTTCACCCAAGCCATAACTCGAAGTGATAAAAACTACCTGATCGAATCCTGATTCAGTATCGATACTGAACATAACACCGGAAGATGCTATATCTGAGCGCACCATGCGCTGAATACCTGCCGATAAAGACACACCTTTGTGGTCATAACCAGAATGCACTCGATAGGAAATGGCACGATCGTTAAACAACGACGCAAATACATGTTTAATGGCGATCATGACATTTTCAAAACCACGGACATTCAAAAATGTTTCCTGTTGTCCGGCAAATGAAGCATCTGGCATATCTTCTGCGGTTGCTGAAGAGCGAACCGCAAATGAAACCTCATCACCTAAACCGGCATTAAGATTGCCATAGGCTTTTTCAATGGCATGTTGCATATCCGGCAAGAATGGCGTGTCAATAATCCATTGGCGAATTTTCGCCCCTGTTTGCGTCAGTGCCTGAATATCACTGACATCCAGCGTGTCGAGTTCTGCGTAAATTTTTTCAGTCAGACCAGATTGGTCAAGGAATTCATTGAAAGCGAAAGCGGTAGTGGCAAAGCCCGATGGTACTTGAACACCCAGGGATGAAAGGTTGCTGATCATTTCACCAAGGGAAGCATTTTTACCACCCACGCGATCAACGTCGTTCATGTTGAGGTCTTCATACCAAAGTACATGTTCTTGCACGTTATTATTCTCCAAGAAGTATGAAACAGGATCGAAGTGACTTATTAATTAAAGTGTTGCTACTATATTTAAGTCAGCGGTATTCTACACAACCCATACATTAACTGAAACACATAATGTAAGTTTTTACAAGGAAGAACAAATGCGCGCAGCTTTTTATATTTCTGATGGTACAGCGATCACTTCTGAGGTGTTCGGTCATGCTTTACTGTCTCTTTTTCCAGTGGAATTCGAGCACTTCACCATCCCCTTTGTCGAGACGGTAGAAAAAGCCCAGCAGGTAAAGCAGCAAATCAATCAGGCCTATCGAAAAACTGGCGTAAAACCTTTTGTATTTCATACGTTTGTGAACCCTGATACGCGCGAAGTCATCGACAGTTGTGATGCCGTAATCTATAATTTTCTCGAGCATTTTATTAGTCCGGTAGAGCAGCAATTAGGGATCGGGGCTAAGCCAAAAGCACACAGAACTCACTCAATTCACGAGAATAGCTATGACTATCGAATCGATGCGGTGAATTTTGCTTTGGCTAATGATGATGGCACTCGTGTAACGGATTATGAACACGCTGACATTATTTTAGTCGGTGTTTCTCGCTCAGGTAAGACCCCATCTTGCTTGTATCTCGCGCTACAATATGGAATTAAAGCCGCAAACTACCCGTTTACTGAGGATGATATCGAGGAATTAAAGCTTCCGGGCTTTTTACAAAAACATAAAGACAAATTATTTGGACTGACCATAGACGCGGATCGCTTGATTGATATACGCAACGGTCGAATGGCTAATTCCAAATATTCTTCCGCTCGCCAGTGTCGTTTAGAAGTTCGGGAAGTGGAAAAGCTCTATAAACAAGAAAAAATTCCCTACCTGAATACCACCAAATTTTCCGTTGAAGAGATTTCCGCAAAAATTTTATCGGTAACAGGGCTGCAGCGTTATAAATATTAATAACGAAGAACGCATAAATGAATGGCCAATGTCATTAACTCGTTGGTTAGCAATTGGTTGCACAATATCCTTGATGATTTTCATCGTAAAGGTGCAGTGACACCTGGACCAAAAAGAAAATAACTAAATTATTCTATAAAATTCATAGAAACTATTTCACATATCTCATGAATTTAGCTATGTTAGCGGCCTAATTAACAAGGGTATCCTAATCGAATGACCATAAAGACTGACGAGTTTCGCACTTCATTGATTGAACATCTGATATCACCGGCGCAACTAGCCGAAGATATCCCTCTTTCTGAAGAAACCGCCAACTTTATTATCGACTCACGTACTACCGTAGAAAACATTATTTGCGGAAAGGACAAGCGATTGTTGGTGGTCATAGGCCCCTGCTCTATCCACGATCCTGAAGCGGCAATGGATTATGCAAAACAATTAAAAGTCTTGCATGACAAATACCGCGATCAATTACAGATAGTTATGCGGGTCTATTTTGAAAAGCCTCGAACCACCGTAGGCTGGAAAGGTTTGATCAGCGATCCTTGGCTGGATAAGTCATTTGATGTCGAAAAAGGCCTGCACCTGGCCCGAAATCTGTTAATGGAAATCAATGAGCTGGGCTTACCTGCGGGAACCGAATTCCTGGATATGGTTACCGGTCAGTATATTTCTGATCTTATCAGTTGGGGCGCGATCGGCGCCCGTACGACAGAATCTCAGGTACACCGAGAGCTGGCATCGGCATTATCCTGCCCGGTAGGTTTTAAGAACGGTACCGATGGTAATGTAAAGATTGCCATTGATGCGATCAAAGCCGCTAGTGTGCCCCACGTACTATATTCACCAGATAAAAGCGGACAAATGTCGATTTACCAAACCCACGGCAATCCGTTTTCTCACATCATTTTACGTGGTGGTAAACAACCAAATTACCACGCCAAAGACGTAAAAGAGGCCTATCAAAAACTCCAGGAGTCTGTTATTGACACTAAGATCATGGTGGATTGTTCGCACGGTAATAGTGCTAAAGATCATAATCGCCAGATTGAGGTGGCCAAGAGCCTTGCCGAGCAAATTAAAAACGGTAGCGATGCCATTTTCGGTGTGATGATTGAAAGCTTTTTAGTGCCGGGCAATCAAAAAGTCATCCCAGGTAAGGAAGATCAATTGACTTATGGTCAAAGCATTACCGACGCCTGTATCGATATGACGGATAGCGAAAAGATCCTTGATATCCTCGCCAAATCCGTAAGTAACCGATAAAGCTACCAGCCTACCTTTTACTGTTTACGTAAATGTAACCAAAAAAGGTAGGCCTTTCTTCAAAACGTCTTCAACGCTTCAAAAAAGCTTAGCTTTTCTTTAACCAAACCGTCATGTGTAGACTTTAATGTTTTTCTGAATTTTAAAAATCAGGGAAACACAATGAAAAACCTTACAAAAAAAATTATCTCGCTAAGCCTGCTAAGTCTATTAGGTGCCTGCTCGTTAGAAGGTGATGATGGTATAAATGGCCAGGTAGGTTCCTCAGGGTTAAATGGTACAAATGGCGTTAACGGCCAAAATGGCTCAGACGGTATCAATGCCAACAATTCCGTATCATTACAGGTTGTTGGCCGTTTTCAGGCAGGTGGTCAGGAAATCCTTGGCAAAAGCGCGGCTGAAATCGTTACTTTTCATCAGTCATCACAATCGGCTTTTGCCATCAATGGCGATCTAAATCAGGTAGAAGTAATTTCGTTAGCCGCTTTACCAACCGGTGAAGTTGCTAACCCAACATCCGATACTTCATTAAACTCTGCACCATTTACGTTTGCCGATAATGTTGACGTTATGGTTTCTGGTGCAAGTGAAAATATCTTGCTGGGTGACGCCAATTCTATCGCTATCTTTAATGATACCTTAGCCATTGCGGTTGCCGCCGATACCGCAACCAACGCCGGTGCAATACTTTTCTATCAATTGGACGATAGCGGCAATGGCAGTTTTATCAAAGCGGTAAAAGTTGGTGCCCTGCCCGATATGGTTACTTTTAATCAGGATGGCAGTACCGTATTAGTGGCTAACGAAGGCGAGCCAAACAGCGATTACACCATAGATCCTGAAGGTTCAGTTTCGATTATCAGCATTGATAACGGCATGATTGCCGATGAAGCAATGACCGTAAATTTAACCACAGACATGACGTTCTCATCCGATTTACTTTCCTCTACGGATTTTGATAGCGATGAAAAGCGCAAAGCCTTGCTTCTTGACGCAGGACTAAAGCTAGCGGGCCCCGCCGGCACTACACTGGCACAAAGCCTTGAGCCTGAATACATCGCCGTTAGCGAAGATAACAAAACCGCATTTGTTTCCTTTCAGGAAAACAATGCTCTGGGTATTATCGATTTAGAATCCTATCAAATCGAAGTAAAGCCATTTGGTTTCAAAGACTGGAGCCAATTTGAAATGGACTACACCAACAAAGACGAAATTGCGTCGTTCCGCACCCTACCGGGTGTATTCGGCATGTACCAACCGGATACCATCGCGAGTTTTAACTGGCACGGCGCTAACTTTATCGTTACCGCTAATGAAGGTGATTCCAGAGATTATGATGGTTACACAGAAGAAGTTCGGGTAAAAGACATCATTGATAAAGATGAGTTAAACCTTGAGCTTTCAGATGAGTTACAGGCCCTTTATGATCAAACTGGCGGTAGTGACGGTCTTGGTCGCTTGAAAGTGACGACAGCGCTAGGCGATGTCGATGCAGATGGTGTTTATGAAACACTATATGCTTATGGCGCACGTTCTTTTTCAATCTGGGATCAACAAGGTACCTTAGTGTTCGATTCCGGTGATGACTTTGAAAAAATTTCAGCCGCAATCCTTGGCAATAACTTTAATAGTGCCCATACCGAAAACAAAGGCGATAACCGCTCTGACGATAAAGGTGGTGAACCAGAAGCGTTAGCGTTAGGTATGGTCGGAGACAGAAACTTTGCCTTTATCGGTCTTGAGCGCTCTGGCGATATCTTTGTTTACGACATCACCAATCCATTCAATGTAACTTTCAATAATCACCTGAATAATCGCGATTTTAGCATTGATTTTGAACTTGATGATGATTTGGATAATCCATGCGATGAAGCACAAGGCATGGATTGTACTAATGCTCTTTTTGCTGGTGATTTAGGTCCAGAATCGATGTATTTTGTCGATGCCGACAAGAGTCCAAATGGCAATCCGTTATTGCTGGTAGGTAGTGAAGTGAGCGGTACCGTAACCGTTTATCAGATTATCGAATAAACTCGTTAGCAATTTCTGATATAGTAAAACGAAAAAAAGGGTTAATGCTTGTCATTAACCCTTTTTCATTCAAACCGCGATTATCAATATCAAAGTGCAAATATTAAGACTTTAGGGACTTCAATAAGCCGTCACTGGCATCTTCAATAAGGTTCAACACATGCTCAAAGCCATGACTCCCGCCATAATACGGATCCGGTACGGATATTTCCGCGCGATCTTCGGCGTACTCCAAAAACAGTCGAATTTTATGTTGTAAGTCTTGCGGACATTGCTTGAGTAAATCATCCATATTGTCATGGTCCATGGCAACGATAAGGTCGAATTTTTCAAAATCTTCATCGACCACTTTGCGAGCCCGAATATCGGAAAAGTCATAACCTCTCGCCTCACCAACTTCACGGGAGCGTTTATCGGGCAATTCTCCCTGGTGATAGGCAATGGTGCCCGCAGATTCCACGTCAATATCAAACCCCTGCTCTTTCGCCTTTTGCCTGAACACGGCGTCCGCCGTAGGGCTTCTGCATATGTTGCCCATGCAGACAAACAGTACGGATGTTATCGCAGATGTTTCTTTTTCATCGGACATATGGCGTTCCTTTTCGATAATGGCCCAAAGGCTAGATGTCTGTATATTCCAAAATTTCACGGGTAAAGTACATGGTTGTTCAAGACACGGTGACTTTTCTTAACATGGCTTATACTTGATACATTATTAATAAAGCCAGTAAAGAGCGCAACCGTGCAGAAGTTTGGTGACAATCTATTTATCAGCAGTGCCTTTGTAACGTTTTACGGAACCACACTGCAAACCCGTATGGCAGTTGTTAAGGCGGAAAATAACCAACTGCTGATCTACTCGCCTATTTTTCTCAACGATGCGATCAAACAGTCGTTAGCGGATATTGGCAAGGTTACCTGGATTGTTGCCCCTAATAAAATCCATAATCAAGCACTTGCTGAATATATTGAAGCCTATCCCGAAGCAAAAATTTACGCCGCGCCAGGATTAAAAGAACGATGCCCCGATATTCGGGTAGATGAGGTTGTACAAGGTTATCAGCCAAATTTCCTTTCCCATGATATCGACATGATCACTACGGCCGGAAACTGCTTTTTCACCGAAATTCTATTGCTTCACAAACCCTCGAAAACGTTAATTGTCGCTGATTATATTGAAAATATGAGTAAATCGACAACGTCTAAGCTCTGGCTGTTTAAGCTATTCGGGGTTCGTGAAAAACCCATGTCTTCGCCAGAATTTCGCATGTACACCACCGACGCTGGAAAAGCACAGGAGGTGCTTGAAGTGGTAGATAGCTGGGATTTTCAACAAATATTTCTCTGTCACGGGGAATTAATAACGTCTAATGCCGGCGGTGTTTTCAATCGGGTTAGTGAAAAGTTCCTGGAGAAGATTGAACACAGAAGTGAGCTCAGCAAGAGTCTATATCGACGATTATCTCAAATACAATAAGACAAAGAACAGGTATAGGCTTTACGGTCTGGATCTAAGTTCTTCACCTAATTCAGGTGCACTTCCTGCTTAGCTGACAGGTTGCAAAGCCGCCATTGCAAGCTATGCTCAATGCATTGAAAACCATGATTTATTTCTCATTAGATTTGCTTCTCTAAAGGGCGTGGTTTGGAGATATTCTGGGGATGTTTAAGCCAACCCAACAACCTGATGCAGCCGTTATGCGGTTACGAATTCCTAAACAGATATGCGCAGTTGTATGTGTATTATGGGCACTACTGTTAGTTACGATAGTTTTTATTAGTACCAATCCTCAAGCGCACGCACAGCAACACAATAACACCATTCAAATCCTGGTTTTTGATGACGACTTAAACCAACAAGGCAACGATATCTTTATTCGCAGTATTAATAATACCCTTGAAGCCATTCAACTTGATGAAGAATTTTTCAATACCGGTGAGAATCCTCTTAGCACCGGCAAAGTGATCAGCGAATTCAAATCCAAGTATCAATTTGTTCGCCTACCGTTAAAAAGTCTCGATTGTAATTCAACGTTCGAACAAATAAAAAACTGGGCGCAAATAGGATTGATTCTTGGGCCTTTAACCTCAGGATGTACCATCAAATTATTAAATTTATTGGCCATAGAGTCAGCAAACATTCCGATAATTAACTCCACCGCAACTCGATCAAATATTAACCAGGACGAAGAAGGTCGCCCTTTATACCCATATTTTTATCGAACCGTACACGCCGATGATAAGCGAGTGATGAATGTGGTCAATAAGCTTCAGAGTGCCCATAAACCCGCGGCTACATCCAATGATTTTAACATCCATATATTCTACAAAGATAAGGACCTATATTCTGAAGGGCTCACCAAACATTTAGAGACCACGTTGGCTGGTAAAGGTATTGCGCCCAAAAATATCTACCGATGTTATCGTAAGCAACAGATTTACTGTACGTCTCTGGCATCGAGGCAACAAGATCAAAAACAGATTGGAACAGCAACGCTATGGCAAAACGACAATGATATTCACAAACCCAATGCGGTGATCTTTGCAACATCGACCGATGACGAATCGATGGCTGGGGTCCGGGACTTTTACTGGCAACTGTCAGGTGCATTTGACATCAAATTTTATGCCTTCGGAACGCCTGCGAGCTTTCCTTTTCTCAAGGCTAACTCTTTGCTTATTTCCATGCCGACTTTAAACCTTTATGAAGGGCAATTTAGCAATAAAGTAGCTCAGTTTAACCCTCGACAAGAGCACTACCTATCAACGGTACTGGCCACAGAACTCACCTTTAAACTGATACGGGACTTTGACCCGTTTAATGAACAACAGGTACAGGAAATCATTAATAAAACGTTGCATGCGCTCGTAGAGCCAGAGCATATCAACACCGAGTTTCAGCAAACAATAAAACAGAATAACTGGTGTCATATCAATCAGGTTGCGTGTTTTCGTCTCTATGCCTCACAACGGTTAAGCAGAGAAACGTTCCGGACCCAGCTGGCTCATGAAAAATATCGGTTCAATCACTTCGGTGATTTCGTCTCTAACATGGTCGATGCCACACTTTTTGTAAAAGAGGCTCAATACCTTCTAAAAAATCGTGAACAAGTGGTGGTCAAACCCGATGATATCGAGGCCAGTGTTGACCGAAAATTCGTACAACTGTTGTCAGGTTCCATATTAGTTACAGGTAAGGTTAACAAGCCAGCGCTGAATAAAAATTACAAGGTTCGTATCCGCCAGCAAAACCAAAGTGATAGCGATCCGAAAATAATCGATTTAGCCGTTGCCGAGGATGGTAGCTTTGCCTTTAAACATACGCCCTTGCAAATGGGCGGTTTTGACATTAGCTTTTACCGCGATAAGTTCAGATTACAAAGCCAACCTTTGTTTTTTCACGTAACCTTACCCTCTAATCCTATTTGGTCATTGTTAATCGCATTTGGCGCAACGTTGCTTTATCACCGTGACATGGTCGCTAATCGCGAATTTGCACGCTTGAAAAAACCTTTGATTGAAGCTCTGTTGGCGACGTTGTTGTTTTACGTGTGTTTTGTCATTTTAAAAGAATTTTTTGGTGATTTAACACCACCAGCCTTAAACAGTGATCACAGCTTGAATCCCGGTCTAATCGGGCTGATATGCGCCGTCCTTGGGATGAAGGTTTTAGATCCCATAATCAATGTAATGAAAAATATTAAATCCGACAATTCTGGTTAATCATCACAAATTGAATAGACTTAAGACAGAAGCACTATTGTAACTCCTGTTCGAGAGGTAAATGTGACCTTTAAGCGCTTGTCTTTTATTGTTCTTTTCAGTTATTTGTTGCTCTGCATTCCCGGTTCGTTCGCCAAAGAAACCCCTGATGGTTTGCCCGAGCCCAAGCCATTAGATGTGCAAGTTAACCCAGATGTGCAATTTTCCCTTATCGATAAAGACTTTTTAAAGGTGATCAGCTTAAACATGGCGCACGGGCGTAAGGACGCATTTAGTCAGATCCTTACCAGCAAGAAAGCCATTGAAAAGAACCTCGACGATATTGCTGAGATGCTAAAACGCGAAGAGGCAGACGTGGTTGCTTTGCAAGAAGCCGATGCACCTTCCTGGTGGAGCGGCAACTTCAATCATGTCGAATACCTTGCTAAAAAAGCTGGCTATCATTTTTATATTCAAGCCTCTCATGTCGATAAGTTTTTTGGCACTTATGGCACCGCCATCATGAGCAGATTGCCAATACGTGAATCCTTTTCGGTTGCTTTCAGGCCAACTCCCCCTTCCACCCAAAAAGGTTTTGTTACGGGTAAAGTTGGTTGGGATTGCGCGCCACAAGACAAAGACTGTCTGGAAATTGACATCTATTCGGTACATCTGGATTTTCTTCGTCAGGCCAAGCGCAACCAACAAATTCGCACTCTGGCAATGATGCTGGAGCAACGTAGACGAAATTCTGTGATTATGGGGGACTTTAACAGCGAATGGTTAGGATCTGAAAAGGTTATTCGTTTTCTTGCTGAGTCCGGGAGTTTTAAACTCTATGAACCTGAATCGGAAAATTTGGCAACCTATGGTAACAAGCGGCTGGATTGGGTAATTATTTCTAAAGAATTGAATTATAAAAGCTATAAAATTGCAAAAGAAGTGTTAAGCGATCACCAGGCTGTGGTTGTGGAAATAGAATTTTAAAGGAGTATTCAGATATCCGAGATTTAGTTACAGTCTCGTTACCTGGGTTGTTGATTAACCCAAATCAATTCATCAGTATTAACACCGAATTTAGCGACATGTTCGATAAACTGCTGTTTTTCTCTGTCATCTATTGTAGGTGTTCTCGATAACAACCAGACATAGTCCGTATCATAACCCACTACATAGGCGGTTTGGTACATCCCTTTACCATTGCCAGCTTCCTGTAGATGTGAAATCACGTAGGAAGAATAAAAGGGACCAAAAAATGACACTTTTAAATGGCCGATAGTAGATCCATTAACAAATTTGGCTTTGC
Organism: Thalassotalea litorea; assembly: GCF_043642205.1. GTDB lineage: Bacteria > Pseudomonadota > Gammaproteobacteria > Enterobacterales > Alteromonadaceae > Thalassotalea_A > Thalassotalea_A litorea. Next base: position 161,445 of record NZ_JBHZSG010000005.1, on the reverse strand, counting down.
CTTTAGCTGTTGACCATTGTTTATCTTCTGTATCAAAGCCTTTGTTCAACACAACGACATTACCATCTTCATCGACGGTGTATTCTGCCGTCACCTGATCTAACCCCCGTTCAAACGAATGATCCAGTCTGGCAACTTCGTACCAGGTGCCCAAATAACGTGATAATTCGAAATCCTCAACCGGTTGCACACCTTCGGGAATGGACGTGCAGCTCGTTATATTCAAGACCAATGCGAGTGGCAGTATGGCTTTTAACGATAACAACAGGTTGTGAGTAAAACTCATGATGCCAATGCCTTTACATTTGTTTATCAAGGCGAACAATACCGCCTTGTAGGTAAACCATACGAACCAAATCATCCTGATGAAATACCATCGCCGGATCAAAGTCCTGAACCACCATAAACTGACCGTCCTGTTCGGTTTCTACCATGATTTCAACCAAACGAATGGTACGACTTTGATATTGCGGATTATGATCTGCGGATACTTTACCGCCGATGATAGAGCCAAGAATGGTAGCCGCTACCCGGCCACTCCCGCCTCCGAACTGATTGCCGATGGCACCTCCTATCAGCGCACCGCCAAACACCTTCCAGCCATGGTTTTGATCTTCAACCAGCTCTTCTCTGGAAATATCACGAACACTTAACACCTGGCCAAACAGCACCTTTTCTACCGGCATCGCTTTATTGCGCTCGTATTGCGCTAGCACCGGCAGGCTTAAACACATCGCCATCAGAGCAACAACAGATATTAAGTGTTTCATGTTTAGTTCCTTAAAGCTTATCCAGTTCAAGCTTATCCAATTAACGGTTACCAGCTCCAGCCTTGTTTCTCTTTGGTTTTACGAATTTCCGTCTCATCGGCCCACTCCACGATACCGGATTCAAGATCCATCAAGCGCATCGTAAATTTATAATAAACGTCAGATTTATCTTTGTTGGACTTCACAATACTGGAAAGGTTGCCATACAACATATATTCGGCTCCAGTCTGCTTACCAAACTGAACCGCCTTGGAAGGGTCCACTAAGCCTCCTTCATTTTGAAACTCGAGTTGCTTGGTTACGTCCTGAACCCGCGACATATCGACAAAACGAAACTTACCGGAGCGAAGTAATTTGGTGGAAATGGAATCAGTAATAGATTCTGTATCAATATGTTCAGACGTTTTGTTTTTAATACGTTCAACGTACATCACCGGACGACCATCTTTAACCAGCTCATTCACTGCAGCCGACTCGATTAAAGAATCCGTCATTTCTGTCGCGATCTTTTGCAGATCCGTTGACCCAAAGCTTAAATCCGTCGTTTCCACTTCCTGTGCATCACCATAGGAGACCGTTGCTTTGTTTGAGCAGGCCCCGAGGCCCAACAATAAACCGATACTAATCACACTTAATGTTAGTTTTTTCATGTTTGTTCCTTTTAGTCTTCGAATTTATACACTTCTTTAGGTACTTCGCGCACATAAAGACTGAATTTATCTACGTTCTTAACCGGAGCCATCGCCCTTAACGTCAAACTTTGCTGGCCGTGCAAGGCAACCGATTTCCATGGTGTTTTGCCCGGTTCAATCACAAACCCATCAGCATCGTACCAGTAAAACTGATATTGGAGATTCTGAGTTTTATCGTATGTACTGAGCAGTTCCAGATTTACTTCTAAAAATTCATTGGTGGTCCGGGATTTAACGTCAGAAATTTGCAATCGCTTGGCAAGTTCCGGGTTATTAACCTTTAGGTAATCCTGAAAATTATCTCCCTGGGTCATAGGATCAGTACCGATACCCGAGGTATCTGGTTCACTGGCACAGCCAATGAGCAACAATAAAGGTAAAACAAATACTATGAGTTTGCGCATAAACATACTCCGAAGATCTCACGATCTTAATTATAGGTTAGAGCTAATATAGCCAATATAATTTCCCGTTACCGTGAGTTTGATCAAGGTAATACGGTTTTCTTTTACTTCTACATCAATCGTTTGCTGTTGACCATTATAGTCAACCTGAATCGTTTGCGGCCCTGCAATTAAGGGTTGTCGTAACACTTGTATCTGCTGTGGCAACGTCAGCCAGGAGCGCGTATCTGCGCGCTCTGACGCCATGTTATATAAACTAGCCAACACATTACCGACATCGCCGCCAGAGCGGGCAGCTTCCTGTCGAATTTCTTCTTTTGCAAATATTCTTAGTACCTGGCGTGCCACCATTCCTGGCATCTGATCATAAAGTTGGAATTTAGCCAATGGCAATAAATCCAATATCGGGTCTGCCACTAAATATTTCCCTTCCTGACTTAATTGCACTTTGCTAGGCGCTGCAAACTGACTAGCATGGTTATAAGACGGTAGTGACAAAGAATAAAAGCGTAAATTACCATGATGACTGGCTGGAATGTTAATGCTTGCATCCTGACGCGGAATGATTTGTCCTAACTCAATCATCACAACCACATCGCCCTTGCCCTGGGTCGTTGCGCTTTTCGGTTGATAAGTACCATAACGCGCCTTAAATCTTTCGATATCATCTTCCATCTGCAAACGCTGCGCCAGGCGCTGAACATCATTAATGATAACTGGGCTTTGGGGATTGATTTCTAATGCACGTTTGTAATCAATGTAAGCATCATTGAGTTCATCACTGCCCTCATAGAGGACACCAGACAGGTAAAAGGTGTATGCATTTTGAAAACCAGATTTAACATCCGCTAAGGTCGATTCCATATCCGGAAAACTGGAATATAAACTCGATTCTGACACATTGGCTTTTTGCAGCGCATCATCACGGGCTTGATCAATTTTTTTCTGATTTTGCTTTAAGGCATTTTCCTGAACGATATTTGCTCGGCGAACTTCAACTAACGCCCCTTCCCTGTCACCTTGCATCAAATAATTAATCGCCTGATACGAATGCATCATACTTTGTTCAAAAGATGGGATGATATAAGGTAAGGCGTTATCATTACTTAATAGCGCACTGGCTTGATTTAACGATTCACTGACTCGTATTTTAGCCTGTTCATTGGTTGTTCTGACGTAATTGTACGCCTCTTCAAAAGCTTGTTGACTTGCCGGCCAGTCATTGGCAAGAAACGCCAGACGACCTCTTTCCAGCTGGCTCAATGCGTAACTGTTTTCTGTTTTACCGCGCTGAATGACTAACGATTGCGCTTGTTGTACCTGACCTTGATCGATCTGCGCTCGCACCGGTTGCATCTGCTGAGCATAACCGCTGAACATATCGGAAAATTGCATACCGGCACAACCGGTAAGCAATACCAACATCCCCAGCGAAGCAAACCAATATGTGCGTTGGTGGGGTTTAACTGAAGAGAAAAAATGTGATCTCATAATTTAAATTAACCACAATTGGCCGTCAATTTCGACAAATTTTATCGTTAAATTGTAATTAACTATTTAAAAGTTATGAAAAAACATCACGTTTTAATTTTTACGAGCTAGCTTTTCCTGCTTCTTTTTAATGAGTTCGGCGAACTCCCAAGGATGCAATATGCGCCCTTTTAGGTCATCACCGGGGAAAATGATCATCGCCAATTCATCTTCTTCCATGCCCGGTATCCACTTTTCCATCAGCTCAACAAATGATAACACTTTTGGTTGGCAATCGGACCATTCATCACTGGCCCACAGTTTGGCCGTTTCTTCACTTGGCCAAAATGGAACGAGGTCTTCATCGCTATCGGTTAACATCACGCAACCATGCTCATCGGTAAGAATCCATGTTTCGCGCTCACTCATTAGTCGATTCATAAACAGATCAAACCGCTGCTCTGCAGAGAGTTTTTGCGACTGCACCTCGAGTTCTTTGCTCATTTGTTTCGCCTTATAAACGGGTACTGACAGCTTTCGCCAGTTTATCGATTAACACTTCAGTGTCATGCCAGCCGATGCAGGCATCGGTGATACTTTGTCCAAACGTCTGGGCTTTATTATTGACCAGATCCTGGCGACCTTCCACTAGGTGACTCTCAACCATGACACCAAAGATTGAACGATTTCCGTCAACAATTTGCTGGCAAACATCGTCACACACCAGTAATTGATTTTTATACTGCTTTTTCGAATTGGCGTGAGAGAAATCAATCATGATTTTGTCGGGTAAATTGGCGGCCTTTAACTGAGCTCCAATATCACTGACAAATTTCTCTTCATAATTTGGCTCTTTGCCGCCACGCAAAATAATGTGGCAGTCTTTATTGCCTTTCGTTTCCACGATAGCACTGTGGCCAAGTTTAGTAACCGACAGAAAATGATGTGGTGCACTGGCAGCACCTATTGCATCGATAGCAATTCGAATGGTGCCATCCGTTCCATTTTTAAAGCCAACCGGGCAAGATAAACCGCTAGCCAGTTCTCGGTGTACCTGAGATTCAGTGGTGCGGGCACCAATCGCTCCCCAACACATAAGATCCGCCATATATTGTGGAGTGATCATGTCAAGATACTCGCCGGCTGTCGGCAAGCCTAAGGCGTTTAAATCGAGCAAAAGTTTACGTCCAAGGCGTAATCCGTCATTGATATGAAAGCTGCCATCCAGATAAGGGTCATTGATTAACCCTTTCCAACCTACGGTAGTGCGTGGTTTTTCAAAATAAACTCGCATGACAATCTCGAGCTTGTCCGCATACTTACGACGAAGCTTTTCCAGGCGTTTACCATATTCCAAAGCGGCATCGGGATCATGAATCGAACAAGGTCCAATAACCACCAGCAAACGATCGTCTTTATCGGCTAACATATTATGAATCGCTTCACGCCCATCAAAAACCGTTTGTGATACCTTTTCACTTGCACGATAACGCTCTAACAGCGCAACCGGAGGTAACAGATCTTTGATGTCGTTAATTCTTACATCGTCGGTTTGATGAAACATGAATACTTCCCTTATGTGTCGATAACTTGTAATTAAATGCCGGGTTTTGGATAAATGAAATTTAGTCGCTAACACCCGCACCAGTGGAACTGAACAATAAGAGTAATTACTCTTAAAGCGAATCGACAAATCTAGCAATGTTTATGCTCGATTCCAACCAGAATTTAACCTTAGGTTAAATAAATATTAAATTCCCGTCAGGATGGGTTAAACTAACAGGCATTATATGGGCTTTGGCTAACGTCAGGATCTGGCAAAGTACAATGAGCGATTGTGCAATCGGTCTGGCCTAATAGAGAATAGCTTATTTGCCTTCACCCCGTTAAAAGCGAAAGAAAATGGTTAATACATCCATTCCCCTAATCGACCTTCACCGTCATCTAGATGGTAATATCCGCCCCAAAACCATTTGGGAATTAGCACAACACCATGGTATAGCCCTACCCGTTGATGACTTCGAGGCGTTTGTTCCTCATGTCACGATCACCGATAAAGCCAGCGATTTGATGGAATTTCTCGGCAAGTTGGACTGGGGCGTCAAGGTGTTAAAGTCGCTTGATGACTGCTATCGAATTGGTTACGAAAATGCCGAAGATTTAAAAATAGCCGGCATTGATTATGCCGAACTGCGGTTTTCCCCGTATTACATGGCGATGAATCACCAGTTAAACATACCAGACGTCGTTGAAGCCGTTGTTAATGGCGTAAAACAAGGATGTAAGGACTTTGACGTAAAAGCCAATTTGATTGGCATATTAAGTCGTACATTTGGCACTGAAGCCTGCCAGGAAGAATTAGATGGTCTACTCGCGCATCAGCGGGATCTGGTCGCCATCGACCTCGCTGGCGATGAACTCAATCAGCCAGCGGAAAAGTTTGTCGAGCATTTTAATCAGGCTCGCGCCAGTCATTTACAAATTACCGTGCATGCCGGTGAAGCGGATGGACCGAATAGTGTCTGGAACGCAATTAAACACTTGGGTGCCCAACGCATAGGTCATGGGGTAAAAAGTATCGAAGATCCATCCTTAATGGACTATCTGGCAAAACAACAAATTGCCATTGAATCTTGCCTGACGTCAAATTATCAAACAGGTACGGTGGCCAACTTAATTCAGCACCCCATCAAACAATTTGAACAGCAGGGCTTACTGGTAACCTTAAATACCGATGATCCTGCGGTCGAGGGTATTGAACTTGCCCATGAATATGAGCTGGCAAAGAACCTATTAGGTTTTAGCAACGCACAGTTAACAAAAATTCAAGAGAATGCTTTGCAGGCAGCGTTTATCAGTGATACTGAAAAACAGTCGTTAAAGCAGCATAAATTAATGAATCAGATTTCTGATTAACCAACATTGAACTACCCATAAGAGAAGCAAACTATGGCAACTCCACATATCGAAGCAAAATCCAATGACTTTGCCAGTACCGTTTTAATGCCTGGCGATCCGTTACGCGCTAAATATATCGCTGAGAACTTCCTCGATGACGCAAAGTGTGTCACTCAGGTTAGAAACATGCTCGGATATACCGGCACCTATAAGGGCAAGCCAATTTCCGTCATGGGATCAGGCATGGGTATCCCATCGATTTCGATATACGCCACCGAATTGTATAAAGACTATGGCGTGGAAAGCATCATTCGCATTGGTAGCTGCGGTTCTGTGCGTGATGACGTTAAATTACGCGATGTGATCATTGGTATGGGGGCTTGTACAGATTCAAAAGTAAACCGTTCGCGTTTAAATCAACATGATTTCGCCGCTATCGCCAATTATGAATTACTCAATAATGTGGTTAAAGCAGCGGATCGTTTAGGTAAACCTGTGCACGTAGGTAATGTATTTACAGCGGATCTATTCTATACCCCAGAGCCTGAGCTGTTCGCAAAAATGGAAGCGATGGGCATTTTGGCGGTTGAAATGGAAGCCGCTGGACTTTATGGAGTTGCCGCTGAATACGGTAAGAAAGCATTAGCGGTATTTACGGTTAGTGATCATATCAAAACCGGTGAGCAAACCACGTCTGAAGAAAGACAAACCACCTTTAAAGATATGATGGAAATTACTCTGGAAAGTATTTTGTAATGGCTAAGTTTAAAACCGTTTTATTATCGTCTGCGATTGCCGCGGCTCTGGCCGCATCGGCCCCGACATTAGCCGCCAGCACACAAGGCAGTAATGGTGAACCACAGATATCAGAAGCACCATTAGTATCAATCAAATCGCACGACGCGTTTTTTGCCGCAATAAAGAGTCACTGCGGGAAAGCGTATGCTGGCAAGATTAGTGTTGATAACTCAGACGGTGGTGGATTTGCAGGAAAAGAACTTGTCATGCATGTTCGCAAATGTAACGATCGTCAGTTACAAGTGCCCTTTCATGTTGGTGATGACGCATCGCGAACCTGGTTAATCACTAAAACTGGTTCAGGTTTACAATTAAAGCACGATCATCGCCACCAGGACGGCAGCAACGATAAATCTACTATGTATGGTGGCCATACTGTCGATGCTGGTTGGCCTCAAGCTCAGTCTTTTCCAGCGGATCAATATTCAAAAGAATTGTTTGTTGAACAGGGGATCCCTCAATCGAACGGCAACACCTGGCAAATGTTTATCTATCCGGATACGTTTACCTATCGATTGATTCGACAAGGACGGGAATTTCGCGTTGATTTCGATTTAACTAAGCCTGTGACGCCACCTGCGGCACCTTGGGGTTATAGCGACTAACATCAGGTCAGAGTATATATCAACAACTCTGCTCCCTTGATAGAAAGCAGATACAAAAAAGCCAACCGAACGGTTGGCTTTTTTAATGCTAATAAAATTAGCTCTTAGAAGAAGCTAACTTTAAACTCAGCACCAACAAATCGTTCTTCATTGACGATTGCAGTGTTATTGGTAAAGTCTACAGCACCGATAGCTTGTTGCTCGTCTGTCATGTTTCTAACAAATAGCGACACGTCATACTCTTGAGCATCGGTTTCCCAACCGTAACCAACACGAGCGCCACCTTCTAGCAACGACTTGCCAGTAAACTCTTTCGATTCATACAAGAAGAAGCTGATGTCATCACGATATGACCAATCGGTATATGCGTAAAGTTCACCATCGCCAAGTTCAATCGCGTATCGTGCGGTAAAGGTATAAATCCACTCTGGCGCATGTGGTAAGCTATTACCATCAACAATCGCCTGACCGTCGCCATTTAATGGATCGGTTACGGTACACAAAGCACAAACCGGTACCGATAATGATGCATCATTCAATTCCGTTTTGTTGTAACTTACACTTGCTGTAATCGCAAAGTTTTCAGTTAACATAAACTCAGAATCGACTTCAAAACCGTAACCTACAGTTTCTTCTGCATTCAACAAACGTGCAGTGTTGCTATCGCCACCCACTGACGTTAATTGTTGATCATCCATGGTAAAGTAAAATACCGATGCATTCAGACGACCACTGCCATCTAAAATGTTCGATTTTACACCCGTCTCATAAGAGATGATGGTTTCAGAATCCGCAACGGAAATACCGTCGTCAAAAGCGAATAGTGAACGTCCTTGCACACTCGGCGCTCTGAACGTATCTGCTACACGAGCATAGAGGTTTACATCGCTAGTTAGTTTATGGCTAACACTGATGTCCCAGCTAACATGGGTGTCACTAGGGTTTACCGAACCACTGACTTCATCCGGGAAGCCTAACCAGGCTAATGGCGATTTTGTTCTTTGGTTGGTGTAATCTTTTTCGTCATCTGAGTAACGAATACCAAAGGTTGCAGACGTTGCATCAGAGAAGTCATAATCAAACGAGCCGAATACCGCCCATGCTGTTGTTTCTTGTTCCTGAATTACGTAACCAGTTTGAGCACCATTACTAAATAATGGATCAAATGCAAAACTTTCAATGGTTAGATCTTCATTGAAATAGAAGGCACCAACCTGATAGTTGAACGCGCCGTCAAGATTACTCGATAAACGAATTTCCTGAGTAATTTGTTGATGATCAGGGATGCCATCAGCGGTTTCTGAATCCAGAGTAATAACACCTGGGCCCATAGTTGGTGCATAAACAGCACCATATCCACCATCAACATCAGCACGTGAATATAATTCCGCACTTTCATAACCGGTGATTGACGTTAAGGTGTAGTCACCCAGGTCAAATTCTAACTTTAAGCTAGCGCCTTCAGTTTCAACCTGCTGAGTCGCGCGTGATGCTGAATCATGCCAAACCGTGTCTCGGCCTTCCCAGCCTTCGCCACCTAACTCATTTGAACCAGGTTTAAAGGCATTAGCATAAAACGTTACCGGCTTACCATCCAAATCACGCATATGGTAGTTAAACAATGCGGTAAAGGCATCGCCTTCGTATAAAAACTGGATACGCGCAGCTTGATCGGTATAACCACCTAAAACGTCATTTTGTTCAAAACCTGGCGCTTTATTGTCAATATAGTTATCTCTATCCTGACGTAATACGGAAACACGTGCAGATAGATTATCCGTTAAACCACCACCAACAGCGGCTCTGAAATCACTTGTTGATTTGCTGCCGTAAGACAAAGAGACAAATCCATCGAAGTCTTGAGACGGCTTAACCGAATCAAACTTAACCAAGCCCGCAGGCGTGTTTCTTCCAAACAGAGTACCTTGAGGACCACCAAGCACTTCTACACGTTCAACGTCAAATACTGGAAAGCCTTTTAAGATTGGGTTTTCTTGAACAACGTCGTCAACGACCAATGAAACAGGTTGTGATGCATTTAAATCAAAGTCAGAGTTACCAAGGCCACGCATATAAAAACGTGGGAAGGTACGTCCAAATGATGATTCAACGCTTAACGAAGGAACTCGAGCGTTTAAGAAACGAATATCCATCGCCGCCGATGAAATTGCTTCTAATTGATCGCCTTGAACGGCGGTTACTGCAACCGGAACTTCTTGAACGTTTTCCACTCGCTTACGAGCTGTAACTTCAATAACTTCCAGTTTCGAAGAATCGATTTGTTGAGTCTCTTCCTCTGCAAGTGCTGGACTGGCTGCAAGTGCAGCAACAGATAATATCGCGCCATTAATACTCATTGACAGAGTACTAGGTTTGAAGGTTTTCATGGTTGTCTCCCTGTGACATTAATTTCAACCCGCTTTTTATTGTTTATTTCGGGCGATTGACGACTTTACAATCAGTTACAAATGATAACCGATTTCACTGCAAATCGTTAACTTTTTATGACGTTAACAGGGATTTAAACGAAGTTCCATATACCGGTGGCTGTAAAGCAAAAATGTCAGCCACCGTTGCACCGAGATCGGCAAAGGTATTTCTTTGTCCTAAATCAATGCTTTTCATATTCGGTTTCCAAGCCAGAATCGGCACAAACTCTCGGGTATGGTCACTACCCGGCCAGGTGGGATCACAACCATGATCAGCGATTAAAAAGAGGTAATCGTCGTCCTTTAGACGTGAAAATATTTCAGGTAAACGCGTATCAAAATATTCTAAAGCCTGCCCATATCCGATAGGATCACGGCGATGTCCATAATCCTGATCAAAATTTACCAGATTGGAAAACACCAGGGTATTATTCTGGGCATTATCAAACTCGACCAATGAAGCATCAATTAACTCGTCTAACCCGGTTGCTTTTACTTTACGGCTAATCCCCTGGTGCGCGTATATATCGGCGATTTTACCCACGCTAATGACCGTTCCGCCGTTATCGCATATGGCATCCAACACCGTTGGGCTCGGCGGCAAAATGGAGTAGTCCCGTCGATTCCCGGTACGTTGAAAATTGCTTGCATCGTCACCAACAAATGGACGCGCGATAACCCGTCCAATATTCAGGTCTAAATCATCCAAAAGTTCACGAACCTGTTCACAATAACGATAAAGATTGTCTAAACCGAAGGTTTTTTCGTGTGCGGCAACCTGCAATACACTGTCTGCCGAGGTATACAGGATCGGAATACCGGTTTGCATGTGTTGCTCGCCAAGTTGAGCAATAATCGTTGTGCCAGACGCATGACAATTCCCCAACCCACCTTCAATGCCGGTACGGATTGAAATTTGTTCGAGTAGAGACTGAGGAAACGAATCGGTTTTATCAAGAAAATAGCCCCAGTCAAACAACACCGGTACCCCCATCATTTCCCAGTGCCCACTTGGCGTATCTTTTCCGGAAGAAATTTCAGCGGCATGGGCATAGGCACCCGAGGTTGCGGTTTGCGGTTGCACCGACAGTGAAGTCCCGCCTGCAGCTTTTGCTGCTTCAAACAGCCCCATTTGTCCAAGATGAGGTAATGCCAGAGCACGCCCTTGTGTTTGTAAAAACTTATCCGCTAAATTGGCAAACGTATTCGCTCCGACATCGCCAAAAGATTCGGCATCCGGTGCAGCACCAATACCAAAGCCATCTACAACCAAAATCAACGCACGAGCCATAACATATTCCAGAATCACAACATAATATAGTCAGTATAGTAATGTTAATGGCAACGTAATGTAAGTCAGAGCCAGTCTATACCACGCTAATCGGTTAATAAGCCAGCGAACGGCCAAAAAATGGTTAGATAATCATTAGCTAAGCATATAATTTATTAACATTTTGCTAGTTTTTAGGGCAAAATAAGCGATACTATTTGCATTCAATTTAAGATTGTTGTCGTATTTTGTCTATTAACCATCTTACCATCATCGCCGTTGTTGGAGCGTCCGCTTCCGGCAAGTCTTTGTTTGCGAAAACGATCTATAACGAGTTAATTGGTGAATTAGGCCACGACAGCATGACCATCATCAACGAAGACTCCTACTATCGATGCCAGGACCACCTTCCCTTCGATGAAAGAATAAAAACCAATTACGACCATCCTGACGCTTTTGAACATGACCTATTACGTGACCATCTGACCAAGCTAAGCCAAGGCCAGGAAATCGATGTGCCCGTGTACGATTATAAACAGCACACCCGTAGCAAAGAAAATACCCTTCGGGTTAAACCGGCGAAAGTCGTGCTGGTTGAAGGCATCATGCTGTTTACCTGCGCCGAATTAAGAAAGCGATTTGATATTAATATATACATGGATACACCATTAGACATCTGTCTATTGCGCCGTATCAAACGAGATTTACAAGAGCGTGGCCGAGATTTTGAATCCGTTCACAATCAATATCATTTAACGGTTCGCCCCATGTACTTTCAATACATAGAACCATCCAGAAACCACGCAGACATTGTGATTACTCGAGGCGGGCGTAATCGTCGCGCTTTAGAGTTAATCAAAGCCAAGATCCGCGAATTGGTAAAAGAAAACTAACAAGCAAGAGACGTTGCAGACATAAAAAGGTAACCCATGGATTTTACAACCTTAAGAGCATTGGCCGGCATTCTGATATTATTGGCAGTTGCCTATCTCGTATGCAGGGACAAAAAGCACATAAAATGGCGCACGGTACTCGGTGCGTTATCGATTCAGATCGCCTTAGGTGCACTGGTTCTCTATGTTCCCTGGGGTAGAGATGCACTCGAATCCGTCACTAACGCGGTCAATAATGTCATCGGCTACGGTAAAGACGGCATAAATTTTCTGTTTGGCGGACTTGGCACCGATGCCATGTTTGACAATGGTGTTGGTTTTGTCTTTGCAGTCAGAGTCCTGCCCATTATCGTTTTCTTCTCTTCGCTTATCTCCGTACTGTATTATCTTGGCATCATGGACAAGGTGGTTAAAGTCATTGGTGGCGCACTACAAAAGTTCTTAAAAACGTCTCGCCCTGAATCCTTATCGGCCACCGCCAATATCTTTGTTGGTCAGACCGAGGCGCCTTTGGTTGTGAAGCCTTTCTTACCCACCATGACCCGTTCCGAATTATTCGCAGTCATGGTTGGCGGACTAGCTTCGGTTGCTGGTGCAACTCTGGCCGGCTACGCAGGATTGGGTGTTGAGCTTAAATACCTGATTGCAGCCAGCTTTATGGCAGCACCTGGCGGTTTGTTAATGGCAAAGTTAATCTTACCTGAGACCGAAGAACCTAAAAATGACCTCGACGATTTAACTCATAAAGACCAGCATGACGACAGTGTTAACGTTATCGATGCTGCGGCAAATGGTGCGGCAAAAGGCCTGCAACTGGCGTTGAACGTTGGTGCCATGTTAATGGCATTTGTGGCCTTGATTGCTTTGCTAAACGGCCTGCTTGGCTGGGTTGGCGGCTTATTTGGCTTTGACCAACTATCGTTGCAATTGATCCTGGGCTATTTATTCCAGCCAGTTGCCTATATTCTCGGCGTGCCATGGTCTGAAGCTAACATTGCCGGAAGCTTTCTGGGGCAAAAAATTATCGTTAACGAATTTGTCGCCTACGTGGATTTTATTGCCAATAAAGATAGCCTAAGCGCCGGTACGCAAGCGATAGTCACGTTTGCACTTTGCGGTTTTGCCAACTTATCGTCGATTGCGATATTACTTGGTGGTATTGGTTCACTTGCGCCGAACCGTCGACCAGACATTGCCAAACTCGGTCTCAAAGCTGTATTAGCCGCGAGTTTAGCCAATATGATGAGTGCTGCGATCGCCGGCGTATTTATCTCATTACAGTAGCCGTTGAATGAACGTTTTAACCCAGAAGTAAGGATCTGTCGTATGTTTGAAGACCGTCGGGATGCAGCCAGACTTGCCATTCGTTTAATGGACTTAACCAGTTTAAATGACGATGATACACCTGACGTCATTGATCGATTGTGCCAGCAAGCACAGAGTAGCGAAGCCAATACTGCAGCGATATGCATTTATCCGCAATTTATCCGCCAGGCAAAGTCGCAACTCGCGAACACGTCAATAGATGTCGCAACCGTAGTTAACTTCCCTTCAGGTAATGGCCAGATTGATATGATTGTCAGTCAGACCAACCAGGTTATTGAATACGGTGCCGATGAAGTCGACTTAGTGCTTCCTTATCAAGCATTGATGCAGGGCAACACAGATACCCCAAAGGCGATGGTAGAACAGGTCAAATCGGTTTGTGGTAATGAGGTAGTGCTCAAAGTTATCATTGAATCTGGCGTTTTAAAAGATTCAACACTTATCCAAAAGGCCAGCGAAATTGCCATCAATGCCGGTGCAGACTTTATCAAAACCTCAACCGGTAAGGTCGATGTAAACGCAACCCTTAGTGCAGCACAAACAATGTTAGACGTAATTGCCGTACTCAATCCTAAAGTTGGTTTTAAAGCCGCCGGTGGTGTTCGTACCTTAGACGATGCTATCGGTTATCTACAAATCGCGGCAGACAAACTGGGCAACGATTATTTGCGTAAACAAACCTTTCGATTTGGCGCCAGCGGCCTGTTATCAAGCCTTCTTAGTGAGCTGGGCCACGGGTCAGACGATTTAGACGCTAAATATTGACCCTAACAACAGAAAAATAATTAAGGATTTCTATGAGAGCAATGAAACCAGCGACATTAAACGCATTCATTACCGCCATGTTATTGGCACCAATAATGAATGCGACAGCGCAGCAACCTGAACAAAAACAAGCACCGATTCCAACGCCCCCAAAAAATGTCATTATGGTTATCGCTGACGGCATGGGGCCGGTCTATCCGGTGTTATATCGTAATTTCAAAGACGATCCGGATACCAATATTGTCGAGCCTACCGTTTTCGACCGATTAAGGGTTGGAACATCAGCAACCTACCCACACAAATCTTCTGGTTATGTGACGGACTCCGCTGCAAGCGCAACCGCATTGGCAACCGGGGTGAAAACCTATAATGGCGCTATCGGCGTAGATATCAATAAAGCGCCGCTGTTAACGGTATTAGAATATGCGAAGATTCAAGGCAAGCGAACGGGGTTGGTTGCAACGTCGCAAATCGTCCATGCCACGCCGGCTTCGTACATTGCAAAAAATGAAAGTCGTCGCAATTATGACGAGATCGCCGATGATTTTTATGACAACCGCATCGAAGACAAACTTGTTGCAGATGTCATCATCGGTGGCGGTACCAACTACTTTATCCGAGAAGATAGAAATTTAGTGAATGAGTTTACCGATTCTGGTTATCGTTACATCGATTCGTTTGCACAATTGCAAAGCCTTGAGCCCGGCCAAACAACCAATGTTTTAAGCCTGTTGGCGGAAATCGCTTTACCATCGGTATTAGACTCCGAAACTGATTCGCCTTTATTAACCATGAGCAAAGCTGCCATTAGTCAATTGGAAAATGACAAGCACGGATTTATGCTGGTTATTGAAGCAAGTCAGGTGGATTGGGCCGGACATGCTAACGATATCGCCTATGCCATGGCTGAAATGGAAGATTTGGCGGCCACCATGTTATTCCTGGAACAATATGCCGAGCAAACAAAAGATACCTTGATTATATTAACCGCTGATCATAATACCGGTGGTGTGAGCATCGGCCGCGATGGTGAATATAAATGGCAGGGTACCTGGTTAAAAAACCTAAAACAAAGTCCTAGAACGATCGCGACCGCCATTGTTGATGACAAATTGGCAAAAGCCGACGTTGAACAGCAGTTAGGCTTTGAACTGACCGACAAAGAGTATATTGACCTTACGACCCCCGATAATGAAAAAGGTGTATATATGGCGGTTAGATCCTTGTTTGATCAGAAAACCCATACTGGATGGACAACGGGCGGACATACTGGCGTTGATGTTCCGGTATATGCCACTGGACCTGGCGCCATAATGTTTCATGGCTATCAGGACAATACCGACATTGCTAAAGAAATATTTCATCTACTGAACGAACAATCAGATAAGTAATAGTTAATCGGATAAACGGCTGTTCGCCATACCTTAATTCAGTGCACGTTAGCACAATGAACGTTTGTACAAAAAAACGGGATCTATCAGATCCCGTTTTTATTCAGACCAATCTTAAAACTAACTTCCAGAGGTTTGTTGTGGCTTTAATGACATACGCAGCACGATAAAGCCGACGATGCCACTTAGCAATGAACCGACGATAATACCTATACGTTCGTCAAACAATTTATCCATCCCCCCCATTTCAAAAGTTAATGAACCGATAAACAAACTCATTGTAAAACCAATACCACAGAGTGCCGCTGTACCATACAGAGCTCTGTAGTTCATACCTGTTGGTAAACGCGTCCATCCAATTTTAATGGCAAGGTAGCACAAACCGAATATTCCGACCTGTTTACCTATAAATAATCCTAACGCAATCCCTAAAGGAACACTGTGCATCAATTGCTCAGTGCCAACCCCAGTTAGGTTTATCCCCGCGTTTGCAAAGGCGAAAACCGGCAACACAAAAAAGGCGACAACTGAATGTAAGTCATGCTCAAGACTCTTTAATGGCGAAAAGTTTTTCCGGGTTGCGGAAGTTAGTGGAATAAACAAGGCGACCAACACACCAGATAAGGTGGCGTGGACTCCAGATTTTAATAGCGCCACCCACATGATCAGACCTACCATCATATACAGGCTGCGAGCTTCGACTTTAGATCGATTGAATAGGTAAAGAATGGGAATACAACAGGCAACAACCACCAGACTGACAAAGGAAATGTCGTCGGTGTAAAACATAGCGATAATAATAATCGCGCCGATATCATCAAATATCGCCAACGATGTTAAAAATACTTTTACGCTACTCGGTACCCTTGAACCCAATAGGCTTAGTACCCCCAGAGCAAAAGCGATATCTGTTGCTGCAGGAATTGCCCAGCCCTGGCGTAACATAGGGTCGTCATAATTGAAATATACATAAACCAATGCGGGGACGAGCATGCCCCCTATCGCACCCACGCCAGGAAGGATAATATTACGCCGGTCGCTTAATTCACCTTCAATAAGTTCCCGTTTTAATTCCAGGCCAACGAGAAAGAAAAATACCGCCATAAGACCGTCGTTGATCCATAGCAGTAACGGTTTCGCCACTTCTAATGGGCCTACAATCACAGCAACAGGGGTGCTGAGAAGCAAATCGTAATAAATTCTTAATTCCGTATTGGCAAATACCATCGCCAACACAGCCGCGAGAATCAAAATGATCCCGCCGGATGTTTCCATTTTGAAAAAGCTTAAGATAAAGTTTTCTTGATCTTGATTATTCGTTTTTCTCGGTGCTTGATTCATACCTGACTCGTTAACTCCTTACTACGTGACTTCAATCATGCAAACTACGCGTCATTACTTTGACATTTAAATTTACAAAAGTTCCTATTACCTATTGCCGAACAATACCCATCGCTCGCTTTCATCCTTGATGACTTACCACTTCATCATAGGTGCAGGATTCAAAGGGTGTTTTAAGAACCATTTACCTGCCCTTTTTGCTAATCCCTTGTGAAAATCCGCATTAGGAAATGCTGTGCGAACGGTTTCTATATAAGATTTATCAATGCCAAATCGAAATAATCCAAATGAAAAGTCCACCAAGTCCCCTCTTCGAAAAATCTCGACTAAGGGCAACGATTTATCCGTATATTCACGTATTTTATGGTGTTCGCTAATCATCAAGCCTATTTCATCCTGCCAGTCCTGCAGATCATTTTCTTCCAGGTAATCCATGGCAGGTTGTATCGATGGCGGTATATAGTCTACCGTATCTTCAACCCAAATACCGATATCATGAAAGGCTGCGGCAATATATATTTCGCGTTTTTCCTCCTCGCTCAAAGTTTGCAACGCCAGACAAAAGTGCACCATACGATATACATGATTGCGATAACCTAAAAAATCATCGCCAATCATTTCTTGATAATGATCCAGGATGGCGTCCAACTGTTGTATATGGGGTTCGACGTTCATGATTACATTCTCACTGGTTAACGATTTCAATAAACTGATCGATCACATTCAGCTTAGTGTATCCAAGAAAAGCTTGCATTTTGGTTGCTCACTTTAGCCAATCATTGTTCAGCGACTTTCGTCAACTACACACGCTTTAACACTAACTTTTTGATTCAGTGCCACATTGCATGGGCTGATAGTTTGGCAAGCTTTCAATACGATTTATCCAGGCCAAAATTGCCGGATATCGATTTAAATCAAAGCCCCCTTGATCGGCCACATGGGTATAGGCATACAGCGAAACGTCCGCTAAGGTGAGTTCATCACCGACTAAATAAGGAGACGTTGTTAACGCAAGGTCCATGCTAGCAAGTGCCCGGTTACCTCCCTCCTGCTTTTGTTGATATTCCTCTAAGCGATCTGCGGGCAGTCCCAAGTACAAATTAATAAAACGTGCTACCGCGATATAGGGTTCATGGGAATACTGCTCAAAGAATTGCCATTGCAGCACTTTCGCTTTAGTCAACGGGTCTTTGCCGGTGATGTTGTGCTGATCGGCTAAGTAATGCAGTATCGCATTCGACTCGCTGATAATGTCGCCCGTAGACGTTTCCAATATGGGAATTTTACCGAATGGATTTTTCTCTAAAAATTCTGGGGTTTGCGTATCGCCGTTTAGAATATTTACCTCTACCCATTTCATTGGGATTGCGAGTAAAGCAGCCAGCAATTGGATCTTATAACAATTTCCGGAAACACTGTCGCCATAAACGGTAACCATGAAAACTCCTTTTTTATCGGGTTCATTGCCTGGATGGTCTGCTGATTCCAAACAACATTAGTTTAGATAAAGGCGGTGACAACACAGAACAGAACAACACAGAACAACACAGAACAGCACCGAACAACATCATACAGCGCTGTGCAACGTGATTGGTAGATACGGTGAGTTGTCTTGATGACGCCATTTTGAATTGAACGGGTCCCTAATTATCTTCAAACCTACTGTTAAATCAAGGCATTTTTCGAAATACAGAGTATGGAATCAAACGATCAGGTTATCGGTTTATAACTCTTGTGGCACCGCTATAGATTGGCGTTGAATTCGTGTAGCGATAATATGTGAAAGGCCGGTAAATATAATGATACCGATGGCATCTGCAATAACATCCTGAATATCCATATTTCTTGTCGGCAAAAATCCCTGGCTGAACTCTTCAGCCAACACGAATATGCTCACTAACAGGGTCCCGAGATAGACATTGAGTTTACCAAGGTTAACGGTTTTAAATTTTAATGAGGCATTGGTAACCAGCGTGAGAAATCCAAAGATAAACAGGTGTCCGATTTTGTCACCATGTGGGGTTTGCGCCACCCATTGAAATAACGCATTGCTATGTCCAATATTCGCCAAATAAATGACCCAAAGCACTAATCCAAAAAATGCCAGTGCGAACAAAGAAACAAATTTGTACAAGAGGCTACCTCTACACTTCGACCCGAAAACCTTTTAACCCCATTTTATTGGCGATTTTAAACACGCTAATTGCAATAAAACACTAAGAAAACACTTGCATAATAAAAACCAAGGTTAAATGCTCCAATGAGTGTAACGGATGAGAAATTATGCGTCAGCTTTTGTTTCAATAATTTTACAAACCTTCTCGCTAGCGCTAAATCCCATTTTGCCTTTGCCTGCTAGACTAGTGCTCCATCAACGTGAGTTTACTGCCATTTCGAACAATAAACTTGCCGTCAAATTCATCCAGATACTTAACTTTTTTCTGGGAATACAATTTATTTCCTTTGCGTTCTAAATAGTGCAAAACCAAGGCTGAACGCTCGTCATCTAAGGTTTCATTTTGAAATTCAACACGCCAGTGTTGCGCATCAGAAATTTGAATTTTGGTAATGTCATAATTCAAGCTTTCTCCCTGATTATCCTTAAAATACGCTTCGGCAAGACGATTTTCCTGCTCATTTAAGGTCAGTAGTTGCGTAGCATATACAAGGTTTTCAGGGTCCGTAAAAGTCACCTGACGGATAAGAGTTTCCTGATCCGCGCTAAGACTGGCTTCCACCGTCATCGGAATTGAGAAGCGTTGGCCACTTTGATAATCGAGATAATACAATTCACCACGCCATTTGCCGGTAGTTTGATGTAAAACAGATGCGAGTGAATTTGTAGAAGACACTTCTACTGCCATTGACGCAGTAGGGACGAACAAAACGAAAGCAATAAGGGACAAGAATATAAAAAACGAATTTTTACTAATAAACCGCATGTAAGCCTCCTTTTATAATTTGGACGCAACAATTTCGATGTGGTTACTGAAAAACGTCTGAAACATCAAAACGGATAACGCCCCGATAATCCTTTCATGGACTGCATACAACTCATTAACTCATTACGGATACATTATTGTGCTAGCTCAAGTAACGCCTTACCTGTAAGCCGGTAACCGATCCACTCATTTTGTGGTTTCGCTCCAATGCCATCATAAAAGTCGATGGCAGGCTTGTTCCAATCCAGCACGCTCCACTCAAATCGGCCACAATTGTTATCTAGCGCTACCCTTGCTAAATGTTTTAGCAAAGCCTTGCCAGCGCCATGGCCGCGATAATGCGGAGTGATGTAAAGATCTTCCAAATACAACCCTTGCTTAGCCAACCTGGTTGAGTAGTTAAAAAAATACACAGCAAAACCGATAGGTTTGTTGTCATACTCGCAAATTAATGCGCGAGTGACGGAGCCTGGACCAAACAGCGACGCTTTGATGGTTTCTTCGCAGGCTTGTACCTCTTCTTCGGCCTTTTCATAGCGAGCAAGCTCGGTAATGTATTGCAAGATCAATCCACTGTCTTCAATTCCAGCATTTCGAATACGTATTGCCGACACAATGTCTCCAAAGTTTGCAAATAATGATAAAACCGTCGAGCTGACATCACGAAGCAAGTGAATACATGCAAGTATAGTCGACGAACAAAATAGTAAAAGTTGAGATGTTTTTTAGCTGCGTTGCAGCTTAGTTAAGAAAGTATTGCAAGCCTGATAACCAGGAAAATCCGCACGATAGCAATAATTGCGGATATGGATAATGACTGTACGGCTTTGATTTTTATAATGTAGTTTAGACGATACGTGTTGTGCGCTACGTAATCGATACACCTTTACGCCGCATTAAACTGACGAAGCTGAATCTGATCACCGTCACTAAGGGTAATATGACGTACATGGCATAAATGATTGGACCATCAAAAGCCCGGCGGCTAAGGTCAATGGTTTTAATGTTAGGACTTTAAAATCATGGGACTTTTAAATCATGGGACTTTTAAATCATAAGGAGTTTAAGATTATAGGCCGTTAAAATCAGTGTTATCTTGTCGATTATGTCCGGTTGCCCTGCTCCCCTCAAACCCTTTGCCTGTTAGCGAACGCAGGTTACAAAACTTCGATGTACCGTTATCATCAGGCGTTTGTGAACTTCATTGTTAGTCACATAACCGCATTCACCTTGCAATACTCTTCCTTCCTCCAACACAAAATGGTATTGATAAACTCCATCTTTGGGCTGTGCCAAATCATAATACAAGGTATTGTTGTGCTCATTGCCTAACACACCAAAATTTAAACGATTAGACGGTAATTTAACACTCGTTTGGATTAACTCAAAGCCCGAACTATTGACGAGCGTAATTGCAGGTTTCACCAGTAACACTATGTAAAAAGCAGCGATGCCTAGCACTAAGGTAATGAATGTCAATTTAACAAATGATTTCAATGGCTTTGAGACTATTTTTTGGCTTATTTAAGGTGGTTTTCAAGTAATATTCTAATGAGGTCATTCAAAGGCGATGCCAATCACATTTTCAGCACCGACCCTGGCCCCTTAGGATTAGCCTTTAGCTCCCTTGTTGAGCAGATCGAACATCACACTTTGATTAACTTTGATCAGCCCTCGTTTGGGTCGGTCTAAGTCAATAATGATAAATACAATTAAAGCTATTAATATGGATACTAAAACAATCGGAGCCAACATTCGGGTACCACTTAAACCAGCTGAATATCCCATTATTCCTCCTGACGAAATAAACGCCACAAATAATAGTATCACTACAACTTCGGGAACCTGCATTTGTAATAAAGCATTGCGTTTACCCTGACTATCAATTAACTGATTTAAAGAACTTACAAAAGCGCCAGTCGTGACCGGCCGAGGATCTTCAGCGGTTGCTTTAATGGCTAAAGACCATAGCTGTTTTTGTAAGCTTGATATCTCTTGGTTATAGGACAAACGCTCTGTTTTCTTCGTTAAATCAAGTCTTCCAATTTCTACTCTAAGTCTAACGTATTCATTGAGTAGTTCTTTTGCTTCATTTCGATAATCAGAGGGTAAAAGCTGAACTCGTAATATTGCGGTGCCTATTGCGTTTGCCTCATCAATTAACGCAAGGCTTCGGCTATCAAACCGTTGCATTGACATACTAAACGTGAAACCTAGCAACAATGCCAGCAAACCAAGAATACTCGCCTGAATGGATCCGGTCAGAGACTTGGCTTCGCTATCGGTTCGAGATTGCACATACCGGCCAATCCTAAAACCGATTTCATTTAAAACAATAATAACAACGAATAGTGTTACAACAATCGTGATACTGCTGTACCCATACAGTAAAATCTGTTGACTCATCGAAGTTAACCACCTGATTTCTATGCAATAAGAATAACTATAACAGGTTTGTTTCGAAACAAGTGCAGATTAACGCACATCGATATCGAACAATCACTTTTTCTGGTTTTATCAACCTTTTATGATCGCTCTAATGACTCAGTACCCATATCTAGCGGACGGTGCTTATCGGCAGATTTGCGCCAGAAAGAGGCGAGAATTGAGCCATTGATGTTCATCATCGGGCCAAATACCGCAGGTGCAATCCCCATCGTTGCTACACGGCCCATTTCTACCGCGATACCGGAGGCCAAGCCAGAGTTTTGCATACCAACTTCAAACGCGATGGCTCGAGCCGACGCTTCGTCCATACGGATTAACTTGGCAACCAAATAACCCAATGCTAATCCAAGAACGTTTTGTAAAACAACGATACCAATTAGAGCAAAACCTAAGGTGATCAGGTTATCGCGACCAGCGGCAGTGATCACGGCAATGATCACCACGATACCGACCATTGAAACGATCGGCATCGCTTTATCAACGAATGAAAATTTACCGTGTAGGAAGTGATTAAATACCAGACCCGCAACAACAGGTAAAATTACTATTTTAGTGATACTCCAGAACATGGCTACGGCATCAATCGGGATGTGTTCGCCCGCTAACCAAGACATCAGAAGTGGTGTCGCAAACGGTGCTAGCAGCGTTGAGAATGCCGTTAATGACAAAGATAGCGCTAAATTCGCGCCAGATATATAAGCCATCACGTTTGACGCAAGGCCACCTGGTGCGCAACCAACTAGGATAATACCCGCCGCTATTTCCGGTGGCATACCTGAGAGTGTTGCTAACGACATGCCGATAAAAGGCATGATGGAATACTGACAGATTAACCCAACGCCAATACTTTTAGGCATTTTGGCGACACGAACAAAATCCGCAACACCAACTGAGGTCCCCATACCAAACATAATGATCATCAACAGTGGCACAATAAGGCCGGTCAGTTTGTAGTCTCCCACTTGTGTAAATGCGTCGGGGAATGCCAAAGCAATTGCAACAATGATGAAAATCGATAACGTAAATGCGGTATTTTTTAGCATCTTATTTTCCAGTAATTGTTATTCTAATGGGGACAGAGTCATGCCTGAATCATAGATAATATATTGTTTTTCTGGGGCTTTGTCTTTTGATAATTGACTCTGACCCCATGGATTTTTAAATCAATCCTTGCAAATACATCTTACGAACCTCAGGTTCGTGCTTTTCAATCGCATAGCGCAGCATGGTTCTTGGCATTTGCTGGTAATGATTTTTTAAGTACGTATCCAGTACTTGCCTGTCTTGTCGAAAGATTTCTCTTAGCATCCAGCCACAGGCTTTGTGCATCAGATCCTCCTTATCATTGATGAGCATAGTTGCGAGTTTTAAAGTGGGTTCAAATTGATTGTGTTTGATAAATCGAAAGGTCGTGATCATTGCAACCCGACGAGTCCATAAATCATCAGACAGGGCAAGTTTATAAAGCATGGACTTGTCATGATTTAACAAGTAATGACCAAGAATATGATGCGCAGAGCTATCGACGAGATCCCAGTTATTCACCCAGGCAAGGTGGTTGAGGTAAAAATCTACCAACCGCTTTTGTGCTGTTTCAGTTTTGGCTAATTGATACTTCTTCACCAGAATGAAAAGCGCTAACAATCGGATTTCGTGATACTGGCATTGCTGTAATTTACCTAATTCTTCCAGCTCTATCTCCTTGAGTTTAGGGACGAGTTTTCTTAAGCTTGGTACGCGAATACCAACAAAGACATCCCCTTCTCCGTATTCGCCTTTGCCAGTTTTAAAGAAGCGCTTTGAATGTTGAGCGATCTCTGGATCGCCCAAGGCTACTACATCTGTTTCAATCTGTTTCGCGGTTATTGCCATACTTAAACCTTTTACCAGAAACCTTTTACCTAAAACCTTAAGCGTCAGTTACAGATGGGCATTCAGGCGCTCGAAGCCTTTTTCCAGATCTTCCAATAAATCGTCCACGTCTTCCAGACCAATATGCAAACGTACCAGAGGTTTTGCAAACGGCCAGGTGGTTGCGCTGCGCATTTTGCCAACGTTAGAATTTGCCAGGATCAGACTTTCGTAGCCGCCCCAGGAAAACCCCATCTTAAAATGGCTCATACCATCAAGCATAGCGGTTAGTGCCTCAGGGTTTGAATCTTTTAATACGAATGAAAATAAACCATTGCTGCCATGAAAATCTCGCTTGAAATACTCGTGACCAGGATGATTCTCAAATGCCGGGTGCAAGACACAGTCGACCTCTTCGCGCTTCGCCAGCCACTCAGCGATTTGCAACGCGCTGGTTTGGTGCTGTTTTAAGCGAACCCCTAAGGTTCGGATCCCCCGCATGGCAAGATAGATATCATCGGGAGAAGCACACTGACCTAAGAGGTATGAATTTTCTCGCAACGTTGGCCAGCACTTTTCATTTGCCGTTGCCGTTCCTAACATGGCATCACTGTGACCGACAATATACTTAGTCGCCGCCTGCACAGAAACATCGACACCATGTTCGAACGGTTTAAACAACACCGGTGACGCCCAGGTATTGTCTAATATAACGGTGATATCATGCTCCTGAGCATGAGCTACATCACAAATCCCCGGAACATCCTGTACTTCCATGGTTAATGAACCTGGCGACTCAAGGAAAATGACGGTGGTATTGGTTTGAATTAATGTTTCGATATTACGACCAATCATGGGATCGTAAAACGTCACGTCAATGCCCAGACCCGCAAGAGTCTTTTCACAAAAATCTCGAGTGGGTTCATAAGCGGTGTCGACCATTAACACATGGTCGCCCGTTTTCACGAAAGATAAAATGGCGCTCGTAATAGCGGCTGTTCCACAAGGGTACACATAACAACCGGCTCCGCCTTCTAATTCAGTCATAGCATCTTGAAACGCAAACGTTGTCGGGGTGCCACGACGACCATAGAACATTTCTTGTTCCGCGCGTTTTGCGGTGGCCTTTTTCATCTCAAGGACGCTGTCGAACACGATAGTGGATGCCCGAAATACAGGTGGATTAATCACACCTTGTGTCCATTTTTTCTTGCGCCCGGCATTTACAATTGCGGTATTTTTCTTCATTGCGACATTGTATCCATTGATTACTACTGGCTTTTAACTAGCTACTAACACGAATTAATTTAGCTATCTAGCCATCTAAACATAATTTTAGAATACGGTAACTGTAAGGAAATTACACGAAGTTTTTCAGACAAATACGGAATTGCCGTAATTTTTTTGTTCTAGTGATGTTTAGGTTTGAGATACCGGCCTACGCCGGTATGACGTAATGAAATCACTGGTTTGACTTATTGAACTTGCCGGTATGACGTAATGGAGTGACCGGTATAACGTATTGAAGTTACCTGTATGACGTAATGGAGTGACCGCTATGACGTATTGAAGTTACCTGTGTGACGTAATGGAGTGACCTGTATGACGCATCGAAGAGAAACAAAGACTTGATTACTAACATAACCGTAAGCCCTGACTCCAAACAAAGCGCGAAGCCGTCATTCCAGAAAAAACCAAGATCTTTTTCTGGCAAACCACAGCCCGTCATTCTGGACTTGATCCGGAATCTTAAAGTTCAGAGAAAGATACCGGCCTACGCCGGTATTACGTAATGGAATCACTGGTTTGACTTATTGAAGTTGCCGGTATGACCTATTGAAGAGAAACACCGACTTGGTTACTAACATAACCTTAAGCCCTGACTCCAAACAAAGTCCGAAGCCGTCATTCCAGAAAAAACCAAGATCTTATTCTGGTAAACCACAGCCCGTCATTCCGGACTTGATCCGGAATCTTAAAGTTCAGAGAAAGATACCGGCCTGCGCCGGTATGACGTAATGAAATCACTGGTTTGACTTATTGAAGTTGCCGGTATGAAGTAATGGAGCGAACGGTATGACCTATTGAAGTTACCTGTATGACGTAATGGAGTGACCGCTATGACGTTTTGAAGTGACCTGTATGACCTATTGAAGTGGCCGGTATGGCGTATTGGAGTGGACAGTATCACGTATTGAAATGGCCAGTATGACGTATTGGTGTGACCGCTATGACGATAAAGATGATATTAGTCATGGCGCAACGGAAGCTAGTTTCACCTTCCGCCTTCCACCTTTCAACTTCCAACTTCCGTCATCCACTAAAAAATAAGCTCTCGGCAATTGCCCATGCATGGCTCTAATAAGTTACTCCCCTGCAACGACTTGCATTTTCGGCATACAGATCATACATGGACAAAACCTTCCCCTTCAAATATCGAAGATATCTCGAGGAATTAATCCTTAAAACAACAGCATCTGCTGATCGCAGATGCTGGCAAAGTCTTTGCCAATAAACGGCAAAATACCATCAGCGATGGCTGCCAGCTGTCTGTCAATGTAAAGTTGATAATCAATCGCTGCTTGTTGATGTTCCAGTGTCTGCGGGCCCGCTACCGTCATTACGTATTCAATCCAGCCTTTGTTTTGATAGCGCAATGGTTGATTCATCGATTGATAAATATCGTCGGCATGGCGAGCCGCTTTTACATGGGGTGGTACATTTTTCTGGTACTCGTCAAGTTTTCGACGCAAGCGTTTGCGATATGTAAGCATGTGATCAAATTTACCCGCCATGGTGTCGTTAACCATTTGCAGAATATATTCGTCTACGGGTTCATTATGAAACACCTTGAGATAAAGGGTTTGCTGAAAGCTCTTGGCTAATTCGGTCCAATCCGTACGAACACTTTCCAGACCTTTAAAGACTAATTGTTCTTTGTCCTTGCGTCCCACCAAACCGGCATAGCGTTTTTTAGTTCCGATATCGGTGCCACGTACGGTTGGCATCAAAAACGTATGAAAATGGGTTTCAAATTCTATTTCTAATGCACTGTCAATTTTATAGTCATCGGCCAACTTTTTTTGCCAGCGGTCGTTAATCAAGTGCATTAACGTTTTACCTATGGCCTGCGCTTGCTCATCATCATGCTCTTCGCCAATACTGACAAAAATCGAGTCGGTATCGCCATAAATCACTTTGTAGCCTAACTCGTCTATCCAGGTCTGGGTGGTTTTCAATAAATCATGCGAACGTTTGGTAATCGAGCCTGACAATCTCGGGTCGAAAAAACGACAACCACTGGAGCCTAAAACCCCATAAAACGAATTCATAATGATTTTTATTGCCTGCGACAAAGGCGCATTTTTTTGCGCTTTAGCTTTGTCGCGCTCGGCCCATAAGGATTCGATGATTTGCGGCAGAAAATGCTGTTCACGACTAAAGCTGGCGCCGTCATAACCAGGGATCACCGAATCCGGATCAGACTCAACGCTTTGCAAACCAATAACCATCCCCATAGGGTCAATTTTAAAGGTACGAATAATACTGGGGTACAGGCTTTTAAAATCCAGAACCAACACATTTTTATACAAGCCGGGAATAGAATCCATCACATAACCACCCGGCGACACGAGATCTCGCTCACCATCACCAAGATTTGGCGCGACAAAACCAGCTCGGTGTAATTTGGGCAAATATAAATTGGTAAATGCTGCGACACTGCCGCCTACCCGATCCAACTCTAAGCCGGTCAAGGTTGATCGCAAAACCGCAAATTCAAGCAATTGGGTTTTGATAAAAATATCCCAAACCAATTTACAATCCATTAAGTTGTAGGTCGCAAGCGCCTTTTTATCTTCATGAAATTTACGGGTGATTTCTTTGCCACGATTATCAACATCATCGATTTCTTTACCCACACCAAGTAATGTCTGAGCGACATTTTCTAATGAAAAACTGGGAAAGTTATAGGTCGCGGTTTTTAACAGGTCGATACCGTCAAGGGTGACCCGACCTGCTATCATGACAAAATGCTGCTCCGGCGACAGGCGATTCTGGCGCCATTGGGTAATCGAACCATCGCGACCTATGGCAAAGGAGATATTGTGTAAATCGCATCGTTTTTGCAACAGACGCATATCAAAGCCAATGACATTCCAGCCAATGATGGTATCCGGATCCCAGTCATTAATCAGCGTAATCGCCGCGTCTAACAACGCCTTTTCATCCTCAACCCAGACAATGTAATCTTTCGCTCCCGGTTCCGGAGAACCAATCATGATCACCGTCTGGCGTGTCTCCTGGTAAAAGCCAATAGAATATAATTCGCCGCCAAAAGAACATTCTACGTCCAGCGACAACATACTCAGGTTTGGTGTATAGACCCCAGATTTCGCGCGGCCTTTTTGAATATGATGGAAGGTTGATGACGGACATGTCGGATGTTTTAACGGTTGTGAAGTCTCGTTTGCAGTGCCAGTAAACGTTATCGAACCATAGATAAACCGTTCCATTAAAAAACGGTCATCAGGACGAACATCATCCTCGTATACTTTAATGCCCTGGTCTTTTAAACGGTCCCTCGCCACATAAAACTGACTGAGTCGCTGAAAATAAAAACCATTAACTTTGTTATGGTTATAGGTGGTAAGGCCAAGTTGTTGGCACTTATGCTGAACATTGTGTCGATTGAGGATTTTTATCGCATCTAAAGCATATTGGCTTTCGACAAAAAACACCGGTTGTTGCCCGTCAACTTCCAATTTTACCGGGCCATTATCGGTTTGTAGCCAAAATACTAGCTGTATACCATGAATACTTTCCTGTATTTGCCGGGTTAAAACAAAGCCGGATAATTGCCCATAAGCCTTAGGCGCCGCTGACAGGGGGTTAGCGTCAGGTTTTGGCTGACAAGCTAAACTAGGTGTTTGGGTATGTACCGATGTGGTATCACTCATAGACATACAAAGAGATGAACTGTTATTATATACAGCATATTCGAAGCGCGAGTTAATGGAAACCAATTTATTTATGTTAGGTGAAAAGACCAAGGAAGTTATCCGCAAAGCGTACAAAGAAATTGGCCAGAATCTCGACAATTTTTCGCCTCGCAAACAACAAACCTTTTTGATCGCAGAGATCGCAAAAACATTAGGCGGCGAATACGATAAATTGCGCAAACATATCGCCATTGAAGCTGGTACTGGTACCGGCAAGTCTCTGGCTTACTGTCTAGGGGCAATCCCGTTGGCAATGGCTCGCAATAAGAAAGTGATTATCTCGACCGCTACGGTTGCATTGCAAGAACAACTGGTTGACAAAGACCTGCCGTTTTTACAGAAAAACTCTGGTCTGGATTTTGATTATTGTCTGGTCAAAGGTCGTCAGCGTTACGTATGTGCGCAAAAACTGGCGCAAGTTACGCAGGGAAATGCCGGTGGCGACGATACTCAGGTGGCCTTGTTTCAGGAAAAACCTAAAGCCAGTGACATTCGCATGCTCAACACCATGTCAGAAAAGTTAAGCAGTGGCAAATGGCAGGGAGACCTGGATTCCTGGCCAAAATCCGTGCCCCATCACATTTGGCAAACCATTCAATGTGATCGTCATTCCTGTCTCAAACACTTACCGGAACACACCCATTGTCCTTTTCATAAAGCCCGAGAAGCAATGGATCTTGCAGACGTATTAGTCGTAAACCATGCCTTGTTATTATCGGATCTTGAATTGGGTGGCGGTAAAATTTTGACCGAGCCGGAAGATACCATTTACGTGCTTGATGAAGCTCATCATCTGCCGCAGATAACGCGGGATCATTCATCAGCGATGGCCACAGTGAAAGGCGCAATGGACTGGCTAAGTAAGGTCAGTATTCTCAGTGATAAAATTTCTAAGTTAAGTAAAAATCAAAGGGCAATTTCTCCATCGTTAAAACTTGCGGACTATTGCCAGGAAATCATCGCTGACTTACAAAAAGTGTCGAGTTTCATAGAGGCGAACCGCAGCGTTTACTTTGGAGACGAACAGCAGTACCGCTTTGAGAACGGCTTGATCCCGAAAAACCTAAAGAACCTGGCAGAAGACATCGCTGCGGCAAGCAAAAAAGCTCTGGCGGAAATCACCAAACTTTATAACTTGCTAATGGAAGAGGTAAAGGATGGTGCCATTCAAATGTACCAGGCTGAAGGTCCGTTATCGGAAAGTGGCTTTATTATGCAACGCCTGGAAAACCTTGAGAAAATCTGGGCAATGTATGCCAAAACTGACTCAGAGAAAGGCGCCCCACTTGCCCGCTGGCTTGAACAAAGCGATGGTAATCGTGATGATGTTATGGTCTGTGCCTCGCCTATCGACGTTGGTTTTATGTTGGAAGACAACCTCTGGAGTAAATGTGAAGGTGCGGTGCTTTGCTCTGCAACAATCTGCGCACTCAATTCCTTTGATCACTTTCGTCGGCAAGTTGGCTTGGGTAACAATGACGGTACCCAATATCAGCGCATTGGCTCACCGTTTGATTACCAAAACAATGCGGTGTTGCACATTCCGGCGATGAAAACCGAACCGACCAACAGTGACGCCTTTACCGATGAACTGATAAAAATCATCCCAGATTTACTCAAGGACAATGAAGCAAACCTGGTGTTGTTCTCCTCTTACTGGCAAATGCAAAAAGTGGCGGAAGCTCTGCGAGAGAAATCCAAGATAGAGATTTTGGTGCAAGGCGAAGATTCGCGTCAGAAAATTATCGAAACCCACAAAAAACGCTGTGACCAGGATAAAACCAGTGTTGTGTTTGGTAGTCAGAGTTTTTCTGAGGGTCTCGATCTACCTGGCAAATACCTGACCAACCTGATCATAACCAAACTCCCCTTTTCGGTGCCTACATCACCAGTCGATCAAGCGCAGTCAGAGTACGTCAAACTCAAGGGTGGTAATCCGTTTATGATGCTAACGGTGCCAGAAGCTTCGAAAAAACTCATTCAGGCCTGTGGCCGTTTGCTTCGCAATGAAAAAGATACTGGCAGCGTCTATATCCTCGACAGACGTCTGGTGAGTAAGCGTTATGGCAAGGAACTACTTGATTCATTGCCACCGTTTAAACGGGATATTGCTTACTAATACCTATCAATGCCCGCCATACCGGGGTCCGACTACATGGATGTAGGAGGCAGAGCAATGCATGGAGCAATTGCCGAGCTCGGTATCTGTTTGTCAGGCTATAGATTCCGGTTCGGACTCCGGAATGAGGTTGAATCCGGAATGACGCTGAGCGTATAGAATCCTTAACCCATAATAAGCGCGGTTCCCTTAACCCGTCATACCGGGGTAGCCCGGTATCTGTTTTCCAAGCTCTAGATTCCGGATCGGAGTCCGGAATGACGCTGAATCAGGAATGACGCTGAGCGTATAGAGTCCTTAACCCATAATAAGCGCGGTTCCCTTAACCCGTCATACCGGGGTAGCCCGGTATCTGTTTTCCAAGCTCTAGATTCCGGATCGGAGTCCGGAATGACGCTGAATCTGGAATGACGCTGAATCTGGAATAACACCTTGATTATTGAGTCTGGCTTGACTGCTGTTCGCGATAACGGTCCAGCTCCTCCAGTAACCAGTCGCCTGAGGGAACGGCTTCCTGCTCCGGGCAGTGGATCATATATTTCTTTTTCGAGATAAGACTTTGAGTCGCACTCTTAGCGATAAAATCTTCGGTCGTTTCAATATCATCAGCGAAGTAATCGTATTTTTTTTGAATGTGCTCAACCGCTTCTTCACCTTGATGAAAATCACCATTACGCTCATATTTACAACCACTTTCTCCAACGTAATTAAGAAGATGCTTAATTTCCTGTTTGGTTTTCTTGTCTATCTCTGAGCCATACGCCAGCGGGCTTAACGCCAACAGCGCAGTTACCAAAATCCATAGACGGTTTTTCATGTAGTTCTCCCGAAAAATTGATGTTGTCATAGTCAATAATAACCCTGCCTTTAAGTATAAGTGATGATGTTCAGACTGCTGCACCAGTTAAAAGGTTTAAAAGCATGCGACCAGAAGCTTATCATTGTTGATATACGGGATAGTCGATCAGCCCCGTCTCATCGCCGCCAAACAAGGTATCGGGGTTATGCACCGCCAATGGGTAGCCATGCTTAATACGCTCAGGTAAATCAGGGTTTGCCACAAACGGTCTGCCAAAGCCAATCATATCGGCGATCCCGTTATTGATTGCCGCACTTCCCTTTTCCCCGTCATAGCGGCCAGCATAAATTATCACTCTGGAAAACGCCTTGCGCAAAGCACGTTTAAAATTCTCCGGTGTCTTTGGTGCGTCATCCCAATCCACTTCGGCGATATGCATATACGCGATGTTATGACGTTCAAGTAATTCGGCAGCTGCCACATAGGTTTCCTGAGGATTTGCATCAACCGTACCGTTTAAGGACGTTAATGGTGCCAGTCGCACACCGACTTTACCCGCGCCAACGGCATTCACCAAAGTTTCAACAACACGATCCAGAAAGCGTAATCGGTTTTCCAGATTACCACCGTATTCATCCACTCGCTGATTCGATTCTGAGTCGATAAATTGATTGAGCAAATAACCGCTAGCGGCATGCAGCTCGACCCCGTCAAATCCGGCCTCCATGGCATTTAATGCCGCCTGATGAAACTCTTGTATCACCAGTTCGATATCATCCACTGTCATTGAACGTGGTTCAACGACATCCACAAAACCAGGCTGTTGTTCACCGTTATCGACATAAA
The DNA here is from genome assembly GCF_043642205.1 of Thalassotalea litorea. Classification (GTDB taxonomy): domain Bacteria; phylum Pseudomonadota; class Gammaproteobacteria; order Enterobacterales; family Alteromonadaceae; genus Thalassotalea_A; species Thalassotalea_A litorea. Next base: position 128,388 of record NZ_JBHZSG010000005.1, on the reverse strand, counting down.
CCTTGACGTTTTCTGCTTTTAACGTCGATGAAGATATCGGTTGCTCGCCGGCAAGGTTATCAGGATGGGACACTCTACCAACGTGCCAAAGCTGGGCAAACATAATACCTTCTTGGGCATGGACTGCTTCTGTCACCAGCTTCCAACCCTGTATTTGCGCGTCACTAAAAATTCCCGGGGTAAATGCATAGCCTTTGCCCATCGGCGAAATTTGTGTTCCTTCACTCACAATCAAACCTGCAGAGGCTCGTTGTTGGTAATAAGTTGCCATCATTTGATTGGGGATATCGCCCGGTTGCGAGGCACGCGAACGCGTCATGGGTGGCATAACAATGCGGTTTTTAAGTTGGTAAGGTCCAAGTTTGATAGGTTGAAACAAAGCGTCGTTCAAAGCTAAACCCTCTTGCTGCGGCTTTTTTTGAGCTTAGCCCAAATTTAAACCAATCACATTAAGTTTGTGCACAACTCAGAGTTAGGGCCGAGGTTCAGTTACAACATAGATTTTATTGATATAGTCATTCTATATTAATGAAATATAGGGCAGTAAATGGGCCTTAAGGTAAACTCCCTACGGGTGAGTTTTAAAGGCGTTTGGACTACGTTACTGATTTTGGCTGATTTTGAGAGCGGAATAACCATTCTCTGCAATCAAAGCCTTGTCTAAAAGCCTTTAAATTCTCACTGAGTGAGCAATAATTTAATGGGATTGGTATTACGATTAGGTCAGAGTGTAATCAGGGAAGGTTTGCCGGTAGGTCGGGTCAAAAGCTCAGTAATGTTTAAGTCAACAATACTGAGCCAATAGACGGACATAAATATAGTGTTTGAAAAAGAAAAAGGATGCCGAGCGCTACTCAATACCAATATATTTATGGACCTGAATCGACAGACGCCAGTTATTGGCAATGCAAGTGTCAATAGCGAGCTGCGTAGCACGCTCTTTTTGGCTTATCGGCTGCAGATAAATCGGAGTATCAGAGATCTGATGCTCCGCCAATAGCGCTTTTAAATCGTCTACATGCTGTTCTGTGGCCACCGGGTGCTTGATCTCATTCGCCCGTTGCATCGCCGATCCCAACACCTTATAACCGCCGCGCATATTGACTTTTGGTGATACGGTAACCCAACACTTTGGACTAACCAGCACTTCAAACGTCCCGGATGTTTCTACTTGCGTAGAAAAACCACTTTCCTCCAGAACCCGGCACAATGGCTCTAAGTCCACCATACAGGGTTCGCCACCGGTCAATACGATATGTTTTGCCAGCCAGCCATTATCTGCAATGGTTTGTAATAAATCGGCAATACTAAAGTCTGCCCATTCATCGGTTTCTGCGTTTTTACTCAACATAACGGGAGCACTGACTTCTCTTTGCGGATCGATTTCCCAGGTATGTTTGGTATCGCACCACGAGCAACCGACCGGGCACCCTTGTAAACGAATAAAAATAGACGGCTGTCCGGTAAAAGACCCTTCGCCCTGAATCGTCTCGAACATTTCATTAATTTTGTATTGGCTCATCATAAATCTTCTTTTGCGATACAAGAATATCAAGTAAAATTAGTAGCATCCGATATTATACCAGCCTGATCACATAAGTGCTTTACTAAAATGGTAATGCACGATGACGTAAAGCGCTGGGAAATATAACTAAGCAAATCAAAATATGGCTGAAAATATGACAGAAAAAGTTGTAGTAATTTACTCCGGCGGTATGGATTCATTTACCGTTTTAAATCGCGCAGTAAAAGACAACAAAGAAGTATTCGCCCTGTCTTTTGATTATGGCCAACGTCATGTCAAAGAACTGGAATATGCCGCAAACGTGTGTCGAGAGCTGAAAATCGAACACAAAATCATTGATATTAGCAGCATCAATCAATTGCTCTCGGGCTCTTCGTTAACGGATGAAATAGACATTCCTGAAGGTCATTATGCGGAAGAAAGCATGAAATCTACGGTAGTTCCGAACCGTAATATGATTTTGCTTTCATTAGCGGTGGGTTATGCCGTATCCAAAGGTGCTGGCCAGGTGTATTACGGGGCTCATTCCGGAGACCATGCGATTTATCCCGATTGTCGTCCAGAATTCGTAATGAAAATGAATGAGGTATGTAAAATCGCCAATTATGAACCGGTGGAGATATACTCCCCTTACCTGACGGTTTCCAAAATTGATATTTTAACCGATGGCCTGAAAATGGGATTGGATTATGCGAAAACCTGGACCTGTTATAACGGTCGGGAAAAAGCCTGCGGTAAATGCGGCGCCTGTCAGGAACGTTTGGAAGCTTTTGATAAAAATAACGTGGTAGATCCGTTAGACTACGAAAACACTTAAGGTCCAGATGTTGGTGATTTAAACACCGAACCTATGAAAAAAAGAACTGTAGACCGATTCAGTCTACAGTTCATATTCTTACTTTTTCGAGTCAAGTGCCTGCTGGATTTGCTCCAATTCATCTGCACTTAAGTCGGCCTTTTTAAGTAGATGCACTATCGCCTCGGCTGCCCCACTTTTAGAATCCGCACTGATAAACATTGCGTGTTCACCATCCGTATCCGTACTAACCATTTTCTTAATGATTTTTACGTCGGCTTCGGCGCCATCTGAACCCACGTTTTTCTCAATAACAACCACTTTTCCTTTCACTTTGTCTGCGGAGGTGAGTTCTATTTCTTCTTCGCCGTCTTTCTCTATCCAGGTTAACACCTTAGCTTCGCCCTTGTCAGTCTGGCGAACAGATACATTATTTAGGGCATCCATGACGACCTTTTGAGTTTCTTCAGGGAGTTTGGCTAACTCTTTTTGCAGTGCCTTTTTATCTTTAATTGCGGCTTCGCTCAACAATAATGTCGTGGTTTTGCCATTTTCAGACACCGTAACATTTGCGTCACTGCCACTTTTCTTAATAATTTCTATCTCTTGTTCAAATGCTTTTTCAGCCGCTGACGTTGCGACAGAACACAAGCCAAAACTGAGGACGCTCAAACTCAATAGAGCTAAACCGGGATTTCGTGTTTTTATTATCATTATCTACTCCTTGTTTAATGGAATTAGCATACCGGGATGTGTTCCGGTTGCCAAGATTAGATTGATTACAGGATTCGATTATAATGAATCCTTTCATTGCCTGCCTCAACGTGAGTGTCATTGGTAAATGTCCCGCTTTACAAAATAATACAACGCTCTTTGTTTTTTGAGGTCACTGAAAATGTGATTTAAATAAAAGACTTAATCAAATTCCGCGATAATACTGAAATTTGTTGGCGTGAAACTCTGTGTAAAAAAGTACGTTGAATAATTTTTTAACCTAAAATTAAGGGATAGATGGGGTTCATACCCATTTTGAGAAAATTGTGAGCGATGCAAAATGCCTGCTGGTTTTAACCGTTGAGATTGTCGAATAATGGGCACCATGATCCTAAAACATCAGCAACAAACGAGTAGAAACCCTTAGCGGCATTAAAACAGAAATACAGTTTAAAAACGCCACATGCTGTATTGTTTGAGCCAGATTAAATGCTTACTCAAACAATGAATATCAGCTTGTCAGAATTAGTATTGTTGTGAGGTAGTTATGGGTTCAGTTTGGCGCCATCACGCAGAGCACTTGGCCAATTTACTTGCAGATAAAGAAGAACTCAAGGCACACTTGTTCCTTGAGCAGTTAATGCTATTCCCGGTTGATATTCAGGATAAAATAATCGAAGATATTGCTAAACTACCGCGCTGTAACAGTGATGACGTTGCGGAAATCATCACTTACTATTCCTCAAGAGTCTAATACCAGCCTTTGCCCATTATTTACGGGATCTTATAACGAAGCGTTGAGCCTGACAAACTGAATCAGGCCCGAAAAGCTTCTAGAGCCGACATTAACTGCGCAATTGCATTTCCCTGAGTTTAGAAATCTCATCTCGAGCTGCAGCCGCCTTTTCAAATTCCAGATTGCGCGCATGATCGAACATTTCGTTTTCCAGTTCCGCCACTTTCGCATCGATTTCAGACGTTGAAAGAATTGGGCTCTGATCTTTAGGTTCGGCAATCTTTTTACTTGCACCACCAACACCGGAATCAACCCCCATAACATCGGTTATGCGTTTTACCAGGCCTTTCGGGGTTATGTTGTGTTCTTCATTGTAAGCGTGCTGTTTCGCACGACGGCGGTCAGTTTCATCGATGGCTCGCTTCATCGAACCGGTGATCCGATCGCCATAGAGAATCGCCCGTCCATTTAAGTTTCGTGCTGCCCGACCAATGGTCTGAATAAGCGAACGATCAGAGCGCAGGAAACCTTCTTTATCGGCATCTAATATCGCTACCAAAGAAACTTCGGGCATATCCAGACCTTCTCGAAGCAAGTTAATTCCGATTAACACATCAAACTTACCAAGCCTTAAATCACGAATAATTTCCATCCGTTCAACGGTATCGACATCAGAATGCAGATATCGAGTTTTGATCCCATGCTCCGACAGGTAATCGGTTAAGTCTTCCGCCATACGCTTGGTCAAGGTTGTCGCCAGCACCCGCTCATTTACGGCAACCCGCTTGTGGATTTCAGACAGTAAATCATCCACCTGAGTCTCCACTGGACGCACTTCAATTTGCGGATCCAAAAGACCCGTTGGACGAACAACCTGCTCCGCCACTTCACCGCCGGATTGTTCTAATTCGTATTGTGACGGCGTCGCTGATACATAAATGGTTTGCGGTGCTAGTGCCGAGAATTCCTCAAATTTCATTGGTCGATTATCTAATGCCGATGGTAGGCGAAAGCCATATTCAACCAGATTTTGTTTCCGTGATCGGTCACCTTTATACATAGCACCGAGCTGTGGCACCGTAACGTGAGACTCATCAATGATTAACAAACCATCATCGGGCAAATAGTCAAACAAGGTTGGCGGTGCTTCACCCGGACCTCGCCCAGAAAGGTATCGTGAGTAATTTTCAATACCCGAGCAATAACCAATTTCAGTCATCATTTCAATATCGAACTGGGTCCGCTGGACAATGCGTTGCTCTTCAACCAGGCGATTGTTGACTTTTAATTGTTCTGCCCGCTCTTTTAATTCAACTTTGATTTTTTCGACCGCTGCCAGGATCTTTTCCCGTGGCGTTGCATAATGCGTTTTGGGGTAGATGGTAACTCGCGGTAAAATTCGCTCTACCTGACCGGTTAATGGATCAAACTGGCTGATCCGTTCCACTTCTTCATCAAACAATTCAACTCGCAATGCAATGCGATCAGACTCAGCAGGGAATATATCAATGACATCACCACGAACCCGATACGTCGCCCGTTGAAACGCAACATCGTTGCGGGTGTATTGCAATTCGGCTAAGCGCCGTAAAATATCCCGCTGATTAATAATATCGCCCTGACGCAGGTGCAACATCATTTTTAAATAAGAGTCGGGGTCTCCCAGACCGTATATTGCTGAAACCGATGCAATAATAATGACATCACGACGTTCCATTAAAGCCTTCGTTGCCGATAATCGCATCTGCTCAATATGATCATTTATCGAGGCATCTTTCTCAATAAAGGTGTCAGTGGTCGGTACATAGGCTTCTGGCTGATAGTAGTCATAATACGAAACAAAGTATTCCACGGCATTTTCCGGAAAAAACTCTTTCATTTCTCCGTACAACTGTGCCGCCAGCGTTTTATTTGGCGCCAGTATCATGGTTGGACGATTTTGAGTTTCAATCACATTGGCAACGGTAAACGTTTTACCCGACCCCGTAACCCCTAGCAACGTCTGATGCGCCAGACCAGCATCTAAGCCTTCAAGTAACTGGGCAATTGCCGTTGGTTGATCGCCACTCGGCGTGTAATTGGAAACTATTTTAAAATCTTTACTCATGGTTTACTCAGGAAGACTTGGTTTGTGCCACACATTCTGGCTTTGCGAATTGTCGCGTAAATAAATGATAAGACAGTACTGCCATCAATAAATTTCCGAGCAACGCGCCGATAAACAATCCATGTAATTCAAATAACAGACTGCCAAGATAAGCCAGTGGCACATAAAAAACAAACAAACGAATAATACTGAGTACCAACGCGGCAATCGGTTTATGCAAGGCATTGAATGATGAATTGGTCAGAATGATGATGCCTTGCAAGCCATAACCAAGCGGTAAGATATAAATAAACAGCTTGATGATATCTGCGACATTCTGCTCTTTAGCAAACACGGCAGCGATCCATGGTGCCAACAACACCATTAACAAATAGATGCCCACTTGCCAGAACATAACAAACTTTGTAGAGACGTTATAGGCGTCTTCTACCCGTCCCATTTTACCGGCACCAAGATTTTGACTGATAAATGGCGGCAAGGTCATGGACAAAGCCAACACAACCAAACAGGCGATCGACTCGATTCTTGAGCCAACACCAAAGGCCGCAACCGCGGTTTCGCCGTATGACGCGACAATGGCGGTCATCACCGCGGCAGCGATCGGGGTCAACATATTAGCGCCTGCGGCAGGCAACCCAATATGCAATATCTCCCGGGTACAACGCTTTAATACGTGCATATCCGGAAGTTTTAAATGGATCATCTGCCGACGAACCCCGAGAATATAAAGGATAACAATCAGGCCAAATGCCCAGGAAATCAACGTCGCAATCGCCGCACCTTTAATCCCCATAGCAGGAACCGGTCCCCAGCCAAAAATAAACAGCGGATCAAGGACAGCATTAATTAAACCGGCGCCACCCATAATATAACTGGGGGTAACGGTATCGCCAGACGCGCGTAAAATAGCGTTGCCTGTCATCGGACCGATAAGTCCAATACTGCCCAGAAACCATAAATCCATGTAGTCGTGAATAAGCGGCATTAGAGTTGGCTTTGCGCCCAATAAGGTAAATATTTGTTCCGAAAAGGCGTAGCCAATCATTGAGATCAAACCGACGATTATTGCGGTCATCAACATTGCTACCGTTGCACTATCGCGCGCAGAATCAACATCACCGGTGCCCAGCGTTTTGGCAATAACCGCAGAGGTCCCAATACCCAGACCTATTGCTAAACTAATAACCGTAAACGTGATCGGAAAGGTAAAGCTAATAGCAGCCAGGGGCTGGGTGCCAAGTAAACTGACAAAAAACGTATCGACCAAATTGAAGGTCATCAGCAATATCATCCCCAGTATCATGGGAATGGTCATATTTTTTAGCGTGCTCGTCACCGGTTCATTGAGCAGATCTTGCTTTTTCTTGCTTGTCGCTGATGTCATTAAATGGTGGTTTTCTAAAGAAATGAAAGGAGCGTATTGTAAAAGATAGACCGCTTTGTTGCTAGAAACATTTGAGAAAGCACAATAACCTATCGACTTTAAAAATAAACTGGCCGTCATCGAATTTTAAAAATCGTTAGTTGCGCAAAACTTATCCGGCTTTGATTATTTCCAATTCGATTTGTTCGCAAAATCAGCAAACGAATCAACATTTAAATTTATTCTTATTTTTCCTGTTGACAGTACACTTCCAGATAGATAATATTCCGCCCCGTTAGCGAGATGCGAACATTTTTATTCCC
>NZ_JBHZSG010000005.1:0-120724 GCF_043642205.1 Thalassotalea litorea | reverse complement strand
CTGTAGCTCAGTTGGTTAGAGCGGTGGACTGTTAATCCATGTGTCGTCTGTTCAAATCAGACCAGGGGAGCCACTTTCAATAGTAGCACCACTACTATGTACAATTTGTAATTCCCCTGTAGCTCAGTTGGTTAGAGCGGTGGACTGTTAATCCATGTGTCGTCTGTTCAAATCAGACCAGGGGAGCCACTTTAGAAAAGCCCGCTATATGCGGGCTTTTTGCTTTCCCGCTCTATTTATCCTCTACCCTATTGACTTTAACCAAACCTTACTGTAATAACAATCAACATGATGTTGTACGTGCTGTGGTTAGCGAATATGAGCTTTGACGTCATACTTATACAAAGTAAGGGTCACCATTCATTAGTTATACCAATCACATTAAATTATTTGCTCACTCAGTGAGAATTTAAAGGCTTTTAGACAAGGCTTTGATTGCAGAGAATGATCGTTCCATTGTCAAAATCAGTAACGTAGGATATACGCCTTTAATGCTCACCCGTAGGGAGTTTATCTTAAGGCCCATTTACGACCCTATATTTCAATAATATAGGTTGACTATATCAATGAAATCTATGTTGTAACTGAACCTCTGCCCTAACTCTGAGTTGTGCACAAACTTAATGTGATTGGTATTAACCCGCACAATTAAAAGAAAAATAAGAAAAAAAACACATGCAATTTATATTTAGAATTTGTCTGTTAAGCATGACATTGTTATCACCAATCGTCACAGCCGAACCCAAGCTGCCGGTCCCTGAAATAATCATTCCTAAATTAACTGAAAAAATTCAACATGAAACGGATTTAGTTCAGGATTTTCAACCAGCCATGGCTCATGTCAAAGTAGGCCCAATCTACCCTATTTACTATGCACGAAAACAAAGAGAAGGCTGGGTTGATCTGACTTTTTCTGTCGAAAAAGACGGTACAATCAGTAATGTGCTGGTTACCAATGATAGCGGGGGTGCACAGTTTGTTACAGAGGCTATTAAAGCGATCAATCGCTGGAAATACAAACCCGCATTAGAATTTAAGCAACCTGTGCGGTCCAACATCCACAACCAGCGTTTAACCTTTAAGTTCGATCGCGATAAAAAAATCAGGAAAAAAGTATACGAATTTTATATGCAAGGGTTAGCGTTCATCGCGAGTCATGACCGTGAAGGTATGGATGATATATACGAACAGCTTAACGACTTGAATTTTCGTATGTACGGTGAAAAGGACTTTGCTGATGTTTACACCCTAAATTATGCATCTCATATCGATAATCCCGAGCTTTACCGGTCTACCTTAAAAAACATTGACCTTGTGTCGATCCTTGATACTTTTCCTAATTTATGGGCTGATCTTGCTATGGAAAAAGTAACGTTGCTGGCTCAAGAACATAAGCTCGCAGAAGCACGGTCTTTGTTAAATCATATCGAGGCAACAAGTAGTCATTCCATTGAACAAACTCTCCTTTCCTCATCTAAGGAACAATTAGATCAACATATAAAATCGGAGATTGATTTAGTCATTGCTGCAAAGACCAATAAACTGGGTATCTGGCAACATCACCTTGCCAGAAACCATTTTGCGATAACTCACCTTGAAGGCGAATTGAAAAGTCTCGATATTCGCTGCGACAACACTCGACGCCTGATTAACATTGGTGAAAATAGTGAATGGAAAATCCCGGAACAATGGAGGAACTGTGTTCTGTATTTCCAATCTGAAAAGCCCGCACAGTTTACTTTAGTGGAATTTACCAACAGTTAATGTTTTTAACACTATAACTAGTGGCGCTATTTCATTACAATAGCGCCACAAAAAACGTACAAGTCACACTTAATGGACGCTTCCCTACTTTTTCTTTTTATCCCTACTTTTTTTCTGGTTAGCATTACGCCAGGTATGTGTATGACCTTGGCATTAACGCTTGGAATGAGCGTAGGCGTGCGCCGTACCCTGTATATGATGCTGGGTGAATTACTGGGTGTGGCAATCGTTGCCATTGCTGCGGTTCTGGGGGTTGCGGCAATTATGTTGAAATTCCCGTTATTATTTACCGGATTGAAATTGATCGGCGGTGCCTATTTAACCTATATCGCGATACAAATGTGGCGTTCAAAAGGTAATATGGCGATTTCCCTGGATCTAGCCCGCAAGAATGACACGTCACGCTTCACTTTGTTTAGCCAGGGATTAATAACGGCGATTGCGAATCCGAAAGGCTGGGCATTTATGATTTCCCTGCTACCGCCATTTATCAGCCCAGATCAGTCATTTTATCTGCAACTGTTAACGTTAGTGGCAATCATCTTATGTTCAGAGTTTATTTGTATGATGATTTATGCAACCGGTGGCAAGACGCTAGGCATGTTACTCGCCAATGGGCGCAACGTAAAACGAGTAAACCGTATTTCAGCATTATTAATGTTTGCCGTCGCTATCTGGCTAGTATCGGATTTACTCTAACAATTACTGATAGCTGGCGAAATCAAAATGTAGCGTTCTAGGTTTATGATTAATCTCTGCATTTATTGTCATTCGCCACACCATTGTCGGCTCAGTACAGGCGCCAAGTAAGGCTTGTGAGGTAAAACGAGATTGATGATAATTGAAGAAAAGTGGGATCTTTCCCATGTACATATCACGGCCCTGTAAAAACGCACTTTTTATCTCGACGCTATGCTCATCATTGAAGTCTAAATAAAAATCGAATATTTCTTCGCTGGTAATGGTTTTGAGCGACGACGTTAATACCGCAACGCCCCAATCGTCACTATAACGGCATGGTTCTATTTGAAAATCACATAAAGGCACGCCGCTTTGACGCAGATCAACCTTTTCTTGCTCGTTAAGGTTTATGGTAATCAGTATGGTGACAGTCGCGATAAAAATCACTGTGTAAAAAATGCGCATTTATTCACTTTATCTTCGCTATTAAGGGCGAATTATCCGACGTTTACATAGAAAAACCCAGTAAATTGATAAAAATATTGATCTAGGTCAGTTTTTTATAACTCAACTGGTGACATATTGGTGTGCAGGCATTATTATTCGCACCGAAAATTAGACTCTCTATGTATTGTTGTGGTTTTGAACTATAACTATAGAAGCAAATTTTTACCGATCGGTTTGACCCGATCCGAGCAATTTTGAAACGATAAATACTCACATCAACTTTATAATTATAAATGTGGAACCTTTAATATGAGTCAAAGCACTACGACAGAAATCGATTACAACTACAAAGTTGTACGTCAATTTACTGTAATGACTGTCATTTGGGGTATTGTTGGCACATTTGTCGGTGTGTTAATTGCAGCTCAGTTAATCTGGCCTGCCCTTAACTTCGATACACCTTGGCTTACATACTCTCGTCTCCGTCCTCTGCATACCAATGCGGTAATTTTTGCATTTGGGACCAGCGCTCTGTTTGCAACATCCTACTATGTCGTGCAGCGCACCTGTAAAACAACATTATTTGGTGGCGCACTTGTGCCATTTACGTTCTGGGGTTGGCAAGCCGTTATCGTGGCAGCCGCAATTACATTGCCGTTAGGCCTGACATCATCGAAAGAATATGCCGAGCTGGAATGGCCAATTGATATTCTTATCGCTGTGGTCTGGATATCCTATGCGATATGTTTCTTTGGTACCCTGATTAAGCGAAAAACCTCTCATATTTATGTAGCCAACTGGTTCTTTGGTGGATTCATTATTACGGTTGCGGTGTTGCACATAGGTAACTCTATGGCTGTGCCACTGACTTTAACCAAATCTTATTCGATTTATCCTGGCGCCATTGATGCGATGATGCAGTGGTGGTATGGCCATAATGCCGTAGGATTCCTGTTAACTGCCGGTTTCCTGGGTATGATGTACTACTTCGTACCGAAGCAGGCTGAACGTCCAGTTTATTCTTATCGTTTATCTATCGTGCACTTCTGGGCGCTGGTTTCTCTTTATATTTGGGCTGGCCCGCATCACTTACATTACACCGCACTTCCTGACTGGACTCAGTCAGTAGGTATGGTTATGTCGATTGTCCTATTCCTGCCATCCTGGGGTGGTATGATCAACGGTATCATGACGCTTTCAGGTGCCTGGGACAAACTACGTTCTGATCCTATTTTACGATTCCTGATTGTATCTCTGTCGTTCTACGGCATGTCGACCTTTGAAGGTCCAATGATGGCGATTAAGTCAGTAAATGCCCTGTCGCATTATACAGACTGGACAGTCGGCCATGTACACTCTGGTGCGCTTGGTTGGGTAGCAATGATCTCTATCGGTTCTATGTATTATCTGATCCCATCGGTATTCAACAAACCTAAAATGTATTCCATTAAGTTAATCAACGTACACTTCTGGTTGCATACTACAGGTATTGTTTTATATATCGTTGCAATGTGGATTTCCGGCGTAATGCAAGGTTTGATGTGGCGTGCGATTAATACCGACGGTACATTGACTTATAGCTTTGTTGAAAGCTTACAAGCGTCTTACCCATTCTACACTATGCGTTTTATTGGTGGTTGTTTCGTCGTTGCAGGTTTCATCCTGATGGCATACAACATGTTCAAAACCATTGGAGCAAAAGAAGAAAATGCGCCACGTGAAGCGGTTACGGCGTAAGGACGAAAACAATGAATAGACATGAAAAAGTAGAACAACACGTCGGTTGGTTTTTTATTGTAACCATTATGGCTATCAGTATTGGTGGTCTGGTTGAAATTACCCCGTTGTTTTTCCAAAAAGAAACGACGCAACCTGTTGACAGCTTGCGTCCGTATACAGCATTGGAAATGGAAGGTCGTGATATCTATATTCGTGAAGGCTGTAACAACTGTCACTCACAAATGATCCGCCCTCTTCGTGCTGAAACCGAACGTTATGGCCATTATAGTGTGGCCGGTGAGTCGGTTTGGGAACATCCATTTTTATGGGGTTCAAAGCGTACCGGTCCAGATTTGGCCCGTGTGGGCAATCGTTACTCCGATGATTGGCATTATGCGCACTTAATGGATCCGCGTTCCGTGGTTCCTGAGTCGAATATGCCTGCGTATAAATGGCTGGCAGAAACTCCGATCTCCAATAAGCTTTCTGCTCGGAAGATGGAGCTGTTTAATGCGTTAACAAAAAATCGTAGTCACAAAGATGAAGACGGAAATCCAATTCCTCTTTATTCTGACGAAGATATCGCCAATGCTGGTGCAGAGTTTGCTACCACTAAAAGCATTACTGGTAAGGATGGTCTGACGGAAATGGACGCCCTTATCGCTTATTTACAATCACTAGGTCACGCGTTGAAGTAATTATGGATTATGGCACTTTAAGAGGCATATTTACGGTTATTATATTCGTACTATTTATCATCATAGTAGTATGGGCATATAGCAAAAAACGTAAAACTTCATTTGATGAAGCTGCCAATTCGATTTTCGACGAAGACGACAACGTGAATAAAGAAAAACAGGAGACTAATAAGAATGTCTAGCTTCTGGAGTATATGGATCACAGTTCTTACCCTGGGCACGTTAATCGGTTGCTTTATTCTGCTGCGATGGACGTTAACCAATTTCACTGGCGTGGAAGAAGGCGAATCCATGGGCCATGAATTTGATGGCATCGAGGAATTAAATAACCCACTTCCTAAATGGTGGAGTACTTTCTTCCTGGTAACCATTATTTGGGGCTTTATTTATCTGGCGCTATATCCAGGCCTTGGTAACTTTAAAGGTTTGTTTGGTTGGAAAAGTTCTAACCAGGGAATCACCAGCCTTGCCGATTCGAAGGCGCAAATTGAGGCTGCAAAAGAAGCCGGTTTACTGGTTCAATATGACCGTGAAGTGGATTCTGCGCAAGAACGTTTCGGTCCAATTTTTGAAGGTCTTGCCAAGCAAGACTACAGCGAATTGGTGAAAAACGAAGAAGCGCTGCGTATTGGTCAGCGTCTATTCCTGCAAAACTGTGCTCAGTGTCACGGTTCTGACGGTAAAGGTACCACGGGCTTCCCTGACCTTACAGACGGTGATTGGTTATACGGTGGCTCTCCTGAAGCCATTGAAGAAACCTTACTGCACGGCCGTAAAGCACAAGGTATGATCGCCTGGAAAACCATGTTAGGTGGTGAACAAGGCGTTAAAGAAGTTGCAGCTTATGTGCGTGGATTAAGTGGTTTAGACGTTGATTCTCAATTAGCCGATGCTGGTAAAGAGAAATTTGCCATGTGTGCCGCCTGTCACGGTGAAAACGGTGAAGGTAGCCACGAAATGGGCTTAGCCCTTGGTGCGCCACGTTTGAATGATGATATCTGGTTATACGGCGGTTCTCCTCGCGCAGTAGAAGCGTCTATTCGTGATGGTCGTGCCGGTGTCATGCCTGCCTGGAAAGACTTCCTTGGTGAAGACAAAATCCGAGTGGTCAGTGCCTACGTTTACAGTTTGTCCGCTGACAATTCCGACAGCGAATAATCTCAATCTCAATAAACCCTGTACAATCTAATTGTGCAGGGTTTATTTTTGTCCGGTACAAAGATAAATCCAGAAATACCTAGTTCAATACAGGTTAAATCAGATTAAGTTTTCCAAAATAACCAACAAGAATGCTTAACCTTATTTAACTTGATACCGAAAAAGCGTTAAAATTAGCGCGTTCAAACAATCGCTGAGCTTTTTCTCACAATAATAGGTTTATTTATGACAACCCGCTGGTACAAAGAGCCCTGGGCTTATTTCGTTTTCTTCTTACCTTTAAGTGCGGTGATCGCCGGAACCACGACGTTCATCATCGCCAATACAAATGCTGATACTGTCGTCGTTGACGATTATTATAAAAAAGGCAAAAGCATTAACCTGGAAATATCAAAAATCAAAGAAGCTCAAAAACTCGGGGTTTCCTTCGATATGATGGTGTCCAGGCAAGAAATCATTTTAAAACCAACCGGAATTGAGAAGAGTTTCCCTGTGCTGAACGTTAGCTTTTATCATTCGACGTTGGCGGACCGAGACTTTTCATTGAAACTAACGGCAGATGGCAATGGCTGGTATCGTCAGACCTTTGAAAACAACATTGAAGGAAAGTGGCGCATTCAGGTATTGCCATTTGACCAGCGCTGGAAAGTACAAACCACGGTTGCCCTACCCCAATCAGACTTCAGGCCATTTGATATTCAATATTAATGATGAACATGGATTGTTACCACTGCGGTGAAATCGTTCCAGCAGGTCTGGAGTTAACCGTTAATATTTTTGGCAATGACGAGCCAATGTGCTGCATTGGTTGTCAGGCAGTCGCCGAAGCGATTGTTGACAACAACCTCGACGATTACTATCGTTTCCGTACTGAAAAAGGAAATAAGGTAAACGCTGATATTCCTGAACAATTACAGGTTAATCAATTTGTTGATGATCAGGACTTACAGACAGAATTTACTTTTGAAGCCGATGGTCATCAGGAAACCATTCTTTCTATTGAAGGCATGAGTTGCGCGGCTTGTGCCTGGCTGATAGAGAAACAACTGACGCCGCAAACCGGCATTGTCAAAGCCCAGGTTAATGCAACCACTCAACGGGCTACCGTTACCTGGAATAAAGACCAAGTAAAGCTAAGCGAAATCATTTCAGCAATCGCCCGTATTGGTTATTCGGCCCTGCCATTTAAAGCCAACACCACGGAAATTAAAAATAACCAGCAAAGTAAAGCCTTTATACGTCGACTTGGGGTCAGCGGCATACTAACCATGCAAGTTATGATGATTGCCTTCGGGTTGTATTTTGGTGCGTTTAGCGATTTGAGTGAACATAATTTAATGTATTTACGCTCAACCAGTCTGATCCTCACCCTTCCGATTGTGACTTACGGTGCCTTTCCGTTTTATCTGGGTGCCATTAATGCGGTCAAAGGTCGGCGCTTAACTATGGATGTGCCGGTTGCGATAGCCATTAGCCTTGCGTTTATGGCCAGTTGCAGGGCAACTTTCTACCAACAGGGTGAAGTGTACTTTGAATCCGTCGCCATGTTTACGTTCCTGTTGCTGATAGGCAAATTTATGGAATTCAGAGCTCGGGCCCGGGCCGCAGAAGTCTCTGCCAATTTATTAAAATTGATGCCCTTATCGGCTACCTTACTCGAAGGTGACAGTGAATCGATTGTGAGCGCTAAGCATCTGAAAATTGGTGATATATGTTTGGTTAAACCTGGTGAAACCATCCCCGGAGATGGCGTTATTGTTCATGGCAGCACCAGCATTAATGAAGCCATGCTAACGGGCGAATCGGCTCCGGTACGCAAACAAGTGGGCGATCAGGTGTTTGCAGGAACCGTAAATACCGATGGTAGTTTAAAAATTAACATTAACGCCACCAACGCCGACAATTTTTTAACCAACATTATTCGCATCAGTGAGAAAGCACAGAATCATAAGCCCGCCATCGCTAAACTTTCCGATAAGATTGCCCAGTATTTCGTTGCGCTCATTCTTATTACCGCGATCTTTACCTGGGTTTATTGGGCTCAGGAAGATGCCAGCTATGCTTTTTGGATCACCATTTCCGTATTGGTAGCGACCTGCCCTTGTGCATTATCACTGGCAACACCGACCGCATTGACCTGCGGCACCATTCGCCTGAATCGTCAGGGCATTATGATCAAAAGTGCACATGTTATTGAAACGATGAACCGGATTGATACTTACGCCTTTGATAAAACAGGAACTCTGACCCACGGCAAATTTTCACTCAATCATGTGAAAATACTGTCATCGACGTTTGATAAACAGCAGGTGCTTGCTTTAGCCAGTGCCTTGGAAGCCTATTCGCAGCATCCAATAGCGGAAGCATTTGCATCGTTCAGAAACCCTAATATCAAGGTCTCTGGTGTCCAGACTCATACAAGTTGTGGGGTTGAGGCTAAATTTGAGGGTAAGAGGGTCCTGATTGGTAAAGTCAGTTGGGTCTTGCAACACTTGGACTCAGAACAGGGTAAATCGGTAGATATGATATCCGAGCGAAGCAACTGTATTCTGGCACTGGATAACCAGATTATTGCCGAATTCTATCTTGAAGACGATATTCGTGACGATGCAGCATCGGTACTCTCTCAACTCGGGCAGTCGGCAGATACTCTGTTACTGAGTGGCGATAACAAAACTGGTGTTGAACGTTTTGCCCAACAAATGGCAAATAATGGTGGACACTTTAGCGCCGTAAAAAGCAACCTGACAGCGCCTGAAAAGCTAGAAACACTGACAGAGCTAACAAAACAGCAAAAAAACGTGGCCATGGTAGGTGACGGTGTCAATGATGCTCCGGTCTTTGCTGGTGCCCATGTCTCTGTCGCTATGGGTAGTGGTACCGAGATCGCCAAAACCGGTGCTGATGTGATATTGCTGGATAATCATCTATCCAGCTTGCTATCCTTAAAAGATACGTCCATACGTACGCAACGTATTATTAAACAAAACTTTATCTGGGCTATGGCATATAATGCGATTGTACTTCCGTTAGCGGTTTGTGGTTATATTACGCCATATTTTGCCGTGCTAGGAATGTCCGCCAGCTCCCTGATAGTGGTAACAAACTCTTTAAGGCTACTAAAAAAATGAGTGTCATTTACATTCTAATTCCAATCGCCATATTATTTACTGCTCTGGCTATCTATTTATTCTTCTGGGCGGTTAAATCTGAGCAGTTTGATGATTTAGAAAAACAAGGGATGAGTATTTTATTCGATGATGAATCGGTAAAAAACTCAAAACCGAAGCAAGAACAGGATCAAGAACAGAAAATCACCGATAATAAGCAGGCAAGTGAAAGCAAGCCATCAACGGGCAAATAGTCGGGGCCCTTAAATGGAAATGGATGTCATCTCTGCGTTTATCGTTGGTCTGGCGGGTGCGGGTCACTGCATAGCGATGTGTGGCGGCATTACTTCCATGCTCACCCGGTCAGTTACGTCGACAGGTTCAATAACTCCTCCAATTAGACTTATCGTCGCCTATAATATGGGCCGTTTAGGTTCCTATACCATTGCCGGGATCATTGCCGGTCTCACCGGCTCGCTGGCCGCGCAATCCATAGGCTTACCTATCGCACTGCTGCAGGTTATCGCCGCCATTTTCTTAATTTTACTGGGTCTGTATGTCGGTCAGTGGTTTTTTCTTTTGCATCGTGTTGAAGCATTAGGAAAACATATTTGGCAACGGATCCAGCCATTTTCCAAGCGATTTTTACCTGTCACTACCAGTTATCAGGCTCTGGGGCTTGGGGTCATCTGGGGTTGGTTACCCTGTGGTTTAGTCTATTCAACGTTAACCTGGAGCATGGCCAGCGGTAGCTGGTTAAAAGGAGGGTTAATCATGCTGGCATTTGGACTAGGGACATTGCCAGCGTTACTTACCTTAAGTGTTGGCTTTACCTGGATCACCGACACGCTTCGCCAAAACTGGTTGAAAAAAATCAGTGGTATGTTTTTGTTAATCTACGGCTTTTACTTATTGCATATTGCACTCAAAAATCTCTTTTAGTACTCTTGTCGTTAAAATTTAATAAATGCCTCACTGGATATATGTCTGTAACGAGAAACCTTTCATGTGCTAATTGCCGCATCAGCGAGCTTTGCTTACCGTTTAGCCTATCCAGCAGTGAGTTGAATTTACTGGATCAGATCATCAAGCGCAAAA
This sequence comes from Thalassotalea litorea, assembly GCF_043642205.1. Lineage (GTDB taxonomy): Bacteria > Pseudomonadota > Gammaproteobacteria > Enterobacterales > Alteromonadaceae > Thalassotalea_A > Thalassotalea_A litorea. The sequence continues at coordinate 110,049 of NZ_JBHZSG010000005.1, read as the reverse complement.
AACCGATCCAAAAAAACCAAACCCTATTCAAAAGTAGTGATAACCTGCAAAGTCTATATGCGATTCGTTCCGGAACATTTAAATCCTACATAGAGACGGCCAGGGGCGAACATCAGATCACCGGATTTCATTTGCCTGGCGATGTGATAGGTTTTGATGCTCTGTCCGAAAAAATCCATCCTGGCACAACGCAGGCGCTGGAAACCGCCATGGTATGTGAGATCCCGTTCGATGTACTCGACCAGTTATCCAACCAAATCCCGCGATTAAAGATGCAAATCATGTCACTGATGAGCGCTGAACTTGGCGGAAACCAACTTCATTTATTAAGCATTAATCAGGAAAATGCGGAACAAAAGCTAGCCCGCTTTTTGATCAATTTTGGCGACCGACTGGCCGACAGAAATTTGTCTGCAAATGAATTCCAATTACCCATGACCCGAACTGATCTGGGAAATTATCTTGGATTGACCGTAGAAACCGTGTCTCGGTTATTGAGTCGGTTTCAACAAAACTCATGGATAACTCTGGATAAAAAATTCATCTCTATTAACGATCCCAAAGCCCTTTTACAACTTAGTGAATAAGCCTTTGCTACAAGGCTCTTTTTTATTTGTATCCAAGACAATATCCGATTAAGCTTAAAGTCAGTTAATCTGACACAATTATATTTGTATTGGTATAAGCTGTATTCACGTAATCACAATTGTTGACAAAGGGTGGAGCTATGGAAAGGTATCGAAATATTCTCGTGGTCGTTGATCCGGATAGCGATGAGCAAAAAGCCTTACAAAGGGCTTGTACCATTGCTAAGAAAACCGGCGATAAAATCACCGCGCTACTGGTAATTTTTGATTTTTCCTATGAGATGACAACCATGCTATCGGGCGATGAACGCGAAGCCATGCGCAAGTCTGTCGTTAAAGATAGGCAGGCTTGGCTTGATGAATTGGTTAAAGAATACGATCACCCAATGGAAACCAAAGCGGTCTGGCACAACCGTCCATTTGAAGTCATTATCGAAGAAGTGATCGAGCAAAATTTCGATGTTGTCGTAAAAAGCACCCACCAGCACCCTACTCTTCAGTCTGTCATTTTCACCCCGACAGACTGGCACCTGATCCGCAAATGCCCGGTACCACTGCTACTAGTGAAAGATCATGAATGGCCGGAAAATGGCCACATTCTTGCTGCCGTTAATGCCAGCAGCGAAGAAGAAAGTCACCGCGTATTGAATGATAAAATCACCGATGCTGCGCTGACCCTGAGCAAACTGATAAAAGCCGATGTCCATCTGGTTAATTCCTACCCGGGCACACCGGTAAATATTGCGATTGAGATCCCTGAGTTTGACGCGGGCGAATACAACAAAACCATGCGTGACCATCATAATAATATGATACAGGAGCATGCTGAAAAATATCAAATCCAACCGCAATATCTGCATGTCGAAGAAGGTCTGCCAGAGGATGTGATAGAGAAAGTTGCAAAAGATATTGATGCTGAGCTGGTGATCCTCGGTACGATTGGCCGGACCGGCCTGTCTGCTGTGTTTATCGGTAATACCGCCGAACACGTCATTGACCGATTAAACTGTGATTTACTGGCATTAAAGCCAGATGGATACGTATCGCCCATCGATAAATCATAACAAATCCTTTAAACGGTTTGCCCCGGGACTGAGCTTGGCTATAATACGCCCTTTTTTTAAGTTGGGTTGGTTACATGTCCGCACAAGTAGCATTTGAAAAGCAACAATTGAAGCAGCTAGAAAAGCGATTTCGCCACCATGTCGGAAAAGCGATCAGTGATTACAATATGATCGAAGATGGCGACAAAATTATGGTGTGCTTATCTGGCGGTGCTGACAGCTATACCTTGCTCGACATCCTGCTTAAATTAAAAGCATCAGCACCTATTCGGTTCGATATCGTGGCCGTAAATCTCGACCAGAAGCAACCTGGATTTCCTGAACATATTCTCCCGGATTATCTGCAGGATATTGGTGTCGATTACAAAATCGTTGAAGAAGACACCTATGCCATTGTCAAAGATAAAGTTCCTGAAGGGAAAACCACCTGTAGCCTTTGCTCTCGTTTGCGCCGCGCCATCTTATATAAGGCCGCAAAAAGTTTAGGGGCGACCAAAATCGCCTTGGGTCACCACCGCGACGATATGATAGAAACGTTATTGTTGAATATGTTTTTTAACGGCAAAACCAAAACCATGCCCGCAAAATTGGTCAGCGATAATGGAGAGCATGTGGTAATACGTCCTCTCGCTTACGTCAAAGAAAAAGACATTAAACAGTATGCTCAACTAAAACAATTCCCGATTATTCCCTGTAATTTGTGCGGTAGTCAGCCAAACCTGCAACGTCAAAACGTCAAGGCCATGTTACGTGACTGGGATGAGCGTTTTCCTGGTCGTGCCGAATCGATCTTTACCGCCATTCAAAATGTTGTGCCGTCTCATATGGCCGACCACCAGTTGTTTGACTTTAAAAACGTAGATCTGGATTCCGGTGTTATCAATGGTGGGGATTTAGCGTTCGACCCTCAACCGATAACGCAGCAACCTATAACTGAGGTTGCTCACACGGTTAACGATCAACATGCCATTAACATCATTGAAATAAAATAACGTTATTAGACGAATAATAACGTTATTTGCGTAAAAAGATGTAATTTAGCTACATCTTTCGGTAAAATGCCGCCAATTTTTTTGTAAGGACTAATCGATGTTTGAGAAACTCTTTAAGCTTTCACAGCACAACACCAATGTGAAGCAAGAAGTGATTGCCGGGTTCACGACTTTCCTGACCATGGCCTATATTATCTTCGTTAACCCGAGCATGCTGGCAATGACAGGCATGGATCAAGGCGCAGTATTTGTTGCGACGTGTCTTGCTGCCGCCATCGGCTGCCTGATTATGGGGCTGTACGCTAACTACCCTATCGCCTTAGCACCAGGCATGGGTTTAAACGCCTTCTTCACATTTACCGTAGTGATGGAATTAGGTTATAGCTGGAATGTTGCCTTAGGTGGTGTTTTTATTTCCGGTGTGATCTTCACCGCATTAAGTGCGTTTAAGGTACGTGAATGGATCATCAACTCTATTCCGCACGCATTACGATTTGGTATCGCTGCCGGTATTGGTCTGTTTCTGGCGTTAATTGCCCTTAAAAGCGCTGGTATTATTGTTGCCAGTGACGCTACTCTGGTTACGCTAGGCAGTGTTACGGATTTTGAACCATTAATGGCGATTTTAGGGTTGTTCCTGATCGTTGGCCTGATTTCATTAAACATTAATGGCGCCGTGATGATTTCTATCTTAGTCATTACTGTTCTTGGTCTGGTGTTCGGTTCAGTCGAATACGCGGGTATCGTGACTATGCCTCCATCGCTTGCGCCAACCTTTATGGAACTTGATGTCGCCGGTGCACTGGAAGTTGGTATGCTCAGTGTCATCTTTGCGTTTTTATTTGTTGATTTATTCGATACCTCTGGCACGTTAATCGCCGTTGCTCAACGTGGTAAATTGCTTGATAAGGATGGTAACCTTCCACGTCTTAAAAAAGCATTATTTGCCGATTCAGGCGCAACCATTGCCGGTTCTTTACTCGGTACATCAACCACCACCAGTTATGTTGAAAGTACTGCGGGTGTCAGTGCAGGTGGTCGCACCGGTCTTACCGCGGTTACCGTAGCGGTTTTGTTTTTACTTGCTCTGTTCTTTTCGCCTTTGGCGTCTATGGTTCCTGCCTACGCAACCGCTGGCCCGCTATTTTTCGTCGGCGTCTTAATGGTTGCAGGCCTGGTTAACGTGCAATGGGACGATTTAATGGACGCCGTACCGGTTACCGTGATCGTGGTTACCATGCCTTTAACCTTCTCCATTGCTGATGGTATTGCGTTTGGCTTTATCAGCTATGCCGCGGTACGGGTCTTTAGTGGTCGTTTTAGTGAAATCAGTCCTGCGGTTTGGTTTCTTTCAGCTCTGTTTATTGCGAAATTTGCTTTCGCTTAATCACATAAATCAAAAATAAATCACTATTGTGGCTTCGCTTATTGCTCAACACCATGCAGTAAACGAAGCCATGAAAATTTGTAGTATTTTGGGAATGCGCACATGTTAAATCTTAACAAACTCTTTGCTGGTCTTGTTGCCAGTGCTTCATTAATTGCCAGCTCGGCAAATGCAGAAATGTTTTGGAGTGACAACTCCATTTCTTATCTGATCAACCAAAACCAATATCAGGTTACTGAGAACGACGATGTTCATGTGGTAACTATTGAGCACGCATCAGGACACAACTGGGGTGACGTATTTTTCTTCGTTGACCGCCTTGATGCCAAAGCTGACGCGAACAACTTAGCAAGCAAAGAAACCTATTCTGAGCTATCCCCACGTTTTAGCTTAAGCTACCTAACTGGGTCCAAGCTTGAATATGGTTTCGTTAAAGATGTGTTCATCGCAACGACATGGGAACACTCGACGTTAGATGTATCAGGTATTGTCTCTCAAAGTTTCGATAACTACCTTGTCGGTGTTGGTGCGGATTTTGCCGTTCCAGGTTTTGCTTACTTTAATGCCAACGTTTATCAGGCGAATAACGAGTTAACCGAAAACGACCAGCAACTTACCGTTGTTTGGGGATACCCATTCACAGTTGGCTCAGCCGATTTCATGTTTGACGGATATATCGACTGGTCTTCAGCAGAAGCAGATCACGCTGCTGATTTCCACTTTAACCCACAACTTCGTATGGATGTTGGTAAATACTTCGGCGTACCTAAGAAATTTGAAGCGGGTATCGAATATTCTTACTGGCACAATAAATTCGGTATCCCAGGTATCGATAATGAATCTACCTTAAGCTGGATGGTAAAAGTTCACCTTTAACGTCAGGTTTAAATTTTATAAAAGCCAGCATTACGCTGGCTTTTTTTGTTTGTAAGAAATCCCGACTCTCATATCGTACATTTTATATGCAACGCAAACAGTTTGTTACAAATCTCCACCCGCAATAAATCTATGGCTAATGCCGCCCTATCGCATTTGTTGTAGCATTAGCGGGTTTCATTTTAAGGAAGTAACTATGAAAAAACTCTTAACCTCCTGTCTGGCCTTATTCAGCATTGCCAGCCAGGCTGATGAAGGAATGTGGCAACCTAATCAGCTACCTGAAATTAGCCAGCAGTTAAAACAGGCTGGTTTGAAATTAGATCCTAGTGACCTAACCAATCTTACCGGTTTTCCAATGGGTGCAATCGTCAGCCTTGGTGGTTGTACCGCATCTTTTGTTTCTGATAAAGGGCTTGTAGCAACAAACCACCACTGTATTTATGGTTCTATTCAGTACAACTCTACCGAAGAGAACAACCTGCTACGTGATGGGTTTTTAGCAAAGAGCTTTGATGAAGAGTTACAGGCAACACCCGGTAGCCGCATCTATGTGACCGAAGAAATTAATGAAGTAACCGAGCAGGTTAACGCGGGTTTGAATGCCGATATGGATGGCGCTGAGCGCTTTAGCGTTATTGACCAAAACCGCAAAGGGTTAGTCGCTGAATGTGAGGCTGATGACAAATATCGTTGTCGGGTGGTTAACTTCCACGGCGGTTTACAGTACTTCCTATTCAAACAACTGACCATACGCGATGTACGTCTTGTGCACGCGCCAGCGATGAGTGTGGGTAAATACGGCGGTGATATCGATAACTGGATGTGGCCACGTCATACTGGCGATTATGGTTTCTACCGCGCTTATGTTGGCAAAGATGGTCAACCGGCGGATTACCATGAAGATAATGTTCCTTATGAGCCAAAACATCATCTCAAAGTGAATAAAGCGTCAGTAGAAGACGGTGATTACATCATGGTTCTGGGTTACCCGGGCCGCACTAACCGTTATCGCGTTGCCAGCGAAGTGGAAAACCAGTTCACCTGGACTTACCCACACGCGAAAACGATGCGTGAAGCTATTATCGATTTAATCAAATCCAATTCTGAACCAGAAAGTGATGCCCGTATAAAGTATGAAAGCACACTGGCAAGCCTTGCCAACTATGCCAAAAACTATGGCAGTATGATCACCAGTTATCAAAAAGGCGATATGCTAGCCCGTAAGCAAAAACTGGAAGCGGATTTGGCCGACTGGATCAATGCAGATAGCAAGCGTAAAGCACAATACAGTGACGCCCTAACTGGTTTAAATAAACTCATTGCTCAAAGTCAGGAAAACCAGTCCCGTGACCTTATCTTAGGTTACATGCGTTATGGTGCCCTTTACAGCAGTGCAAACCGTCTGTACCGCTGGTCGATTGAGCAAGAGCTTGAGGATGCCGCACGCAAAAGTGGCTACCAGAATCGTGATAAAAACCGTTTTGTTCAAGGCATGAAAACCATCAACCGTCGTTATGATCAAGTGATTGATAAAGCGATCATGACCAAGCTGTTAAGCGATTATGCAAAACTTCCAGCAAACGAGCGTTTAGCGAGCCTGGATAAATTTTTCGGTATCGATAACGGTGCTGATGAAGCGAAAATCACTAAACAACTCGATACAATGTACGCGAAAAGTAAGCTTGCGGAACAAGAGCAGCGTCTTGCCTGGATGGAAAAATCTGCCGAAGATTTCGCTGACAGCAAAGACCCGTTCATTCAATTAGCCGTTGCTACCTTTGATGACCGCAAAGCATTAGAGCAAAGCGATGAAGCGTTAAGCGGTGCAATTCAGGCTTATCGTCCGAAGTTCATGGAAGCACTAATCGCCTATTACAAAGATAAGAACCTTCCGGTATATGCCGATGCGAACTCTACTTTGCGTATTACCTACGGCAATGTAAAAGGCTATTCACCTCAGGATGGTTTATGGGCAACACCGTTTACCCGCCTTGAAGGTATAGCGGCGAAAAACACTGGCGAAGTGCCTTTTAACGCTTCAGACAAACAGCTATCGTTAATCGCGAATAAAGAATACGGCGATTATGCTCGGCCTGAGCTAGGTTCTGTGCCAGTAAACTACCTAGGTACACTAGACATAACTGGTGGTAACTCAGGTTCACCAACGCTTAATGACAAAGCCGAATTCGTTGGTTTAGTATTTGATGGTGTCTACGAAAGCATTATTGGTGACTGGGATTATGACCCTTCATTAAACCGCTCTATCCATGTCGATGTGCGTTATATGCTTTGGGTAATGGAGCATATTGATGGTGCGACTAACCTGATTAATGAAATGGATATCGTTGAATAGTACTCGTTTGTAGATAAACACGAGTAACGATTGAACCTAGTGAAAGGCCAGTAGATAACTACTGGCCTTTCTTATAACAACAAGTATGACATGCGTTTTTCGTAATATCACAATCCTGCTCATTATGTTCACCGCGCATGACTTTGCCTAAATAGGTGCTTTGACCAAGATAGAAGTTCATAAATATCTGTTCGAAATCAGAACTGATTGTGCCATACAGCAAATCTAAACCAACAATCGCTTTTTGCCATTTTTGCACCTTCGCAAAGCCTTCAAGCATATCAATACCCGTAAGGCGACGAACAATATCCGCTCGGTGTAAAAGTGGTAACCAGGCCATATCAATGTTGCTTAACTGACTGCCTTTAAAATAGGGTCCTTGTGCTAACTGTTGTTCTGCTCGTGCAAAAGCTTTTTGCAGCTTTTCAAGACGTTCTGAAAATACCTTAGCATCCGGGCTGCGCATGGTTGAGCACTGGGTCAGATAATGTTTACTGCCCTGATAAACCCAGGCGCGATCCAATGCTTTTTGAGTGGCACTGACATTAGCTTCAATAGCTGGATAAGCATCATCTAGAAATTCAGCGATGGCATCAGATTCAAATAGTGCCGTCCCCTCTTCGGTGATCAACACAGGAACCTGACCTGTTGGCGAGATATCCAAAAACCATTGTGGTTTATCACTTAGTTGAATGTACACAAGCTCATAGGGAAGGTTTTTCGCCTCTAGCAATGCCGTTACCCGTTGCACGAACGGACATAATTTAAAACTTACGACTTTAATCATTTCTCTGTCTCCTAAGGATGTTAAATCCTTGCATGGGTGTCTTTAATCTATAAGACGACCGAGGTTGAAAAAAGACGAAAAAAGATAGCGGCGATTACATTTTTGAGAGAGGACGTTGTCGGATATGGCCAAGGATGGCCTGTATGCAGAAAATGCACTAATACATGCAAGTATGAGGTAGAGTAACGCACAAGTACATGGATGTATGCAGGTAGATTAACGCAGGAGCAGTTATCGAAGAGCAATTTTCGGTGGAAGAAACAGCAAAAGCTCTTGCGTCATGCCGTGATAATACACGGTATCTCCGATATGAGACGACTGTCTCTTATGTGTTAACAACTGGAGTTGAAACGCAGTTATGGTGACAGTGGTTCTTACAAGGCTGAATGTGGTGACTAAAAATTAATGCGTAAGAGATTGATAAATAGACCTTAATCCTTCATGGCAAGCCATTTGCTTAATGAGTGATGGTTTTAACCTGATTGGAGACACTTATGAAAAAACTTGTCACTTTGTTGTTCTGTCTGATGCTTTCAAGCGCTTCACAGGCGGCGTTGTTGACGATTAATGAATTATTTAAAACGAATAATGATGTAGCGGTTGTTCAGCTTGAACTATTAACGGATAGTCCGCTCATTATCTTTACCACCTCGTTCGATTATGGAGCCAATTTTGATCCCATTGTTGCATTCTATGATAATGAGGGCAATTTCATTGCCTACAATGATGATAATGAATATGTTGCGCCATATAATTTCCCTGAGGAGCAAACCTTTTGGGATTCCGGTTTGATACTTGATTTGCTGACGGGGACGTATTACATAACAGTCAGTGAATATCCAAACTTCCCAAACCGGAATAATCTGTTTGATGACCCGTACAATCAGCGTCGTGATATCATGCCGATCGACGATGGACCTCAATTAAGCTTACATGTCATCGGGAATATAGACGTTGATTCCGCGTTATGGGAGGTCTTTCGTGATGATACAGGCTTGTCAAGAAATTTACCGACTCCAGTGCCGGAGCCCTCCACTCAATTGCTCGCATTGTTGTTTGGATTGGGATTAATACGACTTAAGTGCCGGGTTTAAAGCAAGCAGTTCGCCTTGAATATCGCCAAGGCGAACTAACCTACTAATCAATTTTATCCATGTTAATTTCGGTCGTGTTGAAACCCGCTGTCCAGGGCAAGAATATGTCATCATCGGCTAATACCAAGTGTTTTTACATCCACAGCTTTTGAGGTGGTGTCAAATTGATAGGATGACAAAACTAGCGTTAGAATAGCCGTTACCTCGGGTACTTTTAAAGCCAGCGTGTAATTCCCTGTATGACTGTAGATCGCTGTTCGAAGACATTAACCTTTTCAATGAGTTAAGGTCAAATTTTAGCATCAAGAGCATTACGTAAAATCGTATTGCGTCAAAGATAATCAACAATGCTTATCACAACCTTTGGATTTTTCGTGCCATTCCATCATATTGCCCCGAGCATCTAACTCATACTGGCAACAACGGTTAAACAGGCCGCGGAGTAACTCACGACTTTTTTGGGTACGGGATTTTAAGGTGGAATAGGCAATGCCATGTTGCTCGGCATAATCTTTTTGACTTTGACCATGCAAATCGATGGCGGTGAGGATATCTTTCGACTCTTTCGGTAAAGCCTCAATAAAAGGCTCAAGGCAGTCTTCAAGGCCAGTTAACGGGCTTTCGAAATCCTCGGTATTAGCATTGCCGTGGGAATCTAGTACGTTGTCGTCGATACCTGAAGCAACTACCTTGTTCTCTCTGCCCTGATTACGGTAATAATCAATAATAGTGTGGTTAGCAATTTGAAACAGCCAGGGTTTAATTTTTGATATATCGTTAAGAGTGGATAGTTGCTGATAGCTTTTTAGCAAGATATCCTGGAGTAAATCGTCAACCTGATGAGGATCTGAAATTTTACGATGCAAAAACCTCTTTAATTGCTCGCTAAACTGTTTCCATATGGTGACGATATCGTCATGGAATTCTGTTTTGCCTGGCATTGAATTTCCTAAGAAGATTAATCTAGTCCTTTGCAACCCATGGCGATATGACAATCGGCGGCTGGCTAAACTGCAATGCCATTTCTGACGATGTTTGCCCTTCATCGATTGCCAAAGTACACTGACGTTGCTCGCAATTAAGTGCCGATTGCAACGTTTCATCGATATACGACAAGCTATTGTCGTTAGCCAATTTAAGGTTCAGTCCCTGCACATCTGGCATCATAAACCAAAGGAAACCGCCAAATTCATCCATTAGGGTTTGCATTTGTTCACGGTACGCGGATAACTCAGCAAAACTAAACGCGGTTTTACTGGCATCTTTTACTTGAATTTGCATTTGCAACGTACAGTTTTGCCCGGGATCCTGCAAATTGACGCGCAATATCGCAAAACCATCGTAAAGTTTTTTATCAAAAGGAACCATCAACCGACCATCATTGCCCGTTTCGATAGCTCTATCGGTAATGCCAGGACCAAACAATAACGCACTTTGAATCTCACAGCGTTGTCGATCGTAAGCATCGACCAGATAGAAACCCATGGTGATTTTATCCAGTTCGTTATCTTCGATGATTTCCAGGCGCTGATAAAATCCTTTGTATTCGAGATCCAGAGCCTGAGCTTTGAGACTTGTCATCGCCAGGGTAAGGAACAACACAGTTATCAGTTTTCTTATCATGTTTGCAGGGCCTGTTTATGGTGTTATGGACAGTAATTATTAGATTATAGTAAGTCTGTTTTGCGGTTATGCAACGAACAACCTGAGTCGTGAGTTCCTCAGGCGCTACGCTTTAAAGTATCTCTGGTTTTGTCGCAGCATGGTGTGAATTTCGACGATATAGTCAATACCGCGTTGCGAGTATGGCAGTAACCCCGTCGCCAATACATCTGCCTGTAATGGCTGATTATGTTCACGTAGTTGGCCACGAATCGAGCGAAATAAGTCATAGGCGTAATGACTATTGAGGTTGTGAAAGTAAAATCTTAACATTTGCTGTACGCTATCAAATGTTGCGACTTCATGCCGTGCACCATTATCACGACCTTTAGGAACCATGCCACAATTGCGCTTAAAGCACCACAAACCAAAAAAGTTCAGTCCTTGTTGCGCAAATCGCGAGCTTCCCCAGGCTGATTCATTGGCTGCCTGGACTAACACCAATTCCATCGGGATCTGATCCACACGCAATAATAATTGCGCAAATAGCTTGTTGATATCTTTGCTGGTTTTTATGTCGTACAAATCGACCATTTCAGCCAAAAATTCTTTTTGAGCTAAGGACAATTTGCCATTTTTCAGATATTGCTGTTGGCTCTTTAGAATCTGCTGGCGTAGCAACAGTAAACGTTGGTTTTCTGCAACAATCGCCGGTCGTAGAAAATCGAAGAATTGTTTCTTTCTTTCAGTAACATCAGCAATGCTGGAAAAATCCGGAATTTCAACATTATGATAACGAATAGCCTTCGGCTCTGTTGTTACTTTGCTGCTCTGTTCAGGGGTATTACTGGCATCGGAGCGTTGCGGCTGTTGTAACCAGAAATATACCGGTTGTGCCATCATATACATCACAAGCGTCGCCGCCAGTAGCAAGAATAGTTTTTTCATTGCACTAATCATCAGGCAGAAAAGAAGCTTTCGCCTGAGCCCTCGGAGTTATCATCAAGCACCTGCATTCGCACGCCAAAAATTTGGCGATACAAAATTCCCTTCACGTAATAGAAGAACGGTGCGATCCAACTTAGTCCAAGTATCGCAACCACCGCCGCAGGGATAATGCCCACACTTTGAGCCAATACAACAACGATAAATGCCAATGGCATCACTATCGCTATCACAAATAAATACACCTGGAAAATTTTAAGCCATTTAAAACGAGTCGCTTTTAAGGAAAGAATAATCGCTTGATTTGGGCTCAGATTTTTCTCAGCGACCAAAGGTCCGCTCATTGATAACGCAACGGCCAAATAGATACCTGGAACGATCAACAACATTAATCCTAGGTTGGTCGCACACATAACGATCAGGCTCGTTAACGCAATAAAGGCGCTTTTTCGTAAAAAAGAAAAAATCATTGTCGGTTTTGACTGCATGCCGATGGCATAGGAGATGCCCATCATTTCTAACCCGACGATAAGTGGTGATAACAATGTTGTCACAATCATATTCAGCCCAGAAAAGGTTTTCTGATCTTCCATTACCGCAGCAATACCGCCCAGAGGTTGCGAGAATGCCATCATCAGCACCATCGTCACAGCCATGATCATCAGTACCGCAACCATAATCGATTGCCTGTTCGCCTGAGTTAGCTTCCAGGCTTCTTTAATAATGGCAGCGACATCGATGTCATAGTCACCTGTAACGGCTTTTTCAGGGGTGCCGCCTATTTGTATATAGCGCTTTTCGTTCATTCAGCTTTATTAATTACTAATAAAATTTTTGCGATTATACAGTAACTCCTGACAAAACTCACCTAATCTCCCCCTGACAAGTTTGTAATTAAATGTAATATCGAACTTTTTTGTGTAAAGGGTGGAATCATAAATTTGATTTTAAACACATATTCTCGTCATAAAAGGTTTCAAAGCTGCCAGATTATCCGCACAGCCAGTAACATCAATACAACGCCCATGACCCGCTCAATGATATGCCGTTTTTTCTGTAGCTTTTGTTGATATTTTTCAATGGTAAACAGCCAGGACACCAAACAAAACCAAGCCGCTGTCGCCAGCATCATGTAAACACCATACGAGGCCTTAATCCATAATGGCGTGGCAATGGAGACCACCACGGAAAACAACGCCACAAAAAACAACGTTGCTTTTACATTCAGGCCGTTGATAACAAACCCTAACGCAAAGGCGCGCCATTTCGATTGCTTCGCAATATCTTCTTTAGTGTCAATATTAACCAATGCACCATCGCCTGCTTTTGCCGTTATACCGCCCCACCCGATATACGCAAGATAAAGGGCGGCGATAACGCTTAACCAACGAATATACTCTGGATTTGACGCGATAATTAAACCAATACCTAAAAGCGAGTAGGCAACGTGTAATCCAATGCCAGTCCCTACCCCTAAGCTGGTTAATATGGCGTATTGCCTACCTCGGGTAAGGCTTTGCTTTAATACGATGGCGAAATCGGGACCAGGGCTGGCCACCGCTAAAAAATGTACCAAAGCAATGGTAAAGAATTCTTGCCAATAAAAGGACATAAACAGAAGATTATTTTTTAATTGTTGGGTGCAACGATGCTAAATAGTCGATAAAAAATTGTCGACCTTTTTGTTCACACAATGCGATATTTCTTTCCGGTATTGCTTCAGGATCCGGATGGGCATCTACGGCACGAGACATCGATTCTTCTCTGAGAATATGCAGGATTGGCCAAGGTGCACGGTTGGTATAATTGCTGACATCATCTTCTGATACATCAGCAAAGCAATAGTCCGGATGAAATGTCGCAATTTGAAAAATGCCTTCCAATTTGCTCATTTTTAACCATTGTTGCGCCAAATCCAGCAGTTCCAGATAGTCATCAAAGAAAGAAAAACCATCCGCCAGGATTAATAACGTGGTTTCCACTTCCGGGTGATTCTGCAGATATTGCAACTCCTGTGCGAGCAATGTCAGGGCAAGCTCTTTATCTAATTCGTGGCCCACCTGATAACGTATGGTGTTATTAATGACTTCTTTTTTCGCAAAGGGGCAAAAATTAAGCTCAACGACAATATCGCTTACCCAGCGTTGGCATTGTTCAATGATCAGTTTTTCGTTCATAGGGAATGTGATTAGGCAGATATGGGCGCGATTATAACACTCCTGTATCGCAAACCGTAATTGAAAAAAGGCTTTCTAACAAAGTTGTTATTCCTGGCTAGGTAAAGGTAAGATGAAGTAACAAGAACAACAACAAGAGAATCATCGCCGTGTTTCGCCTTATTGCCAGTTTATCGGACAAGATCATTTTTACGGTTACGTGTTTGCTAGGAATGCAGATACCCGCATTTATTAATGCGTATAAACAGCGCCTGGCCGGACACCTTGATGAAGCTCACTTGCAACTGCAAAGTTTTCAGTCTATTGCCGACAAACATCATCACGGCGATATATCACAACTGCTTGTCGCGTATCGCAATAGCGGCGATCCCGGCGTCCATGCCAGTGCGGAATTAGTGCTCAACCTGATTGATCGAATCGCCTGGCTTACCTCGCATCTGAACAATCTCACTCAAGGCGATTATCTACAGCAGGTATATTATTTCCTGACCGGTATGGATTCGGCCATCGCCAGAGCAACCTTACATGATTTTCAGCTTGCCCTGCCCTTACAGCCGAGCGCTTTGGCAACCGGTTTAATTCTGGCTCTGTTGTCAACATTTGTGTTCAGTCAAACTCTGGGAAAATTAACACCGCAATCCTAAAATAGGAAACAACTGATTATTTTGTGTACAGTTAAGGTATCGTTACACAATAATGATCAGGGTTAACTTTGAAAAAAACCGACGTTAATCACTACCAACACTACCTAAAGGTTGTTGATTGCCAACAAGCCTGCCCCGCACACACTCCCGTGCCCGAATACATTCGTCTAATCCAGCAAAAGCGTTACAGCGATGCCTACATGTTAAATTGGCAATCAAACGTATTCCCCGGGATTCTTGGTCGGGTATGTGACAGGCCTTGTGAGCCAGCATGCCGTCGTACCCGGGTAGAAGATAAAGCCGTTGCTATTTGTCGCTTAAAGCGCGTAACGGCCGATTACAAAGACGATATCACCGACAGACTGCCTGAAGTGCCCAAACAACATAACGGTAAACGCATTGCCTTAGTTGGCGCCGGCCCAGCATCATTAACCGTTGCTCGGGACTTGCTGCCGTTAGGGTATCAAATCGATATGTTTGAGCGTGACGGTAAAGCCGGCGGCATGATGCGAACGCAAATTCCCCAGTTCCGTCTTCCCCATGACGTATTAGACGAAGAGCTAAACTACATTCTTGATATGGGCGTAAATGGCTTTTTCAATCACCCCATAGAAAGTCTCGATAGCTTACTAAGTAAAAACTATGACGCGGTGTTTATCGGTACCGGTGCCCCAAAAGGTCGCCATTTAGGGTTACCCGGTTATGATGACTGTAAAGACAATATCCAACTCGGTATAGACTGGTTATCCGGTGTCAGTTTTGAACATATTGATGAAGCGCCAAAACGTGTTGTGGTTTTAGGTGGTGGTAATACCGCCATGGATTGTTGCCGGACAGCAAAGCGCCTCGGAGCGACTGAAGTAAAAGTATTGGTTCGCTCAAGCTTTGAAGCGATGAAGGCATCGCCCTGGGAAAAAGAAGATGCGATAGCAGAAAACATTGCCATTATGCCGGATCATAGCCCCCTGGAATATAAGAAAAACGACGATGGCTCGATTCAAGTATCGTTTGAAAAAGTGATTTCCAGTTACGATAAATCCAATAATCGAACCTTAACCCCTACCGGAGAAATCATCGGCGTAGATTGCGATTTAGTGCTTGTTGCTATCGGCCAGGATACCAGCTTCCCCTGGATTGAGCGGGATATTGGCTTGCAGTTTAACGACTGGGCGCAGCCGGTACTTAACAAACTAACCTTGCAATCGTCCCTGCCTCAGGTGTTCTTCGGTGGCGATTCAGCATACGGCCCGGAAAACATCATTACCGCCGTGGCCCATGGCCATAAAGCCGCCATTTCTATCGATTTATTCTGTCAGGGTAAAAATCCGGCGAACCGGCCAGACAGTGATTTTAATCTGGTAAGTCAGAAAATGGGCATGCATGAATGGCGTTACGATAATCAAATTGAGCATCATCAACGGCGCGATGTCCCTCATATTGATTGGCAACAGGCCAGTCATGAATTAGCGACAGAGGTCGAACTGGGCTTTGATGAACAATTAGCGCTGAAAGAGGCACAACGTTGCTTAAACTGCGACATTCAAACGGTATTTACCGAGACAAAATGCATTGAATGCTCCGCATGCGAAGACATCTGTCCCTTAGATTGTATTAATTTCATCGACGACATCCAGCAATCAGGGCCTACCGAAACCTTACTCGCTGGCAAGCTCAGGGTCGAAAAGGCGCATTCGGATCAGGATTATTTTATCTCTGACACCCTTAATACCGGCCGTATCATGGTAAAAGATGAAGACGTCTGTGTTCATTGTGGTTTGTGTGCAGAACGTTGCCCAACAGGTGCCTGGGATATGCAAAAGCTGATCTTAAGTAACATTGAGGCAACCATCAAATGACAACAAACACCACCGATAAAACCAATAATTTTGTCATTCGTTTTGCCAATACTAACGGTACCGGTTCTGCAAGTGCCAACCACATGTTTGCCAAAGCTATTATGCGCATGGGCATTCCGGTTAGCGCGAAAAATATTTTTCCTTCCAATATTCAGGGATCGCCTACCTGGTATGAAGTCAGAATTAGTGAGCAAGGATATTTAAGCAGACGTGGTGGTGGTGCCGACATTATGGTGGCGATGAATGCGCAAAGTTTTGAGCAGGATTTGCAGGATGTGCGCCCTGATGGATATTTGCTTTATGATAGTACTCGCCCACACGAACTCACGTCTTTACCGGATTCAATAACCACTCTAGGCATTCCGATCGCCGAAATTTGTCTGAAAGAATATCAGGATCCAAGGCTTAGACAACTGTTTAAAAATGTCATTTATGTCGGTGCACTTGCGGCCCTTCTAGACATTGAGTTTGATGTACTAAAAACCCTGGTGAGCGACCAGTTTAAAGGTAAAGAAAAGCTGATCACGCCGAATATCTTTGCTCTGGAGTTGGGCTACCAATATGCCCATACTCACTTTAACTGTCCCTTAGAAACCCGAGTCGAACGCCGAGATTTAATTGGCGACCAAATCCTGGTCGATGGCAATACTGGCTGTGCACTTGGCGCTGTTTATGCCGGAGCAACGGTTGTCGGTTGGTACCCAATTACGCCCTCAACATCGGTGATTGAGAAATTTTCGAATTATTGTGAACGTCTGAGCATCGATCCGGCTACCGGTAAAAAAAATTATGCCATTGTCCAGGCTGAAGATGAACTGGCGGCCATTGGAATTGCGCTTGGCGCTGGCTGGAATGGTGCCAGAAGCTTTACCGCCACCAGCGGGCCTGGCGTATCATTGATGTCCGAGTTTCTTGGCCTGTCGTACTTTGCCGAAATTCCGGTGGTGTTAATGAACATTCAACGTGCTGGCCCTTCGACGGGTATGCCAACCCGGACACAACAATCGGATATTCTGGCCTGTGCATATGCTTCCCATGGCGATACCAAGCACGTGTTGCTGTTTCCTAAGTGCCCTACCGATTGCTTTGAGCTTACCACCATCGCTTTTGACTTAGCAGACCGTTTGCAAACGGCGGTAATTTTAATGAGCGATCTCGATTTAGGCATGAACGATCATCTGTGTCAGCCGTTTCAATGGGATGATGAGCGCCAATACGATTTAGGTAAGGTACTCAATGAGGAGCAACTCGAAGCGTTAAGCCATTATGGGCGTTATCAAGATGTGGATGATGACGGTATATGCCCGAGAACGCTGGCAGGAACTCACCCGAATAAAGGCGCTTTCTTTACCCGAGGCACATCACGTAACCGCAATGCGGTTTACAGCGAACGCTCGGAAGATTATGTCGATAATATGCAGCGGCTGGAGAAGAAATTTAAAACCGCGGCGTCTTTGGTGCCTGAGGCGCAAATTAATCAACAAAGCCAGGTTGCTGATGTATCACTGATTTACTTTGGCACCAGTGCTCAGGTGATTGATGAAGTCATCGATAAATTCCAACAGCAGGACTTGATGGTAGATACCATGCGTATTCGTGCATTCCCGTTTGGACCGGAAGTGGCGGAGTTTATTCGCAAACGCAAAAGCTGTTATGTGATAGAGCAAAACCGCGATGCGCAAATGCGAACCTTGCTAATCAATGAACTGGATGCCTCGCCCCACTCTCTGGTATCGGTATTAAATTTTGATGGTTTATCCCTTACCGCCGATGCTGTGATCGACAATATTAATAATGCACGGAAAATAGCACCTATTCGTCAAAGGGGGCGCAGATAAGTTACGCGAAATCAACATTCCGCCATCAAAACCTCAAGGTTAACGAGATTGGTTTAACCTATCGGGATTACGAAGGTGTGGTATCGACACTTTGTGCAGGCTGTGGCCACGACTCTATATCGGCTGCCATTGTCCATGCCTGTGCAGAGCTTTCCCTGCCGCCACATAAAATTGCTAAGATGTCGGGCATCGGCTGCTCGTCTAAAGCCCCTAATTACTTTCTCGGCCGCTCACACGGCTTTAACTCGGTGCATGGCCGCATGCCATCGGTAACGACCGGTGCAAACCTTGCCAATAAAGACTTAACCTATCTGGCGATGTCTGGCGATGGTGATACGGCCTCTATCGGCTTAGGCCAATTTGCCCATGTCATTCGCCGCCGGCTTGATATGGTGTATATGGTTGCTAACAATGGTGTTTATGGTTTAACCAAAGGCCAGCTTGCAGCCACATCCGATAAAGGCGCCCGCAATAAAGCTGGCGAAATTAGCCCATTCAATGAAATTGATTTGTGTGTAATGGCATTGCAGTTAGGCGCCAGTTTTGTGGCGCGCTGCTTTTCTGGCGATCGCAAACAGCTGGTTTCGATATTAAAAGCCGCAATTTCCCACCAGGGCTTTGCCTTTATCGATATCATCTCGCCATGTGTTACCTTTAATAATCAGGCGAATTCCAAGCGTTCTTATGATTATGTGCAGCAACATGTGAGTACCGCCGCTATCAGCGATTTCGTGCCCGTTAAAGACGAGATAAGCTGCGATCTACCTGCTGGTAACTATCACGATATCTGCCTGCACGATGGTTCGCTAATTCGCCTGTACAAGGTGGCTAATGATTATCGCAGTGACGATAAGCTGCACGCAGTGAATATGATTGAAGAGCACAAAGCCAAGAATCAGATCTTAACCGGCCTGTTTTATGTGAACCCGGCCATCGATACCTACCATGAAGTAAATCAAACCTCAGATACACCATTGAACGAACTTCGAGAAGACGCACTCTGTCCAGGGCAACGAGTGTTGAATAGTATTAATGGCAGTTTTAGGTAACTCCAGAAGCGCTGTTGATGAAGAGGTAAGCTGCGCTGGCGGAAGGTGGGAGGTGGAAGAAAAAACTACCACCCTCGTCATACCGTGATGCTGCACGGTATCTACTCCCGTTGCTTCTCCTTAAGCCTTCGATAAACCAACCAAAGCAAGGCAAAAGCGAGAACTATCAATATAAAGCTTATGCTTACTATTTCTAGTTGATATTGAAAAGGAGAAGCAAAGCCATTAAATCGAGTTTGTGCAAAAGAGCACGCACTAGTACCTAGGGCATTTTGAGTAAATGTACCACCGCATAAGGTCATGGTAAGCGAACTAACAATGGCTAAAGCAACTAGGACAATTACTCCGACAATTTTTTCTACTTTACGCGTGATAACAATACCCTGCTTAACCCTACTCTTTCATCTTTCCAGGCTACTTAGTTGGCGAATATAGTTTTCTATTAGGCGGGACCCCAAAGTCTGAGGTTAGCTCACTACAACCCAGGTTTACTACCTACCACACTATGTTTGTATTAAATTAATAAATTCAAGGGATCAAAGTCATTGATAAACGCTTAATTAAAAGCAAAGTAACTTCGAAAAATTGTAAAGCAATTTATCATCGGCAGTTTCATGACCCCTAGAAATAAATTGGGCAGTCCAATTGGGCACTTGTTTTGCTTCAATTCCTAATTTTTGTAATTTTTCGAAAACGTCTTCTGCGGTTAAAGATTCTAGTCCCGACAAAGCTGCTTCTAATTTATCCGTACTATTTGTTTCCGGAATTTGCACTCGTGCATTTAAAACAGCATCAATACTTTTTGGCTTGTAGGCGTTAAATTTCGCTATCAATTCGGGGTTATCGTCGATAAAAATACTCAGCTTTCGCGTTTGAGCAACATCCAAATGAGAGACCAAGGAAGAATCGCAACATTCTGTCGTAAATGAACGATTGAATGAGTCATTCACGAAACGGCAACAAAATACTATTGTTCTTTTTTCATCGCACATCGAGGCAAAATTAAAGTCGCTTAATTCTAAAATTCTGTGTATTTTCCATATGCCAGAACCGTAACTTCGAACCCAATCCCCTACCTGTAAATTGCTATTCATTTTTTAGACTCACTGTCTTTTGGTTCTAACATCACTAATTGACTCAAACATAAAGAATTAGTTTGGCCTGCGCTTATTGCCAGAAAACATTTTGCTCACAAGATAGATCAATGTTGGGGTGAGCAAGAAAATTAATAAGTCTTTAATGTGGACTATCGACTGGTATTGATTCACCGCAGAGGACGTTTCAAAAGGCAACGTAGTTAGTACTAGTGGTAACGCGATTAGCAGGCAAATCAGAACCTTAAAGCGAGAAAAGAACTTGTTGATTACCCAAACCGCAATAGCTGCCGAGACAAAAAAGCTTAGATTATGAGGTATTCCTAACAGCAGTAAATATACGAGGCTTTCTGTGTCCTGCACTTTCGATAACACGGGTAAAAATAAATCCGTTAACAACGGCAAAAGCAAATATGCCAATACCGGGTAGACAATTGATAACCCAACAATTAAAGCTCCTGTTGCAAACCTTTGCATTTCAACCCTTTTTAAATAATTCCGAATTCTAGTTATTTCAGACATTCTGCCATTTTTTGGCACAGCCTGTCATATTCTTGTTGAGCAGAGGCGACGCCTTGCTTTTTCGCTTCCCCGAACCAATACAAGGCAGCCTTAACATCCGTATCTACGGATTCACCATCACGATACATTTGAGCGAGACTCACTTGCGCATAAGGGTGACCCTGTTTAGCTGCCTGTTCAAACAAACGAAACGCTTCATCGAGATTCTTTTCATAGCCCATGTTGCCCTGATAATAAGAAATAGCTAATTGATTAGCCTCTTCGCCTTTTCTAATTTTCCGCTTTTTTTGAACGGGTTGTGGTGACTTATCGATAACGATACCACCATACAGATGCATATTATCGCTGGAGCGGCCAACGTCACTGATCAAACCTTGCTGCCAGCTTCTTAACAAATCCGCCTTAGCTAAGCGGGCTAATTCTTGCGAGAAAAACTTATGGGTGAGTAATTTATCCGAGCGAATACCTTTGATCGCATCTGACGCTTTCATATACACAAAATTGCTGACTTTAACGGTAACGTGCGCTTCTTCTACGCTAGCAATTTGTGCAATCACATACTTTTCACGAAATTTGCAATATCGGTTTACGATATCTTTTTCCAACACATAAACATCATGAATCTTAGGTGACTCTAGAAGTTCAAGCGTATGCTGATTTTGCGACATTTTATACGTAACGGTGAATCCCGCTAACAAGAAAATTATTGTGGTAAGTGCAATAACTTTAAAACGTATTGATAGTGAGCCCATAAAACCATCCTTTTTTATTGCGTTTATACCCTTAAACATTCGGCTGAGCAGTAACATGCCGATGAACCGATGAACCGATGAACCGATGAACATCAGATATCTACTAAATCCATCGTAATCAAATTCGCTAACTTGTCAATCAAAATTGATTATAACTATTTGTAAATTATATGGATTTCAAACCTTCGAGAGTTTTTATGGAACTCACGGCTGTTCGCATTCGGTTGCTTTAATACGGGTTGAGCGGCTTCAACAAAAGAAAATAAAAAAGGCGCCAACAGGCGCCTTTTTTCATACTAATCAGCAAAATTAATCTTTATTCGCTTCTTCTACACGAGCTTTTAGCTTTTGTCCTGGACGGAATGTAACTACCTTACGTGCGGAGATTGGAATATCTTCACCTGTTTTTGGGTTTCGACCCGGGCGCTCGTTTTTCACTCGCAAATCAAAATTACCAAAACCGGACAGTTTTACTTGCTCGCCCTTTTCCAGACAGGTTCGGATCTCTTCAAAGAATTCCTCCACCATCATTTTTGCGTCGCGTTTGCTTAATCCGAGTTTTTCGTACAAGTGTTCAGATACTTCTGCTTTAGTTAGCGCCATACTCTTAGTCTCTCAATGATGCATCAAGTTCAGTGGTCAGGGCTTGCACAACGGTTTGCACAACATGATTGATGTCTTTCTCTTCCAGAGTACGTTCCTTGTCTTGCAAGGTTAATGCGATAGCCAGACTTTTATAACCTGGCTCAATTCCTTTACCCTGATATACATCAAACAATTCTAGGTCAACTAGGTGATTTGTGCCAACCTTTTCAATGAGTTGTAATACAGAATTTGCGCTAACCTGATCTTTGACAATGACGGCAATATCGCGTCGGTTTGCAGGAAATTTGGAAATGTCCTGTGCTTGTGGGATTGTCTGAGTCAAAATTTCGCTCTGACGCAGTTCAAATACCACCGTGCGGCCATTCAAACCTAGCTTACGCTCTAGCTCAGGATGAACCGTACCAACATAACCGACTAACGCATCCCCGCGATAAATCGCAGCCGTTTGCCCAGGGTGCAAAGCACTGTGTTCTGCGGCCTTAAATTCATAAGCCTGAGTATTGCCAGTCAGAGCCAACAACGCTTCAACGTCACCTTTGGCATCAAAAAAATCAACGCCAGCTTTTTCAAGTTGCCAGTGTTCGCCGCTGCGAAGACCCGTGATAACACCAGCAAACATTGCTTCCTGGCGCACACCATTTTCCGCTTGTGGGTCCGGAATAAAACTCAAACCACTTTCAAACAAACGTACCCGGCTTTGTTGACGGTTTTGATTATAAACAACTGACTGCAATAATCCCGGCCATAAACTTACCCGCATTACCGACATTTCCGAAGAAATTGGATGCGGAAGCGTTAACACGTCCTGTTCAGGGAACAGCTGTTCCTGGATTTTCGGGTCAACAAAACTGTATGTAATCGCTTCCTGGTAGCCTCGATTTACCAGAACATCTTTAAACTTGCCGATCGTAAGCGTCGCTTCCTGATGCTGACGCATGGTCAACTTAGCTTTTGGTGCAACATTTGGAATATTGTTGTAGCCGTATACGCGAGCCACTTCTTCGGTTAAGTCTTCTTCAATGCTGATATCAAAACGATACGGCGGAACTTCAACCGACCATTGGTCATCCTTAAAGGCAACGGTGAAACCTAAACGGGTCAAAATTTCAGTGACCTGTTCGGTTTCAATGTGAATACCGATACGGCTGTCTAATTTTGAGCGACGTAACGTGACCTGATTGGCTTTTGGCAAATGCGCTTCAGATTTTGCTTCAACGATAGGGCCTGCCTGACCACCAACAATTTCAAGCAATAATGCGGTTGCTCGTTCCATCGCTGCAAACTGCAGCTCAGGATCAACACCACGCTCATAACGATGGGATGCATCGGTATGTAATCCGTACTGACGGGCCTTACCTAAAATCGCTAACGGTGCAAAAAATGCACTTTCTAACAAGATATCCTGAGTGTTCGCCGACACACCAGAATCTTCACCACCGAAAATACCCGCCATCGCGAGTGGTTTACTGTGGTCGCTAATTACCAAGGTTTGCTCGTTAAGTTTGACTTCCTGACCGTCTAACAACGTTAAAGGCTCATTGGCTGTTGCGAAACGAACATTAATACCGCCATCGATTTTCGCCAAATCAAACGCGTGCATTGGATGACCCAACTCAAGTAGTACGTAGTTAGTCACATCAACCACAGGATCGATAGCACGAACGCCACAACGGCGCAGTTTCTCTACCATCCACAACGGTGTGGTGGCATTAACATTGATGCCTTTGATCACACGGCCTAAGTAACGTGGACACGCTTCACCGGCAGTAATCTCAATCGGTAATACATCATCAATGCCAGGTGCGATGGCATCGCAACTCACTTCATTAACCGACAGGTTGTTTAATACACCAACTTCACGGGCAAGGCCGCGAATGCCCAGACAATCGCCACGGTTTGAAGTTAGATCAACATCAATGGTGACATCATCAAGTTTTAAGTATTCACGAATATTTACACCGACAGGTGCATCGGCTGCCAGCTCGATAATGCCATCGGCACTTTCTGCCATACCCAGCTCTGATTCAGAACACAGCATACCGTGCGAGGGTTGACCGCGAAGCTTGGCCTTTTTGATTTTAAAGTTGCCCGGCAATACCGCGCCCACTTTCGCAACCGCAACTTTAAGTCCTAAGCGACAGTTTTTGGCACCACATACGATATCAACGACCTCGTCACCAACGTTTACTTTGGTAACCTGTAGTTTATCGGCATCTGGGTGCTGACCACACTCAATCACTTCACCAACAACCACATTGGTAAATTCACCTGCAACCGCATCAACGCCGTCCACTTCAAGTCCGGCCATGGTAATTTGATGGGTCAGTTCATCGGAAGTATTGGCCGGATTCACCCACTCTCTTAACCAGGATTCACTAAATTTCATTATCGGCTTCCTACTTAAACTGCTTCAAGAAACGAAGATCATTTTCAAAAAATGCACGCAGATCATTAACGCCATAACGCAACATGGTTAAACGCTCTACTCCCATACCGAAGGCAAAGCCGGTGTAGACTTCTGGATCAATGCCGACGCTGCGCAGCACATTAGGATGTACCATGCCACAGCCCAGTACCTCTAACCATTTGCCGTTCTTTCCTTTAACGTCGACTTCCGCAGAAGGTTCTGTGAATGGGAAGTAAGACGGGCGGAAGCGGATTTCCAAATCTTCTTCAAAAAAGTTATGAAGAAAATCGTGCAAAATGCCTTTTAAGTGGGTAAAGCTTACGTCTTTATCGACCATCAAGCCTTCCACCTGATGGAACATCGGCGTATGAGTTTGATCGTAATCGTTACGATATACACGACCTGGAGAAATGATGCGTAACGGCGGCTTTTCTACTTCCATAGTACGAATTTGTACGCCTGAGGTTTGCGTGCGCAAAACCAATTTCGGGTTGAAGTAGAAGGTATCATGATCGGCACGTGCCGGATGATGGTCCGGAATATTCAAGGCATCAAAATTATGGAAATCATCTTCAACTTCAGGGCCCGATTTAACCGCAAAGCCCAGCTCAGTGAAAAACGTTTCAATACGCTCAATCGTTCTGCTCACCGGGTGTAAACCGCCGGCTTCACTGGTGCGACCCGGTAAGGTAACATCAATGGCCTCTGCCGCCAGCTTTTGTTTTATTTGTTCGGCGCGCAATAGCTCACCGCGTTGATGGATCAAGGCCTGTACTTGTTGTTTAGCCTGATTGATAAGTTGTCCGGCTTTTGGGCGCTCTTCTGCACTCAACTTACCGAGAGATTTTAATTGCTCGGTCAACTTACCTTTTTTGCCCAGAAATTCCACCCGAACCTGATCCAGGCCGGCAACATCTGTGGCACTCGCAACGGCTTCTTCAGCCTGCGAGATTATCTCTTCTAAATTCATATATTCCTCGGGCGATACTTCGCGAATGAATATGGTTTACCTAAGCACCAGCAACAAATCTGCCCAGTGCACACTGGTGGCTATTTTCAAAACCGATAATTTTACACGAAAAAATGCACTAACATAGTGAAAAGTGCAGAATTTCGGGTTTTTTTTATGTCTGGCTAGCAAGAATGGGAATAAGTGGCAAAGTCGCGGTTATTGGTATGGACTAGGACAGGTTAATCCTGTCCCAAAATGCGTGTTGTATCCATCATCAATGATTAGCGGAATAATACCGATTCACGATTGAACCAATAGACGCAAAAGACAATGGATACAAAGGCAAAAAATCCGGTCGACAGGAATATCGGCACTAGATAGCCATAGTCTATGGTGCCTTTAAGCAGTTCCTTAATTGCCAAAGCAACATTCGAAATTGGCACTAACGCCCAGGTGAAATTGAGTTTTATCCCCGGCAGCATCGGCGCAATAATCGGAAATATCACCAAAATGGTTAACGGTCCCATATAATTTTGTGCTTCTTTGTAAGAACTTGCATAAATTGAAATCGCCAGCAAAATTGCCGAAAAGATAGCCGAAACCGGCACCAATAATAACACCATCAACACATAGTCAAACCAGCTAACCGACGAAAGAATGCTCGAAACCTGAGAGACATCAAATAAGCTACCGATAATAAATGACCAGAATACCATCGAAAATATGGTGATCAGTGCGGTCATCATGGCCGTTGCTGTAATGGTCAGAAATTTTCCGATAACAATGGCAAAGCGTGAAACCGGCGTCAGTAACAAGGTTTCGATGGTGCCCCGCTCTTTTTCACCCGCGCCTAAATCAATCGCGGGATACATGGCACCGGTTAAGCAAAGTGGGATCAAGATATACGGGATAAACCCGCCAAGGGTCTCACCAAAGCTTTCCCGTTCATCGGCGGTATCATGCTGTTCAAAAATAACCGGATCTTTAAAGGCCAACAATTCACTGGCGCTAAAACCTTTTTCGGCGAGCATTTTATCCTGGATCACCGTTGTAAATTCTTCAAAGGCCTCTTTCACTTTGATGCCAATGCCGGAGATCACATTGGCACCATTATAATACACCTGCCAGGGGCTGGATTCGCCGGCGGCCAAATGCTTTTCAAAATCCGGATTCAAGACAATGACGAGATCGGCTTTATCATTCTTGATCGCCTCAATGTATTCGTCTTCCGAGGTCAGCTCCAAGTCGACTTTTTCAAAATCGCTGTGGTAGAACATGGTATTGGCGAAGCGCTCTGAGGCATCGGGGTTGACGAGCACATAGCGCACCATTTTCTGATGTTCTTTTAATGCAGCGCTGGAACCTAAAAAGCCAATTAGTCCAAATAAAACCGGAAACACCACCATCGGCAAGGCAATAATAAAAAATAAGGTTTTGGTGTCTCTTAACAGCTCTATCAGCTCTTTATTAAATACTTGCCACATACGCTTTCTCCAGGTTTAACACATGCATAAATGAACGTCGTAAATCTCTGTCTGAACTCAGCTGTCTGAACGCTTCAAGGGAACCAGAAAACGCACTTTTTCCCTGGTCAATAACCGTTACTCGGTCCGCCAGCATCGCCACTTCATCTAAGTGATGGGTTGAAAAAATAACCGCCGTGCCCTGCTCTTTCATCAACTCAATAAACTCAAGAATGATTTCGGTGGCCATAATATCCAACCCTGTAGTGGGCTCATCGAGCACCAAAACGTCTGGTTTGTGGACCACCGCACGGGCAATGGATACTTTTTGCTGCATTCCGGTAGAAAGGTGCTCGACCCGTCGGTCAAGATATTGAACGATGCCAAGGTTTTGATAGATGGTCTGAGCTTCGGTTGCTAAGTATTCATCATTGACACCATGTAAGCGCGCAAAAAATTCGATATTTTCACGCGCGGTTAACCGTCCATACAGGCCGGTTTTGCCGGAGAGAAAACCGATTTTCTGTTTCGCAAGCAAGGGAGATTTGACCACATCGACTTCATTGATTCGCACGGCACCACTATCAGGTTTCAAGGCCGAAGATAGAATTCTCAGGGTGGTTGTTTTACCAGCGCCATTTGGTCCCAACAGCCCAAGAACTTCACCGCGTTCACAATGAAAGCTCACTCCGGTTAACGCATTGAACACACCATCATGTTGGCGTGGATCAATTTTATGACTGCGATCTTTTTTACT
The DNA here is from genome assembly GCF_043642205.1 of Thalassotalea litorea. Lineage (GTDB taxonomy): Bacteria > Pseudomonadota > Gammaproteobacteria > Enterobacterales > Alteromonadaceae > Thalassotalea_A > Thalassotalea_A litorea. The sequence goes on along the minus strand of NZ_JBHZSG010000005.1, from coordinate 82,242 downwards.
GCGGGTATTGAGGGTGAACGTCTTAGTAAGATTCTCTACGGAAATCATAATATTCCTTTGAATGCACTGAGTAATCGTCAGGACGATTAAGCGGGCTCAATTAAACAATCCATATGCAAAACCTAACCCGTTGTTATCTTGCAAGTTTAAACCGGTTACTAAACATTGCAATGATTTTTAACCGTCATTGACGTCGGTTATCTGCCGACCCTGCGCCAAAGTTCATCGAATTTTACTTCCAATTAGCCAGACAACAGGCTAATTTAATCCTGGATTTTTTAAGGAAACGAATTTCTATGAAACGTAAATTTTACAGCGCATTCGGTGCGGCTTTGACAGTCTCTATGGCGGCAACCATTGCATTGCCTGTGCAGGCAAAAACAGTTGAACAGGCCTATCAGAACTTTTCAGAAGCGCAGTTACATCAGCATGTAAAAACCCTGGCATCTGACGATTTTGGTGGCCGTTTACCGACCAGTGAAGGTGAAACCAAAACCATGGACTACCTGACCAAACATTTTAAAGAAGCCGGATTTGTCGGCGGTTATCAAGGAAGTTTCCTGCAACCGGTTGAACTTACTGAAATTACCGCCGATGCGGATATGGCCTTAACCGTAAAAGGCAAAGGCAAAACCCATACCTTTAACTACGTTGATGATATGGTGTTGGGCACATCAAGGGTGAGTGAAACAGAATCCATTAAAGACTCGCAAATCGTGTTTGTCGGCTATGGCATCAATGCACCAGAATATCAATGGAATGATTACCAGGGACTGGATGTAAAAGGCAAAACCGTGGTGATGCTCGTTAATGACCCGGGGTTTGAAACCCAAAACCCAGATTTGTTTACCGGCAGTGCCATGACCTATTATGGTCGCTGGACCTACAAATACGAAGAAGCAAGCCGTCAGGGCGCAGCCGCTGCCATTATTGTGCATGAAACCGCACCGGCATCTTACCCCTGGTCCGTAGTCACTAATGGTTGGACAGGCCCACAATATGGTTTGTATCGTGAAGATAAAAATATGCAGCGAGTTGGTCTGGAAGGCTGGTTAACCCATGAGTCGGCGGTAAAACTGTTCCAGCAGGCTGGATTGAACTTTGACGAATATAAACAAAAAGCGCTGCAGGGTCCGATTGCCAAATCTCTGGATTTAATGGCAAGTGCGACCGTTAACAGTACCCTTAAACGTTCCACCTCGCATAATTTTATCGCTACGCTACCAGGCTCAAAAACGCCAGATGAGCAAATTCTTTTGACTGGCCACTGGGATCACATAGGAACGGATTCATCACTGCAAGGTGATCAGATTTATAATGGTGCCCACGACAATGCAACCGGCATTGGCGGCATGATCGAAATTGCTAAAGCATTTGGCTCTTTAGATAAAGCTCCAAAGCGTTCGATTACAGTCATCGCTACCACCGCCGAAGAACAAGGCCTGCTTGGCTCTTTGTATTATGCTCAAAACCCCGCTTATCCATTAGATAAAACGGTTGCCGTATTTAACCTTGATAGCCTCAATATTTTGGGTCAAACCAAAGACATGATTGTCCGTGGCAAAGGCAAATCTGAGGTAGAAGACTATCTCGCAAAAGCCGCGGAAAAGCAGGGTCGTCACCTTGTTAAAGAAACTAACCCGGCAGCCGGCAGCTATTATCGCTCTGATCATTTTAACTTTGCAAAAGAAGGCGTGCCTGCTGTATTCGCAGGAGGCGGTAGCATCCCACTTAACGATGAGGTAGCAAAGTATCGCGCTAAGGTATTACCGGATATGCGCCGTTGCTACCATCAGTTGTGTGATGAATACAATCCACAATGGGATTTACGAGGTGCAATTGAAGATTTGCAATTAACCTTTGATGCTATGTTTCAGGTTGCCAATTCAACGGATTGGCCAAAGTGGTCAAAAAGCAGTGAATTTCAGCGCAAATAATTGCAAATTAGGGTTCATTAATAACCATCTGAAACCGATGTTAATAAAAAGTTGAATATTTATTCTAATTTATAGCGAACTGCTATTGATTTTTACGTTTAAATATTAGACTCTCAAAGGCAGCCGTTAATACGGCTGCCTTTTTTATTCTTGAAAACAAAGCAGTAACTTGTTTAGTGAACCTCACGCCTCGTGTATCTGATCCTAATTCTGCCGTTTTCGCAAAAGAATAAAAACTACGTGATTTCGATATTATGGTAAAAGGAGTAACACCACCATGTGTTCAATTTTTTGTGTGCTGGATATTCAAGGTGACGCAACACCATTGCGTGAGCAAGCCTTGCAAATGTCCCGATTATTAAGACACCGCGGTCCAGACTGGTCCGGTGTATATGCCGATGAAAAGGCTATTTTAGTTCATGAACGTCTAGCGATTGTTGATACTGAAAATGGCGCCCAACCACTATATAACTCAAATCGAAATCACGTGTTAGCGGTTAATGGCGAAATTTACAATCACAAGCAACTGGAACAGGAACTGACCAGTAATTATGAATTTCAAACCAAGTCCGACTGTGAAGTGATCCTTCCCCTTTACGACGAGCAAGGTAGTGGCTTCATCGATCGTCTTGAAGGTATGTTCGCGTTTGTTGTGTATGACAAAGAAAAGCAACGCTATTTAATCGCCCGCGATCATATCGGGATTATCCCTTTGTACACCGGTGTTGATGAACACGGTAATTTTTATGTCGCATCGGAAATGAAAGCGTTGGTGCCAGTATGCAAAACCGTGAGCGAATTTCCTCCGGGTCACTATCTGGACTCAACCGAGGGTGAAATTAAGCCTTATTATCAGCGAGACTGGCAAGACTATCAGGCCGTTGCTGAGAACCCGGCCAATATTGAAGAATTGCGTCAGGGATTTGAACAAGCGGTAAAATCTCATCTAATGACCGATGTTCCTTATGGCGTATTGCTTTCCGGCGGTCTGGATTCGTCTCTGGTTTCCGCCATCACTCAAAAGTTTGCATCTCGACGTGTCGAAGAAAACGGTCTTAGTGATGCCTGGTGGCCTAAGGTCCACTCTTTTGCAGTAGGTCTAGAAGGTTCCCCGGATCTGATCGCTGCGCAAAAGGTTGCCGACGCCATTGGTACCGTGCACCATTCTATGCACTTTACCGTACAAGAAGGCATCGATGCGCTCAAAGAAGTGATTTATCATCTGGAAACCTATGATGTTACCACCATTCGCGCATCTACCCCGATGTACTTAATGGCGCGTAAAATCAAAGCCATGGGCATTAAAATGGTGTTATCTGGCGAAGGCGCAGATGAAATCTTTGGTGGCTATCTGTATTTTCACAAAGCACCCAATGCTCAGGAGTTTCACGAAGAAACCGTACGTAAGTTGAGCAAGCTTCATATGTTTGATTGCTTGCGGGCAAACAAAGCAATGTCTGCCTGGGGCGTTGAAGCACGAGTACCGTTTTTAGATAAAACCTTTATGGATACGGCAATGCGATTAAACCCGCAGGCCAAAATGTGTGTTGACGGCAAGATTGAAAAACACGTGTTACGTTCGGCGTTTGAGGGATATTTACCTGAAGAGATCCTATGGCGTCAAAAAGAACAGTTTTCGGATGGCGTCGGTTATTCCTGGATCGATAGTTTAAAAGAGCATGTTGAAGCTCTGGTAAGTGATCAGCAACTTGAAAATGCGCGCTTTAAATTCGAGCATAATACCCCAGATACCAAAGAAGCATATTTCTACCGAAGTATCTTTGCTGAGCATTTCCCACTGGATTCTGCCGCTAAATGTATTCCTGGCGGTAAATCCGTTGCCTGTTCAACCGAAGCTGCCCTTGCCTGGGATGAGAGCTTTCAAAATAACGCAGATCCGTCAGGCCGTGCCGTACTGAGTGTTCATAACGAAAGTTACTAAACGCATTTGCGTAAAAAAGCCTGCTAACGCAGGCTTTTTTATACCAAATCCTATGGTTCGATGTACAACGTGATTAAACGTTGCTGCTATTCATCATCGTCTGGCTTTTGATCTAGCACACAATGCTCTGCGTAATCCGCAGCCTCATTGGCACTCCAGTCTGCTTTAGGCTTTTCTTTCATTTTGGCACACCACTCATCTGAACCAACTTTGGGCTGACAGCCTACGATAAATAAACCCGCCACTAATGCTAATAAAATCTTTTTCATAATAAACCCTGTATCTCAATTTGACGTTTCGCCATCACGGTTACACGCTGTTCAGTTTTCTTAAATGTACTACTCATCAGTCAACAAAATTCACAGCCCTTGTAAAACCTTAGCAGAATATAAAGATAACGCGTTAATTCGAATCACTTTTCTTTCTCGGAGTGAAGCAAACAAGTCATTTAGCGCCAATCTTTCGGTGCATTTAAGTCACATTTTTTACAATTAATGCGAAATCCTATTTTTCGTTTACGCCCCTCATCTGTCACGACCCAGGAGCGATTTTGCCAAGGGGGATTGTGCCTTACATGCTGATTGTGACCGCAGGACAGCTTAGCTACCCAATGCTCTTCTTCATCAAGCAAAAAGCCAACGATTGCTTGTTTCATAGTTTACTACGTCTCTTTAATTTATTACTGTTTTTGATTCGGGTATACCTGTCCGGAGAATACCACGCCCCATATATCGATATCTTTGATTTTCATGGGATCCACCTTGTATGGATCATCCTCAAGAATCGTGAAATCGGCTTGTTTACCAGTACGAATGGAACCAATTTGAGATTCTTTACGCATCATCCAGGCAGCGTCAATGGTAATGGCGCGCAATGCCTCATCAACGGATAGTGCCTGATACTGGTTATTTTCATTGTCATTAATGGTAGTACGATTCACCGCCGCCCAGGCTAACGTCAATGGACTTAAAGGTGCCATTGGGCAATCCGAATGTAGCGCGACTTTCATACCATATTTTCTCGCGGTGCCCAGAGGAACCATATTACGAGCCCTATCTTCACCCAACCATTTTTCGGCATAGATATCCGATAAAATGTATTGATAATAAGGGTTAGCTGAAATTGTCATCCCCAGTTCGTGCATCTGCGCAATTTGTTCATCGGTGACATAGGCAAAATGCTCTAGCGTAGCCCGGTGATCAAATCGTGGTCTTTGGGCCTGTAATTTACGAACAATATCAATAAGAGCGTCAGCACTGGCATCACCGTTAGTATGGGCATGTAGTTGATAACCCGCATTCCAGAATGTTTCCGCATAGCTGTAGGTAACCTCCATTGGCGCCATCCATTGTCCCTGATGACCATCGATATATCCTGGAAACTTGTATTGCGACAAACCGGAGTAAATTGCACCATCCATCATCAGCTTAAAATGTTTGTCGAACATTACTCGCTCGCTGTTGTTGGCGTTCCATTGTTCAACCTCCTGTAGCGCTTGCTCTGGTGATTTACCTCGAGCGATAAAGTCGGTAATGATCGGCGTTAATACCAATCTCGCCGGTGCCTTTTTATTGTCCATCACGGTATGAATCAGTTTCGCCTCACCAATCGGGTCACCAAATATTCCGACGCCCATATCCATGGCCGAGGTAACGCCAGCCTCTCGCATCATAGTTACAAAGGTTTCCATACCTTGTCTATATCTGTCAGGTGCTAATAAAAACGTCATTTTGGGGATCATTTTTACAAAGCCATTTTCCCAGAAATGGCCTTTTTCCCAGTCCACATCCTTCTCACCGTTAGCGCTGCTCTCATCGATACCCAAAAGCTTAAATGCGGCGTCATTGCCGATGATTTCGTGAAAAGAACGGTGCCAAATCATCACTGGCTTGTCGCCAAACCAATCGTTAAGTTGCTGGCGATACACGTCGCCGTGCCACAAACCGTGATAGCCCCAGGAAATAAACGGCACATTTGGGTCTCGATTGGCATCGTCAAAATAGGTCTCAACCTGTTTGCTGAGCATAGCTTTATAGTCTTGTGGTGTTTTAGCACCAGGAAACGTTCCAGTCGGAAGCTCCCAGTCATCGGGCGCAAGGAACACAAACTGAGTCAGTACCGCAGGCAATGATGGATGCACATGGGGATCTATCAAACCTGGCATAATCACCTTGTCTTTAAAACGATCATCAATTTTAGCGTTATATTTTTTCTTCCAGATTTCGAGACTTTCTTTGTCACCAATGCCAACGATTTTGTCACCCGATACCGCAATCGCAGAAGCTTCAGGTGTCGCCGGCTCCATGGTTATTACTTTTTTTGCGGTAAAGATTGTTACCTTGGCATCGGCGGATATCGACATTGATGCTTGTTTAGAAACGGCAAAAAAGGCTGTGAATAAGGAAATTAGAACAATCGTAGAGATTAGTCTTAATATCATATTTACGTTCTCATGGATAAGTCTGGTATAAGCTTAGTAAGCAAAAGACAGAATTGAAAAGTCTGATACCAATCAAGATTAATTTCTGATCTCTTAGCAAATGTTTGACTTGGTATATTTCACCAATTAATTCATGGAATATGCCTGATACACAGGCGCATAAATTGGAGGCAATTGTGATCCCAAGCCATACTTATACCAATCACATTAAGTTTGTGCACAACTCAGAGTTAGGGCTGAGGTTCAGTTACAACATAGATTTTATTGATATAGTCATTCTATATTAATGAAATATAGGGCCGTAAATGGACCTTAAGATAAACTCCCTACGGGTGAGTTTTAAAGGCATTTATCCTGCGTTACTGATTTTGACAATGGAGCGACCATTCTCTGCAATCAAAGCCTTGCCTAAAAGCCTTTAAATTCTCACTGAGTGAGCAATAATTTAATGTGATTGGTATTACCCCTTAGTGATGTTTAAATGCCCTGTTACTGGAACCTTGTTTTGAAAACCCTATTGCTGGTCAGTTTGCTATTTTCCTGGGCTAGTTATGCTGAAAATATATCCCTGACCACGCAAAATATAAACGCTGAGCAGTCGCAAAAAGTGACTAATTGGCTTAACACAGGTGTCAAGGTGGTAGAGTCGACACTGACTCCGATCCCCCATGCTCAATTGAAAATTACCGTCAAAGGATATCCAGATGCCATGGAGCCGGTTCCCTGGGGGCAAATATTACGGGAACACCCCATTGAAGTGCTGCTGTATGTGAATCCGAATATGCCATTGAGCAGTTTTATCAATGACTGGACCCTCTACCATGAACTCTCGCATTTGTATTTCCCCTATCTGGATTATCAAAATTTCTGGCTAAGCGAAGGGTTTGCAACATACATGCAATATCTTGCCATGTTCCGCGGCGAAATCATTAACTCAAGTCAGTTTATCGAGCGCATCGAACAAGGGCTGTTGCGAGGTAAAATAAAAACTCAGGAAAAGCCCGGAAAATTAAATGAGGTGAGCGCTGATATGTGGCAACAACGGGCATTTAAGCGAGTTTACTGGAGCGGCGCGGCATACTTTATGGAAGCAGATTTGCAGTTGATCGAAAAAGGCAAAGATTTAACCGAGATCATTGCAAGCTTTAGCCACTGTTGTCTTCGTAAAACGATGACCGGCGGTGAACTTGTAGCAACATTAGATAAGCTAAGCCAAACCAGTATCTTTAGCGCACTGCATCATCAATATCGATATCGTGTTGATTTCCCGGATATCAATCAACAACAATTACGAGTCCTTGCCAAACATTACCAGACCAAACCGGGATTATCTGAGCAGCAGCAAGGCTCAAAGGTTATTGCTGATTAAACCAATAGTGTTCGGGTTGGCTTTGCAACATGGCATCAAACTGCTGATAAAACACATCCCATAAAGGTTGACCATTTGGGGTTTCAACAAAGCGGCCTCGGGTCAGTATGTCATCTAACGCAATCCAGGCAATTTCGCTGGTTTCATAATACCCGGGATCATTGGGTAATTGCGCGGAATAATATTGATTGAGCTCTAATGGTTGTTCTAATTCAATCAAAAAGGTGATGTAGTCACCCCGTGATGTTGGGTTAGCGTAGAATTTGGCATTAGTAATCGCACTTGATAAAAGCTTTGCTGATAATAATGTGCGTGATTCTTCTACGCTTTCCCGAACAGCGGTCTGATCGGGAGTTTCACAGCCTGACACCGATTGTTCTAAATCCAGCTTCTTGGGGCCACCACCAAAGGTGCTCCAACCTCGCCCCCGCTCATAGGCTAATAATAAAAAGACATTCCCCTCGTCATCTTTTTTAAATACAGTAGTGCCGGCGCCAATATATCCGTCAGAAGAACATTCATCGCCATGCAACACATACCAGCCAATGCCAGCAAAAAGCAATAAAATGGTTACTATGATTGAAGCTAATTTCATGATTCCTTTCCCTGGTGCCCATCAACAAAAACGGCTTAGCAATTGCGTAAGCCGTTTGTTCTGAATTAAAGCTCGTCAACAATACGTTTAATGAGATCAGGACCTTCGTAGATAAACCCAGTGTAAACCTGAACAAGAGACGCTCCTGCTGCCAGTTTTGCCTTTGCCGCTGCGGCGCTATTGATGCCACCAACACCGATTATCGGCATTTTCCCATCCAGTCGGTCGGCAAGGAGTTTGATCACCTGCAGACTTTTTTCCTGAACCGGCACGCCGCTCAATCCGCCCATTTCATCACCATGGGCCAATTGTTCAACCCCTTCCCGGCTTAACGTTGTATTGGTGGCAATCACCGCGTCGATATCATTGCTAAGCAGGCAGTCAGCAATGCCCTGCACTTCTTGTTCATCGAGATCGGGGGCGATTTTCACGGCCAGGGGAATATATTTACCATGAGTCTCGGCAAGTTGCGCTTGTTCAACCTTGAGCGCCGCTAATAGTTCATTTAATGCATCACCATATTGCAAAGCACGTAAGCCTGGCGTATTGGGTGAAGAAATATTTACCGTGATATAGTCTGCATGCTCATAGACTTTGCGCATGCAGTGGATGTAATCGTCTTTGGCGTTTTCTTCCTCGGTATCCTTATTTTTACCGATATTAATGCCTAACACGCCATCAAAACCCGCTTGTTTGGCTTTGCGAACCTGATCAACCAGGTAGTCGACCCCATGGTTATTAAACCCCATACGGTTAATGATGGCATCGGCCTGAGGAATACGGAAAATACGCGGCTTATCATTGCCCGGTTGTGGTCTCGGCGTAACCGTGCCGACTTCAACAAAACCAAAACCTAACGCTGAGAAACCACGAATACATTCGCCATTTTTATCCAGACCGGCAGCAAGGCCAACAGGGTTTGGAAATTCAATTCCCATTACGCTAACCGGTTTGTCGGCGACTTTGGCGCCATACAGCCCCTTTAACGCGTTGGCAGCGGGTGATTTGAACATGTTGATTGCCACGTCATGGGCTTGCTCAGCGTCGAGTTTAAATAAAAATTTTCGGGCGATGGAGTAAAACATAATTCCTCAGATAATAAAAACTCACCTTAAAGAAGGTGAGTTTAACACTAAAACCAATGGGCACAAGTATTTGCGCCCGTATTGCAACCTTTTGGCCGTCGCAAAAAGTCTTGCAGTTCGGTTATAAATTCGGGTCGCAATGATGCGCAAGTAACATCAATTCACGCAATCCTACCGAGAACTTGGCAAATTCATGTACCTTACTGGTTCGAAAATCGGCCAGGATCTGGTGCCAGCGCTCAAGTGGTTGTTCTGAACGTTGCTCCCAAATGTCTATCATAGGCTCAATATCCGCCATCTCTGGGTTCATTCTTAACACAACAGATGTCAATGAGCGTTGCTGCCAGTCAAGTTCTTCCCTAAAGGATGCTCGGGCAAGCGCTTGCCAGTGGTTGTTCACCGGTTGTTTGGTTATTTGCTCTAAGAACCAGTGCAAGTCTAAACGTACACCAATTGAAAAATACAATTGTGCGACCAGTTCAATATCTCTGGCATCCTGACAGGCTACCTGAGCAATATCCATGGTTGAGAATAATGTACTCAATTGCGAGATACGTTTCGCCAGATCTTCAGGGACATGCTCTTTTAACAGTTTCGACTGCAGGTCGTTTAACTGTCGGGCTTCCTTATCGACCAATAAGTCATCAAGCTTATCACTTAATACCTTGAACGTTGGTTGATAGAAGTCCAATGCCTGTTCAATGCTCAGCGTTTTATTACGATGACGCAAGAACCAGCGGGTTGCGCGGCGTATCGTACGACGCAATTCAAATAACATTTCGCTTTGTACTTTTGCCGAAACCTTATTGTCCAACGCTTCAATACGTTCCCAGGTCGCTTCCATTTCAAACACGGCACTGGCCATAGCAAAACATCTTGCCACTTCTTCAACCCCTGAGCCTGTCTCTTCCTGCATCCGGTAAACAAAATTTGCGCCCATAAAATTACACAACAAGTTAGCCAATTGGGTCGCAATAATTTCAGCTTTAAGCGGATGATTCTGCATTTGCTCGGCATAACGGGATTGCAATTGTTTCGGAAACGCGTTCGTCAGTAATTGCCCAAGATAGGGATCATTGGTGATTTGTGGGTGCACTAATTGCTCTTTCAGCACCATTTTTCCATAGGCTACCATCACCGAAAGCTCCGGTCGGGTCAGGCCTCTTCCGCGGGCAAGACGTTCGTTGATTTCTTCGTCTGAAGGCATAAATTCCAAAGCCCGATCAAGCTTGTCTTCCCGCTCAAGATATTGAATAAAACGCTGGTGCTCTTTTAATTTGCTGCCACCTCGAGATTCGGATATCGAAATCGAATTGGTTTGACGATAACAGTCTTCCAAGACAATATCTTCAACATCATCGGTCATGTCATATAACAGTTGGTTGCGCTGTTTCAGCGTTAAATCACCATTAGTGACCAATCCATTTAATAAAATTTTGATATTTACTTCATTATCCGAACAATCGACACCACCAACGTTATCTACAAAGTCAGTATTCATGCGGCCGCCATTGGCGGTATATTCAATACGGCCAAGTTGAGTACAGCCTAGATTACCACCTTCTCCGATAATACGAGCCCGTACTTCATTACCGTTTACACGCAGAACATCATTGGCGCGGTCACCGACTTCAAGATGGCTTTCATCACTGCCTTTAATGTATGTGCCAATCCCGCCATTCCAGAAAAGGTCAACTTCCATTTTTAAGGCCGTCTGGATCAATTCATTAGGTGCCAAAGATGCTTTTTTGGTGCCAAGCAACTTCTTCATTTGCGGCGTCAATTTGATGGATTTTGCCGCCCGCGAGAAAATACCACCGCCTTCAGAAATAAGGTCGCGATTGTAATCGTCCCAACTCGAACCCGGCAAATCAAACAAGCGTTGGCGTTCGACATAGCTGCTTTTCACATCGGGTGTCGGGTCGATAAAGATATGCATATGGTTAAACGCAACCTGCAGACAGGTATGTTTGGATAACAACATACCATTACCAAATACGTCACCGGCCATATCGCCGACCGCAAGACAGGTAAAATCGCTACTCTGACAATCGATGCCAATCTCACGGAAATGACGTTTTACCGACTCCCAAGCGCCTTTTGCGGTAATGCCCATTTGTTTATGATCATAACCGACACTACCACCGGAGGCGAATGCATCCCCTAACCAAAAGTTGTAATCCGCTGAAATGGCATTGGCAATATCTGAAAACGTTGCTGTTCCTTTGTCGGCGGCGACGACTAAATAGGTATCATCTTCATCATGACGAACGACATCTTCTGGGTGTACGATTTCACCGGCAACGATGTTATCCGTGATATCCAGTAAGCCTCGAATGAAGGTACGGTAACATTGTTTACCGGCCTCAAAAATTTCCGCTCTGGTACCACCAACAGGCAGGCGTTTACAATAAAAACCACCTTTGGCGCCCACCGGCACGATTACGGTGTTTTTCACCTGTTGCGCTTTTACCAGACCCAGTACTTCGGTCCGGAAGTCTTCTCGACGATCGGACCAGCGCAGACCACCACGGGCAACTTTACCACCTCGCAGATGGACACCTTCAACGTCCGGAGAATAAACAAAAATCTCAAATTTCGGTAATGGCTTTGGCATCTCCGGGATCAGCTCTGGCAGGAGCTTAAATGAGATATATGGCTTGCAATTGCCGGCGCTGTCCGGCTGAAAATAGTTGGTACGCACCGTGGCATTAATGATTTCGACATAGCGGCGAATGATACGGTCATCATCAAGGCTGGCAACATTATCTAAAGAAGATTCAATCGTCGAAAGAACTTTATCCATGGCACGCTGTTTGGATTTATCCGTGGGCGTGAATTTCAGCTCAAATAACTTAATGAGTAATTCAGCAAAGCTTGGATAGCGGGAAAACGCATCTTCAATATAACTTTGACTAAATGTGGAACCAATTTGTTGCTGGTATTTGGCCAGGGCTCTGAGAATAGAGACTTCACGACCCGCCATACCGGCACCAAGGATCAAACGGTTAAAGCCATCATCTTCCAGCTCACCATGCCAGACTTTGGCAAACGCATCCTGAAACAAATTCTGAACCTGCTCGAGATCGAACGTTTTTTCTGACGTTAACAGCATCGAAAAATCGAGGATCCAGCACATTTCACCATCCGTGTTCTTCACAGAATAGGGGCTTTCACCAATCACTCGTAAGCCAAAGTTCTCCAACATTGGTAGCACATCTGACAGATGCAGAGGTTCACCTTTATGAAATAGCTTGAGTTTGACATAGCGACTATCCGCCTTTTCTTCTAAAGGCTGATAAAATAGCATCTCAAGTGGATTATCTACCGTCACTTTTTCTAATTTGTCGATATCAACAATGGCCGTACCCGGCAAAACTTCGTCTTTGTATGACTGCGGAAAATCGGCATATTTGCGGCGTAACATTTTGCCTTTGGCTTCACCCTTATTTAAATTCAGGGCATTGGCCAGTTTGTCATCCCAACCGCGCGCTGCGGCGTTCAAATTACGCTCTATTTCCTTCACATCAATATCCGCTTTTGTGTTTTTAACTCTGACTATGTAATGGGTACGCGCCTGCACCGACTCGGAGAAAAACGTCGTAAACTCTACTTCTTCATCACTGCCTAAGGCTTGTTTTAATATTTGTTGGGTTTCGACCCTTAACTTGGTGTTATATCGATCCCGAGGTACGTAGACCATACAGGAATAAAATCGGTTAAAGGCATCGCGACGCACAAATAAGCCAGTCAGATCCCGTTCCTGCATTTGCAATACACCACGCACTGTCTGCAGCAATTCGTCTTCACTGGATTGTAAAATCTCATCACGAGGATAGGTTTCGAGAATATTGATCAGAGTTTTGTAGGCATGAGAGCTTGGGCCATAACCCGATTTATCGCAGACGCGCTTCACCTTATCACCGATTAACGGCAGGTTTAAGGCACTATCATTGTAAAATGCCGAGCCAAACAAGCCAAGAAATCGCTCTTCGCGGATGATTTTACCTTCTTTATCAAATTTTTTGATACCGATATAATCAAGGTGAGCCGGACGGTGTACGCGAGAACGAGAATTAGTTTTCGTTAAAATAAGTAAATTGGTACCAACCGCGACTTCGCGAGCACTTTCGCTTAAATCCGACAGCAACATGGGTTTACTGGACTTAGATTTTCGCAATAATCCTAAGGAAGACTTTAAATCCCCTTCGATTGAAACGTTGCCCTTGACCCGATGAATGTCGTAGGCCCGATATCCCATAAACGTGAAGTTATCATTGGCAAGCCATGACAATAACGCTTTCGATTCCCGATAATCCTGAGCGCTTACGATGGATTTTGACTCCGCCATTTCTTTAATGCAGGCATCAAAGCGATCTTTCATCGGCAGCCAGTCGTCAACCGTTACGGATACATCCTGAAACACCGAATGCAATTCCTGGGTAAGCTCATCAATTTGTGCCTGCTCGGTTAACCGATCAATTTCAATAAAAAACACCGTTTCGGTAATGCTGTTTTCAAGTTTGTTAGCATTGGCATCAAGGTCAATCACCTGCCCTTTATCGTCACGAACAATATTCATCGGGCAATTCAGGATCAGGTGCGGAAACATGTTCAGGCGATTCAAAGCGATGCGGGTGGAATCTACCAGAAACGGCATATCCTTGATGATCACTTCAATAACCGTATGGCTTGATTTCCAGCCATGTTGGGAAACCTGTGGATTTAATACCCGAATAAACGCCTTGTCATCGACCTGCGCATTTAAGGCTTTCCAAAGACTTAATGTTGCGCCATAAACGTCGCTTTCGTTACGGGCCGCTAAATCTTCTTTTGAAATATTGGCGTATAACAGGCTCGTAAATTTATCAAGCAACGGGGCAGTATGGGATGGAACCTTGTCATGAATTAATGCTGACACATTTTTAAAAAGCACAGAAGATTTATTATCTAATGACGCCATGCTTAAGTACCCTCTGGTTGGCGAATGAAATTGACGACTGAAACTTTCAGTCTAAGTGTCAATTTTCTTCTTATTTTTTTATTTAGAATAGTCTATTGCGCGAATTCTATTAGGAAAAATAAGGGATTGCGAGTACTTTTTTAGAGTAAAAATACCAATTTAGATAGGGTCTTAAGAGCAAATCAGGGAATTATTCACCCGCTATAAATAGAAAATGGCCCTTAGGCCATTTTCTTGATTATTTATGCATTTTAATCAGTTAGCGTTATTTTACTTTTTTAACTCATCTCGCCACAGATAGGCCGAAATTGCCGGTAAAAGAATAATGGCAGCTAACATGTTCACCAGGAACATAAAGGTTAACATGATCCCCATATCTACCTGGAACTTAAGCGCTGAGAAAAACCAGGTTGAGACACCGATAGCGAGTGTTAAACCAGTGATCAGTACCGCTGAACCACGTTCTTTCAGTGCCGCCAGATACGCTTGTGGGACATTGTCTCCCGCTCTTATGCGCTGACTCATCGTCGATAATATATAAATACCATAGTCAACACCTATGCCAACCCCGAGGGCAATAACCGGTAAGGTTGAAACCGTCAGTCCAATATCCAGGAAGGTCATTAATGCCTGAGCTAGCGTCGAAACCACATACAGTGGCACGATCACCGCGATGGTTGCCTTAATCGAGCGGAACGAAATCAAACACAGTAAAATCACCGCGCCGTAGACATAAAGCATCATCGGCGTTTGTGCTTCCGCGACCGCTTCATTGGTCGCCGCCATCACACCCACAGGGCCAGATGCCAATTTAAACTGAATTTTGTCAGTGCCTAACTCCTGGCGATATTCTTTTACCGCAGCAACCACTCTATCGATCGTTTCAGCTTTGTGATCTTCGAGGAATAAAATGATTGGCATTGCTGAGCAATCACGGTTTAGTAAGCCACTTGTGGTAGGAACACGGGCGATGGACTGCACCAGAGACTGTTGGTTTCTGGATAATACTTTCCACTTCTGATTACCTTCGTTGTAGCCAGAGTTCACCATTTTCGCGATGCTTGCCAAAGATACAGCAGATTGAACACCTGGAATATTTTCCATTCGCCATTGCATCGTATCGACCACATCAAGAACCTCGTGATAAATACAGGAATCTTCATAGGTCTCAACCACAATCGACATATAATCGACGCTGATGGCATATTTGTCGGTAATCAAGAACGTGTCCTGATTATAACGGGAGTCTTCATGCAATGATGGAGCACCAGCATGTAGCTCACCAATTTTTAGCTTCTGTCCCTGGTATTGGCCCCAGAAGAACAACAATGCAGCAATAGCAATAATAATCGCTGCCGGTTTCTGCGACGTTACGATTTCTGCTTTTTTCCAAAGCAATCGTGCCATCAACTTATGTTCGGCGCCTTCAACAATTTGCTTTTGCTCTTCCTGATCGAAACGCACAAACGACACAAGGACAGGTAGCAAAAAGAGATTAGTAAAGATGATAAGAGCGACACCTAATGAGGCGGCAATGGCCAATTCTCGAATAATACCGATATCGATTGCCAATAGCGTCAAAAAGCCGACGGTATCGGATAACAGGGCAATACCCCCTGGGACCAACAATCGACGAAAACTCAACTGTGCGGCTTGTTTAGGATTGTTGCCTCTGGCAACTTCCCGCGACACCGAGTTGATCATCTGCACACCATGACTTACGCCTATGGCGAAAACCAGAAACGGCACCAGTATTGACATTGGATCCAGGCCAAAGCCTAACCAGGACAACACGCCCATTTGCCAGACCACAGCAATCAGGGAAGTGGCGATAGGTAAGATGGTTAACGTGAAAGAACGACAGAACAGATAAACCATCACCGCAGTGATCGCTATCGCTATCGCAAAAAAGGTGACCACCCCTTTGGCGCCATCGGCGATATCACCGACCATTTTCGAAAACCCGATAATATGAATACTGATACCATCTTTTTCATAAACGGTACGAATTTCTTCTTCCAGTTGTTTGGCCAGCTTTAAGGTATCAAGCTTTTCACCGGTTTGCGGATCCATTTCCAGCAAAGAGGTTTTAACCATCGAACAGGTGTAATCATCGGCAACAATACTGCCGACAATGCCTGCCTTTTCAATATTTGCCTTTACGGTTTGTAAATCTTCTTCACTACCACTGAAATTAGCAGGAATCACCGGACCACCGGCAAATCCGTCTTCAACCACCTCGACAAAGCGAGTAGAAGGCGAAAATAACGAGTTTACCTGTATGCGGTCGACGCCTGGAATAAAAAACAATTGGTCATGAACACCACGTAACGTTGTGAAAAAATCCGTGGTAAAGATATCCCCTTCATTGTTACAAACCGAAATAAGTACATTATTGGCCCCACCAAAATTTTTCTGATGTTTGAGGTAAGTCTGCATGTACTCGTGTTGTAGCGGAATATTCTTTTCAAATGAGGCATCCAGACGGATCTGGGTAGCGAACACAAATAAATACGATGTGATCGCCAAAAATAAACCGATCACCAGGAATCGGAAGCGAAAGATATTTCTTTCTAATTTATTAAATAATCTGCTCATTATAATTATTGACCCTGTACTGCTTTAAGTCCGACTTCCGTAGCCAGTATTAATTGATCGTTAAACCAGACCCCTGCAATAATTGCCTTGCCGTCTGGCTGAGTGGACTTATTAAAGGTCTTGCCCTGGTCCTTACTTGTTAACATCACCCCAGAGTTTGCCAGCACATAAACTGTATCATTCGGAGCCAAAATAACCGCATTTAATAAGGCTTTAGTATTCAGCGGTATTTGCTGCCAATCCTCCCCCATATCTTCGGAGGTAAATAAGTTACCGCGTAGCCCGGCAACGATCAGGCGTTGTTGTGATGTGACATTGATATCAAAGAAAGAACCCTGATAGATCTCATCGAGAAGCTGCCAGTGTCGACCCCGATTGTCGCTCTTGGCCATAAAACCCAGCTCACCAATCAGATACCATTGTTCACCGACGACCTTGATCCGATTAAAGTGCGGCAAAATACTGCGGATCTCGTCGAGATAAAGTTCTTCGTCTTCTTCTTTGAGCTCTTGCAGATATAACTGATCGTCTTCAATCAATAACTCATCGTGAAATTCTTCTGTCCAGGTAGCTCCGCCATCCTGAGTTCTTAAAAATCGTCCATAAGCTCCGACAGCAACACCTTGTTTCGGACTGGTGAATAACACATCAAACAATGGACGTTCCAAATCCGGCTCGTACATTTGTACGGCCCAACTTTCACCACCATCTTCTGTTTTTAAAATGACGGAATCATGACCGACGGCCCAACCCAGATCTTCATTTAAAAAGAATACGCGCGTTAACGTGGAAATCGTCGGCACAGTTTTTTGTTGCCAGTTAGTGCCGTCTGTGGAGGTCAAAATATGTCCACGTTCGCCAACAGCTATTAATTTTTGCTCACTGACTTTGCTCACATCGAGCATTAAGGACTGACTCGCCAAAGGTAAAATTTGAGAAAATTGAGAGGATTCGGATTGGTTTAATGAGTTCGCTTGCGCTGCACTCAGTGCAGAATACGCCAACATAGAAAACAAGATTAGTATAGTTCGCAACATGCAGTTTCCAATGGGTAAAAATGAAAACGGTTGGCCTAAGCCAACCGTTGTTTACGTCGAAAAGAACGGTTAGCGGCGACCTTCACGTCTAAGTGCTGACGCTGTAAAGTCTTTCTCCCGTAATGGTGTTTGGAAGTCATACATTTTATGTTCATTATCCAGCCCCATCGCAATGTAGCGGCGAGATTGAACGTCATGGAACACTTCTAGTGTAGACCATTGCGCTGGTAACTCGTAATAGTTGATTGCATGAGCCATTCCAACTCGATACAACTCATTACGATTATCGTAGATATCTACGACAGAAACCTGCCAGGAATCTTCATCAATAAAGAATGTACGTTTCTTATAGATATGGCTGGTGCCAGATTTAAGGTTTGCTTCCACAACCCATACACGGTGCTTTTCATAACGCACAAGTTCAGGGTTGATATGACCGGGTTGCAGGATGTCTTTGTATTTCACAGCATCCGAATGCAATTTGTAGTCATTGTATGGAATTAGCAATTCCTGTTTACCCACCAATGTCCAGTTGTAACGATCAGGTGCACCGTTGAACATATCAAAATCATCGGTTGTACGTAAACCATCAGACGCTGTACCCGGTGCATCATAAGCAACGTTAGGTGCACGACGAACGCGTCGTTGACCTGTATTGTATGTCCAGGCCTGACGAGGTGTTTTGATTTGATCCATGGTTTCGTGAACCAGTAAAGCCGTACCAGCAAGGCGTGCAGGAGACGTTACTTTCTGTTTAAACTTAAACAGAATATTGGTTTTTTCCAATTCTTCATAGGATGCTCCTTTCATACCGTAAGGTAAGATAAGTGATTCATCAAATCCCAGATAGGTGTAATCGCCACGTGCGGTTGGCGCTGCCTGACCACCTTCACGACTCACCTGTTCGCCACGATATCGAAGCGTGTGATTCCAAATCACCTCAAGACCATTAGCCGGGATTGGGAATGGAATGCCGACCGCCGCTTTGGAAATACCATTGCCGTCCTGGATCAACTCGGAACGAGTCGCATTTTTTAACGTTTCATCATAAACATGCTGAGGATATGAGGCGCTACGACGGGTCTGATACACATTCATTTTGAATGTTTCAGGATAAGTCTGAAATAGCTTTTGCTGACCTGGTGTCAATACATCCGCATAGTCGCTGTAGTTGCTGGCGGTAATCGTATACTTAATTTTATCTTCCGGGAAAGGGTCCGGATGATGGTCGCCAACACTGTAGCCGGCAGGTGGTTGAGTAATACCACCCGTCCATTCAGGGATAGAACCGTCCGCATTACCTGCTTTTACAGCGCCTAATGGGGTAAGTTCAGTGCCAAGCTTCTTCGCATCCGCTTCGCCTACTTTAGCTGCTGCGCCAGCCGACGTTAACGCCAGAGTCACAGCCATAGAAATAAATGCAATTTTTTTCATGTTATTGACCTTTAAATTGAATACTTGACGTTAAACGACACGAAGTCACGATCTTCAACCTGGTTTATCGTACCAGCGCCACCGAAGAATGCATTATAGCTAATGTCGGCAGACCAACGGCTTTGGTAATCAAAAGCAACCGTCATAGCAACCGATTTTCTGTCTTCAACGAACAAGAACAATGGATCTGGGGTAACCCCTTTGACGTCATGGGAAAATACCACGCGCGGTGAAACGTTCACACCGGCAAATACATCGTTATAATCCAGTTTACCGACGACTCGGTAACCCCAGGCAAACTCCGTTGGGAACATATTGGTTTCGGTACCGCCAAATAGTGGGCCGATATACGGATTATCTTCCGTAGATGTTCCTGAGCGACTGGTATTAGGACCGTTCAAACGCAAAACATCTTCGTCTGGCATATCCATAATATTAATACCGCCGACCTCAATCAGACCCGTAAGCTGGCTAGCACCAAATGTCGGGCCAAACAAATGCGTTAAGGTAACCTGGGCCTGCAAGGTATCGGATTCTACCCAACCCTGTGCAGTATCGCCTTGCTGGAACTCGCTACCGTCTGCTTTCTTCATTTGCGAGATACCATCTAAAAATGGTGCCAGGCCTGCATTTGCCAGTTGCTGCGGAACAGCAGTGAACAATAATTCGACATCATCAATTTGCAGAGGTTCATCTTGACGGTAACTAATTTCACCGGCAACAGACGTAATACCAACGGTCGTATTAAAGCTCAAGCCATAAAGGTTGATATCTTCCGGGTAAAACAACTGCGCTTTGGAAAACGCATTGATCTTAGTGACATCTGATATTGCGAAGTCAGGGTTCGCAACCGTCATAACATCCTGAGCTAATTGGGTATAATCAGCCGTCACACCGGAAATAACCGGACGACGAGAATGGTAATTCATGTAGTACAGGCTCAATTCCATATCATTAAGCTGCGGGAAGAAATAAGACAAACGTAAACCGTATTGACCACCATCTTCTGGCAATACACTACCGTTTAAAGAGCCATCTGAATTAATATAATGACCTTCTTCATTGGTTTTTGCCTGCCCCTCGCCAGTAGCACGTAAAGTAACCGATCGACTTAGACCAACAAGCATATTACCTGCGCTGGCACCATCGCCTTGCCGTGCTAATTCACCGGCCTGTTGCAACATACCGTATAAGGTATCCAGGTTCATATCCGGTGCAGAGCCGAAACCTAATTGAATGTTGTTGGCATAACCGCCTGAACCGGCGAAATCATTAGTTGAGAAATAACTTCCAGGTGCTGGAAGAATTGAGTTTTCCCATTCGTATTGATAATAGGCTTCGACATTAAAGTTTTCAGTGACACCAAAAGATGCCCAAACCGCACCAAACGGAATAAACGCTTCTTTTAGCTCGGCACCTGGGGCACGAAGACGGGCGATATCAACTGGGTTGATTTCGCTAATACCGTGAGAAATCAGGGTAGATTCACCCCAACTGATAACCTGTTGACCGACGCGAACACTAACTGGCGTATCACCAATGTCAAAGTCGGCATAAAAGAAAGCATCAAGCAAACGTACATCGGCACATACCTCTTCCTTTGCGTCTTTATCATCGCAAGGATCAAAGGTGCTATCATCGAGAACGTTGGTAAAAGGACGAGAACCGTCCATTAATTCGAAATCGTAAAAATACAGGCCACGTGCGAAGAAACCGAAGTCGCCGTAGCGAACATCTAGCTCGTGGCTACCTTTGAATACCCGGGAAAACGCTTCGCCGGCATCAAAGTTAAGGTTACCCATATCGCCGTTTGTGGAATATGAACCTGGCAACGCCCAGATTTGTTCCGGTGGATAACTGTTATTTTGCCAATCCAAATTATTATTCAGATTGTTGGACTTACCAATATGGTCATCCCAGTTACGATTTTCTGTGCGCCAGCTTTCACCGTAAGAAAACGTTGAATCAAAACTGATTTCAAAATCTCCCAGGTCAAAATTAACAGCGTGTGCTTGTGTGACAGTTAAAGATAACAGTCCGGCGGCAATACCTTTAGCCACAGGACTCTTGCAAAACTTAACCAGAGCATTTTGCTTCATGTTTTCTCCCCAAATAAATACGCGAGTAATTTTATTCTTCTTTCTACGTATAGCAGTTAAACAATGATTACATCATTTTTTTAACGAGGCAACCGTTAAAATAAATTACTACGTGACTCTATATCAATGATTATTACTGTTTTATCACGCACCAACGTGACGCAGTTTAAAACAGCTGTTTAAAACTTAGCGCAATTGTAATTCGTGCGCATATTATTGGTTTTATTTTAGTATTCCACTTCCAAGCCAAATGGTCCGACCACGTTTAAAGTAGAAGCTCTAGAATAAAAATTATTACTTGAAATTATTTTACCTTGTAGCTTAATTAGCAAGCGCTGCGGAGATTTTCTCACCGATATCGGCGCTAATATTATCCAATCCCTGCAACCGAACTAACTGTTGTCGCAATTTAAGTTGTACGGCTTCACAAAACCCCTGCCCCTGAATTAGAGCTGTTATTAATCGTGACGCAACCTGCGGATTGATTTTATCCAGCGCTTCGATTTGCGTGGCTAGCCATTCATAGCCCTGACCACTGGGATCATGGAAGTATTTTGGATTTTGTCCGGCAAAACTACCTACCAGCGCCCTAACCCGATTAGGGTTTTCTAAAGAAAATTTCGGGTGAGCTAATAACGATTGTAAACGTTCAAATATGGCACCATCCTGCACTTTTGCCTGAATGGCAAACCACTTGTCCATTACCAACGTGTCCGCTTGCCATTGCGAGGCAAAGTCTGTACTGAGACGTTCAAAGCATGGTAAGTGATATTGTGCTGCGACACCCAAGGCGGCGATTTGTTCGGTCATATTTGGGGCTTGAGTAAACTGCTCGACAACGTTTGCATCAAAGTCTGGATCCGCGGCCAAAAAATGCAGGCAGGCATTTTTCAGCGCTCGCAAGCCTGTTGCTTGCTCCGATTCAGTTAATAGCTGTTGTGAACACTGCTCATAGACAGCTTTAAGTTTGTCCGCCTGAGCGTCCAATAAATCTTGCTGAAATCGGTCAAGCGCTGACAGCAACGTTTGCGGCTCGACGTTTTGTAAAAACTCGGTCATTTCAGCAAAGCCAGGTAAGCTAACTTGCAATGCTTTAAATGCGGGTTCAACATCCGCATCAAGGATACTTGCAAAGGCCTGACTCAATGCCGCAGGAAGCGTATAAGAAAGATCCTGATAGTAATTGGCAATACATTGTCTAAACAGATTTTGACTCGCTTCCCAACGGGAGAATCCATCGTTAGCCGACACCATAACCGTCAGCAATTCTTCATTACTTTGCTTATAATCTAACTTCACCGGCGCAGAAAAACCGGTAAGCAAGGCGACAACGGGATTGACGTCAATATGTTCAAACTCAAAGGCTTGCGATGTTTCACAGAGTGACAGCACTCCTTGGTTGAGCGTGACGCCAGTTTTTGGATCCAATAATTCAAAACCAATAGGTATCAATAAAGGCGGGTGTTGTTGCCCTGCTGCCGGAGATTGTTGCAGTTGCAAGGTTAGTGACTTTGACTGCGGGTCATAGTTTGACGTACCCCGGACCTCTGGTGTCCCTACCTGGGAATACCACAACGCAAACTGACTTAAGTCTCGCTGATTCGCGTCAGCCATCGCATTGACAAAATCATCACAGGTTACTGCCTGGCCGTCATGACGGCTGATATATTCTTTCATCCCCCGCTGGAACCCTTCTTCGCCCAGCAAGGTGTGCAACATCCGGATAACTTCCGAGCCCTTTTCATAAACCGTCAGGGTATAAAAGTTGTTCATTTCCACTACTTTTTCAGGCCGGATTGGGTGCGCCATAGGTCCTGCGTCTTCGGCAAACTGATGCGAACGAAGTACCCGGACATTATTGATTCGAGTCACATCTCGTTGATGCATATCAGCACTAAATTGCTGATCTCGAAACACCGTTAACCCTTCTTTAAGGCTTAACTGGAACCAATCTCTACAGGTAACACGATTACCGGTCCAGTTGTGGAAATACTCGTGTCCGATTACCGCCTGAACGTTAAAAAAATCTTCGTCGGTGGCGCTGCGTTCATCGGCAAGAACAAACTTAGAGTTAAAGACGTTTAAGCCTTTATTTTCCATCGCCCCCATATTGAAAAAATCGACTGCGACAATCATGTAGATATCAAGATCATATTCAAGGTCAAAAACGTTCTCATCCCAGGCCATAGAATCTTTTAATGCCTGCATTGCATATTGCGCTTTAAACAAATTGCCTTTATCGACAAATAGTTGCAGATCCACTTGACGACCAGATTTGGTCGTAAACGCATCTTCGAGTAAATCAAAATCGCCAGCAACCAAAGCAAACAGATAACAGGGCTTATGAAAGGGATCGTGCCAGGTTACCCGGTGTTTACCATCTTCTAAATCGCTACGTTCAACACAGTTGCCATTAGACAATAAATACGGATACTGGCCTTTATCGGCGATGATCGTCGTCTTGTATATTGACATGACGTCGGGACGATCAAGAAAATAGGTAATTCTGCGAAACCCCTCAGCCTCACATTGAGAACAAAACGCGCCACCGGATTTATAGATCCCTTCCAGGGCCGTATTTGCTTTCGGGTTGATCTCGGTTTCAATCTTTAACGTAAATTGCTCGGGACACTGTTCAATGCACAGCGTCTCATCGTCAACCCTGTATTGTTCGGTTGACAGTGCTACGTCATCGATATAGACCGAAAGCAACGTCATCTGGTGGCCATTAAGGACTAAAGGCTGTGATTCGCCTGCCGCGCGTTTAATGTGCATCGTATTGCGCACAATAGTGCGTTCATCATCTAATTCAATGATTAATTCGACGTTAGGGATCTGATATGCCGATGCCTGATAGTCTTTCAAATATATAGGGGTAAATTCTGCCATTACTTTGCTATTTTTTTTCCATGTTCACGGTCGTGGTTACACTGTCTTTCACTTTCTCAGCCAGCGTTTTAATTTGAAATCCAAGAAAGCCATAAACCACGGCGAGAACGGGGTTAATCAGATTAAAGAAACAATAGAAGATGTATTCCAGAGGATTTACCGCCAGAACACTGGCCATATAGGCACCACAGGTATTCCATGGAATTAGTGGTGATGTGATGGTCCCGGAATCTTCCAGGGTTCGACTCAATACCACAGGGTGCAAATTACGTCGTTCGTACTCTTCTTTAAACATGCGACCGGGCATCACAATTGACATATATTGGTCAGCCGTAATGATGTTCGTGCTGATACACGTAGCCACCGTTGATGAGATTAAAGCACCGGTAGATTTAGCAAAACCAAGAATGCCATTAATAATTTTCTTAAGCATGCCTAAATGCTCAAGCACCGCACCAAAGGTTAACGCGCAAACGATTAGCCACACGGTATTAAGCATACTCGACATACCACCTCGTGACAAAAGGTCATCTAAGTTGGCATTACCGGTATCGACGGAAACACCATCGAAAAAGGCGGTCCAGACCACGGTAACATTACTGTCGAACGTATTAAGTCCATCACTGGCAAGAGATAAAATAAAGTCCTGCTGAAACAATACCGCCCATATGGCACCGACAATCGCACCAATAGAAACGGCTAAAAACGCTGGAACCTTTTTAATTGCCAAAGCCAGTAACACGATTAAAGGGACTAAATTAACCACAGAAATATCAAAATGCTCGGTCATCAATTGATTTAACTCAATACCTTTTGTCCCTGTACTGCTGACATCTTCCGATAATCCAAGCACCGTAAACAGCAATAGCGCGGTAACGATCGACGGTACGGTTGTCCATAACATGTAGCGAATGTGTTCGAATAACTCACTGCCTGCAACCGCAGGTGCCAAGTTGGTGGTTTCAGATAAAGGTGAAATCTTATCGCCAAAATATGCGCCGGATATAACCGCACCGGCGGTAATTGGCGCGGATAAATCCAGACCACTTGCAACCGCGATAAGGGCTACACCAATCGTTGCTGCGGTCGTCCATGAACTACCAATAGACATGGACACCAATCCACAAATTAAACAGGTCGCGGCATAGAACCAGGACGGATTCAAAATGTTGAGACCATAGTAAATCATCGTCGGCACCGTGCCAGATAACAGCCAGGTTCCGATCAGGGAGCCAACCGCAAGCAAAATCAATACTGCACCCAGGGAAATAGAGATCCCTTTAACGATCGCTTTTTCCATACCGAGCCAGTCATAGCCATTTTTGAAACCAATGGCAATTGCAACACCGGTCGCCAGAAGTAAAGCTATCTGATTCGGGCCATAAGACGACCCATCACCAAAATATTGCACTGCGGCTACCAATAAGCCAACCATGATGAGAATTGGGATCGCGGCATCCAGAGCACTGGGATCCTTGTGAACTTGTTGAGTGGTCATAAAAACATGTGTCCGTGAATTTATCTAATTGCGTTTATTATTTTATTTTTATTGCAAGGATTCGAAAATCGCACATGACGTTTAGCGAATCTGAATTAAAGGCAGTATAAAGGAAAATTTTTTAAATTACCCCTTTGAAGCAGGCATAAACAGGCGTTTTTATTACAGAACCTATAAAAAAACCGCCAAATTTGGCGGTTTATTCATCAGTTGAATTTGAGTGGTTATTTTTTGGCTAATTTACCAATTTCCACTAAATCAAAAGTAATATTAGCGGACTCATCCAAAAACGGATCCAACTCTGACAATTCTTCTGGAATATCATCAATGGATGCAACCGGCTCTTTCTCCATCGCTTTCAAACGAAGGTTAGCTCGGGCAAGGCGTTTTTCCTTATTCTCTTCACGCTCGGCTTTACGCTGGTCGTAATTTAAAGAAATGGATTTATCGTCTTTCTTCTCTTGATACTCAGCGATGTCCTGAAGCAGATATTTGAATTCATCATTCTTTTTAATGCGTTCATCATGCAATGACTGCAGATAAGAGATATCCTGAGTAAAATCGTAAAGTGGGCGATAAGGCGCTTTTTTAATTTTATCCCAGACTAAGGCGTTCTCTTCCTGACTTTCGCCCCACTCTTGCGGCTCAATGGCCGAAGGGAACGCAATATCAGGTTGAACCCCTTTATGTTGCGTACTACCACCATCAATTCGATAGAATTTTGCAATAGTAAACTGAATGCTACCTAATGGGTTTTCGTATAAGTCATACACCCGACCTAAACCGCGATGTTGCTGAACCGTACCTTTACCAAAGGTATTTTCACCAATAATTAATGCTCGACCATAATCCTGAAGAGCCGCGGCAAAAATTTCCGATGCCGACGCACTATAGCGGTCAACGATAACGGTTAATGGACCATCATAGTAACTTAACCCATCGGTATCTTTATTAATTTCAATGCGATCATCAATACCACGAACCTGTACAACAGGTCCTTTATCAATAAACAAACCGGTTAAAAGTGTCGCTTCGGTTAATGAGCCACCGCCATTACCACGCAAATCGACAATGATCCCTTGCACTTTCTCTTCTTTTAACTTGGCAATTTCTTTTGCCACGTCACGGGATAGTTTATTGTAGAAACTTGGAATAGTGATCACACCCAGTTTTTTCGGGTTGTCAGCAATCTCACCGTCTGCGTTTTTCTCTATAAACACTTCCGATTTTGCCGCTCGATCTTCCAGTTTGATTTTGTCACGAACTATAGAAATCACCACAATCTGCGGGTCATCTTCGCCTTTTTGCACCTGTAAACGAACCGTAGTGCCTTTTGGACCTTTGATTAAATCCACGACATCGTCAAGACGCCAGCCCACAACATCCACGAATTCTTCATCACCTTGAGCAACCGCAACCACTTTATCTTTTGGCTTAAGGCGCTTGCTTTTATCGGCGGGTCCACCGGTAACAATACTTTGAATCACGGTGAAATCATCATCGGCACGTAAAACGGCACCAATGCCTTCCAGTGACAAATTCATTTCCATTTGGAAACGTTCGGCATTGCGCGGTGATAAATACGAGGTGTGCGGTTCAACCGTACGTGAGAATGAGTTCATGACCACTTGAAACACGTCTTCACTCTCGCCCTGACTCAGACGTTTGATCGCATAGTTATAACGCTTAGAAAGAATTTCTTTGATTTTTGGCCATTCTTTGCCAGCCAGTTTTAAATTTAGCGCATCATACTTAACGCGCTTACGCCAAATTTCATCCAACTCTTCGGTTGACTGTGCATATGGCGCTTCTTCGCGGTCAAAATCGTAGCTTTCTTCGATTTTAAAGTCGAACTCTTTATCCAGTAATTGCAAGGCATACTGATAACGTTCATAACGGCGCTGAACATTCAGATTGTAAATATCGAAAGCATCATCGAGTTTGCCAGTCATGATCATATCGTCAAACTTGTTGCGATATTTTTCCAACTCATCGATATCCGACTTTAAAAACACCGCGCGATTGTAATCAAGTTGCTTCAGATACAAATCAAAAATTTGTGAGGACAGCTCATCATTAAGTTCAAACTGTTTATAGTGAGAGCGCGAATAGGTTGCAGTAATGCGTTTACTGGCAGTCTTATGCTGCATTTCCTGAGTTAGCTGCGGCAAATCATCCAGATCAATCTTCGGATCTTCTGCAAAAACAGCATTGGACGATAAAGAAAAAGAGAAGGCAACCGCTAGGGCTATTCGAGAAACGTTCTGCATAAGACTACTCCATATTTATTTGGTAAAGATTTTATCCGCTCGAGTCTTGACTACCATGCCTGAAATTAACTGCACACTGACATCTTTACCCGCTACTTCTGTAATAGTAGCATCAATTGGTGAATTCCCAACTTGCACTAACACCTTCATTCCACTTTTCAATGTGTTAGCTTCAGCCTGGACTAATTTAACGGGTTCTTTTTTCGGCGCTTTCTTCGCTTTTACCGGCTTGCTTTTCGTTCGAGCTGGTATAGTAGAGCGTTTTTCTGCCGCTTTAGTTCCTTTATACGACTTATTTTGCTTATTTTCCGCTTCTTTTTTGTTAGCAAATTTTTCCTGGCTTTCTTTAAGGGTGTTCGCAGCAAACTCTGCCTGAGCTTCATCTATCTCAGCAACCGCTTCTCCTTGCAGGTTGACACGCTGACTACCCGTCTTAATGGCTTTCAGGTATCGCCAGCTCGAAGTGTAATGACGCAACGCTTGACGAAGTTGCGTTTTACTGACCTTTTCATCTTCTTGCAGGGCTTCAGCAAGTTCTTGAAAAATACCAACCTTTAGTGGTTTTACCGTACCTTGAGAGGTAAAGCAAGCCGGGAACTTTTCGGCTAGATATTGAATGATTTCTTTGCTTGAGATTTTTTTGGTTTCCATAATATTACTTCGTAAATTAATTGTGCTGAGACTGCAAATATTGATCGCGATTCGTCAACAGGTGATGACACCAGTCGATGATTTCATCTTCTTCAACTTCAGCCAGATGCTCTTGCCCAATCCAGGTGTCCCAGACTAACTCTAGCAAGAATGTTAATTGTTGAGGATCAATATCCTCTTCTGCCATTTGATAAATGGTGTGATAAATAAGGTTTAACTTTTCGGCGGCAACTTCTTCTTCACCGTCCCAATCGCCTACAACTTCCTCGGATACCAGAAAGTCGTGAATTACGACTAACTCTTTCATGAGTGACAACGCTCTTGCAGGATATTGACGATGTGTTGCAAACCTTGGGCATCCTGTTGGTCAAATTTCGCAAATGCGGTGCTATCAATATCCAATACAGCGATACACTGGTTATCGACATAAACGGGTACCACGATCTCCGAATTACTGGCGGCATCACAGGCGATATGGCCACTAAATTGATGAACATCATCAACAACCTGTATTTCTCGCTCACTCACTGCGGTACCACAAACGCCCTTGCCAACAGGGATACGAATGCAGGCTACCTGCCCCTGAAACGGGCCAAGTATCAGCTCATCATTATGTAACCGATAGAAACCTACCCAGTTTACATCATCCAGAGCATTAAAAAGAATGGCGCTGATATTTGCCATATTGGCAATTAAGTCAGATTCTCCGGCAGTGATTGCATCGACTTGTTGGGCCAGAGTTTGATAAAATTCGCGTTTATCCATAATTGCTAAGGGTCGCTATGTTGCTTGCATAATCAGGGTCTGTTTTGCTTGCCAAGTTCGAATTTCCGTCGTTTTATTAAAAACCGACATTGACCGCTAAACAGCCCCCAAGAAAAGCGCATAACATACCTTGTAACACTAACAAGTTAAAGCATTAGTTTAAAATTATCGAATAAAGCCTAGTTTATCTCAAATATCAGCTGAACTTGAGCCGAAATTTGTTGCTCTGCCGGTACCGACTGATAGTTTGGCGCGTCAGCTGTCATACCGTATACCCGCCTTGGTGCAAAATTTTCCGATTCCTTAAGATAGATAACACCGCCCAAAGAAATATTCGCTTGTTTGGCCATCCGCTGAGCCTTCATTTTGCCATCATCAATTGCGGCCTCTAGTGCCTGTTGATAGAAAAAGTCAGCACGGCTCACTTCGTATCGTAACCGGGAAACACTGGAAACGCCGATTTGGATACCCTTTTCCAGTAATTGGTCATAATGATTAAAGTTTAACAGGGTGAATGTAATATTGCGGGACACTTCAATTAATGCCGGTTTTTGCTGCGGGCTTGCCCCCGGTTTGTCAGACACAGCCGCCGCACGGGTCTGATCAGTGGCAAAAATTGGCCGTATACGTAATTGTGACGATTCGATATCTTTGTCTGCGATATACAGTTTATCGGCCAGAGACAATAGCTCATCGGATTTTTTGTCGACAACCTGCTTGGCTTGGTTCGCCGTTTCCGAGCGTTCACTGATGGTAATGGTGAAAATAAACGTATCAGGTTTTACGATAACCTGTCCTTTTCCAATAACATCGATGCCTCCCGGGAGAGTACGTTTATCTGGCTGAGCATGTCCAAGGGATGCGAACAAGGCCATAAACATTCCCATAATCAGAATTCGTTTCATTTTTGCTCCTCCTGCAGGTACCGGATAAACTCCTGACGCTCGGCATCCGTGGCCAACTCCCACCAATACTCTAGCATTTCTACCGTATCAGGGCCCTGGTGCCTAAATTCGCCTGGGTCTTCACTTAAACTTTTTTTAACCACCTGTTGGCGTCGTTGTTGTTGCATCGACTGAAGATCTTGCTGATATCGTTTTTGCGATAGCTGCTGTACCACCAGAGCCTGTCCGTTTTCATTGTTCAGCTGTACCTTAGGTGATTTGGCAAATCGCCTTGCTTGCTCTATGTCTAACTGTTGTTGATGCGCCAATCGCAACACGTCGTCCGCTTGCACGTTGAACATCAATATAAATGGTTCAGAGCGCACCGTTTCATGGTGATCCTCGGTGTCATGTTCAAACATTTCCCGGTACTGAATCTCGACAACATGCTGGCCAGGTTCCAATTCCAGGTTTGTGGCTTTTGTAAAAAATGACTGGCTTTGTTGTTCGCCATCGACAACAAGCACTTCAAGGGTGTCAGGAATCGTTAATTTTGCGGCTGTAGCCGATAGTGAAAGCAGCACTAAAACGCTGCAAAGAATTGCTTTCATACTCAGTTGAATTTTTATTACTGTATACTTTCAATCTAGCTGATCTTTCCCCCCTTAGACAAGGTAATCATAAAAAAATCATTGCGTTATATAGTGAAAAGGCAGGTATTACCCCGCCCCTAATTTTTTATCCAAAAGAAAATCAGTCAATACACGTATCCAGCACCTGACCCGGGATGCGCACTTGCCCTTCCATCAATACTCGCGCACTGCGACTCATGGACACCGATGTCACTTGCCATTGGTTATCATCCAGGGACGTTTTTGCACCGACTTTCAGGGTTCCTGATGGATGGCCAAAAACAACGGATTTCGCACTTTCTTTTGCCAGAGTTTGGGCCACAACCGTACCAGGTATTGCCGCCGCCGCGCCAATCGCCACCGCCGCCGTTCCCATCATGGCGTGGTGCAGTTTACCCATAGACATGGCCCGGACCAAGATATCAACCGACGTATCGCTAATCGTTTTACCACTCGACGCGATGTACGTAGAAGCAGGAGATACAAACGCCAGCTTTGGCGTATGCTGTCGCCCTTTGGCTTCATCTATTGACGAAATCAACCCCATTTTCATCGCGCCCCAGGCTCTAATGGTTTCCAGACGCGCCAACAGCGCGTCATTGTTATTAATGTCCTCCTGAAGTTCAGCCCCCGTAAAACCAAGTTGGTTAGCAGGAATAAAAATAGTTGGAATACCGGCATTGATGAAGGTTGCATCGAAACGTCCGATATCCGGAACCGCAAATGTATCGCTGACATTGTTAGTTGGGAATAATGACCCGTCTTTATCTGCTGGATCAAGAAAGTCGATAACCACTTCAGCAGCAGGAAACGTCACCCCATCGAGCTCAAAATCGCCAGTTTCCTGAACCTGATAATTGCTCACCGGCACATGGGCAATAATGGTTTTACCAATATTTACCTGCCAGATACGAACTTCTACCACGCCATTTTCTGGGATGCGCTCGGCATCGAGCATACCCTGCTCTATCGCAAACGCGCCAACCGCGGCGGTTAAATTGCCACAGTTCCCGCTCCAGTCCACAAACGGCTTATCAATTGCCACCTGACCAAACAGATAATCTACATCATGGTCGACTTTGTCACTCGGTGACAAAATGACGGTTTTACTTGTACTGGATGTGGCGCCGCCCATACCATCGGTATGCTTTTGATAAGGGTCAGGACTTCCAATAACCCGTAATAATATGGCATCCCTTACGGCTCCAGGTTGTTGTGCCGCTGCTGGTAAGTCTTTCAGGTTGAAAAATACCCCTTTACTGGTACCGCCGCGCATATAAGTCGCTGGAATTTTAATTTGCGGAAGATGCATCTTCGATATCTCCTGTTTATTTTTTTAGTCACACTTGCGTTGCTAGTTCGGGTTGACAATTAAGTGTTTAAACTTAAAAAATCCTGAGCAAACTTTTGTAGCACACCACCGGCGCTGTATACGGACACTTCTTCGGCGGTATCAAGACGACATTTAACGGGTATTTCTAGCCGTTCACCATTTTTACGGGTCATCACGACTTTCATCGGTGCACCTGGTGCCGGGCACCCCTCGACATCGTAGGTTTCACTGCCATCAATGCCGTATGTATTGCGAGTATCCTTGTTGGTAAATTCAAGCGGCAATACCCCCATCCCCACTAAGTTCGTGCGGTGAATTCGCTCAAATCCTTCGGCCACGATGACTTCTACGCCTGCAAGACGAACCCCTTTTGCAGCCCAGTCTCGGGACGACCCTTGCCCATAATCCGCGCCAGCGATAATGATCAGAGGCTGTTCACGACTCATGTAAGTCTCGATGGCTTCCCACATTCTCGATTGCTGACCTTCGGGTTCGATACGCGCCAAGGAACCCTGGATGATCCCGCCATTGTCATCACGAACCATTTCATTTAAGAGTTTGGGGTTGGCAAAGGTAGCACGCTGCGCCGTTAAATGATCGCCGCGATGGGTGGCATAAGAATTAAAGTCTTCTTCAGGAAGTCCCATTTTCGCTAAGTATTCACCGGCTGCCGATGATGCCAAAATGGCATTCGATGGTGACAAATGATCAGTGGTAATATTATCGCCCAGCACCGCTAATGGACGCATTCCTCGCATCGTTCTCTCACCGGCCAGAGCGCCTTGCCAATAAGGAGGGCGACGAATATACGTACTCTTCTCGCGCCAGTCATACAATGGGCTTTCAGCATTGTCGACATTGCGAATTGCAAACATCGGTTGATAAACGTTTTTAAATTGCTCCGGTTTTACCGAACGTGAAACAATCGCATCGATTTCTTCATCATCGGGCCAAAGATCCATTAAACGAATGTCATTACCCTGAGCATCTTTTCCTAACACGTCCTGTTCAATGTCAAAACGCATGGTTCCGGCAATCGCATAAGCGACAACTAATGGTGGTGATGCCAGAAAAGCTTGCTTAGCGTATGGGTGAATACGACCATCAAAATTTCGATTTCCGGATAACACTGCGGTGGAATAGAGATCTCTGTCGATAATTTCCTGCTGAATTTTCGGATCCAGCGCCCCGGACATACCATTACAGGTGGTACAAGCATAGCCAACGATACCAAAACCCAAGGTTTCCAACTCGGTTAATAAACCAGCCTCTTCCAAGTACAATTTGATGACTTTTGAGCCGGGTGCAAACGATGTTTTCACCCAGGGCTTGCGCACCAGCCCGAGCTCATTGGCTCGTTTGGCCACTAAAGCCGCAGCGATGACATTACGTGGGTTTGAGGTGTTGGTACAACTGGTGATGGCGGCAATGATACAAGCTCCATCTGGCATATTACCCTGCCAGTTTTGCAGATCTGGCTCTTGATAGTTACCCGCTATTTCACGCTCAGCCAAGGCCGACGTTGGTAACCGGCGATGAGGGTTGGAAGGACCCGCCATATTACGAACCACCGCGGACAAATCGAACTCTAATACCCGCTCGTATTGCGCGCCTGTCATATCGTCAGCCCACAGACCTGTCGTTCTGGCGTAATTTTCAACCAGAGCAACCTGTTCTGGCTCACGACCAGTCAGCTTAAGATAATCGATGGTTTGTTCGTCAATATAAAACATACCCGCTGACGCACCAAATTCCGGGGTCATATTGGAAATCGTTGCCCGGTCACCGATGGTGAGATCACGAGCACCTTCCCCGAAAAATTCAAGATAGCTTGAAACGACACGTTCTTTGCGTAAAAACTCGGTTATCGCCAGAACGATATCGGTCGCAGTGATGCCCGGTTGACGCTTACCGGTGAGTTTAATCCCAACGATGTCCGGCAAACGCATCATTGATGGACGACCCAACATCACCGTTTCAGCTTCAAGACCACCAACCCCAATGGCAATCACCCCTAAGGCATCAACGTGCGGTGTATGGGAATCTGTACCAACACAGGTGTCAGGGAATGCGACGCCATCCCGGGCCTGAATAACCGGTGACATTTTTTCCAGGTTGATCTGATGCATAATGCCGTTGCCTGCAGGGATCACATCGACATTTTCAAATGCGGTTTTGGTCCACTCAATAAAGTGAAATCTGTCTTCGTTACGTCGGTCTTCGATTGCCCGGTTTTTATCAAAGGCTTGTGGGTCAAAGCCTGGAGCCTCCACGGCCAAAGAATGATCAACAATCAATTGCGTCGGCACAACCGGGTTTACTTTTGCCGGATCGCCGCCTTTTAAAGCAATTGCATCACGAAGCCCGGCAAGATCAACCAACGCCGTTTGTCCCAGAATATCGTGACATACAACACGCGCTGGGTACCAGGGGAAGTCCAAATCGCGTTTGCGTTCGATGATTTGCAGCAAGCAGTCATCTAGCAAGTTTGGATCGCATTTTCGTACCAACTGTTCCGCCAGCACTTTTGAGGTATAGGGTAAGGTAGCGTAACTGCCAGGTTTTAGGGTTTCAACGGCTTGTTTAGTGTCAAAATAATCAATATTGGCGTTAGCTAAGGGTTTTCGGAATTGGTAATTCATATCAATATCCACAAGAAATTGGAAATGACGGGAGGCTCAACGCACTCCCCGGGTATTGCTCGTTTGCTTGTTTAACTGCGCAGGTTTTGTCCAGCACAAATGACAAACCTTATCGCTCAGAAATTGGCGTAACCGTGCGTGGTTCAGGTCCCGTATAATCGGCACTTGGTCGGATAATACGATTGTTATCTCTTTGTTCCATAACATGTGCAGCCCAGCCGGTTAAGCGTGAACAGACAAAAATAGGAGTGAATAATTTGGTTGGAATGCCCATAAAGTGATAGGCCGATGCATGGAAAAAATCTGCATTACAAAACAGCTTTTTGGTATCCCACATATATTCTTCACAAGCGACCGAAATATCGTAAAGGCTACTGTCGCCAAATTCCTGTGCCAGTTTTTCTGACCAGCGTTTGATAATGACATTACGGGGATCAACGGTACGGTATACGGCGTGCCCAAAGCCCATAATTTTTTCTTTGCGCTCCAGCATGCCAGCCATCTGTTGCTTTGCATCTTCAGGCGATTTAAACGTTTGGATCATATCCATGGCAGCTTCGTTGGCACCGCCGTGCAGCGGACCACGCAAGGAACCGATGGCACCCGTGACACAGGAAAACATATCCGATAGCGTCGACGCACAGACTCGAGCGGTAAAGGTAGATGCATTAAATTCATGCTCTGCGTACAGGATCAGAGACACATCGATAACACGACGATGCAATTTTGACGGCGTTTTGCCCGTTAATAGCTTAAGAAAATGGCCACCTATGGAGTCTTCGTCGGTTACACAATCGATTTCCACGCCTTGATGAGAATAGCGATACCAATAGGTCATGATCGCCGGGAATGCGGCCAGTAGCCGATTCGCGGCTCGATTTTGTTGGGAAAAGTCAGTTTCTGGCTCTAGATTACCGAGAAATGAACAACCGGTTCGCATTACATCCATTGGATGAGCATCCTGAGGAATACGCTGCAACACTTCTTTCAACGCCTGCGGCAGATCTCGCATCGCGTTTAATTCAGATTTATATGCCTGAAGTTGAGTTTCATTTGGTAATTCACCGTTGAACAGAAGATATGCAACTTCTTCAAACGTTGCATTATCCGCCAAATCGGAAACGTCGTAACCGCAGTAAGTTAAACCTGTGCCCGATTTACCTACCGTACAAAGTTTCGTTTCACCAGCACTTTGTCCGCGCAAACCTGCGCCACCTAATTTCTTGTCGACCATAATTTATTCCTGTTAGTGCATCTTATTGTTATTAACTTTTGTTACCGGCGTTTTTCACACCGGGCGATTAACCATGAATTGGATTTTTGTTTATATTTATTTGTTTTTATTTGTTTTTGCCTTCAGCAAAAAGTGAATCCAATTTCTGTTCATAGTCGTGATAACCAAGGTAATCGTAGAGATCCATGCGCGTTTGCATGGTATCGACAACGGCCTTTTGATCACCATCTGTCAAAATCGTTTTATATACCAATTCAGCGGCCTTATTCATGGCTCGAAATGCTGACAGTGGATACAGCACCATAGCGCAGCCCCATTCGCCCAGTTGCTCTTTATTCCAAAGCTCGGTTTTACCGAACTCAGTGATATTCGCTAAGATAGGGACATCCAGAGCCGCTGAAAATGCCCGGTAGTGCGCTTCGGTTTGCACCGCTTCGGCAAAAATACCATCGGCGCCAGCTGCAACATAGGCTTTGGCTCGCTCAATCGCAGCATCAAGTCCTTCCTGTGCAAAGGCGTCGGTACGGGCCATAATGAAAAAGTCACTATCGGTGCGCGCATCAACCGCCGCTTTGATTCGATCGACCATTTCTGCGGTAGAAACAATTTCTTTATTAGGACGATGGCCACAGCGCTTTTGAGCGACCTGATCTTCCAGATGTACCGCGGCGGCGCCAGCCTTTTCCATATCGCGAATGGTTTTGGCGATATTAAATGCGCCGCCCCACCCCGTATCAATATCAACCATTAAGGGTAGATCAGATGCGCTGGTAATGCGCTGCACGTCAGCCACCACATCATTTAAGGAAGTCATGCCCAAATCTGGTAAACCATAGGAAGCATTGGCAACACCACCACCTGACAGATAAATCGCCTGATGTCCTAATTGTTGCGCCATCATCGCGCAATAGGCATTAATCGTACCGACGATTTGTAACGGTTTGTTTGTCTGCAAAGCTTGTCTGAATTTCGCACCAGGCGAAAGTTGCTGTGACATTATAATTTTCCTTCTTGCTGTAATTTGTTTTCGATGTTTTTTCTTGATGCGCCAATATGACGTCGCATCAACATTTCCGCCAGCTCTCCATCTCTATCGGCGATGGCCGTTAAAATAGCCTGATGTTCGGTAAAAGCGCGACTGGCTCTTGGTGAATTCATGCCAAACTGGCAGCGATACATGCGTACCAAATGGTAAAGTTCGCCACATAAAATATTAATTAAGTGTTGATTGTGAGATCCCTGAATCACCCGGTAGTGAAAATCTAAGTCCCCTTCTTCCTGATAATAAGACACACCTTGTTGAACGGACTGACTGTTGCCATGGGTGGTTAATACGTCCTGAAGGTCGGCAATTTCCTGATCCGTCATACTCGATGCTGCAAGGCGACACGCCATCCCTTCCAATGCTTCCCGAACCTGGTAAATTTCAAGTAATCCCTGAACCGTGCATTCAACAACCCGACTACCTACATTGGCTTTACGATGTATCAAATGGCATTTTTCAAGGCGATTCAGAGCCTCTCTCAAGGTTGAACGAGAAACCTGATATTGTCTGGCCAGTTCTGGCTCACTGATTTTACTACCGGCGGAAATATAACCTTCAACAATAGCATGTTGGATTTGTTCAAAGACTTTGTCAGCTGTGGTTACAGCTTGCGTAGAGGTAGGGTTATTTACCACAGACTGAATGAATTCCTGTGTCAAAATCACTCCAATTGTCGACAATCTATAAATTAACAATGATTCTTATTGATTTAAAAGCCAATGTCAAGGGCGATTAATTTAGATTGTCGACAATGATTGTCGACAATCCATTGCCAGTGTTGAGTGCCGCATTATCAAATGCCTTTGTTTGTTTAGTAACCATAAGAAAATATTGAAAAAATTTAAATAGAAAATGGTTTAGTCGCGTGTTGGAAGTTACTTCTTAGCTGGATAAACATTGATATACGTCGACAATATGTAGGTATCGATTCACAGAATGTATAAATTGTGAATAAAATGTGGGTATTATGTGATCTAGATCAGATAATAATTCGTTTAGAATTGCAATACTGGTTTATATGCCCGGATTCACTCGAGTTTATCGACAGCACTGCTGTGGATATTTTTTTAACAAAAAATTAGCATTTGTTGAAAACTGCACTATGCTTATTAATTCATGTAGCAAATTTAAAAAGGAAATGGTGTTGTGAAATACCGTTTTCTGGTCAGCAAACATTGACCGTGTAACAGTTTATTAGCGCAGGCTCATTCCTGATGAGCCATTCCCCTGAGCCCGAAACGTTTATCGTATCGGGCCTTTTTTTGCCTACAGGGAAGTAGGTATGTCGTTAATGTCGGGAACCTATTGACGACGCCTGCATGGATGTAGGTACCCTGCGTCACATGGAAGGATTGACGCATGGGTTCTCCCAGTTTTACACCTATTCGGAATCTGCATGATTATTGATAATCCACACAAATGTAAGTATGCCCGGATAGCAGGATGCGGATAGGGTATGCCTACAGGGAAGTAGGTATGTCGTTAATGTCGGGAACCTATTGACGACGCCTGCATGGATCTAGGTACCCTGCGTCACATGGATGGATTGACGCATGGGTTATCCCAGTTTTACACCTATTCGGAATCTGCATGATTATTGATTACCCACACAAATGTAGCTATGTCGGGAACGTATTAACGACTCATGAATATTTGATTTCGATAATAGCATCCATAAACTCAGCACTCAGCGGCCCCCTTCCCTGCAATCACCAAAAAATTAACCTCAGCAAGGTTACAGACATCGATATTTTGTTCTAAGCTATATTGAAAACAACAAGTTAACAGGACAATCGATGCGCTTAGCATATGCGCATTGGCATTATGGAAATCTTCAATCAAACAGTCTCGCATGCCCATTTTAATCGTAGCAATACTCGGTTACTCGCAAAGTTACCGACATGGCGATTAATGCTATTAGCAAATAAATTACTAACGCGAATCATTTTCCTGGTTTCCATCGTTTGCTGCACATACTCTGGTTTGGTCAACGCCACTGAAAACACCTACGTCGGATCGAACGTATGTAAAGAATGCCATCAACAAGCTTTTACAGATTGGCAAGGCTCGCACCACGCAAACGCTATGGCACATGCTAACCAGGCGTCTGTTTTGGGAGATTTTGCTAACGCGAACATTGAATTCAATGGCGAGATTTATCGCTTTTATCAGAAAAAGAATAACTATTACGCCCGCATAAAAGATGCCGACGGTCAATTTAACGACTATCAAATCCTCTACACCTTTGGAGTTTACCCACTACAACAATACATGGTTGATATTGGTCAGGGGAAAATTCAACTCATTCCGTTTGCCTGGGATAGTCGGGAGCAAGAACAAGGCGGTCAACGCTGGTTTCACCTTTACCCTCAGGCTCAGGATCCCAAACATGAGTTTTTCTGGACCAATCAGGGACAGAACTGGAATTACATGTGTGCGGATTGCCATTCCACCGACGTAAATAAGAACTACCTTGTTGATAGCGATAGTTATCAGACGTCTTTTTCTGAAATCAGTGTAGGTTGTGAAGCCTGTCATGGTCCTGGTGCAGAACATATTCAATACATAAACAATCATGCTGAAAACGCAAAAGATGCCAAGAAGAATGATTTAAAGGGCTTTGATCGTAGTTTGCATAAATTGGTCAGTCAATGGCAACCAAGGGCCAACGCTACGACCTTACAACCGGTGATGGCGGACAATGCCGATACAAGTAAACAGACATTAGTGTGCGCGCAGTGCCATAGTCGTCGAATGCAACTCGGCGATGATGATTATATCGCCACACATGAGTTGGGCGATAAATATCTGGTCAATTTAATAGAACCAGGCGCCTATCATGCTGACGGACAAATCTATGATGAAGTTTATGTTTATGGTTCTTATCTGCAATCAAAGATGCATCAAAAAGGCGTTGTCTGCACCAATTGCCATCAACCCCACAGTGGCGAATTGATCGTTGCAGGCAATGCCCTTTGTAATCAATGCCACATCAGTGAAACATACGATACGCCAGCGCATCACAATCACCCAGACTCTGTCGAGGGTAGTCAATGTGTAGACTGCCACATGCCCCAAACTACCTACATGCAAATCGATCCGCGACGAGATCATCGTTGGCACATACCTGATCCACAACAATCGGCAAACCTCAATACCCCAGACGTTTGTCTTTCCTGTCACCAACAAAAAGATAGTGACTGGAGTTCTGGTGAAGTTGCTAAATGGCGAGGAAATTATTCGCAAAACAGTGCTCAATTTGGTCCGGCGTTTTTAGGATCCGAGCTGGGATACCGGCAATCTGCGACCTGGCTTTCTAAAATTGCGCAAGACTTAAATTACCCGGCGATCATTCGAGCATCCGCATTACAACGCAGTGCTGGAGTTGCTGACAATAATACTCTGGTTGCCATATCTCGGGGGTTAAAGTCTGACAACGCCTGGATTCGAATCGGTGCAATACGAGGAGCTGACAACCTGCCAATAAACGCACGCTGGCGATTACTTTCGCCGCTTTTGGAAGACCCCGTTCTCGCAGTGCGCATTGAATCGGCAAGGTTATTGATTGCAAACTGGCAACAATTGACATCGGCCCAGCAAACACAAATGCAGGGAGCTATTGATGATTACGTAAAGGTTCAGTCCTATAATGCAGATCGTGGATTTGCGCTAACCAACCTTGCCAATCTTTATGCCTATCAAGGACAGTACAACAAAGCGGAATTGACCTACCAGCAGGCGATTAAAACTGAACCCAACTATATCAACAGTTATCTGAATTTGTCTGAGTTATATCGACAAATGCGTGATGAAAGCAAAGTCATTGGCATTTTGGAACAGGGAAAAAACAACGTAGCCTCACCATCAGCCTTAGCCTACCAACTTGGTTTATCTTATATCCGTCAACAGCAGCCTTTGTCTGCCCAACAAAATTTTGCTCAGGCGGTAGCAACAGAACCAGATAACCCCCAGTATCAGTTTGTGTATGGATTAAGCCTGAAGGAAAGTAAGCCGAAACAAGCACAGCAAGCTATGTCTCGTGCATATGCATTGAGCCAGAACCCGCAATATCTCTATGCGCTTTGCGAATTTCAAATACAGCAACAGGAGTTTTCCGCTGCGCAATGTATCGAACGGCTAAAACCCCTGGTTGCACCGGAAATTATCAATCAATTGGAACAACAGATAAAACCTTAGTCAAACCTATGTCAATATAGGTATATAGGTGCCGTAAACCTTAATCACTGTGGTCGTCAAAGGTGCGATTGTTTGGCCTTTTCTATTTACCACGTTGTTTGACTAAAATTTTTCAACCTTTGGTTTATACTGAAAAAACCGGGTTGCAAAGGCTTGCGATGTTCCCGAATGCAAGGTCTTGTATTTATAACATTGTAAAGGTGCCCATATGAGCCAGGCCCGCGAGGCAATCGCGTTGCTCAAGCAACAAATGCAAACCGTAGTAATCGGTCAGGAGATTGTCATTGATACCCTGATCACAGCGCTGCTAACTAATGGCAATGTCCTGTTGGAAGGTCTACCAGGAACCGCAAAAACCCGTTCGATTAAAGCCTTGGCAAAGACGCTGCAAGTCAGCTTGGGTCGGGTTCAATTCACACCAGATTTATTACCTTCGGACATCACCGGAACCGAGATCTACCAGGAAGTTGATTCAAAACCTACGTTGACATTTCAACAAGGTCCGATTTTTAACAATCTCCTGCTCGCCGATGAAATTAACCGTTCTCCAGCTAAAGTACAGGCCGCATTGCTTGAAGCGATGGAAGAGCGGCAGGTAACCGTTGCCGGTAAATCCCACATATTACCCAAACTTTTTATGGTGTTGGCAACACAAAATCCGATTGAGCAGGAAGGCACATACCCTTTGCCGGAAGCGCAAATGGATCGTTTTATCATGAAAATTAATCTTGAGTACCCCGATGATGAGGCTGAAGCGCGCATTATTTCGCTTGTGCGCTCAGAAGAAATCGCCGACGACAAACAATTGTCCAGAGTTGACCCCGATCACATATTCAGTGCTCGTGAGGAAATTAATCAACTTCATGTCAGTGAGGAGGTGGTGAAATATATCGTCGCGCTGGTGATGGCCACCAGAGATCCGCAACGCTACCCCGACTCACCATTACAAGACTGGATACAAGTCGGTTCGAGCCCTCGCGCCAGTATTGCCTTGGATAAATGCGCCAGAGCTTATGCCTGGCTGAGTCAAAACGATTTTGTCGAACCGGATCATGTTCGGGCCATGGCTTATGCGGTGTTGCGACATCGTTTGATATTAAGCTATGAAGCGTTAGCAGAAGGCATCACAGCGGATCAGGTCATTGATGAATTACTCAAACAAGTGGCTAGCGCCTGAGGCTGAAAATGACAGGCAGTAATATCCATGTCACCTTGCAGCAATTGGAAAAACTTAAATATCAGGCAAGGTATTTTTCATTTACCGAGCAACAGCCGGTAAATAGCGTGTTGTCTGGTAAAAACTCGTCCAGACTGAGAGGCCGGGGGCTGAATTTCGAAGAGTTGCGGCACTATCGCCCAGGAGATGATATTCGCACTCTGGACTGGAAAGTTACGCAGCGTACCGGTAAAGCCCACGTTAAAGTGTTTACCGAAGAAAAAGAACGCAACACCTATCTTGCCATCGATCAACGCAGTTCGATGTTTTTTGGTAGCAAGGGGAAAATGAAATCCGTTATCGCAGCTGAGGTGTCGGCACTGATTGCCTGGCAAATCACCAGCAGTGGCGATCGTGTCGGAGCCTTTATTTTCGATGATTTACATGTCAAAGTGATCCCCGCCAAACGAGGTAATCTCCACATATCTCAGCTATTACATCAGCTAACGAAAATCAACAATGCTCTAAATTGTGAAACGATTAATTCAGGCGCGCATGACTCTTTAAATACGATGTTGAGGAAACTGAACGCCCTTAACCAGCACAACGCGTTGATCATTTTGATCAGTGATGGCTATGGCTGGGACCCAACGACAACCCAGTATGTGAAAACACTTCGCCAGCACAACGAAGTTATCGCCTGCCATGTATACGATCCATTAGAGCAAGATCTGCCGCGCATGCCGCAAATGATAGTTTCCGATGGAAAGTGGCAGATTCAGTTTTCCTCGCAAAATCCCACGACCCAAGCTCGGTTTCGGCAAGACTTACAGCAGCAGTTAGACCAATATCGTAACTTTACCAATAAATACCGAATCCCTCTGATCAGCCTCAATACCCTGGAAGATCCCGTCCAGCAACTCAGACGGGCATTAGGGAGAGCATTTTGACACCACCATTTGAAATGCCATGGGGCAATTATTTACTTAAGGATCTGGTGGAGTCACCGCCGCCTCAGACGATCGATTACTGGCCGCAGACGCCGGGTTGGTATGTACTTGGCATAGCCCTGCTGATTTGGATAGGCCGTTGGCTTTACCACCAATACCTGCATTACAAACATAATGCCTATCGGCGTGAAGCACTGCGATTTATTAAA
Source organism: Thalassotalea litorea (assembly GCF_043642205.1). Taxonomy (GTDB): domain Bacteria; phylum Pseudomonadota; class Gammaproteobacteria; order Enterobacterales; family Alteromonadaceae; genus Thalassotalea_A; species Thalassotalea_A litorea. The sequence continues at coordinate 38,388 of NZ_JBHZSG010000005.1, read as the reverse complement.
TCGTTACCACGAGATACCGTAACTAATCGCTATCAAATCTACCAGCAGTTACCTGCGTTACTGCGTGCCACAGCGATCCACGGCTATGGACGTGTAGAAACAGCCGGATTAACCAATAAGCGCTGGGAAAGCTGGTTAGACAATCACTGCAAGCAATCAGATTTTCTTGGTAACTGCCCCAATTACCTGCAAGCATTGGCCTATGGTCCTGAGCATAGTCTAAACCCGCATCAATTAACGAAACTGCTTCAGGAAATACAATTATGGATACAATTCCATCCAGGTGGTTACCATGATTGAATTTGTTTATCCGTGGAGTTTTGGATTATTACTTCTGCCATTTGCCGTGTACTATTTCTGGCCGGCATACAAGGAACGAAAAAGTTCGGTAAAAGTCCCCTTCTTCTCTCGCCTTGTTGAATTAACGGGTGAAAAACCAGCCACCGGTTCGGTCATACTCAATCGTTATTTTCTGCAAAAATTATTATTGATTAGCGGCTGGGTACTGATCTGCGCGGCGTTGGCAAAACCTCAATATATTGGTAAGCCTGTTACGCTAAATAAATCCGCACGGGATCTAATGGTAGCCGTGGATCTTTCGGGTTCGATGACAACCGAAGACTTTAAGACACTCGATGGCGCCAATGTCGATCGATTCAGCGGTGTCCAACAGTTGCTTGCCGATTTTGCCAAACAAAGAGACGCGGATAGACTCGGACTGATCCTATTTGCCGACGCGCCTTATTTACAGGCGCCTTTTACCAATGATCTCGACACCTGGTTGACCTTATTAAACGAATCAGAAGTTGGTATGGCGGGACAATCTACCGCCCTTGGAGACGCAATTGGTCTGGCGATTAGCGTGTTTGAGCACGGCCAAACCAAAGAACGCGTGCTTATCCTGCTTACCGATGGTAATGATACTGGATCAAAAGTGCCGCCCCGTGATGCCGCTCAGGTTGCGGCAAGTTATCGGATAAAAATTTACCCCATTGCCATAGGTGATCCCGAAACGGCCGGCGAAGAAGCCATCGACCTGAATGTCTTAGAATATATTGCCGACACCACTAACGGGCAAATGTTCGAAGCGGTTAATGCCGAGCAGCTGGACGCCATTTATGAACAGATCAATACTCTGGAACCACAAAAATATTCATCCCGTTCCTATCGACCTAAAACCAGCATACATTTCGTTCCAATTATCATCTTACTGGCTATGTATATGGGCGCTCTTACCATAGTTGCGATTCGAAATCTCTATCACAGGCGCAAGGTTGCAAAGGAATTTCTCAATGATTGACTGGATTGGTCTACAGAATTTCCATTTCATTCGGCCAGCATACCTGTTGCTGTTCCTGATATTAATTTTCCTGTATCTGGCATTACGCCAACGTGATAATTCGCTGCATTTTTGGCAGCAGGTTATGTCAATAGAAGTATTAGATCAGTTAACCATCAAAGGCAGCAACTACCAATGGTTTTCACCGTCTAAAGTCATGCCAATTGTTGGTTCCATTGCAATTATTGTCGCGGCTGGCCCAAGTTTTACCCAAGTCCCCTCGCCTTTTAACGAAGATAAAGCCGGATTGGTGATCGCTCTGGATGTTTCAGAAACCATGCAGCAAAGTGATTTAGCCCCAACTCGCCTATTGCGGGCGAAACAAAAGGTCAATGACCTCCTGACCCTTCGCGGAGACAGCAACACCGCTTTGATCGCCTATGCCGGCAGTGCACATATCGTGATGCCCTTAACCAACGACGGCAATATGATACGCCAGTTTATAAAACCATTAAGCCCAGCAATGATGCCTCGGGCAGGAAAGATACCGGACAACATTCTGCCTTTGACTGAGGATATATTGAACCCTACGGGCGTACCAGGGACTCTATTGTTGCTAACCGATGGCAGTTCAAGCGAAGCACAACAAAATTTCCAGGCATTTTTTCAACAACAACAGCATCAATTAGTTATTTGGGCAATCGGAGATGATAAGGTCAAAGCCAAACCAGGATCTAATTTTTTACCGTTGCAATTAAACTCGTTACAGCAGTTGGCCAGTGCCAGCAACGGTCGCCTTGTACGATTTACCCATAACAAAGATGACATCGAAACGGTGAATAACTATATTGAAAACAATCTGGTTGTTGTCAACGATGGTACTCGGCCCTGGCTCGATGCGGGTTACCCGCTAGTATTTTTAATCGCGTTTAGCTATGTCTTTTGGTTTCGGCGCGGATGGACACTGCAATGGTAATTCATCCTAAAGCAAATTCCGAGCAAGGCATGAGCTGGCTATTAGGCCGTCTGAAGCATTACTGGCGTAGTGGCAAACAAAAAATCTCCGGCAATCGAAAAGCGCTATTGGTGCTCCTTGTGGTATTACTGATTAGCTACATCAGCTTGAAACCTCAACAGTTTGTCGACCTTTGGCTTACCCCTGATCAGCAGGGAGCCATTTTGTTTAAGCTGGGAAACTATCAACAGGCAGGCGAGCACTTCAACGATAGTCGCTGGCAGGCATATAGTTATTATGGCGCAGAAGAGTTTGATACGGCTGCCAACCTGTATAGTCAGTTTGACGAGCCAACAGACCTGCTGGCCCGGGGAAATGCCTATGCTCAGGGCCGAAGATATGTAAGAGCGAAAGGGGTCTATCAGGCTTTACTGGAACAATACCCGGATTATCAACCCGCGCAAACTAACTTAGACATCGTCCAAAGCATCATTGATGAAGTGAACCGTATTTCCCAAAGCCAACAACAGGAGAGCAGTGACGCTCCCAAAGAATTGGGGGATGATCCACAAACGGCTGATGGCGCCGAAAGAAAGGTTTCAGTGAAGCAGCTGGAACAGTACAGTGCCGAAGATATACTTCAGGACCCGCAATTAGCACAAATGTGGCTGCGTCAGGTACAAAAAGATCCGGCGAGATTTCTGGCCATTAAATTCGCAGTGCAGTTACAACGTGGCAGCGGCAACAACAATCAAGACAAAACACCGTCTCAACAACCAGGTGACAATGATGATGATTAAGTCATGCTCAATCTGGCCGGGTCTGCTTGCGACATGTGGATTGCTTTTCCTCTCGATTTCCTTCAATGCTCAAAGCCGCTCAAATAATCCCGATACCAAGCCCGCTCAGACGATTGAGTCGCTCATCGACAATGAGCAATTACAAATTAACATTAAACGTCTTGGTCAAGACAACACCATTGCTCGTCAGGCAGTCACTTTTCAGGTAGAGGTCGCAACCAATCGCTGGTTTTCCAGAGGTACTCGCATCGAAAAATTTGATTTGGAAAATGCAATCGTCCTGCCATTTGACGGCATGGCGTTCAATTCATCGAGGATGATTGATGGCGCGACCTGGGCCACCCAGTCAAGAGACATTACTATCTACCCGCTCGATGAAGGTGAGTACAGCTTACCGCAGATACGTGTGTTTGTTTCGGTAAACACAGAACACTCTGGAACGGTTGAAGGATTTTGGCAATTAAACCCAATGAATTTTTCGGTTTCGCAACCAAAGCAGTTGGCGTTGATCGATCACTATGTCGTTACCGATACCTTTAGCGTAAAACAGCGCAGCGATTTTGATAAAAAAGCCGATTACCAAATTGGTGATAGCATAACTCAGGAAGTTGAATTTTATGCCGAACGAGTGCCAGCGATGATGCTACCAGAATTAGCGCAAATGAGCGTTGAAGGGATCAGTGTTTTCGACGAAGAGCCCATTCTAAAGGACAACCAGTCTCGCGGGGAGTTTAGCAGTAGTCGTCACCAGACTCGCACCTATATTTTTGAGCAAGCCGGTAATTATACAATGGCAGAGCAAACGTTCTATTATTGGGATCCGAGCAAAAATACACTCAAGACTCGCAAGCTTCCAGGTTTTAACATCGAAATAGCAAGTGACCCAAACCAACAACAAAAACCTCGAAAAAATGAGCAAATAGCGCCGATCCCCACCATTCCCTGGGAACGGGTGTTTGGCGTCATTGTTTTGGTTACTCTGGTCATTATCTCGATAAGAAAGCGACAGGAAATACTCGGTTTTTATAAACAAGTTACCCGTTATCAAAGGCGCCAATATCGACGCGCTTATATCAGCAGCTGTCATGATGGCAACTATCGACAATCCTGCGAGTATTTGTACCGGTATTTACGCACTGGCGGGGAACGATATTCGACTTTACACCGTTATTTCCCGATAGAGCCGCAACGTACCTATTTGCAAGAGCTTGTTGCGCTTGCCTATGATATTAATGAGCCGATCCCAGAGAAAAAACTGGTTACCCGTGGCAGCTTTGCGCGTCGTAAAATGCTGAGTTTGCTAAAACCAGAGCGTTTAGCCAAGGAAAGAGTCTGGGAGGATCGGGAGCTGTTAAATATCAACCCCCGACAATGCCCCAACGACTAAGTGTTTGTTTTATGAAAAAGCCGGTAATAATTGGCACTCGACAATTCGGCTATCTGTTCAATGGTCTGGCCTCGAACATCCGCCAACAACTCAGCAACATGCACTACAAACGACGGCTGATTTTGTTTGCCACGATGAGGCACAGGCGCTAGATAGGGCGCATCGGTTTCAATTAAAAATCTGTCATCCGGGACTTTTGCCGCAACAGCTCTAAGGTCACTCGCCGTTTTAAACGTAACGATGCCGGAAAATGAGATATAAAACCCCATCTGCATCGCCTGTTCAGCCATTTCCCAGCTCTCGGTAAAGCAATGTAAAACCCCACCCACCTGTTCAGCACCTTCTTCACGCATAATGTCCAATGTGTCCTGACGTGCATCACGAGTATGGATAATTAAGGGCTTATTTAACTGTTTGGCAACCTTAATGTGTTTTCGAAAGGAGTCCTGCTGCACCTGCTTCGTTTCTGGCGCATAAAAATAATCTAGTCCTGTCTCCCCGATGGCGACAACCCGAGAATGATCTGCAAGCTGTGCCAGGCGCTCGATATCGATTTCGTCGCCTTGGTTTAAAGGGTGAGTTCCACAGGAAATGTCCACATGACTATAGGGCTGCGTCACTGCCGCCATATTTTCAAATTCGTCCAGGGTCACTGACACGCATAGCATGCGCGATACACGAGCTTCGCTGGCAAGTTCTATAACCTCGCGAATGCCGCCAGGAAATTCAGATAGTTTTAGTCGGTCCAGATGACAATGGGAGTCGATAAACACAAAAAGCTCCGGTTTAGGAAAAACCGAATTTTAGCACGTAACTTGCAATGCAAGCTACATGGTATAGGTGGGTTCTTTTGAATTTAGCATTCGCCCAAGGCTAGTTTCAATTTGATTACGAACGTTAAACTCATCGTCCAAAAAGGCCACGCCTACACCAGATTCTGTGCCATTGTGAGCGCCAGGGGGCGTGATCCAGCACACGTGAGTTTGCATCGTCACATGTTCTTCTTGCCCGGGGAGTAACACCTGCAGGGAAATCGTATCGCCAAGTTCGTATGCCTGGGTCGTTTTGATGAATAAGCCGCCTTGTTTCAAAAAAGGCATGTAAGATAGATACAAGTCTTTTTCATTGGCAAATTCCAAGGTGATTTGGGTCATTTTTACTTCCTGTTAACGCGTACGCATTTCTGCATTGTTACCTATCAATTTAAGTAAATCAATAAGTAAGGATTCAATCACAAACTTTTTATTCGCTTGGGTGAGTTGTTTTAATTGCTTGCTGGCATTAGTGATCAACACCATCGCCTGTGTAAGATTATCCGGGCTTTGCCTGCTGAGTATCGCCAAACCTTGATGTTGACGAATGCCTTGCCACTGATTTGCTTGTCGGATCGCAGCGCTAAACTGTTGCATTAACCAACCTAACGCCAGCGAATGCTCATTTAAAAAAGCGAGCAATTCATCCATATATTGTGGTTGTAGCAACCAATCGTTAAACAAGGTTTCAAATGTGCCAAACAGTTGCGCCTGCTCTTCACTTTGTAATTGTGGCAGATGGCACATATTGGAATAGTCATCAATTAATGGCGAATTCCCCAGACTTTGCGTTAACGCTTGCCCTACCGGTGGACGTATATCAAACCGGGTGCATCGAGACTGTATCGTCGGCAATAAGCGATCGCTATCATAACTGGTCAGAATAAGAAAACTAAACGGTGTTGGCTCTTCCAATGTTTTCAATAATGCATTCGCGGCAGCTTCGGTCATTAATTCTGCCTGTTGGATAATCACCACCTTTGCCTGTCCTAACTGGGCTTTTTTAACCAAAAACTGATTGGCTTGACGGATACCGTCTACACCGATATGGGCTTTCTCCGCTTCGATATGAACGAGATCCGGATGATTTCCTGCCCTAAGTAATGAGCAGGCTTTACATTGACCGCATGCCGGTCCCCAAAGACCATTTTCAGTACAAATTAATTGTCGTGCCAGCCAATAACCTAATTCCCAGGTACCGCTTCCCGGATGGCCATTAAATAACAGGCCATGGGGTAACCTCTGCTGCGTCAATAGCTGTGTTAATTGCCCGGTAATGGGAGCCAGCCAGTTCTTTTGAGATAGCGCGTCTTCACCCATATTGGTTAACTGTTTTCCTGTAAATAGTGTCGCAGCTGGTGTGCAATTTGCGCATGCACATTTTCCATCGACTGTGCCGCGTCAATTATCACTATGTGTTCATCACGGTTTGCAAAACTCAAATACTTATCACGAACGCGATAGAAAAATTCTATCTGTTCCTGCTCAATGCGGTCGAGTTCTCCACGACTTGCTGCTCTTTGCAAACCTACGCTCGGATCAATATCCAAATAAAACGTTAGGTCGGGCTTAAAGCCTTTTAAGGTGATATTTGCGAGGCTTTCCAGAGTAGCATCATCCATCTGACGTCCTCCACCTTGATAAGCACGCGAAGACAAATCATGACGATCGCCAATAACCCATTGGCCGTTGCCAAGGGCCGGTTTAATGACATTGTGAATTAATTGCGAGCGGCTTGCGTACATCAATAAAAGTTCACATTCAGGCGTCAGGGTTTCTTCGATATCCGGGGATTTGACAAGACTTCGCAGCGACTCCGCCAGCGGCGTGCCACCGGGCTCGCGAGTTTTAATATAGTCAATGCCATATTCCACTAACGTTCGTTCTATTACGCCTATGGCGCTGGACTTACCCGCGCCTTCGATTCCTTCGATGACAATAAATTTGCCAGATTGGCTCATGATTTCCCTCTTTGGTACTTATCAACTGCGCGATTATGATCCGCCAGATTTGTGGAAAAAATATGCTCACCGTTGCCTTTACTGACGAAATATAGATAGTTGCTGTCTGCCGGTTGCACACTCGCATCTAATGCCGATTTGCCTGGCATGGCAATGGGTGTTGGTGGTAATCCATTGATCTGATAGGTGTTATATGCGGTTTTTTCACGAATGTTTGCATAGGTAATGTCGCCGTTATAGCGTTCACCCAGGCCATAAATAATGGTCGGATCGGTTTGTAATCGCATGCGTTTTCGTAATCGATTAACGAATACCGCACTGATCAGTGGTTGTTCCGCAATAACTGCGGTTTCTTTTTCGATTATCGATGCCATGATCAGCGCCTGATAAGCATTATCATAAGGCAAACCTTTAGCGCGTTTCTGCCAGCTATCTTCGAGTTCTTTTTGCATGCGTGCGTAGGCCTGACGAAGAATGCTTATATCATCCGTTCCCTGGGGAAAGGTATATGTATCAGGGAAAAATAACCCTTCTGGGTGCATAGCTCCGGGAAAATGATGTTGCATTTGCTCCCAGGATGTATCGTTTAATGTGTGTTTTACATGGGGATGTTTCGTTAACATCACTAACCATTCTTTGAAAGTACTGCCTTCAACAAAGGTGATTTTAAACTGGTGCTCTTTTCCCTTTACTAACAGTGCCAGTAATTGTGAGAAAGTGAATGAAGATTGTAATTGATAGGTTCCCGCTTTAACTTGGGTAAGGTCTGGATTTAGTTTGCCGTAAAGCTTTAGCGCCCATACCGAATCAATCCACTGATGTTGTTCTGCGTGTTTTAGCAGGCTATGGTAGCTGCTCCCTTTATTTAGCGTATAAAGGTGAGTTTGAGAAATGTTGAGCGGTTGCTGTACCGACTGCTGTACTTTGACATAAAGTCCGGCAATGGCAATCATCCCCAGTAAAAATAGACCTGTAATCCAGCGCCACATTAGAAAACTTCCTTTATTTCCCGGCTTAATGTTGTTGAAAGCGGTCGATCCAAAAACTGCCTTACCGGGGCAATCTGCAGCAATGCATTGCAAATAAACATCGATTGCGCTTGCTGCAACTGCTCGATTGTATGTTGGACAATTTTAACCTGTCCCAGCGTGTTTAACAATCGTTGACTGGCCAGTCCGTTGACACCACTGCTACTCAAATCAGCGGTGTACCAACAATTATCAAGCTGCCAGAATAAATTGCAGCTACTGGTCTCTACGATAAAACCGTTTAAATCACAAACGACGAGATCATCATATGCGACCGCGTCCAATTCGTTACGAACCAGCACCTGTTCCAGCCGATTCATATGCTTGATGCCAGCTAAATTGGGGTTTAACCCTAATCGTGTCGCCGCAACTCCTAAATGAACACCACGTTTACGCCAATCGTCAAAATGCCCAGGATAGTCGTTAATGGTCACAATAATATTGGCGTTATTGTCAGGGTTTCGGCCGTATCCCCTGCCAGAGTTACCTGCGGTGACCATCACTTTCAGCACTGCCCTATGGTAAGGCGCACAAACATGATTGAGGTGCGTTTTTAAACGCGCAAAGTCGGGCATATTAATTTGCAATGCCTGGCAGCCATAAGACAAGCGCTCTATGTGCTGTTCCAGCCATTGCACTTGGCCTTCCTGAACAAGCGCCGTGGTAAAAATACCATCGCCAAATGCAAGTCCTCTGTCGGCAATGGAAATCTCTGATTGTGGGAAAAAGTTAACCGAGCTGTATAACATAACGGATAAAAAATAAGCCTGTTTACCAGCTAGTAAACAGGCTTATTTAAGGAAGTGCAAGGGAATAATTTCAAATAGAAATTAAATCTTTTTAAACAGTAAAGAGCCGTTAGTGCCGCCAAAGCCAAAAGAGTTGCACAACGCATATTCTAGCTGTGCATCACGGGCCTGATGGGGTACGTAATCAAGATCGCAACCTTCGCCAGGATTATCCAGATTGACCGTCGGCGCAATGGCTTGGTTGACCAGAGACTGAATCGTAAATATCGCTTCCGCTGCCCCTGCTGCACCTAACATATGACCGGTCATGGATTTGGTTGATGAAACCGCCATTTTGTAAGCATGCTCACCAAATACGGATTTCATACCATTGGTTTCGGCAATATCGCCAGCGGGCGTTGATGTGCCGTGAGCGTTAATATAGCCCACTTGCTCTGGGTTTACTTGAGCATCGCGAAGTGCATTGCTCATTGCCGCTGCACCGCCGCTACCATCTTCTGGTGGCGATGTAATGTGGAATGCATCGCCACTCATGCCAAAGCCGGCAAGCTCGGCATAAATGTTAGCGCCACGCGCTTTAGCATGCTCATATTCTTCAAGCATAATCACACCAGCACCGTCACTTAATACAAAGCCGTCACGATCTTTATCCCAAGGTCGAGAAGCTTGTTGAGGTGCTTCATTGCGAGTTGATAATGCTCGCGCTGCGGTAAAACCGCCAATACCTAATACCGTTGACGCTTTTTCTGCGCCGCCGGCCAGCATCGCATCGGCATCGCCATAGGCGATCATGCGTGCGGCATGACCAATATTGTGTACGCCGGTCGTACAGGCAGTCACAATGGAAATGTTTGGTCCTTTTAACCCATGCATGATGGATAAATGCCCGGAAATCATATTCAAAATTGTGGCTGGACAAAAAAATGGCGACAGTTTTCTGATCCCATTTTTAAGAATTTTTTCGTGGTTTTCTTCGATTAAACCTAAGCCGCCGATACCTGAACCAACGGCAACACCTATCCGAGGGGCATTTTCGTCGTTAATTTCCAGACCTGAATCAGCTAATGCCTGATTTCCGGCTGCGATCCCATATTGGATGAACAAATCCATTTTACGGGTTTCTTTTTTGGCTATACCGAAAGATTCCGCATCAAAACCTTTGATCAGGCCTGCGAATTTGGTGGGAAAGTTGCTAATATCAAAATGTTCAATTGGGCCAATACCGCTGGTTCCTGACATCAGTTTTTGCCAGGTAGATTCAGGGTCATTTGCCAATGGACTTAGTAAGCCCAGTCCAGTTACCACAACTCGGCGCATCACGAATCCAATCTCCGTTTGAAAAGAATAAAAACAAAAAAGGCGGTATTAACCGCCTATTTCGAATCAATATTGATTAGCTGTTAGCTGTAACGTAATCAATTGCAGCTTGAACAGTAGTAATCTTTTCCGCTTCTTCATCAGGAATTTCAGTGTCGAATTCCTCTTCAAGAGCCATTACTAGCTCAACGGTATCTAAAGAATCTGCACCTAAATCATCAACAAAAGATGCTTCATTTTTTGCTTCTTCTTCTTTAACACCTAATTGCTCAACAATAATTTTTTTAACGCGTTCTTCGATAGTACTCATTTTTTTTCCTTTACTAAAATTAGCAATTATAAAAATTGCCTGTAGTTTATTCGCCAACCGGTCACCATGCAAGTATTTATCAGTAAATTACAGCTGGTCAAACCTGATGACTTATCAAATATTTATCGCTCAAAGATGGACGAATAAAAAATCAATTATTTACGTCGAGCCATCGATTTGCAAATCAATGAACGAACGGTCAAGGTTCGATCAATGCGAATTTTTATGAACTATTCTCTATAAAAAAGCGGAGATAATCAACCCACCATTAAACGGAGATTATCTTGCCTGTCATAAAAATAGTGGGACTTAAATCGTTAATCCCATTACGCCATATACATGCCACCATTAACGTGAATCGTTTCACCGTTAATGTATGCAGCAGCATCGGACGCTAAAAATAATACCGTGCTGGCAATTTCTTCTGGCTTACCCAGGCGATTCGCAGGCACTTGCGAGAATATCGCTTGTTTTTGTTCATCACTCAATGTTTGGGTCATATCTGTGTCTATAAAACCCGGAGCAACCGCGTTAACCGTGATTCCGCGAGAAGCCACTTCTTTGGCTAATGATTTGGTAAAACCAAGCAGCCCTGCTTTAGCTGTCGCGTAGTTTACCTGCCCGGCATTCCCCATAGAACCAACAACAGAACCTATGCTAATGATGCGACCCGAACGGTTCTTCATCATTGGGCGCATTACAGCTTTGCTTAATTTATATAGCGACGACAAATTAGTGGCGATAATATCGTCCCATTCATCATTTTTCATTCGCATCATTAAATTATCACGTGTGATACCGGCGTTATTTACCAGAATATCTACACCGCCAAACTGTTCTTTGATCGCCGCAAATAATTCATCCACGGAATCTTGAGACGTAACGTTCAAAGCAAAGCCTTTCCCCTGCTCACCCAGATAGTCACTGATCGCGCTGGCACCCTTTTCCGATGTCGCGGTACCAATAACAGTTGCACCAGCACCTGCCAGTTGTTGGGCAATTGCTTTGCCGATACCACGGCTGGCACCAGTCACCAATGCGACTTTACCGTCTAAATTAAAAAGTCCTGACATAATAAATCCTTGTTAATCCTCAAGAGCTGATTGAATGCTTTGAGTTGTGTTTATAGAAGTGCAAGATACTGCCTTATCGATTCGCTTTGTTAGCCCTTGTAACACTTTTCCGGGGCCTGCTTCAACTAACGTATCGACACCTTTTGCAGCCATCGCTTTAACCGTTTCGGTCCAGCGCACAGGGCTGTATAGTTGTCGAATTAGCGCATCTTTGATTTGCTGTGCGTCGCTATAAGCCGAAACATCAACATTATTAATGACTGGGATCTGTGGGGTATTGAAAGTGATGTCGTTTAAATCTTTTGCTAATTTTTCTGCCGCGCTGGCCATTAACGCACAATGCGACGGTACACTAACCGGTAATGGTAATGCTCGTTTTGCGCCAGCTTGCTTACACAGCTCACCTGCCCGTTCTACCGCTGCTTTGTTGCCTGCAATAACGACCTGACCAGGAGAGTTAAAATTAACCGGAGAAACGACCTCTCCTTGCGCCGCCTGCTCACAGGCTGTTTTGATCGCATCGTCATCTAGGCCAATAATGGCATACATAGCGCCGGTACCTTCAGGCACGGCTTGTTGCATATACACACCACGACTTTCCACCAGTTTTACTGCCGTTGCCAAGGATAAGACCTCGGCACATACCAAGGCTGAATATTCACCCAGACTATGACCGGCTAATAAGGCAGGGGCATTACCGCCCATTTCCAACCAGACTCGCCACATTGCCACACTGGCTGTAAGTAACGCCGGTTGAGTAATGTGAGTTTGATTAAGTTTTTCTACAGGGCCTTGCTGAATTAATTGCCACAGGTCATAACCTAAAGCATCAGACGCCTCTGCAAACGTTTGTTGTACCGTATTGTTGTCGGCAAAATCCGATAACATACCAAGTGATTGTGATCCTTGTCCTGGAAACACAAATGCTAGATTTGCTTGCATATTATATCTCTTTTAAAAACGAACCAGAGCTGAGCCCCAGGTAAATCCACTACCAAAGGCTTCCATTAGAATAATTTGTCCACGTTTGATGCGACCGTCTCGTACGGCTTCATCTAACGCTGTAGGAATGGTTGCGGCGGAGGTATTGCCATGCTTATCTAAGGTAACGACTACCTGATCCATAGACATCGAAAGCTTTTTCGCGGCGGCAGAAATAATACGCAGGTTTGCTTGATGCGGTACAAGCCAGTCGATATCTGATTTGTCCATATTATTATGAGCCAACGTTTCCGTAACAATCTCGCTTAAGCGAGTTACGGCAAATTTGAACACCTCGTTACCTTTCATATAAAGATACGCTTTTTCTTCGGTCAGCAAATCGCCACGTTTAGGCGAATCTGCACCAAGCAAAGCTCCGTGTTCACCGTCCGCATGAAGATGGGTGGAAATAATACCCTGCTCTTCACTTGCTTCAATGATCACAGCACCGGCAGCATCACCAAAAAGAATAATGGTACTGCGATCCTTTGGATCACACATATGTGATAAGGCATCAGAGCCAATGACCAGAACTCGCTTAACCATTCCCGATTTAATAAATTGATCGGCGACGCTTAAGCTATAAATAAAACCAGAGCATGCCGCGGCTACATCAAAAGCAGGAATATTTGGCACATCCAGATATTTTTGTACATGACAGGCCGCACTAGGTAAGTCTACGTGGGAGCTGGTCGTTCCCATCACTATCATATCGATATCTTTGACATCCAAACCCGCCATTTCTAACGCATTTTTAGCGGCTTCTGCCCCCATATATGCAACATTTTCTTGTTCATTGGCGATACGGCGCTCTTTAATCCCGGTGCGTTCGGTGATCCACTGATCTGTGGTGTCCACCATTTTTTCCAAATCCGCATTGGTGCGCACTTGCTCAGGAAAGTAACTTCCTGTCCCAATAATTTTTGAATACATAACGTTTTGTTAAGACCTTTTGATTAATCCCAGTTCAACTTTATTTTTAATTTTCTCAGGAACTTGCCTTTCAACTTCTTTGACTGCTTCTAAAATTGCATTATAAAACGCAGTACTATTGGCATTACCATGGCTCTTAACCACAATGCCACGTAATCCTAACAGACTTGCACCGTTATACTGGTCGGGGTTCAGTCGTTTTAAGATTTTTTTTAAGGTTGGATTTAATAAAACACCCAGAAATCGGGTAAAAGGACTTTCATCAACGATCTTTTTGACCTTATCTAAGACCATTTTCGCGACACCTTCACAGGTTTTAAGCGCAACATTACCGACGAAGCCATCACAAACGATGACATCAGCTTTGCCCGAAAATATATCATTACCTTCAATAAACCCCGCATAATTAATGCTAGGGCTTGCGGTTAATAATGCTGCGGTCTGCTTGATGTGATCACTGCCCTTAATGTCTTCTTCACCCATATTTAGCAATGCGACTTTTGGCTGTTTGATGCCGTCGACCTGCTCTGCCATGACAGAGCCCATCAGTGCAAACTGGAATAAGGTATCAGAATTGCAGAAAACATTGGCACCTAAGTCCAACATAAACACATGGGAATTGCTGTCGCTAAGTGGTAGGTGAGTAATTAAGGCCGGACGTTCGACGCCGGGGATCATTTTCAGAACAAAATGCGCTATCGCCAGTAATGCTCCGGTATTCCCTGCACTGACACAGGCTTGTGCCTGTTCATCACGAACCAGGTTAAGCGCTTGGCGCATCGAAGAATCTTTTTTGCAACGCAGCGCAATTGCTGGTTTTTCATCCATGCTAATGGATTCACTGGCATGCTGAATAGACAGTTGTGGATGATTAGAAAGTTGTAGTGTATCGAGGTGGGATTGGATAATTTCTTCATCACCGCAGAGCACGAGATGAAGGTTTGGCAATGCTTCTATCGCCAATTTTGCTGCAGGCAAAGTTATAAGGGGGCCATGATCGCCCCCCATAACATCTAACGCTACCGTTAGACTCACCAAAGTGTTCTCGCTTATTTAGCGATAACTTTGACACCTTTGTAAAAGCCATCGGCTGTTACGTGGTGACGACGATGAGTTTCACCAGATACGCTATCTACTGATAGATTTTCTGCAGTTAACGCATCGTGTGAACGGCGCATGCCTCGTCTTGAACGAGACTTTTTACTTTTCTGTACGGCCATTACTTTACTCCTAAAATCACAAGTTACTTGAGTTGTTTCAATACATCAAATGGATTCGGTTTCTCAAGCGTATCCGGTAACTTCCCCCAAGTACTGTCGGCATCAGCCGGGCAATCTTCGAGTTCATGTTTCGGGATTAATGGAATCGCGAGAATTAACTCATCTTCCACTAATTCGCGTAAATTCACTTCACCATTTTCATCTAATTCTACGGCATCATAATACGAAGGCAGCTGACCGGCAGCTTCTTCGCCCTTCACAGGAGAATAACAGAATTCAACCTGCAAATCCTGCGAAAATTCTTCATTACAACGCTGACATGTTAAAGACACTGATGCCTGGGCTTGACCTGATAATACAATCAGACCCTGCTCGTCCACATCAAAGGTGACCTTTACATTTGCCTGCTCACCCTGACCTTTAGTCAAAGCTTGCAATCGTTCTAATCCAGATAACTCAAAATATCCTTCACATACCAAGCGCCGTTGAGCACTCTTATATGGGTCTATGGTTATCGGAAGTTTAAGGTTCTGCATAAGGCGCGCATGATAAAGGCTGTCGGTCCTTGTGTCAAAAGAAAATTAAACACATTGAGCTCATTCGCTCAATTAATGACATATTTTAACACATTGAATACGATCCTAAAGCGAAAAGTAGAAAAATAGCGTTAGCTTCCATGTTGTTAACATAGCTTTCGCTCTCGCCAGCTGTCAGGTAAAATTGATCGATAGACAATCCTAAACATAAGTACATTTTGCTATGAAAAAGATAGTGCTGGGTTCAACATCGATATTTCGCAAACAAATTTTAGAAAAACTAAATCTTAATTTTAAATGTGACAAGCCTGATATTGATGAAAGTCCCCTACCCGATGAGACGCCGGAACAATTGGTTGAACGCTTAGCAATAGGCAAAGCTAAAGAAGTCGCCAAAGGTCATCCCGATGCTCTGATCATTGGTTCCGATCAAGTTGCCGTGCACCAGGGAGACATTCTTGGTAAACCCGGAACCGAAGAGAATGCGATTAAGCAGTTACTGCGCTTTAGTGGTGACAAAGTCACCTTTTTAACCTCCTTGTGTTTATATAACAGCACCGACAATAGCTACGACGTCATCGTTGAGCCTTTTCATGTATATTTTCGCGAGCTGTCACATGCGCAAGTCAGCGCATATGTGCGGGCCGAACAACCTTTAAATTGTGCTGGAAGCTTTAAAAGTGAAGGTCTGGGAATTTGTTTGTTTGAGCGACTTGAAGGCGATGACCCCAATAGTCTGGTTGGCTTACCTTTAATACGCCTGACTAAATTACTGGCAAATAAAGGTATTGATGTCCTGGCGCAGCAAGCATAGCGGCAAAGAGATTTCCAAGTGACTTATGGTTAATCTCTTCTCTCCGCTCAATCTAATCCGGCATTCATTAGAAGGTTTTTATTTCCATTTTCGTTAATGCCGCGGTTAATTGTTGATCGTAGGGCGCTTCAAATTTTACCCGTGTATCATCTTTAGGGTGATTAAACTCTATGCTTGCCGCATGTAAAAACAATCGTTTTAACCCTATTGATTGCATACTGGCGGTAAAATCTTCCGCACCATATTTATTATCGCAGGCTATAGGGTGACCTTTAACCTGACAATGAACCCGGATTTGATGGGTTCTGCCGGTCACTGGAAACGCGCGCACTAACGTGGCACCAATGTAATGGGTCAACACTTTATAGCGTGTTTCTGATTCTTTTCCCTGCTGGTTATCCACCACAACCACTCGCTCGCCGGATTTAAGCTCATTTTTCTTTAAGCCTTCAGTAACCCGGGTTAGCTTTGTCGACCAGTGGCCTTTAACTAATGCGTGATAAAATTTCTGCACTTTTTTATGACGCAGTTGCTCGTGTAAATTACGCAATGCCGAGCGTTTTTTAGCAACCACCAAACAACCGGACGTATCTCTGTCAAGACGGTGCACCAGCTCTAACATTTTCGCATTGGGGCGCAGGGCTCGTAGCGCTTCGATTAAGCCAAAACTTAAACCGCTACCACCGTGAACAGCCATCCCGGAAGGTTTATTAATGACAATCAGGCAATCATCTTCAAAGATGATTTGTTGTTCCAGTGACGCAACCTTTTTTAATTGTGGCGAAATTTTTTCAGGGTTATCTGGCATCCGAATCGGAGCAACACGGACAATATCTTCGAGTTGCAATCGATATTCCGGTTTAATTCGTTTCTTATTTACCCGGATCTCACCTTTTCGCAATAA
This sequence comes from Thalassotalea litorea, assembly GCF_043642205.1. GTDB lineage: Bacteria > Pseudomonadota > Gammaproteobacteria > Enterobacterales > Alteromonadaceae > Thalassotalea_A > Thalassotalea_A litorea. The sequence continues at coordinate 21,329 of NZ_JBHZSG010000005.1, read as the reverse complement.
TCGATAGATCATGCTTTTTGGCACACCTTTTAAGGTTTTTAATAAGAAATTATCGATACGCTGACCATCACTGGCCTCGTCAATCTCATGATATTGAACTTTAGGTTTGTCTGCAGACGATGCCGTTGATTGCGGTTTGTCGGCTGCCGTTGAAGAATGATTGCTCACGTATTTCACATACACTTGAATAAAACGAACATATGCCGGGATTTTAACACATGAGTAATCATTCTGCTGAGCTATATCGCTGCCAAGGGCAAAGATTTTGTCAATAAACTGACCATAGAATCGGACGACAGGCCAGTGTGTATTTCGCTTGAGCGAATTTAAGGAGAATTAAAGTTAATATAACGCGCCTTTATTGTTGCCTTAATCTACACTTTAGTGGGATAATGAACAGGTTATTGATGATTTTCCAATAACCATGAAAAAACGAAGCTCTTTATGAATTGTAAGAGGTTTGGTGCGGCAACGTCCCTGTACATATTATTAGCAAACCCTAATTTTCGGTTTGCCCGATACACGGATAGCATCGCCATTTGCTGGCTCTGATGTGTGTAACCTATCAGAAACTGCAGCATAAACATCAAATCCAGCATTAATGAGCAAAACTTAGATAAGCACAACACTGCTTTGAGTGTAACTAGTTAATACACGTTATTGCCAAATTGCTGTATTTGTTTGCAATAACGTATAGATAAACAATCAGATATAGAACAGACCCAGAACAACTGGCGTTGACAACCGTGAGGCTGACAACCCTCTGTTTGCTTAGCTATTGCTACGCAACGATTGCCTGCACTCTCGCATGTGTTGTGACAAAAAAATAGAGTCACACAATCAATGAAACGCATGTTAATTAATGCTACTCAGTCGGAAGAGCTCCGCGTAGCACTTGTTGACGGCCAAAGTCTTTATGATCTTGATATCGAAAGCCCTGGTCACGAACAAAAAAAATCCAACATTTATAAGGGTAAAATTACCCGCGTAGAACCTTCCCTTGAAGCCGCCTTTGTCGATTACGGTGCTGACCGCCACGGCTTCCTCCCAATGAAAGAAATTGCAAAAAGCTATTTTCCGCAAGGTTATAGTTTTCAAGGCCGTCCAAATATCAAAGATGTTTTAAGTGAAGGCCAGGAAGTCATCGTTCAAATCGATAAGGAAGAACGAGGCCAGAAAGGGGCAGCTTTAACGACATTTATCAGCCTTGCCGGTAGTTATTTGGTACTGATGCCAAATAACCCACGAGCAGGCGGCATCTCTCGTCGCATTGAAGGTGATGAGCGTACTGAATTAAAAGAGTCATTAAGCAAACTAGATTTACCAAAAGGCATGGGACTTATCGTCCGTACCGCTGGTGTTGGCAAAGATTATGAAGAACTTGCGCATGACTTAAATGTCCTTTTGCACTATTGGCGCTCCATCGATACTGTCGCCAGTTCAAAACCAGCACCTTTCCTAATTCATCAGGAAAGTAATGTTATTCTTCGTGCCATTCGAGATTACTTGCGTCGTGATATCGGTGAAATCGTTATTGACCGACCTAAGGTTTTCGATAGCATTAAAGAACATATCCAACTGGTGCGCCCGGACTTCATCAATAAGGTAAAACTGTATAAAGGCGATGTGCCGTTATTCACCCATTATCAGATTGAGTCGCAAATTGAATCCGCTTTCCAACGAGAAGTTCGTTTGCCATCTGGTGGTTCCATCGTTATCGATCCGACAGAAGCCTTAACATCTATTGACATTAACTCTGCCCGAGCAACCAAAGGCAGTGATATTGAAGAAACGGCTTTCAACACTAACCTTGAAGCCGCTGAAGAAATTGCTCGTCAATTGCGTTTGCGAGATTTAGGTGGTCTTGTGGTTATCGATTTTATCGATATGACCCCGGTTCGCCATCAACGTGAAGTTGAGAATCGTATGCGCGACGCCGTTCGTTCTGACCGAGCACGAATTCAGTTGAGCCGCATATCTCGTTTTGGCTTATTGGAAATGTCGCGTCAGCGTCTGCGTCCATCCATTGGCGAAACCAGTCAGGGTGCCTGCCCTCGCTGTAACGGTACAGGTCACGTGCGTGGGGTTGAATCACTGGCATTGTCGGTATTGCGTCTGATGGAAGAAGAAGCGATCAAAGACAAAACCAGCCAGGTGCATGCGCAAGTTCCTGTGCCTGTTGCCACGTACCTGTTAAACGAAAAACGCAATGCGGTTGGCCACATTGAGAAGCGCCACGACGTTAAAGTTTTGATTTTACCAAACCAGAATATGGATACGCCGCAATACGAAGTTATCCGTGTTCGTGACGATGAATCTACGTCACAAGCGAGTTACGAAGTAAAAGTTGCTGAGCCTGTGTCTGAAGAAGCGGTTATGCCGAAATTCCAGAAGGATGCGGTAAAACGTGATGAACCGTTGCTGCAGGGAATGACAGCTCCGCAAGCTACACCTGCGAAGAAGAAGCCGGTAAAAGAAGAAAAATCTGCAGGCTTGTTTGCCGCTATCGCTGCATTTTTTGCGTCTTTATTTGCGTCGGAAGAAAAACCGAAAGCAGATGCCAAACCACAGAGACACAACCGTGGTGGTCAAGACAAACGCGAACACCGTCAACGCAAGCCTCGTCAACAACAACGTCGTAATCGTAATCAAGACAAACGCGATGGCAATAGAGACCAACGTGACGGCACTAAAGACCAGCGTGGTGGCAATAAAGAAAACAAACCGAATGATAAGCCTCAAAACCGCAACGCCAAAAAACCGGCTAAACGTGGTCAAGATAAGCAGCAAGATAAAACGGTCACTGAAGAGAAAGTTGCAGAACGTCGTCAACGTCGCAATACCCGTAAAAAGGTACGTTTAAATAGCGATAAAGGCGAACAGAATGCGACCGATAGCAATGCTGTTCAGAAGCAGGACGCAAAACCGGTAAGCAAAGATAAACCGGCAAAAGCCAGCCCTCGCCAGGGTCAGAAAAAACAACCAGCGCCTGTTGGCACTCAGGAAGTGGTTGAAGCAAACGTTGAAGCCAATGTTGAAGATACAAAAGCAGCCCAAGCTTCGACGCCTGAGTCAGAGGTAAAACGGGATAATGAAGGAAAGAATCGTAACCGTCGCTCTCCTCGTCATTTGCGCTCTCATGGTCAACGTCGTCGTAAAGACAAAGAACAAGATGCCGCGCAGGCAACAGTTAGTGACGAAGCACAAGATACCGTAGAAACGGTTGATGATGCAGTAGTTGCTCGCTATCCATCGGTTGCAGAAACAGAACAAGGCGTGCAAACCTCTCTGGATTTATCTGCAGAAGAGCTACAACCGGCCGCTGAAGTTTCGCCTGAACAAGCGCCAGCGGTACCATCTGCGACGCCTTCACAACCAGAAGATGCAAGCACCCAACTGGAACTCGAAGTTTCCGGTGACCCTGTATCATCGACCGATAAGTCTGAAGTCGTTCCTGACAGTGAAGCCGCTGTTAAGGTAGATGAAGCGTTGGATACGGAAGATAAATCTGTTCAAGCTCAAGAGCAGACGCCTTCAACCGAAGACAGCAGCGCTCAGAGCGAGGCAGTTTCCTCCACTCTAAGTGATGTAAAAGCGCAGACACAGGCAGAAGATATCGCCCAGGTTGAAGATACAGTACACGCTCAAGATAGCATCGAAACGCCTGTCGAGTCGCAATCAGAGCAGGAAATCAAAGTTGACGTTGAACAAGCAGCTAGTGCTGACGTGCAAACCAACAGCGATAACAGCACTGATACTACAGAAGCAGACGTTGCCGTAGTGAAAAGCAAAAAGCCAGTAGCAAAAGTTCATAAACTTAGTGGCAAAGCGAATGCTCCGATGACGAAGCCAGAAATGGTAGTAGACAATGTTAATGCTGAGCTTCCGACTTCTGCACTGAATATTGATGAGCGAGCTGAATTTGGCCGGTCTGCAAGGGTTGCAAGTCAGGCATCAGCCACTAACCATAGTTTTGCGGGTCCAACGAAACCTTAACCCAAGGCGATTATGAGATTGAGTCTCAGCCTTAACTAAAAAACATGGTTAATACCCACAAAAAACGCCAGCAAACGCTGGCGTTTTTTTATGCTCCCTAAACCTCGAATATTAATAGGCCTTTGCAAACACCGTAAGGCAAGTGTCTACTAATATTTAATCCTCAGATCAGCGGCTCATTAACTGCATCAGAGCATCTGATCTTCAGTACATCGAAACTTACAATCGCAGTAGGTTTGCATTTTTCGATAAAAACTTCTCACCAATGCCCTTGACGTTAAGTAGCTGTTTAACATCGGTGAATGGGCCATTTGCTTCTCGGTATTCGATGATTGCCTGAGCCTTTTTCGCACCCAATCCACGGATACTTTGTAGTTCCTCAAGATCCGCTTTATTCAGACTTACCGACTCCATGGTCACAGACTTCTCAGCTTTGCTCGATTCGGCATCAGCAGAATGGCATACGCCAGAAACAAGCGATACGCTTAACATCAGCATTAATAAAAATTTGTTCATATGTATCATCCTTAAATAAAATCTACCGACTTTCAATAACAGCTAGCCTGTCGTCTAATAAACCGTAAAAACCAGTCCAGCATAATACTGAAAGTCATATACCCACCCCGTGTGGGCATTTTAAGCTTAGGAAAAATACCAGAATTTTTTGCCAGGCAATAAAAAAGCCACCGATAAAGTGGCTTTAGATGTTGGTTAAGGTATGCAGCTATTTATGACATGAGTGACGCATTAATGCTTTTAAGAACCGCTGCAGGGTCTTCGGCTTTGGTAATTGGACGTCCAATCACTAAATAATCCACACCCACCGAAATCGCTTGTGGAGGCGTCATAATGCGCTTTTGATCATCGATACTAGCACCTTCAGGTCGGATCCCCGGTGTTATTAATTTAAATGTTTCACCTAAGGTTTGTTTTAATAGCTGAGCTTCCTGAGCCGAGCACACTACCCCGTCAAGACCTGATGTTTGCGCTAATTTAGCGAGTGCAAGAACCTGTTGCTCCGGAGTCAATTCGATGCCAAGTTCTCGTAGATCGGCAGAGCCCATGCTGGTCAGTACCGTTACAGCAATCAATAACGGCGCTTTATCACCGTAACGTTCAAGTTCCTGTTTCGCCCGCTTCATCATTGCACTGCCACCACTGGCATGGACATTTACCATCCATACCCCGAGATCAGCGGCAGCGGCAACGGCTTTGGCTACAGTATTTGGAATATCATGAAACTTAAGATCTAAAAACACATCGTAACCACGGTGTGTTAACGCTTTAACAAATTCTGGTCCGAAGTGGGTAAACATTTCTTTACCGACCTTGAGCCGACAATCTGCAGGTTCAATTTTATCAACAAAGGACAAGGCTTCCGCTTTGCTTGCAAAATCCAGGGCAACGACGACCTTAGGATCAAATGACATAAATTTACTCTCCTTCCAAACCTCTTACGGGTTTGATTTGTTCCCAATCATGACAGGATGGGCAAGACCAATAGTGAACAGTACTGTTGAAGCCGCAATTTCGGCAACTATACCTGGGGCGCAACTTTAAATACGCTGTAACCAATTCTTTGATCACATCCAGAGATTCTCGCTGAGTTTGCGAATTCTCTTCATTAATCTGCATTTTTACGAAATGTTGAAAGCCACGGATGGTAGGACGACGATGCAAGGCCGATAATAAATACTCTACCGCTTTCTCGGGCGAATGACTTTGTTGTATATGCCCTAAGTAAGTGATCAGAGCGGTACTACTTCCCGTTTTCTCAAATACATCTTTGATAAATGGGTAAAATTCGTCCTTGTGATCGCTTCGTAAATAGCAGTCGCGCATTTTATCAATTACATCAGGAAAAAACTCCTGATCTTGCAAAAATATTTCTTGGTAACAACGACAGGCTTCATTGTATTGATCTGAGTTTTCATAGACTTTGGCCATCGTAACTTTGGCGCGGCTAGAATTGGGATTTAACAGCAAAGCATGTTCAAGCAATTCCAGCTCTTTAATATATTCGTCATCCTGCATGGCCTGTTCAGCAAGCTCACAATAAAAATTTGCCAGGGAATGGTTGAGTTTTTTATCTTTTGTTTTACGTATTGTTTTTTCCAGCTTAATGCCTTTTTGCCAATCTTTGGTAGATAAGTAGATTTGTAACAGGTAAGAAAGCGCCTTAATGCCATAGGTGGGTGTTTTGATAAGCTTTAGAAACATTTTTTCTGCACGGTCAAAAAGCCCTGCGCTATGAAAGTCGCGGCCTAATTCAAATGCCGCTTGCTGTTTTTCTTTGTCAGACAATACCGATTGGCGCACCAGATATTCATGCACTTTAAGCGCTCTGTCGAGCTCACCACGGCGTCGAAATAAATTAGCCATAGCAAAATGGGCTTCAACCGTATCGTCTTCATGTTTGAGTGCTTCAAGCAGATAATCGATTGCCTTATCCTGTTGATTGGACAACAGATAATTCAATCCGGTGGAATATTTGGCAGATAAAGAATCTTTTTCGCTTTGATCCTTTTGCTTGATGCTATTTCTTCCCATAAACCAGCCGTAACCTACGGCAACAGGAAGTAATAAAAATAGCAGTTCAAACATAGCGATTATTTCTTATGGGGGATTTAAGTTAATCTGATTTCTTGCGCATAAAACGACGCTTAAAGGAAAACAGCGTAGATATCAAAACCCCTATCAAAAAGCCGATAAAGGTAAACAGACTAACGGCCTGAGAAACGCTGATTTCAGCCTTAGCAACAATATAATTCAGTTCAATAAGTTGCTCATTTTGAGAGCCAAAGACAAAGGCAATGGCCAGTAGTATAAAAAGAAATACAACCGAAATAAATAATCTCATTGGATACTCGTATCTGAAAAAAAAGGCATGCTATATAGCATGCCTTTTTCTGATGTATTCTGCAATTAAGCTAATGAAAGATTTACTCTTTCTCTCAACTCTTTTCCCGGTTTAAAGTGTGGAACGTATTTACCCGTTAGGTCAACAGATTCCCCAGTTTTGGGATTGCGTCCAACCCGTGGTGCGCGATAATGTAATGAAAAACTGCCAAATCCACGAATTTCAATACGGTCACCGCTTTCGAGGGTTTCCGCCATCATTTCCAGAATTTCCTTGGTGGCTGATTCTACATCCTTAGCTGACAAGTGATCCATCTTATCAATTAACTTCTCAATGAGTTCTGACTTGGTCATTTGACCTCCAGTTCATTTTGGCGCTAGCCGATGGATTAGAGATAGAGGAGATAAATGAATATCTCCTCACCTTAGGGCTAAATTAGCCTTTAGCGTTTTTAAATGCTTCTGCCATCGCACTCAAACCAGTGTCTTCTGCCTGGTTCAAGTTTTCCATAGCTGAACGTTCGTCAGCCTGGTCTTTCGCTTTGATAGATAGGCTGATAACGCGGTTCTTACGGTCAACACCGACGAACTTAGCTTCAACGCTGTCACCAACAGATAATTCAGTTGATGCATCTTCAACGCGCTCACGAGAGATGTCAGATACACGGATGTAACCTTCAACGCCTTCGATAAGAGTTACCTTAGCACCCTTAGCGTCAACTTCAGCTACAGTACCAGTAACAATAGCACCTTTTTTGTTGTCTGTCAGATACATATTGAACGGATCATCTTCAGTTTGCTTAACGCCTAAAGAGATACGCTCACGCTCTGGATCAACCTGTAGGACAACAGCTGAGATCTCATCGCCTTTCTTGTATTCACGAACAACTTCTTCACCGCCATTCCAAGAAATGTCAGATAAGTGAACAAGACCGTCGATACCACCGTCAAGACCGATAAAGATACCAAAGTCAGTGATTGACTTGATCTTACCGCTAACTTTATCACCCTTGTTGAAGTTCTTAGCGAACTCTTCCCATGGGTTCGGGATACATTGCTTAAGACCAAGAGAAATACGACGACGCTCTTCGTCAATTTCAAGAACCATAACTTCAACTTCATCACCCAAGTTAACAACTTTAGATGGGTGGATGTTTTTGTTAGTCCAATCCATTTCAGAAACGTGAACTAGACCTTCAACGCCTTCCTGGATTTCAACGAAACAACCGTAGTCAGTTAGGTTAGTGACACGACCTGTTAGTTTAGAACCTTCAGGGAAACGGTTAGCAATTGCTGCCCATGGATCTTCACCCAACTGCTTCATACCTAGTGATACACGGGTACGCTCGCGGTCGAACTTAAGAACTTTAACTGGGATTTCATCACCAACATTAACGATTTCACTTGGGTGCTTAACACGCTTCCAAGCCATATCAGTAATGTGTAGTAGACCATCGATGCCGCCAAGATCAACGAATGCACCGTAGTCAGTAAGGTTCTTAACGATACCTTTAACTTCTTGGCCTTCTTGAAGAGACTCAAGTAGTTGATCACGTTCAACACTGCTTTCAGATTCGATAACAGCACGACGAGATACAACAACGTTATTACGCTTTTGATCAAGCTTAATAACTTTGAATTCTAGATCTTTGCCTTCCAAGTGAGCAGTGTCACGTACTGGACGTACGTCAACTAGAGAACCTGGTAAGAAAGCACGAATGTTGCTAACTTCAACTGTGAAGCCGCCTTTAACTTTACCGTTGATAACACCGATAACAGTTTCTTTTTCTTCGTAAGCCTTCTCAAGGAACTGCCAAGCTTCGAAGCGCTTAGCTTTTTCACGAGAAAGGATAGTTTCACCGAAACCGTCATCAGTAGCGTCAAGCGCTACGTCAACTGAATCGCCAACGTTGATTTCAACTTCACCAGAAGTGTTCTTGAACTGATCAAGAGAGATAACACTCTCAGATTTAAGGCCAGCGTCAACAAGAACGTTGTCTTTGTTAATTGCAACAACGGTACCTTTGATGATGGAACCAGGACGTGTTTCGATTTCTTTTAAGCTTTCTTCAAAAAGCTGTGCAAAATTTTCAGTCATAACTTGTAAGTTAACTCAGTTATTAATCCACTCAACGTACATGTATTGTGGGGTTGTTAAAAAAGTTCACTATCTTCCTTGCAGTAAACTACTTTGGAATTAAAAAAATTCCGATAATTTTTCATTAGCAAATGCCAGTATTTTTTCTACGACCTGAGGCACGCTCAGCTCAGTAGAATCAACCAACAACGCACCTTCTGCAGGCAACAACGGCGCCACTGAACGATTCTGATCACGCTCATCTCGCTGTTTGATGTCCGCCAAAAGGCGCCCGATGTTAACATCAATGCCCTTATCTTGCAACTGAAGCATACGGCGTTTAGCACGTTCTTCCGGGCTTGCTGTTAAAAATACTTTAACTGGCGCATCCGGGAACACTACGGTTCCCATGTCACGCCCATCAGCCAGCAGACCTGGCATTTGTTTAAACGCCCGTTGGCGCCTTAATAATGCCTCGCGTACCCGTGGAAATGCGGCAACTTTTGATGCTATCGCCCCGACTTCTTCGGTGCGAATAACATTAGTCACATCTTCGCCTTCAAGTAAAACCCGGGACTCGCCTTTTTCCTGAATATCAAATTCCACATCCAGATGCGATGCCAGAGGAATCAACGCTTCCTCACTTTCAATATCAATATTATGGTGATTGGTGGCAACCGCCAAAACGCGATAAATTGCCCCACTATCAAGCAGATTCCATCCTAGTTGTTCCGCCACAATCCTGGCAACGGTACCCTTCCCAGCGCCGCTGGGACCATCAATGGTGATTAAAGGGATTTGTTCATTCATTTACTAATTCCTGAGTAATATTTAGACCCACTTCATTAGCAAGTTCGACAAAAACAGGAAATGAAGTGGCTACGTTATCGCAGTCCAATATGCGGATTGTACCACTAGAGCGTAGCGAACTGATAGCAAAAGCCATCGCAATTCGATGATCGTGCTGGCTATCAACCGTTCCCGTGGTTAACTTACCGCCAGTGATATCAATGCCGTCCTCATACACGGTACATTCAATACCCAGGATCTCAAGGCCATCGGCCATTGCCTGGATGCGATCACTTTCTTTTACCCGTAATTCTTCGGCATTTCTTAAACGAGTCACGCCTTTGGCACAGGCGGCGGCAATAAATATAGCCGGGAATTCATCAATAGCAAGAGGGACGTCAGCATCATCAATGTCGCAGCCCTTAAGCTCACTGGCATGAACAATCAAGTCCGCAACTGGCTCATCGCCAGCCTTACGGGCATTAACCACTTCAATATTGGCGCCCATTTTACGAACGATGTTTAACACACCAATACGCGTTGGGTTCATACCAACATTGCGTAACGTTAGTGTGCCCTGTTTGGCGATCAACCCTGCAATAATAAAAAAGGTGGCCGAAGAAATATCGCCAGGTACGGTGATATCACAGGCGGTGAGTTTGCCACCACCCTCGATAGACACCTTATTGCCGTCTACGTTCACCGGATAACCGAACGCATTCAGCATGCGCTCTGTATGATCTCGGGTTATGCCAGGTTCCGTAACAACGGTTGTACCTTGCGCATACATACCAGCAAGTAGTACACAAGATTTAACCTGAGCAGAAGCCATAGGCAATGGATAATCAATGGCAGTTAATTGACTGTTGCCAGCAACTTTTAGCGGTGGTGTGCCATCATCGGTAGCACTGATATTCGCGCCCATTTGCTGCAAAGGATTGACGACCCGCATCATCGGACGTTTATTCAATGACTCATCACCAATCATTTCACTGGCAAATGCCTGCCCCGCCAGTATCCCGGATAACAGTCGAATCGAAGTCCCTGAGTTACCAACATCCATCGCTTGCTTCGGCGCTTTCAAACCATGCATACCGACACCGTGAACAACAACGTTGTTATCTTTATCCGGACCTTGAATATCCACACCCATCGCCTTAAACGCATTCATTGTCGCCAGGCAATCCTGACCCGGTAAAAAGCCACGGATATGACTTGTACCTTCCGCCAATGAGGCAAACATAATCGAACGATGAGAAACGGACTTATCACCGGGAATGGTAATATCGCCATTGACCGGTCCGGCAGGCTTAGCATTGAAAATCAGAGTTGAAGATGACTGGGTCATGGGTACTTCCTTTTTTACTTCGGTTTAGTAATTTTTATTAATTTAATATCTGGTATTAACGATGATGCTGCTCGGCAAAAAGTTGCATAAATTCAATCAAGGCATCAACCCCCTCTATCGGCATGGCATTGTATATGCTTGCTCGCATACCGCCTACCGAACGATGCCCTTTTAATGCCAACAGCCCGGCCGCTTTTGCCTGCTGCAAAAACGCCGTATTCAGGCTCTCATCTCGTAAGTAAAATGGTACATTCATGGTGCTGCGATTTGCGGTCGCGATTTTACTGGTATAAAAGTCGCTTTGCTCAATGTAATCATACAAGCGATTAGCTTTATTGCGGTTGCGCGCTTCCATAGCCGTTAAACCGCCAAGTTCTTTAAGCCAGCTAAATACCAAACTTGCCAGATACCAGGCATACGTTGGCGGCGTATTGAACATCGAGTCATTATTTGCCAGTGTCTGATAGTTAAAAATCTCGGGCACCGTAGGCATCGCTCTGCCCAATAAGTCTTCGCGGACAATAACAATTGTCAATCCCGAAGGGCCGATGTTCTTCTGTGCACCCGCATAAATCAATCCAAACTTACTGACATCGATGGGTCTTGATAAGATCGTCGACGACATATCTGCAACCAAAGGCACTTCGCCGGTATCTGGTAGCTCAAATATTTCGATACCATCGACGGTTTCATTCGGGCAATAATGCACGTAATCAGCATCCGTGGACAAATCCCATTGTGACGACGGCAGCACCTGTTTTTCACCCTGGATCTCAACAACCGGTTCTAATACGTGAATGTCGCCGTACTTTTTTGCCTCAGAAACAGCGCTTTTCGACCAGGAGCCGGTGACGATATAATCCGCCTTGCCTGTTTTGGTCAGCAAATTTTGTGGTACGGCTGAAAATTGCCCTCGCCCACCGCCGTGACAAAACAGCACCTTATAGTTATCCGGAATATCTAAAATGTCCCGAAGATCTTGCTCGGCTTTTGCCGCCAATGCCATAAACTCAGGGCCCCGATGGCTTAACTCCATGACCGAACAACCAGTATGATTCCAGTTTAAAAACTCTGCCTGAGCTAGAGCCATTACCGGTTTAGGTAACATTGCAGGACCGGCACAAAAATTATAAATCTCTTTCATCAAAAACAACTTTTACAGATTAACTAATCGTGAAACCTTGCCTTAAATATGGCAGCGGCTAAAACCAACAGTCAGGAACGAGTCCTGACCAGAAAAAAAATGAGCGGTAAAAACCGCCCATTTATTATGTCGTGTAAAAAACTTTACTCGTCATCCGCCTCAGGCGCTGCGTCTTGCGCAGGTTCAGAGCTGTCTGTAGTTTGCTCCTCACCATCAACGTCCGCCTCATCTACCTCAGGCTCTTCTTCGATTTCATCAATGCGTTGCAAACCTACAACGTGTTCGTCGTCGGCCGTTCTTATCAACCGAACCCCTTGGGTGTTGCGGCCAATAATGCTGACTTCATTAACACGGGTACGAACCAGTGTACCATTGTCGGTAATCAACATGATTTCATCGGCGTCTTCTACCTGAACCGCACCAACCACTGAACCATTACGATCGCTGACTTTAATCGACACAACCCCTTTGGTTGCACGACTTTTCGCTGGGTATTCCTCAAGTTCAGTACGTTTACCGTAACCATTTTCCGTAACCGTTAAAATCGGTCCCTGGTTTTTCGGCACAATTAACGACACAACTTTTTGCGCTTCATCAAGCTTCATGCCGCGAACACCGGTAGCCGTTCGACCTACAGTACGTACCCCTTGCTCATGGAAACGAACCACTTTGCCTTCATCGGAGAACAACATGATTTCGCTGTCACCATTGGTAATATCAACACCAATTAAGGTATCGTCATCACGCAGATTTAACGCGATAATACCGTTTGCACGTGGACGAGAATATGCCGTCAATGGTGTTTTCTTAACCGTACCAGATGCCGTTGCCATGAAGATAAATTTATCTTCTTCGTATTCACGAACCGGTAAAATGGCGGTGATACGCTCATCGCTTTCTAGTGGCAATAAGTTAACAATTGGACGTCCTCGGGCAGTACGTGTCGCCAGAGGTAATTGATACACTTTCAGCCAGTACATACGACCGCGGTTCGAGAAACACAAGATAGTGTCATGGGTATTAGCGACCAACAAACGTTCAATGAAGTCTTCTTCTTTCATCTTGGTTGCGGCTTTACCTTTACCACCCCGACGCTGAGACTCATATTCAGACAACGGCTGATATTTCACATAGCCTTCGTGCGATAAGGTAACAACAACATCTTCTTCATTGATCAAGTCTTCAAGTGACAAATCATGAGAAGCGAGTGAGATTTCAGTACGACGTTCATCACCAAATTCTTCACGAATGGCTTCTAATTCTTCACGAATCACTTCCATCAAGCGCTCAGGGCTGCCAAGAATATGTAGCAATTCCGCGATAAAGTCTAATAACTCTTTGTACTCGTTTAGAATTTTTTCATGTTCTAAACCAGTTAATTTGTGCAGACGTAAATCAAGAATGGCTTGCGCCTGTTGTACGGTTAAGTAGTACTTTCCGTCACGAATACCAAATTCAGGTTCCAGCCATTCCGGACGCGCTGCATCATTACCAGCACGCTCCAGCATTTCCGACACATTACCCAGATTCCAACCATTGCTGACCAAACCTTCTTTGGCTTGTGCAGGTGTTGGTGAGTTTTTGATTAACTCGATGATAGGGTCGATATTGCTAAGTGCTACCGCTAAACCTTCAAGAATATGTGCACGCTCGCGCGCTTTGCGTAATTCAAAGATGGTACGACGAGTAACCACTTCCCGGCGATGGAGAATAAACGCTTCCAGCATTTCTTTCAGATTAAACAGTTTTGGTTGACCATCCGTCAACGCAACCATGTTCATACCAAAAGAAACCTGCATCTGGGTCAGTTTATAAAGGTTATTTAGAACCACTTCCCCAACTTCGCCGCGCTTAACCTCAATAACCATGCGCATACCGTCTTTATCAGACTCATCGCGCAGGGCTGAAATACCTTCAAGACGTTTTTCTTTAACCAACTCGGCCATTTTTTCAATCAGGCGAGCTTTGTTAACCTGATAAGGAAGTTCATGGACGACAATGGTTTCTTTACCTGTCTTGTCGTCGACTTCTATCTCGGCTCGAGCACGAATATTTAACTTACCACGGCCAGTGCGATAAGCTTCCTGGATCCCTGCTTTACCACTGATAATACCTGCCGTTGGAAAATCCGGACCAGGAATATATTCAAACAATTCTTCAATGGTGATATCCGAATTATCAATCATGGCGATACAGCCATTGACAACTTCGGTTAGGTTATGAGGCGGGATATTGGTTGCCATACCAACCGCGATACCCGAAGAACCGTTTACTAACAGGTTTGGTACCCGGGTAGGCATAACAGCCGGCATCTGTTCCTGACCATCATAGTTGGGAACAAAATCAACCGTTTCTTTTTCTAGATCCGCGAGTAATGCATGGGAAATTTTCTGCATGCGGATTTCGGTATAACGCATGGCTGCCGCGGAATCACCGTCGACAGAACCAAAGTTACCCTGTCCATCTACAAGCATGTAGCGTAAGGAGAATGGTTGCGCCATACGAACAATGGTGTCATAAACAGCTGTATCACCATGAGGGTGATATTTACCGATTACGTCACCAACGACACGGGCCGATTTCTTATAGCCCTTATTCCAATCGTTACCCAAATCGTGCATTGCATACAACACACGGCGATGAACAGGTTTCAGACCATCACGTACATCGGGTAGGGCCCGTCCTACGATTACACTCATCGCATAATCCAGGTAAGACGTTTTCAATTCGTCTTCGATGTTAACTGGAATGATTTCTTTTGCCAGATCGGTCATAAAATGATGCTTTCCCTAAATCAGCAAGTTGCTTTATCTATTTTTTATTGGTGCAGAATACTAGCATAAAACGCGAATGTTCTGCACGGCTTTATTAAGCTTCTGACGTTAACAAACTTCCCGGAAAATTAGTAGCATTAATTACACCTGAAGGTAAATTTACTGTGAATTAAAATTCCTTTGCGACACAACACAAATCACATATCGCGGTTTACATACCTACTAGGGTTAGATATATAATGGGTCCAGCACAAAAATAATGTTCAGCCTTACAATAAGGTCGGTCGAGTTATTGATTGATTTTTCTCTTGTACCGGGCTGCGCTTGCAAAGATTCAGGATCAGCCAATTTAGCTATGAGCAGCAACGATACCCCTTTGACGACAGTGACGGTACTTTATTATGACATTCACTCTCTGGAATTTAATTATCAGGTCGGGCAATTTCCCAAAGCGGAGCAAGGCCGGGTGATCATTGATGATGAATTCAAACGTGATAAATCCATTATTGCGGTTTGTCGTGGTGAGGTGAAAATACTAAATAAAATCGGCGATCGCATTAACGAATAGTTTTTCGTGCATTGTTCGCCATCATACGTGTTGATAACTTAACTGGCTGTTTTATCTAAGCCAACCAGATTAACCCCAGTCGGATTCGCAAATTATGAGCCAAGACGTAAACGTCAACCCGCAAGAAATCGCAAAGTTTGAAAAAGTCGCCAGCCAATGGTGGGATACCGAGGGTGATTTTAAACCCTTGCATCAGATTAACCCATTACGGCTGAGTTTTATTCAATCCCATTGCGGTTCGCTGTTCGATTTAACCACCATAGATGTAGGTTGTGGCGGCGGTATTCTGGCGGAAAGCATGGCACGCATTGGGGCAAGTGTTACCGGCATTGACTTAGGAGAAGAACCTTTAAATATTGCTAGGTTGCATGCCTTGGAAGCCGGTATTGACGTAGATTATGAAAAAATCCCGGTTGAAGAGAAAGCTAAGCTTGTACCCGAGCATTTTGATTTGGTTACCTGTATGGAAATGCTCGAGCATGTACCGGATCCCCAGTCCATTGTAACGGCCTGTGCGGCGATGCTAAAACCTGGCGGAAAAGCATTTTTCTCAACCCTGAATAAAACAACCAAATCCTATTTGTTAGCGATTGTCGCTGCGGAAAAGTTACTGAAGCTTGTCCCTGACGGCACCCACGACTGGAATAAATTTATTCGCCCTTCGCAACTGATTGGCTGGGCGGAGGCGGCAGGTCTTCGCTGTATCGATGCCACAGGCATTCATTACAACCCCATCAATGAAAACCATAAACTGGCTCCGGGACTGGATGTGAATTACTTGCTGGCATTCGAAAAGCCGGTTGAATAAACAAGCAGTGCATAAATCTCGGTGTCTGTTGATAGTTTTTGCTTCCTCTATCGTATGAACCATCATACCAATCAGCACTCAGAATCGACGGGTTTCATCATGAGACAATGGCAAGGAAAAGGCGTACTGTTTGATTTAGACGGTACTCTGGTTGACACAGCGGCGGATCTGCACGCAACGTTAAACCGGTTGCTGGACCAATATCAACTTCCAAAGATCAGCCTCGCCTAAAAGCCTTTAAATTCTCACTGAGTGAGCAATAATTTAATGTGATTGGTATTACCAACAAGCCCACCTGTTTAACGCTGCCGTTATTGGAAAAGCTTCCCCTGCTCAACGGTGCAAAAGCACTGGTTTGCGGCGATACCTTAGCGTTTAAAAAGCCTCATCCGGCACCAATGCACTATGCCAGAGATGCCTTAAACATCAGCCAGGGCCACAATATTTTGTATGTCGGCGACGCCCAGCGTGACATTGACGCTGGCAATGCGGCTAATATGCACACCGCTATCGCTTCATGGGGCTACATCAATCCAGATGCAAACATTAAAAACTGGGGTGCCAGGTTTTTACTTGATGCGCCTGGAGCACTGTTAGAGCTTACATTTTAGACGAATTGAACAAACAATACCCAAGAGCTTAATTTACTGTTTTAAATAGGGATTTTTAAAGTCAATTAATAGTAGCAATGAACAAAAAAAAATAATCTATGGTCGCAGTAAAATAATTTAATTTTAATAAATAACGCTTGCATTTTACTTAGTATGTTTTTCACAGGTGCTAGTAAGTTAGTTACCACTAACCTAAATTCACTAACTAAATTCATCGTAAATAAATGCCAGATCTCAGGGGTTGCATTAACCGCCAAACCTCATTATCTTGTGACTATATCTTGTAATACCCCCTAGATATTGTGCATTTATTTTCAACAGCCACTATTGGCAAGTTGACTTGGTTTTAACGAATCATCAAATTTTATTGGTGATTATCAATAAAAATAAAAAAATAAATATAAAACATTAATTACAGGTTTTTCATGAACAGCAACCTCTTTGTAACCAAACGGAACGGGCAAAAAGAACCCATCGATTTAGACAAGATCCATAAAGTCATTGACTGGGCAGCTGAGGGACTAGAATCAGTTTCTGTGTCTCAAGTAGAGCTAAAATCACACATTCAATTTTATGATGGCATTAAAACGGAAGATATACATGAAACCATCATCAAAGCAGCCGCCGATTTAATCAGTGAAGAAGCGCCAGACTATCAATATCTGGCGGCTCGATTAGCGATTTTTCATCTGCGTAAAAAAGCCTATGGCAAATATGAGCCACCGGCGCTGCACGAACACGTATTAAAGCTGGTAGAAACGGGCAAATATGATAAGCATCTGATTGAAGATTACAGTGCTGAAGAATTTGCTACGATGGATGCGTTTATCGATCACGAACGTGACAAAACGTTCAGCTACGCGGCCGTAAAGCAACTCGAAGGTAAGTATCTGGTGCAAAACCGTGTCAACGGTGAAATTTATGAAAGTGCCCAGTTTTTATATGTCCTCGTTGCCGCGTGTCTTTTTGCCAAGTATCCAAAAGAAAATCGATTGGATTATGTCAAGGGTTTCTACGATGCGATTTCGATGTTCAAGATTTCCTTGCCAACGCCAATTATGGCCGGAGTACGCACACCAACTCGCCAGTTCTCATCTTGTGTTTTGATAGAGACTGGAGATAGCCTGGATTCGATCAACGCCTCAACTAGCGCAATTGTTAAATACGTATCGCAACGTGCAGGTATCGGCATAAATGCGGGTCGTATTCGTGCTCTAGGAAGCTCGATTCGCAACGGCGAAGCATTCCATACAGGTTGTATCCCATTTTATAAGCATTTTCAGACAGCAGTAAAAAGCTGTTCTCAAGGTGGTGTTCGTGGTGGTGCTGCTACCTTGTTTTACCCACTATGGCATTTAGAAGTTGAAAGCCTGCTGGTGCTTAAAAACAACCGTGGTGTTGAAGAAAACCGTGTCCGTCACCTAGATTATGGTGTGCAATTTAATAAGCTGATGTACCAGCGTTTGATTAAAGGTGACTATATCACCTTGTTCAGCCCGTCTGATGTACCTGGCTTGTATGATGCGTTCTTTGAAGATCAGGATAAATTTGAGCAACTTTACGTGCAGTACGAAGCCGATGCGTCGATTCGTAAAAAGCGCGTAAAAGCGATTGAGTTGTTTACCTTGTTTGCCCAAGAGCGTGCCAGCACAGGTCGAATTTATCTGCAAAATGTCGACCATTGTAATACTCACAGTCCGTTCGACCCAAGCGTTGCACCGGTTCGTCAATCGAATCTGTGTTTAGAAATTGCATTGCCGACCAAACCGTTTGAAGATGTCAACGATCCTAATGGTGAAATCGCTCTGTGTACCCTTTCTGCGTTCAATCTAGGTAAGATTGACAGTCTGGATGAGTTAGACGGTCTTGCTGACCTGGCGGTACGTGCCCTGGACAGCTTGCTTGATTATCAGGATTACCCGGTACCGGCTGCACTGTCGGCCACGATGGGACGTCGTACACTCGGTATAGGTGTTATTAATTACGCATACTACCTTGCCAAAAATGGCGTTTATTATTCTAATGGTAGTGCCAACAATCTGACCCACCGTACGTTTGAAGCGATTCAATATTACTTGTTGAAAGCATCAAACCAGCTGGCAAAAGAGCAAGGCGCGTGCCCGAAATTTAACGAAACCCGTTTATCACAAGGTATCCTGCCAATCGATACCTATAAACGCGAAATCGACAAGGTCACCAGCGAACCATTACATTTGGATTGGGAAGGCTTACGCGAAAGCATCAAACAACACGGTGTACGTAACTCTACCGTTTCCGCGTTGATGCCGTCTGAGACGTCTTCACAGATTTCCAATGCGACTAATGGCATTGAACCTCCGCGCGGCCTTATTAGCGTAAAAGCCAGTAAAGACGGCGTGTTAAAACAGGTTGTTCCTGAATATGAACGTCTAAAAGACAATTATGAGCTGCTTTGGAATATCCCGAGCAATGAAGGTTATCTTGAACTGGTTGGTATCATGCAAAAATTTGTCGACCAGACGATATCTGCCAATACCAATTACGACCCGTCGAAATTCGAAAATGGCAAAGTGCCGGTAAAACAAATCCTTAAAGATTTGCTGTTAGCATACAAATTAGGGGTTAAAACCATGTACTACCACAACACTCGCGATGGTGCTGATGACAGCATGGGTGATATGGAAGATGATGGCTGTGCCGGCGGCGCTTGTAAGATATAAGCGTTCGGTCGATTGACCGAATAAACATTACAGAGACCCCAGTGCACTTTCCCCTTTAAGTCGCTGAGGTTTCTTTCGTTTTAATTTACCGAATTTTTAGCCAGTTCCAATGACCGGAGCTGCAGGAGCAAACATGACGTATTCAACGTTTAACCGAGTAAAAAATGATCCATTACTCGAGCCGATGTTCATGGGTAACACAGTCAATGTTTCCCGATATGATCAACAAAAACATCCTATTTTTGAGAAACTGATTGAGAAACAACTTTCCTTCTTCTGGCGACCTGAAGAAGTGGATATTTCCAAAGATCGCGCCGACTGGCAGTCGCTGACTAATTCTGAGCGCCATATCTTTATCTCTAATTTGAAATATCAAACGCTTTTAGATTCAATCGCAGCGCGTAGCGTCAACGTTTGTTTATTGCCGCTGGTTTCGATACCCGAGTTAGAAACCTGGATTGAGACCTGGGGCTTTTACGAAACAATTCATTCGCGTTCATATACACATATTTTGCGTAATCTGTTCACCGATCCGAGTGAAGTGTTTGATGATATTGTTATCAACGAAAATATTCTTAACCGTGCCAGCGCCATTTCTCAGTACTTTGACCGGTTGATATTGCTATCTCAGCTATATCAGTCACAAGGTGAAGGTACCTATGATATCGAAGGCGAACAGGTTGTTGTAAACCAGCGCGAAATCAAAAAGGCCCTGTATTTTTCGGTATGTTCCACCAATGCCTTGGAGGCCATTCGTTTTTACGTGTCTTTTGCCTGCTCATTTGCATTTGCCGAACGTGAATTGCTTGAAGGCAATGCCAAAATTATTAAGCTGATTGCTCGTGATGAAGCCGTACACTTAACCGCGACTCAACATATTTTAAATCTATGGGCATCGGGTAAAGATGATCCGGAAATGGCTGAGATTAGCAAAGAGTTTCATGATGAAGGTCTGCAGTTATTTTTAGACGTGATCGAGCAGGAAAAAGAATGGGCGGATTACCTGTTTAAAGATGGCTCTATGATCGGTCTGAATGCTGAAATCCTGAAGCAATACATTGAGTACTTATCGAATCAACGTTTATCCGCCATCGGCTATGAACCACAATTTGCGATTAAGTCTAACCCACTACCGTGGATCAACGCCTACCTGTCCAGCGATAATGTTCAGGTCGCGCCGCAGGAAACCGAAATCTCTTCGTACTTAGTCGGTCAAACCGACAGCGCTGTTGATAGCAGTGACTTCGAAGACTTCGATTTATAAATTACTGCCAAAATGGGACATAAAGTTTGTGTTAATGACCAGGTAATCGACAGCGATTTCGATAATCAGTCGCACACTAGCTTGTTGGAGTTTTTTGAACACCATAATATTGATGCCCATTATCACTGTCGCGACGGGTTTTGCGGAGCCTGTCGCGTTGATTTACACCAGGGAACAATAGAATACACCAATGGTGAACCTCTGGCGTTTATTCGCGACGGAGAAATTCTGCTCTGTTGTAGTATCCCAACCTCCGATATAAAACTATCTTGCGATTGATCGGCGCTCCCGTCACCTTATCCTTTACCTAACCTGTTATACCAATCACATTAAGTTTGTGCACAACTCAGAGTTAGGGCAGAGGTTCAGTTACCACATAGATTTTATTGATA
>NZ_JBHZSG010000004.1:0-192907 GCF_043642205.1 Thalassotalea litorea | reverse complement strand
TTAATCTCGTTGTTTCGCTGCAGGCCTTGCCCGAAGCAGGATGCGCATTCTACGTCATCCAGTTTTGATGTCAACCGCTTTTTGATAATTATTTCGAAAAAATTGTTTTCGAACATTTACCAGTTTCGGTTGAGATAACCGGGTTAAACCCTTGTGGTTATCGTATCAAAACACTTCGTTGGGATGTCCCGTGGAAGTGGATGCGCATTTTAGAGATTTTACCGATGACGTCAACTGTTTTTTTGAAAAAAAGCCAATTAACTGTTTGTTTGCACAATTTCCATACAACCCTTATATATTAAGGGCCAGACATTAACGAAAGAAAATACAACTTATCAACATTTACAATATAAACACCTAATTAGCAATCAATGAGTTAGCCAAGAAAAATCACTAATTAACAGATATTTCACCCTTAAATGCGACAAATTTTTAACGTTTCTCTATTTATTTGTTAAATTTATAGTCAAATCGTTAAATTAAGTAGTTATTCATATGGAATCACACAACTCAAAGACTCGCAGCTACCGAAATACGGCCCCTAAATTAGGGCTAAACGTATATATCGATTCTAGCAGCGTGATCGTCGGCGATATTTTAATCGGTGACGATAGTAGCATTTGGCCCCTCGTTGCCGCTCGCGGTGATGTTAATATTATCCGAATAGGAAAAAGAACCAATATACAGGACGGAAGCATATTGCACGTTACTCGTCGCAGTGAAAGTAATCCCGAAGGCCATCCTCTTATTATAGGCGACGATGTCACAATTGGGCACAAAGCAATGCTACACGGTTGTCAGTTAGGTAATCGAATATTGGTGGGAATGGGTAGCATTATTATGGATGGTACAACAGTAGAAGACGATGTGATTATTGGAGCAGGAACCTTGGTACCACCGAACAAAACCCTGGAAAGTGGTTTTCTCTATGTCGGTAACCCAATGAAAAAAGCCAGAGCCCTCAAAGAATCGGAAATGGCTTTTCTAAAGCAGTCCGCGCAAAATTACGTGCAGCTAAAAGACGAGTATATAGCAGAGCAATAAATTACTGCCCTATGAACGAGGCTAATAAACCACATGGATTTCGGTAGCCTCGTCTAGATCATGGTCCTCGGTCCAGTCTTCAACCAGCGCTTCCAGATCAAGCTTTATCTTTTCGCTAAGTATGCCACTTGCAGGTATCGGCTGGCTTTTAAACGTTACTATCAATTGAATTCTTCGACCGTTAGCCATACCACTGAAGGTCACCGTGCTATCGCAACGGTACGTTTGGAAGTCGTCATTAAAAAGAAGTGACTGATTCATTTATTTTCCCGTTTGCAGCAATTCTCTCAATTGTTGAATGACCGGCTCTATCTCAGGCATCTGTCCGAACCAGATTGAAAAGCTTTTTGCCGCCTGGCCAACAAGCATGCCCAATCCATCCGTGCATTGCAGTGCTCCGCAAGCCTGACACCACTGCATAAATCCAGTCGGCATCGCCTGATAAACCATGTCATAACAAAACGTATTGGGATTGATAATTGTAGCGGGTACATCGGGCTTTTGCGCGGCTAACCCTGCTGAGGTGGCGTTGATTATAAGGTCGTAGCCTGTGTCTGTGAGTTCATCAAAACCACAGGATTGAATCGAGAAGTCTGAAAAGTGCTGCTTTAGATCGTGTGCTTTCGACGCAGTTCGGTTGGCTATCGTCAATGAAGCCAACTGTTCTTTTATCAGTGCTGGTATAACACCTCTGGCAGCGCCGCCGGCACCTAGTAATAAAACATTGGCATTTTTTAATGTGGCTCCATGTCGATATAAATCGGTTATCAGCCCGTAGCCGTCGGTATTATCACCCAATAGGCGATCACCGTTTACCGACAACGTATTTACCGCGCCACTGTCTCTTGCAATATCGGAAAGGTGATCACTTAAACGCCAGGCTTCTTCTTTAAATGGCGCAGTCACATTGGCACCAGCACCACCATTGGCAATAAAGGTTTTTAATGTCTGCTCAAACCCGTTGATTGGTGCCAACGATGCTTGATATTCCAAATTGATGCCCAATTGATTGGCAAATTGCTGGTGAATCCATGGAGATCGAGATTGCTTAATCGGATTGCCAAACACACAAAATTGACGTGCTTTCATAACGTTCCCTGTGATAAGTCGTTGCACTGATCCTATCTAATCGCGTTAAATAAAGAAATAAAAAAGCAGCGCTATTAACGCCGCTTTTATTCAAGTTAGCTATTCGTTATAAATTAAAACTTATAACCTAGCATTAATGAATACACCATAGGATCAATTTCAACCGTCGATGAGCCTTCGATATCGCCTATATTGAAGCTGGCATCAGATTCGATATCAATATATCTCGCAGATGCATTAACCAACCAGCTATCGGTGAAGTAAAAATCCAACCCAACCTGAGCAGAATAGCCCCAAGAATCGTCTAGCTCTAAATCATTAAACCCGAGCGCGTCAGGATCAGATTTAAATTTCTCTTCAAAGAAGGTGGTGTAATTTAAACCCAAACCTAAGTAAGGTTGGAAACTACCATTCGTCGTAAAGTAATAGAGTAGACTTAGTGTTGGTGGTAGGTGCTTCACTTCAGCGAGTGTTGCGCCATCAACGGGTACACCAAAGATTCCTGGCGCAA
Organism: Thalassotalea litorea; assembly: GCF_043642205.1. Classification (GTDB taxonomy): domain Bacteria; phylum Pseudomonadota; class Gammaproteobacteria; order Enterobacterales; family Alteromonadaceae; genus Thalassotalea_A; species Thalassotalea_A litorea. Next base: position 190,263 of record NZ_JBHZSG010000004.1, on the reverse strand, counting down.
TGCCCGATGGATCATTAATGATGACATCATGCTGAAATGGTGTTGCCGCCAACACCTCTACGGCCCAATTCGAACTGAAAAAGTAAGCAAAGTTAAGACCTAACTGAGTATCGTCTTCAACAGACAAGGATAATGGTGTATCCCCACCCAAAGCATCGACGAAGACTCCAGAATTACCACTGTCCGGATCAACATTGGTAGCACCGGCTCTGATAACCCAGTCACCGGCTTCATTGGCATTGACAGCTCCAGATAAAAGCGCTGAAGTGATAGCCAAGATTACGATTTGTTTTTTCATACATCTCTCCCTCAGAGAACAAATCACACATGAACTGTTCAGGATAAGTACGGGACTCAAGGCATTCTCCATAAAGCCTTTAATACAAACCTGACCAGCACCTAAAGTTTAGTCGATCAGTGATGGGGTACTTGTTGATTTGAATCAAACCCTGCCGCAAAAGTCAGTGAAAACCGACAAATATTCAATCATTGTCTATAGTTAGGTTCTGTTTTCATGTCAGGATTCATTGTTATTCAATATGGAAAAAAAATTGAACATCTCGTGACTCCCTGGGAATTAATTAAAGAAAATACTAAAACGAGTATGAACATTGATATTTCTGTCGTCGTACCGGCAAAGAATGAGCAGGACAACATTGATCCTCTGATCACGGAAATTAACCGGGCATTAACTGGTCATTATGAGTATGAAATTGTTTATGTAGACGATGGCAGTACGGACGAAACATATCAGCGACTTGCAGACATTCAACAAAACCAACCAAATTTAAAAATTATCCGCCATAAAGTCAGTGTTGGACAAAGTACCGCGGTTTTTAATGGTGTCAAAAATAGTCAGGGGAGCCTGATCGCCACTCTTGATGCTGATGGGCAAAATGATCCGGCAGATTTACCCAAACTTATTGATGCGGCAAAGGCTCAACCACAATACAGCCATTTTTGCATTGCCGGATATCGAAAAAACCGTTCCGGAGATAACTCATGGAAACGATGGCAATCAAAAGTCGCAAACCAGATTAGACAAGCGCTTTTAGACGATGAAACGCCGGATACTGGTTGTGGCATTAAAGTTATCCCCAGAGAAACGTTTATTGCTCTGCCCTATTTTGATCATATGCACCGCTTCTTGCCGGCATTAATTAAACGCCGGGGTGGAAACATTGAAGTTATCGAAGTCAACCACCGTCCGCGTCTATCGGGGACCTCGAATTATTCATTTAGTAATCGTGCTTTGGTAGGTCTTGTGGACTTATTTGGTGTGATCTGGTTAAAACGCAGATATAAGCGAGCAGAAATCATTGAGACAAATCATGAATCATAGTGTTCCTCGCAGTTTACAGAAGCACTTATTTAAGGTTGTACTGAGTTTTTCTCTGTTTTTAATCCTTGCCCTACTCCTGCAAACGTATCTTTTTGAAGATTTGTTTGTCGAATCATTCTGGTCGGAGTTATCGCCATCATCACTAAACATACAAATCGCTTTCATAGCGCTGGCGGCGCTTAGTACTATGTTAGGTTTCCCGCGTCAGGTTATTGCCTTTATTGCCGGTTATAGCCTGGGTTTTTGGTACGGGACATTATTGGCGACGATTTCGACACTGCTAGGTTGTATCCTTTGTTATTTTTTCGCAACGAAACTCTCACAACGCTACCAGCTATCCAGCACCTTCAGCCTAATCAATCGATTAAGTTCATTTCTCGCCAGCAATGTATTTTATAAAACTCTGGTTATCCGGCTATTTCCCGTCGGCAGCAACCTACTCACCAACCTTGCAGCTGGCATTAGCCAAGTTAACAAGTTGGCATTTTTCAGTGCCTCATGTATTGGCTACTTACCACAAATGATAATTTTCAGTCTTAGTGGAAGCGGTGTTAATTTGCAGTCAAAATGGCAACTTTTGCTAAGTGCGGTGCTACTTTGTATCAGCCTTTTGATCAGTATTTGGCTATATAAAAAGGAGCAAAACCAACAGCACGCCAATCCATTTATTCAGCAGAAATAACCATGGGTGAACGAATGCTGGCAACGCCGGGGTTGTTAAAGCAATTTGTCGTGTTGACTTTTGCACTGTTGAGCCTGGTACTAATCGTGGCACTTTACCTACCCGGCTTAGATACCATTTGGTTGTACCACGAAGAAACACGCAGAGCACTGGTTGCCAGGGAAATGATGGAAAATACAACCTGGTTCACCCCCACCATCAACCAACAGGCCTACTGGGCGAAACCCCCGTTGTTTAACTGGTCGATTATTCTCGCCAGTGTATTTACCGATGGGCAAATCAACGAGCTATCCGCTCGTTTGCCGTCATTACTATCGACATTAGTACTGATTGTTTTTTTATTGTTATTTACTCGCCGCTATTTTAGCTATCGACTGCAGATTTGGCTGTTGTTCATGGTTTTGTTTACACCAGAATTAACCCGAAAAGCCACCTCCGCCGAACTGGACACGGTTTTTATGGTTCTGGTCAATCTGTCGTGGTTTAGCTGGTTTTATTTTTGGCAAAAACATCAATCGAAAAGGGCTTGGTTTATTTCCATGACCTTTGTCGGTCTGGCCTATTTATGTAAGCGAGAAGCCGCGCTGTTATGTTATTTCCTGTCTGTTATTGGATTTCTAATCTATTCCCGAAGCTGGCACAGCATAAATAAAAGAGATTTTTTTACGGCATTACTCATACCGATTTTCTGCGCCGCTATCTGGTGGGTACCTATGCTGGTTCAATTTGGGCTTGATGCGTCGATAGAGCTCAATCAGGCGGAAGTTACTGCTCGTCAAAATCGAGGCTCAAATATTGAATATCTCACTGGTGTTATCGGTTATCCGTTTAAAATCATCGTAGCATTGCTACCCGCCAGCCTATTATTGCCATTGCTGTTTAACCAACATTGTCGTTTGAATCTAAAATCAACCTACGGCCATTTCTATCATTTTTGCCTGATCACCGTAATAGGCAATTTACTACCGCTTATGCTGATTGGTGATAGTAATGTTCGTTATTATTTGCCGATGTTTATCCCGGCGTTGCTGCTCAGCACTATGATACTTAATGGTGGGTTTACAGCAGCAGATAACACATCGACGTCGAAAACACTTTGGCCGACGTATTATCGAACATGGCTGACCAAGCCCATCCCACTGTTATTTAGTGGTGTTTTGCTGATTGCTTGTACCTTATTGATCATAACAGCACCAGTGTCTTTGCCAAGCAGCCTTGGCCTAGTCGGCGTCATTAGCCTCACTGTGCTGTTTATGGTGCATATGTTACGAAAAACGGCATACACAAAAACTGCACCCCAAGCGACGTCGTTTATGCTTTTCTCTATCATATTGGTGTTATTGATTCGACTGGTAGACATCAGCTATAGCTTGCCCTATCGATACCAAAGTCTGGCAAAATATCGCAATATCGAGGCCATGTTGACGCAAATAAAACACATCAGAAACGATCTGGAACAGCATAATCTTGCGCAAGGGAATGTTCGAAAAATCAATGTGTACGGCGATCATAAGTTATCGCATGGCATCTATTTTTATGACAAAACGCACTTGATTACTTCAGTCAACTGCCAGTCTTTTGAAAATAATCGTAATGCGCTTTGGGTGTTTATCAAAAAACAAGATGAGCCGATTGATGTGGCGACAGGCGACACGTTAATGGCACAGTTTCCGTATACCAAAAAATATCGCCTGTTTGTCATTGCGACAACAAGTCCGAGCCAATATTGTCAGGCTAATTAAGCTCCTGTAACCAGTTTCGCGGAGTCAGGTAGGCTTGCAGCTTACCTTCCTGAGTGTCTGGTTGTGGTTGATAATTGTATTCCCATCTGGCCAGGGGAGGCATAGACATCAAAATGGATTCTGTACGTCCGCCACTTTGCAACCCAAATAAGGTACCTCGGTCGAATACCAGGTTGAATTCTACATAGCGACCACGTCGATACAATTGAAACTGCCTGTGGCTCTCATCATAGGGATGGTTTTTACGGCGCTCAATGAGCGGTACATAGGCATCCACAAACCCTTCACCGACGGCTTTGATATAGGCAAAACATTGTTCGAAATCCCAATCGTTGAGGTCATCAAAAAATAGTCCTCCAACGCCTCGGGTTTCATCCCGGTGTTTAAGGTAGAAATATTCATCACACCAGCGCTTATGTTTATCATAAACATCAGTGCCAAAAGGGGCGCAGAGATCGTGCGCAACCTGATGCCAGTGCTTTACATCCTCATCAAATGGAAAAAATGGCGTTAAGTCAAAACCACCACCAAACCACCATACGGGTTCTTCGCCATCTTTTTCGGCTACGAAAAATCGGACATTGGCATGGGACGTTGGAATAAATGGATTTTTTGGGTGGATCACCAATGACACACCACACGCACGCCAGGTTCTGCCAGCAAGTTCAGGACGGTGAGCTGTGGCGGACGGCGGAAGTTTATTGCCACTAACCAAAGAATAGTTGACTCCACCTTGCTCAATAACCGCACCATCGGTCATAACTCTAGTGCGCCCACCTCCGCCTTCCTGGCGTTGCCATTTATCTTCAGTAAACTTACCTGTGCCATCGGCTTGCTCCAACTGCTGACAAATGTAATCTTGCAGTTGCATTAAAAAATCAACTACGGGTTGAATATCTACCTGACTCATTGGCGAAATGTCTCTCCGGTTAAGGCATCAATAATCGTCGACGGCTTGGTATAGCCCAACGTATCACCTTTAATAATAAAATCGATTTGTTCACCGAGCTCTTTCTCAACGTCCTGCCAACATTGAGCTGGTGGCTGGCCAGTAAGATTAGCACTGGTCGAAACAATAGGTTTGCCTGTTTTCTGGCACAAAGCGACAACATCGGGTTGGCTGGTTACGCGTATCGCTATTGACGTGAATTTACCGGTTAAAAAGTCCGATAATCCAGGCTTAGCCGGGAACACCTGAGTAATGCCATCTGGCCAACGGGATAAAACACTGAATCGTTTATCCTGCGGAATTGCACTGTCGTCCACATAGGGCAGCAACTGCGAATAATTGCCGGCTAACAATATCAAGCCCTTTTCCTTAGGGCGCTGCTTTAATGTCAGCAACTTCTCAATCGCCTGATGATTATCAGGATCGCACCCCAAACCAAACACCGCTTCTGTTGGATAAGCGATAATTCCACCTTGTGCAAATATCTCTGCAGCAGTCAATTCAGTCACATCAATTCCCGGTTATTTGCTTATACAGAACAATTTTAACAAGTGTCGAGGGTAACAAACAAACTTTGTGTCATGTTTTTGCAACAAATTCATAGCCATTGCCAATTGGCCAGCGATGATTATTTTGGGATTTACGCAAACCTAGGTATAATTGCCGCTTATTTTTTAAGCCTATGCATCCTAGCCTAGGTTTAGTTCTTTTTAGTTGATAGATAAATAGGCGTGTAACATGAAAGTGGGCATTATCATGGGGTCAAAATCTGATTGGCCGACAATGAAACATGCAGCAGAAATGCTGGATTCTTTGAACGTAAGTTATGAGACCAAGGTTGTCTCTGCACACCGCACTCCTCACTTGCTTGCCGAATACGCTGAAGCTGCGAAAGAACGTGGCATTAAAGTCATTATTGCAGGTGCTGGTGGCGCTGCGCATCTTCCAGGTATGACTGCAGCATTTACCCCGCTTCCGGTTCTTGGTGTACCAGTACAATCCAAGGCGTTGTCCGGACAGGATTCATTGTTATCCATCGTTCAGATGCCTAAAGGTATCGCTGTTGGTACCTTAGCTATCGGTATAGCTGGTGCTGCTAACGCTGGCCTGCTGGCGGCGCAGATTCTGGCGACACATGATGAAACCGTAATGAACGCTATCGAAGAATTTCGTCGTATTCAAACGCAAACCATTCTTGATAACCCAAATCCTCAGGAGCCTTAATCGCTGATGAATGTTTTAGTGTTAGGTGCCGGCCAGCTGGCACGAATGATGGCTCTGGCAAGCAAACCCTTAGACATCGTGATTCGTGCGTTTGATGTTGGCAGCAAAACCGTTATCGATCCGCTAGCACCACAATTGACCTTTGGCGATCTCGCACAAGGCATTGAGTTTGCGGATATCATCACTGCCGAGTTTGAGCACATTGACCACCAGACATTATCGGTGTGTGAAGCATCAGGAAAACTCCGCCCTACCAGTCAAGCCATAAAAACTGGAGGCGATCGTCGTCTGGAAAAAGCATTGTTGGATAAAGCCGAGGTTGCCAATGCGCCCTATCGTGTGATTGAAAGCAAAGACGATTTGTTAGCAGCGATTGAAACGCTTAACGTTCCTTTGGTACTCAAAAGTGCCTTAGAAGGCTATGATGGCAAAGGCCAATGGCGTATCAAAGCAGACAGCGATGTGGATCTGATTTGGGACGATATTGCTGCATTTCTAGAGCAAGCTAAAGGCCGTGTTCCTCAGGGAATTATCGCTGAAAAAATGATCCCATTTGATCGCGAAGTTTCCATGGTTGGAGTCCGTGATATTCACGGTAATACTTTCGCATATCCTTTAACGGAGAATCATCACAGCAACGGTGTTCTTAGTGTTTCACTAGCGACTGGCGAACATCAAGGGCTGCAACAACAAGCTGCCGATGCGTTTGCGAAAGTTGCCAATGCATTAGACTATGTTGGCGTTTTAGCGATTGAGTTCTTCCAGGTTGGTGACAAATTATTGGTTAATGAGATTGCGCCACGGGTTCATAACTCGGGTCACTGGACTCAACAAGGAGCGGATACCTGTCAATTTGCAAATCATATTCGCGCCGTTAGCGGATTACCAGTGGGCAGCACTGAACTAGTGCGGCCAACAGCAATGATTAACATTCTCGGCGCCGATACGGTTCCCGATGAAATCCTGTCTGTTACAGCCACACAACTCCACTGGTATGGCAAAAGTAAACGTCCAGGTCGTAAAATGGGCCATATCAATGTAAGTGGTGCAGATAAAGCCGAGTTGTTAGCACGATTGGCAAAAATTACTGAAATACTGCCGGAGCAAGACTTTCCGGGAGTTAAACAGTACGTCAGCGACATTAGCTAAAACAGAAAAAGCGCCGGAAGGCGCTTTTTTTTTATGGTTCGTCGCACTTTACGGGAAATGCCGCTTTTATCTATAAGAAAAAGTACGCTGAATCTCGATAACCATAAGCATTCTCTTGATGAGTTTAATTTTATTATTCATTCCTTCAAGGGTACATGTGCTCATTCTGTAAGTGGCCGACAACACAATCCCATGTACGTAGGGTTTTAGTTTTCTAAAAAACTTTGAAGCGGCTCATGCCCAGATTAATTAACTTTATTTAGGCGTATACCAAATTGGGGTACTGTAAACTCGTTCCTGAATTGTCGCAGGGTGTTTTGTATCTTTCACATCGATGCCCAGTTGAATAGCATCTAATAACGAGTACCTAGGAGTCGGAATTTCCAATGCGCGAACATAGTAGAACGCCGATTGCCCTTCATCAAAGTTTGGATCTTTCCAGCCAACAGAAAACTGTGTTGCACCAATGGTGTTTTCGTATTTACCCGTTTTTAAATCAACAGTATTTCCTACGGGCTCCTGACAACGACCACTGTCGTCGATTGTTCGGTCGTCAGAAACGGCGATATCATATATGCGCTCATACGATTTGCCTGATTTATCAACCCAGCCTTTGACTATTTGTACCCGATCCAGGTTTGCACCATCAGGCGCTTTCATTACCTGCACCATAAACGCTGGAGAGTCATTGCCATTACCAACTAAATCTCCGCCCATCGGGACGCCTTTTTCATATCCCATGGTAGCCATGTCCGATGTGCCTACTTTATCAAGGTCGAAACCGAAACCACCAAAGAAGCGAAGCTTAATTCTTGGGCCGGAAGTAGCGTAAACTTCTTTTCGTTTAAATGCCTCAAAAATTGCTTCTCGAGTGTTTTCCTTTGCCCAAACTGCGGCGTAACCCGCAGCTGCCATATCCCACCCTTTCGAACTGCCTATTCCTGTGGGATGTGAGCGTTGCTCAGGCTTCGCATCGTGTTGCCCTTTTCCTGCAAAGTTATTTTCTTCTACCGCAGTTATCCCGGTGTGCGAGTCAGTGCTGCCAATCATACCAACTTTGAAAGGGTTGGCTCCAAGTTTTTGTTGAAATTCCAAACCGCGCAATAATCCAGTACGCATATAATCCGCTTTATCAGGCTCTGCTAAAGAACCGTCAGGGGTTAAAATAAAGTTATATGTCTCAAAGTCAGCAAATTCATCATTTGGAGACAAGGCTGGGTGGGTCTCAGAATCCCCTTTTATTTGTGTTGCTTCAACGGCGGGTTCCCATTTGGAACGCGTCTCGGCATAGGCCTTATCTATAGGTTCACCATTATTTCTAAGCATTGGAAACATGCGTCTCATGCTTAGGTTTGGATTATGAGGGATTGCCACAAAGTCAGCGCCTGTAGCATCGCTGGTTTGTTGTAACCAAGCCCATAAATCCTCTGGGTCATCACTTTCCAATGTGCTGTAAGGGAGATATTTTTTTGCGGTGCTGCCGTCCTGAGCCTGAAAAACCACACGATGCAAATTGGCCCCCCCTGTTGTCGAAGTCCACTCCCAACCGATAATGGCAGAAAATTTACCTGGCTCATTATGTTTATCAGCAGTCTCGATATACCTCTCCCAAGCGGTGCGCCTCTTTTCTCCAGAGTGCAAATCCTTTGCCATTTCCTGACCGGTAATGCCTAGCTTGTTCTCTTTACCATCATTCGCATTTTGAAGTTCATAGTAGACTTCGAGTAATTCTTCTTCAGTTTTTTTGCCGGCAAGTTTTATAAATGCTTTACCTGATTTGGTATTTGCCAGATCAGCAAGGTTTTCGTCATACAAGAGCGGCATTGCACCCATCATCTCGGCATGATCGGCAATGACTAAAAAATCAAGAGGTTCATTTATTTGCCATTCTTCATTAGTCGTTGGACTGGTAACTTTTTCTCCTTTAGCAAATCTGAACGCAGTATCTGGCGTCGAAGATGGAGTGCCAAACAGATATACATCAAACGAATTACCCGTATGATTGTGTGTATCGCCAAAATAGACGTTCTCTGGATAATCCCCTGCAGCTAATGAGTTAGTCGCAGCAAAAGAGGTGACGATAACTAAAGTGATAGCATTGCGAACGAGAAATTGCATTACTTTGTGCCTGTATCGATTTCAACTACCAAAAGCGTAGACCACAGACTACTAAATTACTTAGAAATAAGTAATTTTAAATTGTGAAGGATTTCACACAGTTTGGGCACTTTTCAGATATTCGATTTTAGCTAAGACCCCTGTCGTGGCAGGAGATGACGCGAGGCTGGGTGTGCATGAATCGACAGCCAGTTCTCGGCAATTGAATCGATTGTCAGTTCTCGGCAATTGCTCCTGCATTGCTCTAATAAATTACGTCCATGTAACGACGGACACAATCGATATACCGTCATCCATGCATTGCTCTAATAAATTACATCCATGTAACGACAGACGCTGTCGACATACCTATATCTATATAGGAAACTCGAAACAGCGTGTACTCGGAGCTGATGACTTCAGCGTACTCGAAGCGACGTTTTTCGTCGCGTTTCCGGAGTATCGCTTGCGATACGTACTGCTCTTATTGGCACATCAGAGACGTTCGGCTCTAGCCTTAGATGCCGTGTAGTGTCACGGCATGACGCGAGCTTTTTTGCTTTTACCAACGTTTCATAAAATGAAACGTTATCCACCCAATGCGTTTTGCGCATTATCCCTCCATTACGATTTATCGTAATCTCCACCCAAAGAAACTTGTTTCTTTCTCCACCTTGAGGGAATTTCAATTCCCGTTATTGGCACATCAGAGCCGTTCGGCTCTCGCCCTAGATGCCGTGTAGTATCACGGCATGACGTAGGTTTTTGTGGGTTTTCACTCGAAGCGATGTTTTGTGTCGCGGGTACAGAATTTAGGTTCCTGACAAATTCTGCATACCAACGTCCATGTCGGCAACTCAGAGCTGATAACATCAGCGTACTCGAAACGACGTTTTCCGCCGCGTTCCCGAAGTATCGCTTGCGATACGTGCTAAGGGAGTTGGGCGTTTCAACTCCCGCCTACTGGAACTTTCCGCACTTTTTATTGGCACACTGGAGCTTCTCGCCCGCAGCCATATTTCGCTTAATCAGTAATGGATAGTCACATGCAGAACAGGCGCCGGCTACCGGAGGATGGTTAACCGCAAACTTGCATGTCGGGTATGTATCGCAGGCATAAAAAGTTTTACCAAAGCGACTGTTCTTTTCCTGTAAATGACCTTTTTTGCAATTCGGGCATTGTACGTCGAGGATTTGTTCCTGTTCGTGTTCAATATGATCACAAGCGGGAAAATTTGAGCAACCGATAAACATGCCATAACGCCCCTGCTTCACCGCCAGGGTTTGGCCACATTTAGGGCACTCACTGCCAGCGATAACTTGCTCTTCAAATTGCGAAGCTTCTTTTACCGGGCGGGTGTAATCACACTGAGGATATTGGCTACAGCCCCAAAAGCTTCCGGCCTTTGAATGCTTGATTTGCAATGGCGCGTCACATACCGGACAAGTTTCATTGGCCTTTTGTAGCGCATGCTCATGCAAAGAGAACAATGATTTATCGGTTTTTGACATGCTAACGCACCCCAAAGATGAAATGAGGGCTCTATTATGACACAGAAAGTTTGCACGCCAAACTTTACGTCCGGCGTTTATACCATGAGCAGCTTATCTTTATGGTTTTTTTGAATGAGCTTGTTTTTGGTTAAATTTTTCTATTGCTGGTTGCCCCCAGAAAAATTCAATAGCGCTAGTGCAACGGACCTTCGCATTCATCAAAAATGAGATCTTCCATTTGCGAATATGCTGATTCTTTTCCTGGAACGTTAAACAGCACCATCAACACCACCCATTTCAAATCATCAATATTGAAATCTTTGGTATCCAGCTCAAGTACGCGGTCGATGACCATTTCCCGGGTAGCAAAATCCAGGACATTGACGTTTTCAAGAAACATCAAAAAACCGCGGCATTCGGTATCCAAAAAACGGGTTTCCTGCGGCGTATAGATGCGAACGGATTGTTGTGGACGTTTAGTTAAGAAGTTGTAGGCATCGGTATTTTGTAGATTGGCGAGCTTCTCTAACCATGAAAGGGCTTTATAGATTTCATCCTGATGGAATCCAGCACGCGTCAATTCATCGGTCAGGACATCATGATCGACCATTACCTCGGCTTCACTATGAATATAGTTCTCAAAAAGGTACATAAGAATATCGAACATAACTATCCCCTATTTTTGTTTTAGGAAGCCACCTGGTACCGCAACAACCAGCCCTCTTAGCTCCAGAATGGTAAGCCGGGTTAACACTTCTTCTACAGGAAGTTTACACCGGAAAGCAACCACGTCTGCGGGCGTTGCTTCATAGTCCACACTAGCTAACAATGGGTCGAGAAACAAGCCTTGTGATTCGATTTTTTTGATTTTTTTAGGAATTTTCTGCGCTTGTAAATTCGCTGTTAATGGAACCAAGACTGAGCTGATATCTTCTGTTGTTTCAACCAAATGTGCCCCTTGCTTTATCAACTGATGACAACCCTTTGAATTGGCGTTGTTAATTGAACCAGGGATAGCGAACACCTCTCGGTTTTGCTCCATGGCAAGGCGAGCAGAGATCAGACTACCGCTTTTCAATGCCGCTTCTACCACTAGTGTCCCTAAACTCAACCCGGTGATGATACGATTTCTTCGGGGAAAGTTACCCGCTCGTGGTGGCGTCCCAGGTAAATATTCTGACACTATGGTACCTTCCTGGTTCAGGATCTGGGTAACCAGGTCACGATTTCTACGCGGATATACCTGATCCAATCCTGTCGCGACAACCGCAACGGTTTTGCCAGCCCCCATTAACGCCCCCCTATGGGCTGCACTATCAATCCCAAGCGCAAGCCCTGATGTCACGATAAACCCGGTTTCTGATAAGCCTCTGGCAAAGTCCTCTGCAATATCCAAGGCACTGAATGTCGCCATCCTGGGGCCAACAATGGCTAACTGAACTTGATCAAGCAGAGCTTGATTGCCCTGAACAAATAGCACAAGTGGTGGGTCGCTGATCTCTTTAAGTAAAGGTGGGTAGCTTGCGTGTTGCAAATCAATACAGACAATATTTAGCGCCTGACACTGAGTAAATAATGCCTGAGCGTCATCTATCAATGCTTGATTAAACTTTGCCGCCTGAGGGTTAGACAACCCAAGCGATATTAACTGTTGACGATTCATTTGAAACAATTGCGAAGGGGAATATTGGTTGAGCAATTGCAGCTTAAGTTGATGACGCACTCCGGTAAGTTTTACCATAGCAAGCCAGTAAATGGTGTTGGACATATCCCCTCCCAGTATCTATTTGTTCAGGGCAGCGCCAATAATAAAAAAGGGCCTATAGGCCCTTTGATACACTGCTTAAGGGGCAGTCACCTTATCGGATAATCGTATTGGCTTGGTGGTTGCCAACACAACAGCAAAGCTGGTTTTTTCCTGAACTTTGAATACCATAAGCTGGCCAATATTTTCCGTTGGCATCTTATAACGGTCTTCCGATTCGTCGTCCTTGGTCAAGCGATACCATCGTGACGCATCTTCTTCATAGATGGGCCCGTCTTCGGTATCAATCACTTCCGGACTCTGGCGATTAATCACGTAGATTTCGCCAGGTAAAAGATTGGCATTTTCACCTTTATTTAACAGCACAATCTCTAACTTGCCAAATTCTCGAGCATCGTTAGCATTGTTGATAAATAAAGCCTGAACATCTTTACCTTCCGCCAGGCGCATCTGATAAAACGCCGGTAACAACTGTTCGTTGTTAACTTCCAGAATAACATCACCGGCTCGAATTTCACGGCGCGATGCGTCCAACATTAATGATGCGGGAATGCGATTGGCGCTATCACCATCTCTCAAGCCTTTCGCGGTACCTGCCAAGATTGAATAAAAACCAAGTTGTTCACCGGTCTCCGGATCCAGTATTGGCTCACCTTTCTTATAAATGGCGTAACTTTTACCCGCTTGCAGATCGCCTTTTGCGTACAAAATAGCGCCTTCCACATGAGATTTATATTTTTCGTCCGCACCTAAAACAACGCCAGCATCGGCAAGCATGTCTTTGGTTAGTACGTTCGAATAATTAAGCAGTGGTGCAAGCTCTTCCAGAGGCAATATCGTGATCGGATTGCCATCCTTCATTTTTTTGCGAATTTGCGGTGACCATTTGTATTCCGGTTTACCACTGGAATCAGAATCATCTTTAACCAGAATAGGCTGTCCGTTTTCATCGAAGGCCAATCGTAGGATATCGCCCGGGTAAATTAAGTGGGGGTTATTAATTTCCGGGTTCCAACGCCATAATTTAGGCCATAACCATGGCTCTTCCAAATACATTGCTGAAATGTCCCAAAGGGTATCCCCTTTTTCAACCACGTATGTCTTCGGCGCATCATCTCGTATGCTGAGCTGATCTGCGAAAACCATGGCGGAAGTCAGAATGCAGAAAGTGGTTATTAGTATTTTTTTTAGCATTTAGTTGGTTCCATTTTAAGTAAACGCAGCCTGCAGACTTACAAAGTTCCCCTACAAGTTGTCGACCACTTTACTTTGCCAAGAAAATACCAAGTCATTGAGAAATGTAATGAGTGAGCGTTACGAGAGCTTCCCGTCAAGCAAGGTAAAAAGTTCGCGATGAGGTATTCGATCCCGAGATAAAGCATGGAATATCATCGTTACCATCACACCACAACGTTATTTAAACCGTCTTTGACTACTCATCTACCCAAGTGAACTGGTATATACGCCCATTTCTTCAAGGAAATAAAGGCTTAATAAACATATCACTGTATTAGGCAAATGACTAGAGCCTGTTGTCCTTTAAGAGAACCCAACAGCGTAATTTTTCTCAAATTTTATTATCAGGTCAGGAACACCGCGTCGCGATAAACCAAGGCCTTTTACTCTCCCCTAAAGTAGGCGTGATGACTAGGCTAAACTGCTAAAAACGTGAATTTCCTATCCCTCTTTAGAAATATCTTTTTAATAAGAAAAAGGCTAGAATTACCCCTATTGAACTCACAGGAACATAGCGATTCGTATTTAGCACCATGACTATTTTAAATGTATTGAGATTTCCCGACGAACGATTAACAACCGTCGCCGCCCCAGTAGCCGAAGTGACTGATGAAATTCGGAAAATTGTCGAAGACATGTTTGAAACCATGTATGACGAAAATGGTGTTGGTCTTGCTGCAACTCAGGTAGACATACATCAGCGTATCGTTGTCATGGATGTGAGCGATGATCGCTCTGACCCAATCGTGTTGATAAACCCAGAAATTATTGACCATAGCGACGAGATTATGATCAATGAAGAAGGTTGTCTGTCGGTTCCGGGCTGTTACGCCAAAGTCGAACGTCACACCCAAGTTACGGTTAAGGCTCTGGATAAAAACGGCGAAGAGTTTTCTCTTGATGCATCAGAATTAATGGCAATTTGTATTCAACACGAATTAGACCACCTCAAAGGCGTATTGTTTGTCGACTATTTGTCGCCACTAAAACGTCAGCGCATTAAAACTAAGCTCGAAAAAGAAGCACGCCTGCAAAAGCGCGCAAGCTAAACTCACTTTTGATTAACTCTGCTGGATAGAACCTTGTCTTCACCACTTAAGATTATTTTTGCCGGTACACCGGATTTTGCCGCCCGCCATCTCCAGGGTCTCATTGACTCTGAACATGAAATCGTTGCCGTGTACTGCCCTCAAGACAAACCGTCTGGCAGAGGGAAAAAGCTCACCCCTTGTGCGGTAAAGCAATTAGCATTAACCCATGAATTACCTGTCGAGCAACCGAAAAATTTTAAAGACGCAAGCGATCAACACAAACTAGCCAGTTACCAAGCCGATGTTATGGTGGTGGTTGCCTATGGCCTGTTATTACCGAAAGTGATTCTCGATACCCCTCGCCTTGGTTGTATAAATGTTCATGGTTCATTACTACCCCGCTGGCGTGGCGCCGCGCCAATTCAAAGAGCCGTGGAAGCCGGAGATGCACAAACGGGTGTTACCATTATGCAAATGGACGAAGGCCTGGATACCGGCGCAATGCTCGCCAAAGCCTATTGTGATATCGCCGACGATGAAACCAGCAGTAGCCTGTATGAAAAGCTTGCGCTGTTGGGTCCGGATGCGTTAGTGGAGACATTGGGTATCATGGCCCAAGGCAACGCTGATGCGCAACACCAGGACGATAAGCAAGCCAACTATGCGCATAAGCTCAATAAAGACGAAGCGGTATTAGACTGGCAAATGGATGCAGATATTTTAGAACGAAAAGTGCGCGCTTATCAGCCCTGGCCGTTTGCACAAATTCATTTGTTAGATGACAAACAACAAATCCAAAGAATCAAGATTTGGCAGGCGCATGTCATTGCCGGCGATAATAACATCGCACCAGGGACAATTTTAATGGCTGACAAAGATGGTATCAAAGTCCAGTGTGGAAAAGGTGCACTGTGCCTAACTAAGCTACAGGCACCAGGCAAAAAACCTATGGCTGTTACCGATATATTAAATGGTCGGGCCGATTGGTTTATCACCGGTACGCCTATAAATGGGCAAGATTAAATGAATCATTCAACAGGTAGTCAATCTGGCCAGAAAAAACCAGTGAATCTTCGAGCGTTATCGGCAAAGGTCTTGTTTCAGGTCGTCGATAAAGGACGATCATTAGGCGATGAATTGCCTCAGGCTCAAGCGAAATTAATAAACCCTAAGGATAAAGGTTTATTACAGGAAATTTGTTATGGCGTGCTGAGATTTTTACCCCAGCTTGAACATCAATCAAGGCAGTTCATTACTAAGCCATTAACCGGCAAACAGCGGGTATTCCATTTTTTAATCCTGGTAGGCATCTATCAGCTACGCCATACCCGTATTCCTGATCATGCTGCCATAAGTGAAACCGTGGCTGGATGCGACAATATGAAAGGCCGGCACATGAAAGGCCTGGTCAATGCGGTGCTCAGAAGCGTGCAGCGTAGTGAAGAAAATAGCGATGAAACATTATTTGCCAACGCCAGCGACCCGGTGAAATACAACCATCCAGGCTGGTTATTGAAGAAGTTGCAACAATCTTATCCTGATCATTGGCAACAAATCGCCGAAGCTAATATGCAGCGCCCGCCAATGTGGCTTCGCGTGAATCAACAAAAAATCACCCCCAACGAATACCTCGATTTGCTGGCACAAGCTGGGGCCGATATTGCATTTCAGGATAGCCATTCCCGGGCCATTCGTTTAGCTTCTGCTAAAGATGTGACAGCCCTACCCGGCTTCGAATCTGGGATGGTCTCAATTCAGGACGGCGCCGCACAACATGCCGCGATATTTCTCGATGCTCAGCCTGGCGAATACGTCCTTGATGCCTGTGCAGCTCCCGGCGGTAAAACCTGCCACATTCTCGAACGCACACCGCAAGTCGAAAACGTCATCGCATTGGATGTTGAAGAACAACGATTAAAGCGGGTGGAAGAAAATCTGACTCGATTACAATTGGATGCTCAAATCGTATGTGCCGATGCCAGCAATACCAAAGACTGGTGGGATGGAAAACCCTTTGACCGTATTCTGCTTGATGCCCCTTGTTCGGGTACCGGTGTGATCCGAAAACATCCGGATATCAAATGGTTGCGTCGAGCTTCCGATATCGACCAATTAGTTGAGTTGCAACAACGTATTCTCGATGCGGTTTGGTCGACCCTAAAACCCGGTGGCACCATGATTTATGCCACTTGCTCTATTTTGCCACAGGAAAACCGTGAACAAATCGAACATTTCGTAGCGAACAATGACGATGCTCAATGGCTACCTCTTGGTGTCAGCGATACACTGGATTGGCAAATATTACCGGGACAGGACTCGAAGGATGGCTTTTATTATGCCAAACTAGGCAAGAAAGCTTAAATAAAAAGAATAAGTTAAGACAATGAAGATTATCATACTCGGTGCAGGTCAGGTTGGCGGTACACTCGCAGAAAACCTGGTTGGAGAACAAAACGAAATCACATTGGTTGATTTAAACTCCGACAAGTTACGCGAGTTACAGGATAAGATGGATCTGCAGGTGGTAACCGGACATGGTAGCCATCCTGATGTGCTCGCCAAAGCAGGTGCGGAAGATGCCGATATGTTGATTGCCGTCACCAGTGATGATGCAACCAATATGCTTGCATGCCAAATCGCCTTCACTGTCTTCGATACCCCAACAAAAATTGCCCGAATCCGTTCTGAACAAATCCTCAAATATAAAGAAAAGCTATTTCATAACCAGGATATCCCGGTTGACCATATCATTGCGCCCGAACAGTTAGTAACGAAAGACATCGCTCGGTTAATCAACTATCCCGGTGCTTTGCAGGTCAGAGAGTTTGCTGGCGGCAAGATATCCTTAGTTGGTATCAAAGCCTATTATGGTGGTCTTTTAGTCGGTCATGCGTTATCTACGATTCGCGATCATATCCCTAATATTGATACCCGGGTTGCGGCAATCTACCGCAACGGCAGACCTATTCGCCCACTTGGCACCACGGTTATCGAAGCGGATGATGAAGTATTTTTCCTGGCCGCGACCAAGCACATTCGCGCCGTTATGAGTGAGTTACAGAAGCTCGAACCGGCTTATAAGCGCATCATGATAGCTGGCGGTGGACATATAGGCGCGGGATTAGCACGTATCCTGGAAAACAATCATCAGGTTAAAATCATTGAACGTAACCCCAAACGTGCTGAGCTGATCGCAAACGATCTCGATAAAACCTTAGTCTTTGTCGGGGATTCTTCGGACACGGAACTGCTGCTCGAAGAGCACATTGATCAAATGGATGTGTTTATCGCCGTAACCAATGACGATGAAGCCAACATTATGTCAGCTTTGCTGGCGAAAAAATTAGGTGCCCGTAAAACCATCGTATTGGTACAGCGAGGCGCTTATCACGATTTGATTCACGGTAGTGAACTGGATATCGCGGTTTCCCCTCAGCAAGCTACGATTTCTGCGTTATTAACCCATGTGCGTAAAGGCGATATCGTCAACGTTTATAGTTTACGTCGTGGCGCCGCAGAGGCGATTGAAGCGGTCGCTCATGGTGATGAGCAATCCTCAAAAGTTGTAGGCCGGGAAATTCAGGATATTAAACTACCACCGGGTACGACAATTGGCGCAATTGTGCGAGGTGAAGAAGTCTTAATCGCTCACTCAACCACCGTTATCCAATCGGACGATCACGTCATTTTGTTTTTGGTGGACAAAAAATACATTCATCAGGTAGAAAAACTTTTTGCCGTCAGTGCAATATTCTTTTAACGCAATTGTAGGTTTTTCGTTTTTACCAACAGGCTAGTTACGCCAGAAAGATGGTAGAAACAGCACCAGCAAAGTAAATATCTCCAGTCGACCGAATAACATGGCGATGATGAGTACCCATTTGGCGAAATCGTTAATACTGGAAAAATTAGCCGCCACTTCACCTAAACCTGGACCAAGGTTATTCAAGCAGGCCGCTACCGCGGTAAACGCTGTAAACTCATCGATACCGCTGGCAATCAGCAACAGCATACAAATGGTAAAGATTGCAGCATAAGCACTAAAAAATCCCCAGATTGCATCAACGACGCGGTCTGGCAGTGCCTTACGCCCTAACTTAATGTTGATAATCGCTTTAGGGTGGATCAGTCGACTTAATTCACGAATTCCCTGTAAATATAAAAGAATCACCCGTACCACTTTCATCCCCCCACCAGTACTGCCGGCACAACCACCGATAAAACTGGCAAAAATCAGCATCAGCGGCAAAATCGTGGGCCATTCAGAAAAATTGGTGGTGGCAAAACCCGCGGTTGTGCTGATCGAAACCGCCTGGAACAAAGCATCATCAAATGCACTTTCATAGCTTTCGCTAAACCCTGATGCGATGAGGACGACAAAACAGATGAGCGTTAAAATGACTTGAATTGATATAAACGTTTTAAACTCAGGGTCAAAAATATAGGTACGTAGGCTTTTACTTTGGAACGCTGCGAAATGTAAGGCGAAATTAATGCCGGCAACAATCAAGAAGAATACGCAAACCAGATTAATCATCGGATTATTGAAATAACCGATACTGGCGTCGTGGGTTGAAAAGCCGCCGATTGCAATGGTTGAGAACGAGTGTGCGATGGCATCAAAAGGCCCCATACCTGCCAACCAATAGGCTAACGCGCATAATATGGTAAGGCTGAGATAGATGTACCACAAATGTTTCGCCGTATCGGCTATCCTGGGCGTCATTTTTGAGTCTTTAACCGGACCAGGCGTTTCAGCACGATACAATTGCATACCACCAACACCTAGCATTGGCAGTACCGCCACGGCCAGGACGATGATCCCCATCCCCCCTAACCATTGCAGTTGCTGGCGGTAAAACAGTACCGCATGAGGCAGGCCATCAATATGGGTAATGATAGTCGCACCGGTTGTGGTTAACCCTGAGAATGCTTCGAAGAATGAATCGGTGATACTTAAAGAGGGGTTGTCTAACAACATTAACGGGACAGCAGAGAAGCTAGCCAGTACCGTCCAGAATAAAACCACAATCAAAAAACCTTCACGGGCTCTAAGCTCGCCTTTTTCATTACGATTTGGGTACCAGAAACAAAAGCCGGTGACCAGACAAAGAACAAATGCCAGAAGAAAGGCAACACCACCGCCATCTCGGTAAATTAGAGAAACCAATGCAGGAGGCAGCATAGTAACGCTTAGAATGGTTACCAGCAGGCCGAGAATTCGAATGATATTTAAATACTGCATGGCTTAATTGTTTTTCTTATACGGCAATCACTTAGCAAGCTTGTAAAGTGATTGTATGCCTAACCTTAAGAAATGGAAAGGAGGAGAAGGAGAATTGTGCTTTTATTCTCCCGGAAATTGAATTTGACCACTGGTTAACTGAATCACTTCATCTTTAAACGGCTGTAACTTATCCATCGGTAAAGAGACTACAAGATCTATCTGCTCAGAAAATTCCTGACTCACAACAAGGCCAGAATGCAATTTAAGGCAATGCTCTATGTCATTAAGTTGCGGGTAGCTGCACGTTAGCGTCAGTTCGGTACTAGGAACAATCCATTGGGTGCTTAGATGTTGGAGTGCTTCACGAACGCTCGCACCATATGCTCTTTGCAATCCACCCGTCCCCAATTTTGTACCACCAAAATAGCGAGTCACAACCGCACAGACTTCTCCAATTTCAGCGCCCTGAAGTACGGCAAGCATAGGACGACCTGCGGTGCCACTCGGTTCACCATCATCACTAAAACCATAGCTTTGGCTATTATCAGGTCGATCATAGACAAAAGCGACACAGTGGTGTGAAGCATCGGGGTATTTCGCCCGTACCGATGCGATAAACGATTTACACTGCTCACTACTTTGGCAGCGGGCAACAGCACAAATGAACTGACTTTTAAGCACGTCAATGCTGTGTTCAATAGATCCAGAGGGTACCAGATAGGGATTTTGGATTCTTTGAGTCAATGTATGACGCTCTTGTATAGAATTAGCATACGATAATAAGAGGGTAAAAAGACATCAGTCATTGCAGATAAACAAAAACTAACCGCATGTTGATGCAAAGTAACCGTCTGCACCAACAAGCATGTCACACCGGGATTAACACATTTTAGGCAAGACCAAGATCCCGGGTCATATTCTCAATACCATGGTCATAAACAATAATATTGTCTTCAATCCGGATGCCACCGAACGGCTTAAGCTCCTCGATTAGGGCCCAGTTAATGGCCGAATTGACGTCGCTTGATGCGAGCTGCGTTAAGAATTCATCAATAAAGTAAAGACCAGGCTCAATAGTAAACACTTGCTTACTTTCTATACCCCGTGTTGTACGTAAAAATGGATGTTGCTTAGGAGCAGCAACCGTCGCCCCAGATTCGTCACTCATAAAACCGCCCATATCATGGACCTGCAATCCCAGATGATGGCCTAAACCATGGGGATAAAAGTAACGCGTAACGCCCTGTTCAAAAACCTGCTCTGCCGGTAAACGAACAAAATCAAACTCTACCAATAGGTTTGCTAGCTGGCGATGGTTTTCAATGTGTAAATCAACATAACTGCGACCGGGAATCAAACCCGCAACCAATCGTTTTTGCATGTCATCCATCGCGCTGATCAGATCGGCAAATTTATTTTGTGCAAATGCATAGGTTCTGGTGATATCTGCGGCATAACCGTGATAACTTGCACCAGCGTCAATTAAAAATGAATGATGCTGCTTTGGTTTTTGCTTTTCCAATACCGTGTAATGCAAAATAGCCGCATTTTCATTTAGGGCGATGATATTGCCATAAGGCACATCGTTTTCACCATGACCTGTGGCTTTAAGATACGCTAATTGAATATCAAATTCCGAGCCCTGTTGATAAAAGCATGCTTTTGCGGCGTTATGTCCTGCAACAGCAAGTTTGTTTGCTTCGCGCATGCACGATAATTCGTAGTCCGTTTTATAAGCTCGATGATAATGTAAGTAGTCTAATACCGACTTTGTATTAACTTGCTTAAAGCCATATTCCTTCGCTAAATCTTCATGGGCACCGATATAAACGGACCCACTTAACTCAGCGGGTAAAATGGATTTGACCTCTTCCGGCTTACTGATCACTTTAATATCAAAACTCGCATTCCAAAAATCATCCACAAGCGGCGTCACTTTATGCCAAAAATCGGTTGGTTGATAAAATACCAGCACTGGCTTGTCTTCACCGTTAACGATTAACCAACAGTTAGGGGTTTCGGTGATCGGTAACCAATGCTTAAAGTGTGGATTACATTTAAAAGGATAATTCATGTCATCCAAAAATATCCGGCCAGGGTGGCCAGAGTGAATGACTAATGATGAGGCGCCCTGACGGTTAAGAATCGTTGCAGCTCGTTGTTGCAATGCTTCGATGTGTCTGGGGTATAAACTAGCAAATGACATACGGTTGTTATCCTTTATCTTCTGGGCATCCTAATGAAATGCGCAGCCGATGTTAACATAGCTTGCCGGCGCTGTTAATTATGCGCTTACTCTATGGTCTGAAGTATTAATTGTAGAAAAGGATTACTGGCTTTTTCCTGGCGGTGACGATAAATTTCGGTATAGGCCAGCACACTTTTAACATAATCCCGGGTTTCTCTATACGGAATAGACTCAACCCAGACATCAGCCGGTAATGCTTCATTATCTTCGACCCAACGCACCACTTTTTCCGGTCCGGCATTGTATGCTGCGGTTGCCAACAGTAAATTTTGGTCAAACCGTTGCATCAGGTAATTAAGGTAATTAAAGCCAATATCAACATTGGTATCGACATCCATCAGTTGCCAACGGTTAAAACTGATATCAGGGCTGCGCAAAAAATTCGCGGTCATAGGACGTACTTGCATCAAACCAAAGGCACCGGCATGGGAAGCGGCATCACTCATAAACAAACTTTCTTTGCGGGCAATCGCATAAGCCCAGGATTCATCGACCTCGTATTGTTGAGCGGCTTGTTCGAACACGTTAGCAAACGGCATTGGAAAACGAATTTCAATGTCATTTAAACTGCCCAGTTGCGACAGAGAGTAGATGCTGCGGTCATACCAGCCCTGCTCATACGCAATACGGGCTGCGATCAATTTTTCCTGCTCATCCAAATCCCGCATCCAGTAATACCATTCCCTTCTGGCAAGAATATAATGATCAAGGTGGAACAGCTCTAACGCTCTGAGTCCAGGCTCATCATTCATTAATCGTGTTTTTTCGTTTTCATTGACCACTAAAGGTTGATGATTGATTTGGCTGGTATTCCCCAATCGGACTGCTGCGAGGAAGCCATAATAGCTGCGCTTTTTCGCCAGCTCGCGATAAATAATGCGCGCTTCACCGGTCCGATCCAGCTCCTGTAAACTGCGTGCTCGCCAGTACTGCCATTGATTTTTCGTTTGAATATCGGCCCTTAACAGTTCAATTTCATCAATAATGCCCTGATAGTTCTTACTACGCAGTAAAAACGCGATTCGCCATTGCAACGCTCCATCATGAATATACTTCCGGTCAAGGTTTGCATACCAAAGCCCCGCCTCCTGATGTTCAGAACGGGCAAGCGCAGTTACCAGTGGATTCAAGACTTTTTTACGCTGCGCTTCATTTAATCGCTGCTGCTCGTCGGCATGATTGAATAGTTCCAGGGCTTTAACTTCATCGTCCCAAACAAGACGTTTCAATGCATAGGCAATAACATCCCCTTCCTGAGTATTTCGCTGAGTTAAATCCTGCAGATCACTAATGCTTTCGGGATCACGCTTTACCTGTTGAAATTTTCCTACAAGGTACGCTTGTTCAGCACTTAGCTGACGTTGCAAATATGCCGATAGTTTTGGCTGAGAAGCGTTTTCTGCGAGTAGGATACGTTGCCAGAGCAATTCATCGGTGCGATAGCCTTCTGCCTTCCATACGTTAAATAAGGGATCACAGGCTTTGGGCTGAGACCGCCCTGTTAACCAAAGCTTTTCAACATTCGGTAGCACCTTATCTTTGCTCACCCCCTGTTGCAGTTGAAAGCGATAAAACTGGCAGGTTAGCGTGGCGTCACTGGTAGGGCGAAAGTACTCAATAAACTTCTCTCCCTGCTGGCGCTTTGCCAGGTAAGATAGCCATGAACGACGAAGCGTCCAGTCTAACGGTGTGTTATCGAATTCATTTAAAAACGAAGCTACCTGGTGTTCATTTTTTAACGAAAAATTTTTACGTATCTGATTTCGGATAAAGTAGGGTTTTAATGGATAACCGTCTAATGTTTTCAGCGCTTTTTGATAGGCTTTAGAGTCCAGCTTAAAGGTGTTTTTACTAAGGGACTGATAGGCTTTTCGTTGCTTTTGCAGTTCCGACTGTGACACACCAACCGATGCATCAACGTCAGCACAAAAACCGACAATTGATATGACAACCAACGTCAGGGACATTGACGAGATTAAGGATAAATAGCTAACAACAGATTTCATACAACAGACACACAATAACAGCTCATAATTTGGGTCAAAGAAACATCACAAGGTTAGTTCAAATCTCATTAACAAGGTAGAGAAATTTGTAACATCCGGGCATGTTTATCAATTAAATATCGTTTCTCTGGTGCATTCCCATGGATAACGATTAAAATACGCTAATTACTCTATTTCTCTACAATGCTTATATGACAGATAATCAATCAATTAATGGCCTCACAGCCCATCACACACTCGATGCTATCGGACTTCGCTGTCCAGAGCCGGTCATGATGGTACGCTTGAATATCCGAAAAATCCAAGCGGGAGAAACCTTATTAGTTATCGCAGATGACCCGTCTACCACCCGCGATATTCCCAGCTTTTGTGAATTTATGGAACATGAATTAGTTGCAAAAGAAGTCACCGATGCGCCCTATCGTTACCTAATAAAGAAAAGCGCCTAAACCTGTAGACCACGTTAATAACCTTAGGTTCGATGGCGCCCTAAATAATAGCAATAATCCTATCGGCACTCGTTATTGGCAGTCATGGTTGCGTTACGACCAATCATAAAAAAAGCACCCGAAGGTGCTTTTTTTATTTAATCGATTGATAGCGATTACTGTAACAGCGAAATATCCGCAACATTAAAGAAGCTGGCTCGAATCTGACTTAACAAGGTCAGACGATTAACCTTAATCGACTCATCGTCAGCCATTACCATCACATTATCGAAGAACGCGTCTACAGGCTCTCTAAGACCAGATAAAAGCGTCAACGCCTGTTGATAGTCTTTGCGCGCAAATATCGGTACTAATTGACTATTTAGAGCATCAAACGCCTTGGCTAATTCACGCTCCTGATCTTCCTGAGCAAGCTCTGCATTAAACGCCGGATATAAGTCCCCATCGAACTTCGCTAGGATGTTACCAACACGCTTATTGGCTGCTGCCAACGCAGCGGCTTCAGGTAACTCTTTAAAATGACTTACCGCTTTGATACGTTGTTCAAAATCCAGTGGTGCTGTCGGTTGCTTAGCTAACACCGCCTGAATCACATCGACACTGATCCCCTGCTCCTGATAGTAAGCCCGGAAGCGTCCCATCACGAAATCAATAACATCATTCGCTGTGTTGTCATTGGTCAGCTTGTCGCCGTATGCTGAAATACTGTCGGCGATTAGCGCGTTAATATCCAGTGGCAGTTGCTTCTCAATAATGATACGGATTAAACCAATTGCTGCACGACGCAAAGCAAAAGGATCTTTATCCCCTTTTGGTGGTTGATTGATGCCAAAAATACCAACTAATGAATCGACTTTATCGGCAATCGCAACACAGCATCCGGTAATGCCTTCAGGTAAGGTATCACCTGAAAATTTCGGGCGATACTGATCTTCCAGCGCTTGCGCAACCGCTTCAACTTCACCGTCATGGCGCGCATAGTATTTCCCCATCGTGCCCTGGACTTCAGGAAACTCTAGAACCATTTCCGTCATCAAATCTGTTTTACTGAGTAAACCGGCTCGGTATGCCTCATCACCGTTCGCCTGAACTTTATCGGCAACCAAACGACTTAACTGTGCGATACGTTCAGACTTATCTTTTAAGGTGCCAAGTTGTTTCTGGAATAGTACCGAAGCTAAACTTTCAAGGCGTGACGCTAACGACTGCTTTTTATCGGTTTTAAAGAAGAACTCCGCATCGGCCAGACGCGGACGAATAACTTTCTCATTACCTTTTACAATCTCTTGAGGTTGTTTCGACTCGATATTGGTGACGAAAATAAATTTATTCACCAGGTTGCCATCGTTATCCTGAACGGGGAAATACTTTTGATGATCTTTCATCGAGTAAATAAGAGGTTCGGCTGGTACTTGCAAAAACTCTTTATCAAAGGTACCAACGAGAACAGTGGGCCATTCATTAATCGAAGTCACTTCATCAAGTAAGTCATCATCCAGTAAGGCTTGTGCACCCAAGTCCTGAGCGGCGGCAAGAATCTGCTCAGAGATTTTACGACGACGTTGCTCAAAATCAGCAATAACATGAGCGGACTCTAGCGCTGAAACATAATTATCCGCACTGTCGAGAGTAACCAGACCACGGTGGTGGAAGCGATGACCTAGCAGCTGATTAGACGATGCTACACCAAGAACTTCACCGGCAATAACCTCACAGCCATACATCATAGTAATGGTATGTACCGGACGAATAAACTGAATACGGCTGCTGCCCCAACGCATAGGTTTAGGAATAGGTAATTTACTGACAGCTTGATTAACCATCGCAGGAATCAATGCCTCAACGGTTTGTCCAGACTGGCTGGCGACATGCAAAAGCCACTCACCTTTGTCGGTTGTTAAACGTTCAGCCTGCTCGACGGTTATGCCATTGGACCGAGCCCAACCTTGAGCCGCTTTGGTTGGATTGCCATCGGCATCGAATGCGACATTAACAGCAGGTCCACGCTTCTCTACGGTTTTATCCGCTTGTTTTGCGATCAACCCTTTAACCTGAATAGCAAGGCGTCGAGGTGAAGCAAACCATTTCGCTGAGTCATAAGCCAATTCGGCACTGTCTAGTTGTGCCGTCATTTGCTGATGAAACGCCGTTGCTAATTTCTTTAGTGATTTTGGTGGTAATTCTTCGGTTCCCAATTCAATCAGGAGAGTATTAGTAGTCATATTATTTCTCCTTAACAACGTCTTCTGACGTATTTTTGCATAGCGGGAATCCGAGCTCTTCTCTTGCGGCGTAATAGGCTTCGGCACAGGCCTTTGCCAGTGTACGGACCCGCAGGATATAGCGCTGACGTTCGGTCACAGAAATCGCGTGACGGGCATCTAACAGATTAAAGGCGTGACTCGCCTTCATTACCTGTTCATACGCCGGTAATGGTAATCCTAATTCAATAAGCTTTGCGCTTTCGCGTTCACAGACGTCAAATTGATTAAACAATGCATCAACATCCGCGTGTTCAAAGTTATAAGCCGATTGCTCCACTTCATTTTGATGAAACACATCGCGATAATACACTTTACCCAAAGGTCCATCCGTCCATACAAGGTCATAAATGCTATCAACGTTTTGGATATACATTGCCAAACGTTCTAGACCATAGGTGATTTCGCCAGTTACGGGAGCGCATTCCAGACCACCAACCTGCTGGAAGTATGTAAATTGGGTAATTTCCATGCCATTTAGCCAAACTTCCCAGCCAAGGCCCCACGCTCCTAACGTTGGAGATTCCCAGTTATCTTCGACAAAGCGGATATCGTGGACCAGTAAATCCAGACCAAGTTCTTCTAAGGAATTGAGATACAGTTCCTGAATATTTTTAGGTGACGGCTTCAAAACTACCTGGAATTGATAATAATGTTGTAGTCGGTTTGGGTTTTCCCCATAACGACCATCAGTAGGTCGACGACAGGGTTGGACATATGCACTACTCATCGGCTCGGGGCCAATCGAGCGTAAGAATGTCATAGGATGAAATGTACCTGCCCCTACTTCCAAATCCAATGGTTGAACAATAACGCAACCTTGTTTAGACCAATATTCCTGAAGTTTCAGAATTAGGCCCTGGAATGTTTTGATATCAAATGTGCTCATGTATCCAGAAAACCCCAACTATTTAAAATAGTACGTGTAGTAATAGAAAATGGCGCTAATTATAACGGTAAGCCTGTCAATAGCCTAGTGAAAAATCGGTGAAATACCCAGCGCTAATCAAGTCTTAGACCAATCCACATTAGTAATACCAATCACATTAAGTTTGTGCAACGGATCACTCAACAAATATTCTAACGAGGATATTTCATAATTTAGTTTATCGAATACTATTAACATAACGCACAGATAATTGAATGACTCGTTTCATCGAGAAATCAATTCAGTAATATTATGACGAATAAGAAAGGTGTTGGTATAGCAAACAGCATTAGAAATAAAAAAGCCCGGTTTTAACCGGGCTTTTTTAGGGATATCAAGAACAGGGGTTAAACATCCAGGTTCTCTACATTCAAGGCATTATCTTCGATGAAGTTACGACGAGGTTCTACATGGTCACCCATCAAGGTCGTGAACAATAAATCAGCTCCGATAGCATCTTCAATCGTTACCTGTAACATACGGCGAGTTTCTGGGTCCATCGTGGTTTCCCAAAGCTGCTCAGGGTTCATTTCTCCCAAACCTTTGTAGCGTTGGATATATTGCCCACGCTCAGCTTCTTTCATTAACCAGGCTCTGGCTTCAACAAAAGAATCGACAGGTTTTACTTTCTCACCACGTTTAACGTAAGCGCCCTCTTCCATTAACCCATTAATGGCTCTGTTAAGCTCCATTATGGCTTTAAATTCTGAAGAATGGATTAGGTCATAGCTAAGCTTATAAACGCTGTCGATACCATGCATACGAACGGTGATGGATGGGTAATAGATATTGCGTTCGTTATCTTTCAGTACTTCTGCACTGTATAACGTGCCTTTATCGCCTTTTTCTTCAATCAATTTGATTAAAGCATCCGTCCAGGCTTCAACGTTTGAGCGCTCCGCAAAGTCTGTTTGATCGACTGCAGGTGCATAAACCAGTTGTTGCAAAATGCTTTCAGGAATTTGGCGAGATACCCGAGTAATGATACCCATCGTATCGCGATACTGATTAAATAACTGCTCAAGAGCTATACCAGCAAGACCCGGGGCATTATCATTAACATGGATAGAAGAGTTTTCTAACGCTAATGTCGTGAAGTACGCTTCTTTTTGCTCGTCATCTTTAAGGTAACGCTCTTGCTTACCTTTTTTCACTTTATAAAGTGGCGGTTGAGCAATGTAAATATAACCACGTTCAATCACTTCAGGCATTTGACGGTAAAAGAAGGTCAACAGCAACGTTCGGATGTGCGAGCCATCGACATCAGCATCGGTCATGATAACGATTGAATGATAACGCATCTTATCTGGATCGTATTCGTCACGTCCAATACCACAACCTAATGCGGTAATTAGCGTACCAACTTCCTGAGAGGAAATCATTTTATCGAAACGAGCTTTTTCAACGTTGAGGATTTTACCTTTTAACGGCAAAATAGCCTGATTTTTACGGTTACGTCCCTGCTTTGCAGAACCACCAGCAGAATCACCCTCCACTATATATAGTTCAGATAAGGCGGGGTCTTTTTCCTGACAATCAGCAAGCTTACCTGGTAAACCAGCAATATCTAGCGCACCTTTACGACGTGTCATTTCACGGGCTTTACGGGCGGCTTCACGGGCACGGGCTGCATCAATAATTTTCATAATGATGGTTTTCGCCGTACCAGGATGCTCAAGCAGGTATTCCCCTAACTTCTCACCCATCGCTTGCTCTACCGCGGTTTTCACTTCGGAAGAAACCAGCTTATCTTTGGTTTGTGAAGAAAACTTGGGATCAGGAACTTTTACCGAGATAACCGCGGTTAAACCTTCACGGGCATCATCACCGCTGGCACTGGTTTCACCACCACCTTTAGCTTTTTTGTTCAGACCTTCTTTGGTCATATAGCTATTCAAGGTACGGGTAAGAGCCGTTCTGAAACCACTTAAGTGGGTACCACCATCACGCTGTGGAATGTTATTGGTAAAACAGAAAATATTTTCCTGGAAACCATCATTCCATTGCATGGCAACTTCAACAACAATGCCATCTTCACGTGCCAGATCAAAATAGAAAACTTCTTCGTTAACCGGTGTTTTATTGGTATTCAAATAATCAACAAACGCCTGGATACCACCTTCGTAATGAAAGTGATCTTGCTTACCGTCGCGCTCATCGATTAAGCGAATCGAAACACCAGAGTTAAGGAACGATAATTCACGAATACGCTTTGCCAGAATATCGTAGTGAAATAATGTATTGGTAAAGGTTTCTTCACTTGGCCAGAAACGAACCTGAGTACCGGTATTTTCGGTTTCGCCAATAACTTTTAAAGGCGCATCTGGAACACCCATAGAATATGACTGTTCATGCACCTGACCCGCTCGACGGATAGTAAGTTCAAGTTTTGAACTCAAGGCATTTACAACAGAAATACCAACACCGTGAAGACCACCAGATACTTTATAACCAGAGTCTTCACCACCGAACTTACCACCGGCATGCAGGACTGTCATAATCACTTCTGCAGCAGATACACCCTCTTCTGGGTGAATATCGGTAGGGATACCACGACCATCATCTTTAACGGATACTGAGTTATCACCGTGAATGGTTACAATAATATCATTACAATGTCCGGCTAATGCCTCATCGATAGAGTTATCTAAAACCTCAAATACCATATGGTGTAAACCGGTACCATCGTCGGTATCACCGATATACATCCCTGGTCTTTTACGTACTGCATCAAGGCCTTTTAAGACCTTGATACTGGACGAATCATAACTATTTTCTGTCATTCTAATTGCCTATGTTATTGCCAGAACTCACGTTCGGGAATTTCGTAGTGTTCGAATTTAAATTACCCAATAAAACGGTGTTTAAACTTCGTTTATTATGCCATGTTTCACGTGAAACATTTTATATTTATTGTGAGCAGGAATAATGGGTTCCAACGCACTTTTTTCAATAGCCGTGATAAACACTTGGCATTGTAATTCTTCTATAGCCTCGGCTAAACGCTGCCTCGACCCTGTATCTAACTCAGCACCAATATCATCAATTAATATAATTGGACGAACCTGCTGCTGATTGAATATGAGTGTTGCCTGAGCAACGGTTAATGCCATTAAGAACATTTTTTGTTGACCACGGGACAACACCTGTTCAATTGACATTTTTTGATAGTGAAACTTCACATCAAATTTCTGAGCGCCGTAGGTGCTGTAACCGTATTGACGTTCTTTATCTTCCACATCAATCAACAAGTCTGCTAACTGATACTTTTCACTCCACCCCCTGCTGTAATACAGGCCAATGCGCTCAGACAGTTCCGGTAGCAATATCGCTAACCAACGTTGCAACTCTTCGTTAAGTTGCAGAACATAATCGTGTCTTAAGGTTGCCAGAGCTTCGGATTGCTGGACAAATAACTCCGTCCAGTAATCATATTGTTGACCTCTAACCCCTGTTCTTAAACAGGCATTACGTTGCAACAGTACCCTTCTAAATTCTCGCCACAAATCCGCAAACTGATGTTCCACGTGAAACATACCAAGATCAATGAAGCGACGGCGCTCTTTGGGACCACCAAAAAACAATTTAAAGGTTTCAGGCGTAATGATCTGCACTGCAACGTGCTTTGCTAATTCCGACAACCTGTGTTCCGGAGCACCGTTTACTTTTATCGTGCATTTGCCATCACGATATCGACTTACGCCTAGTTGTGAATCCCGGTCATCTTTTATCGATACCGTAAATTTCTCGGTATCTCTATTTATTAAGTTTTCTAATTTGGTCGTGCGGAAAGATTTCCCATGACCAAGAAAAAAAATACTTTCCAATAAACTGCTTTTGCCGCTGCCATTATCTCCAAGGATAAAATTCAGGGCCGGTTCAAACTCAGTGTTGTGAATATTTATATTGCGAAAATTCTCGACATAAAGTTTTTGAATACTCATTACAGGCGCATAGGCATGATCACATAAAGTGCTTCACCAGATTCCTGTCCTTCAATAACAACACTTGAATTTGCATCAGACAAAGTAAATTTAATACCTTCTTCTTTTACTGAGTTCAAAACGTCCAGGATATAACTCACGTTAAATCCAATCTCTAATGGCTCGTAAGGAAAATCGATTTCCAGATATTCTTCTGCTTGTTCTTGCTCGGGGTTATTTGCGGTAATTTTTAATTCATTACTGCCAAAATTAAGACGTACGCCTTTAAACTTTTCATTTGAAAGAATCGATGCGCGAGACAACACTTGTTTTAATTCATCACGTTGCGCTAACAGCACTTTGTCACCATTTCTCGGTAACACGCGTCGATAATCGGGAAAACGACCATCAACTAACTTTGAGGTGAACGAAAATTCTGTATCAACAATACGGATATGGTTAGAGCCTAAGAGTATCGTTACCGGTTCATCGATAGGATCCAATAATCGGATAATTTCCAGGATCCCTTTACGCGGAACAATAACCTGACGGGCTGGAAGCTCTAAGTTTTCATCAACTATTTTACAAATCGCTAGGCGATGACCATCCGTTGCCACTGAACGGATTTCATTGCCTTCCGTCTCGATCGACATGCCATTGAGATAATAACGAACATCCTGATTGGCCATTGAAAAATGTGTACTTTCAATCAACCTTAACAGTTTTGATTTATTGACGTTAAATTCAATGTCGCCCTGCCATTGTTCAATATTCGGAAAATCGTTTGCAGGTAAAGTCGCAAGAGAATATTTGCTGCGACCACAATGAATGATGATATTTTCGCCGTCGAGCTCAAACGTAAGCAAAGATTGATCAGGCAGACTTTTACAAATATCGAGTAGTTTGCGCGCCGGAATGGTAACTTTGCCATCGCCCCCTTGGTTATCAACCTGAGTCTTTGCAACCATTTCCAGTTCCAAATCAGTAGCAACCAAGGTAAGTGACTGCCCACTTACCTCTAAAAGTATATTACTTAAAATGGGCAAGGTGCTTTTTCGCTCTACGGCCCCAGAGACCAGCAACAATGGTTTAAGCAATAAATCTCGATTTAATGAAAACTTCATTCTGATCTCCCTGCTACGACGATAGCGTTCTTATTAAATTTGAGTAGTCTTCTTTTATATCATGACTTTCTTCTCGAAGGGCTTTTACTTTTCGACAGGCGTGTAACACCGTCGTATGATCCCTTCCGCCAAATGCATCACCAATTTCTGGTAAGCTATGACTGGTCAATTCTTTTGCCAACGCCATGGCGATTTGCCTGGGTCTGGCCACAGAGCGGTTGCGACGCTTGGATAATATATCCGCCACTTTAATTTTATAATACTCGGCAACCGTCCGTTGAATATTGTCTATGGTAACCAGTTTATCCTGTAATGCCAGTAAATCTCGCAACGCTTCGCGGACAAAGTCTATGGTTATGGGTCGACCGGTGAAATTTGCATTGGCAATAACCCGGTTCAATGCACCTTCAAGCTCTCGAACATTAGAGCGCAGACGCTTAGCAATAAAAAATGCCACTTCATCTGCCAGGTTGATCTGGCTTTCCTCGGCTTTACGTTTGAGAATGGCGACCCGCGTTTCCAGTTCAGGGGGTTCAATGGCTAACGTCAAACCCCAACCAAACCGGGATTTAAGTCTGTCTTCGACACCGTTGATTTCCTTTGGATAGCGGTCACTGGTCAGAATTATTTGTTGATTGCCTTCTAACAAGGCATTAAATGTGTGAAAAAACTCTTCCTGAGTACGCTCTTTATTGGCAAAAAACTGAATATCATCGATAAGTAAGGCATCAACACTGCGGTAATATTGTTTAAACTTTTCAATTTCATTATTTTGCAGGGCTTTTACCATATCCTGAACAAATCGCTCAGAATGCATATACGCGATTTTGGCATTTGGCTTGTTTCTCAAAATACCATTACCAACAGCATGCAATAAATGGGTTTTGCCTAAACCGGTGCCACCGTAGATAAACAATGGATTGTATGCCTGCCCCGGATTATCAGCCACTTGAGATGCCGCAGCACGGGCCAACTGGTTCGACTTACCTTCAACAAAGTTATCAAACGTGTATTTATCACGCACATTCGTTGATTTTTGGATATTTGGAACGGCGTTACCTTGATTGCTATTTGGCATTGCTGCCGGTGCAGAATGCCTATTGGTATCAATCGATGCCGCTGGCGCCGCAGATACAGGTTTGCTACCGACATCAAAGCGCACTTGTGGCGGATTAGGGTTTTGTAAAGCCACCAATTGGGTAATTCGGCCCAGGTATTTTTCTCTCACCCAATCCAACACAAAGCGATTAGGTGCATACAAGGTCATTACGTTACCTGCAACTTCACATTGCAAAGGTCGAATCCACATACTAAATTGTTGGGCTGGTAATTCTTCTTCGAGAATCGACAAACAGCTTTGCCAGAGGGAATCTTCCACTCAATACTCCTGGAAATAAGGGGGCTACTATCCGATGTATAACTGGGTAATGAACAGAGAAGGTAGCAAGATTATCCTGTGAATGTTTTTTATTATCGAGCCATTATCACCCCAGTTATCCACAAGTGCAATACGAGGTTTGGGATAATTTTTAAAAAAATCGATCTTTTTTACTAAGTAAGCATTTTTAAAGGCTTTTAATAACGATAAGCAATCAGAACATGCCGGATTTTGACGATATAATTACTTGATTTCGCCGACATATTCAGACAAACCAATAAAAACCCCAAAATTTTGTTATAAAACTGTGGATATAAAGAAACTTTATTTATATTCCTGTTGCAATCGGATCCTAACGAGGAAAATGTGCTTTTAACGGATCGCGATCCAAAACTAAGGGGATTATTGACATCTTTTTTACACTCTGGATGTTATTTTCAAACATCTAGGATCCCTTTACTATACTAATTACGACCCACAACCCGAGTCTGCGATATAAAAGGATCTTGTTAAGGATCCTTTAAAAACTCTTTTTACGAATATCGTTGACTTTATCGCCTAATCTATTTAGAATTCGGCCTCATTTTTTAACACAGTGCTCGAAAACGTTTGTTTTCGCATAGCAAACAAACATAACGGGATAGCGTCATGAAAAGAACATTTCAACCTAGCGTATTAAAGCGTAAACGTAACCACGGTTTCCGTGCTCGCATGGCTACTAAAAACGGTCGTGCTGTTATTGCACGTCGTCGTGCTAAAGGTCGTGCTAAGCTTAGCGCCTAATCCTTCTTTATAAGGATTATTACCCACATGGGTACCTACAGTTTTAATCGGGAGTCACGTCTGTTGACTCCTGATCATTTCCAAAAAGTTTTTAATCACCCCTCTCGATATGGCTCAAGCCATTTCACCATATTAATAACGACCAACAAAGACGCCAATAATCGTTTAGGCATGGCTATTGCTAAAAAACGAGTAAAGCATGCCGTACAAAGAAATCGAATAAAACGCCTGGTTCGTGAAAGTTTTCGCTTAAATCAGCACAAACTTCCTGCCGTTGATTTGGTTGTTATGGTAAAGTCAGGGATTGATCAACTCGAAAATGAAGAGATTGTTCAACAATTGGAAAAAATATGGCGAAAAATCATTCAGCGGCACAAGCGATAGTTATTGCCCCGATAAAGGCCTACCAGCGTTGGTTAAGTCCATTGCTTGGCAACAATTGTCGATTCAATCCAACCTGTTCCAGTTATGCTATCACGGCAATTAATCGCTTTGGTGTCATAAAAGGGAGTTGGTTAGCGATTAAACGTATATTAAAATGCCATCCTCTGCACGCGGGTGGTGAAGATCCCGTTCCTAAATCTAAACAAGAGAATTAACAAATTATGGAATCACAACGCGGTTTGCTATTCATAGCATTACTGGTAGTTAGTTTCTTACTGTTTCAACAGTGGCAAGTCGATAATGCGCCACAACAACCAGTAGAAACTGAGGCTGCGACCTCGTCTCCAACTCAGTCTGGCGACGATGATTTTATTCCGCAGGCCAGTGAGCAAGCCCCTGCAACTCAAGACACTTCAGGTAAAGGTGGCACTATCACTGTTGCTTCTGATGTTTTGGAATTAACCATCGACACCCGTGGTGGTGATATCGTTGCCGCTAAGTTATTACAGTTTGAAACCGAGCAAGGCAGTGGTCAGGCAATGCCAATACTGACGTCTGATGGTTTTATCTATGTTGCTCAGTCCGGATTAATCGGCGCTCAAGGCGATGCAACCAATAAAGGTCGCGCAGTCTATGTTGCAGACAAAACAGAATATCAGATTTCCGGTGACCAATTAGTTGTCGATCTGACGTACGCTAACAATGACATTAACTATATTAAGCGCTTTACCTTAACGCGCGGCAAATATGATGTTGCGGTTGAATACATTGTTAATAACAACAGTGCTGCGGCTGCAAGTGTGCAGCTGTACGGTCAGCTAAAACAAGACACCTATATCGACGATGAAGGCTCTATGTTTATGCCTACCTATCGTGGTGCCGCGTATTCGACTAGCGACAGTCGCTATGAAAAGCTCCCATTTGACGATATTGAAGATGCTAACCTAAATACCAAAACCAAAGCTGGTTGGGTCGGCATGTTGCAGCATTATTTTGTCAGTGCCTGGGTGCCTAACCAAAATACAACGAATGATTTATACACCAATTATCTTGGCGCTAAAGGCCAAGCCGTTATTGGTTTCAAACAGCCAACCGTTGCTATCGCTCCTGGCGGTACAGAAACACTAAGTGCCACATTTTATGTCGGCCCTAAAGATCAGGATTCATTAGCCAAGATTGCTAACGGCCTTGATTTAACCGTCGATTACGGCATCCTATTTTTCATCAGTCAGCCTCTGTTCTGGTTATTGATTAAAATCCAGGGATTAGTGGTTAACTGGGGTCTGGCGATTATCTGTATCACCATCGTGGTGAAAACCATTATGTATCCGTTGACCAAAACCCAATACACGTCAATGGCAAAAATGCGCAAGATCCAGCCGAAAATGACCGCTTTGAAAGAACGTTATGGCGATGATCGTCAGAAAATGTCACAAGCGATGATGGAGCTGTATAAGAAAGAGAAGGTTAATCCTGCAGGTGGTTGTTTACCATTACTCGTACAGATGCCAATATTTCTGGCGTTATACTGGGTATTTATTGAAAGCGTTGAATTACGCCATGCACCATTTGCCCTATGGATAAATGACTTATCGTCAATGGACCCGTATTTCGTCATGCCATTATTAATGGGTGCATCGATGTTCCTGATGCAGAAGTTGCAACCGAATATGGCAACCGATCCAATGCAGCAAAAAATGATGCAATGGATGCCGGTATTCTTCACCTTCTTCTTCCTGTGGTTCCCATCTGGCCTGGTACTATACTGGTTAGTATCAAACGTAATCACCATTATTCAAATGCTGATTATCTTCCGCTCAATTGAAAAAGCGGAAGAAAAAGCCAATGCGAAACCCGCTAAAAAATAGCGAAGTCGATTGTTTTTAATTAAAAGGCCTGCATATGCAGGTCTTTTTTTGGGCATTTTTGATTTAATCGTCAGACGTTGTAACGCTGTTTTAGTTTACAGTTAAGGTTCAACACCATTATATATGACCAAATGCAATATCGGATAATAAAATATCCGGTTATCCTCTTCTCCCCTATCCCCTCCTTTGTTAACTCGTTTATAATTCAGTCCATATCTAAATGAATTTTACGTATTTATGTCCGACAACAGCTCAACGAAAACCTTAAGTAATATCGAAACCATTGCCGCTCAAGCCACACCACCTGGTCGCGGCGGGGTTGGTATTATTCGAGTATCCGGCCCTTTGGCAAGTCATGCTGCCGAACAATTGCTGGGTAAAGTGCCGAAGACCCGTTATGCGGAGTATCTTTCGTTTTTCGATAAAAATCAGGACGTAATTGACCAGGGTATCGCGTTATTTTTTAAAGGGCCTAACTCATTTACCGGTGAGGATGTACTTGAATTACAAGGGCATGGCGGCCCGGTTATTCTGGATATGCTGCTAAAGCACATTATTAGTCTGGATAATATTCGCATGGCCAAACCTGGGGAGTTTTCCGAACAGGCATTTATTAATGACAAACTGGATCTAACCCAGGCCGAAGCCATCGCCGATTTAATCAATTCAAGTTCAGAACAGGCAGCCCGAGCAGCCCTGCATTCACTACAAGGGGATTTTTCAAAACTGGTACATCAGCTCGTCGATGATGTCATACATCTGCGCATGTACGTCGAGGCAGCCATTGATTTTCCGGAAGAAGAGATCGACTTTCTCAAGGATGACAACGTAAGTTCATCCTTGAGGGCATTGATTGAACAGGTAGCAGATGTATTAGCGAAAGCCCAGCAAGGTTCGATTATCCGCGAAGGCATGCGGGTCGTTATTGCCGGCAGACCCAATGCTGGTAAATCCAGCCTGCTTAATGCCTTGAGTGGCCGAGAATCGGCGATCGTCACTGACATTGAAGGTACGACCCGGGATGTGCTAACGGAACAGATTCATATTGATGGCATGCCATTACATATTATCGATACCGCAGGTCTTAGGGAAAGCCCGGATAAAGTCGAGCAAATTGGTATTGAACGGGCGTGGAAGGAAATCAAACAAGCGGATCGCGTTTTGTTAATGATTGACTCACAACAGGATGAAACTATCGATCCAACCCAGTTCTGGCCTGAGTTTTTCAAACAACTGCCGGACAATATGGGCTTAACCATTATCCGCAATAAAGCCGATATTAGCGGCCAGGTATGTGGCTACAAAGTCTCCCATGAAAAGCCAACCATAACCTTGTCAGCAAAGACTGGCGATGGCATCGATGCGTTAACCGAGCACCTTAAGCAATGCATGGGGTATGAAGGTAATGCCGAGGGAGGTTTTATGGCACGCCGACGCCATATTCAGGCCCTGGAAACGGCACAACAGCACTTGTTAACGGGACAGGAACAATTATTGTCATTTATGGCGGGCGAAATACTCGCGGAAGAACTGCGTATTACCCAA
Source organism: Thalassotalea litorea (assembly GCF_043642205.1). GTDB lineage: Bacteria > Pseudomonadota > Gammaproteobacteria > Enterobacterales > Alteromonadaceae > Thalassotalea_A > Thalassotalea_A litorea. The sequence continues at coordinate 151,428 of NZ_JBHZSG010000004.1, read as the reverse complement.
CAGGCGCTAAATGAAATTACCGGCGAATTTACCAGTGACGATCTGCTAGGCCAAATATTCTCATCATTCTGTATTGGTAAGTGACGAGGCTCCCGCCGCGTCAGCTAGGCTGCAGAGTCATCCCGGCGTCGGCCGGGATCTCCTTCCCCGTGAGGAATCTGCGTCATCCCGTTGCAGAACGGGATCTCCCTTCCCGTGAGGAATCTGCGTCATCCCGTTGAAAAACGGGATCTCCCTTCCCATACTGAGCCTTCATTTATACCAAGCCAAAACCTAAACCTCAGATTCCGTGCAGTATCACGGAATGACACGTTTATAGAGTAACAAAGATCCCGCACTGCGTGAGGAATCTGCGTCATCCCGTTGAAGAACGGGATCTAATGAAAGAGTGGATCCGAGTCAACCCAGCGTTTGTATTACCACTCAATAATTCTTCTACCATGTCTTAAAAAGCCTAAAAATAAACCTTTTTACCCCAGGTAAAAACAGTTCCAGATATAGGTCTATCTGTATTTATCGCCCTCGTTTACGACCATTATTCAGCCAAGAATAAAGATCCCGCTTTTCTACATGCACACGTATAATGTCCGCAAAAAATGGGATTCATTCGACAAAAGAATCGCCATAATTGAAGATAAATTACTTACAGGAACTCTCCATGTCATCATTTCAAATCATCGTTGGCAGCATGTTAGGTGGGACAGAATACATTGCTGAAGCCGTAGAATCGGTTATAAAAGATGCAAATCATTCATGTGAATTGCACTTTCAACCGGAATTTTCACAAATTCCAAGAAAAGATCAGACCTGGATTATTTGCACCTCAACCCATGGCGCAGGCGATTTTCCAGAAAATATAGAGTCGTTCGTCGAGAACCTCTGTGCATATGATCAACCCTTGGACGATCTAAAGTTTTTTGTGATCGCTGTTGGTGATAGTAACTACGACACCTTTTGTTTGGCAGGAAAAAACATACAAAACAATATGTTATCTAAGGGGGCTAAAGAAATCATTGATATATTCTGTATCGATATGGACGAGGATATTGATCCCGAAGAGATCGCTGAGCAATGGATACGCGATCATTTGGATCAGTTATAAAGAACTTACCCACAGTTTACGATCTAAAAATTAGCTATTGTGAATAAAACTGTGATCAAACCGTTAATTTTCACTTATTATTCAGTGCACAATAAAATCAAAAAGATCTCCTGTGGATAAACAGGCCTTTTGATCAGAAGTAATACATGATCAGATCCAACCTTGATCACAGGATCTGATCTATCCCAACCACCTATAAATAAAGCGCTTTATTGAGTTATCAACAGAAAACGCGATCACTAATAAGAGATAATAATAAGATCTATATATAGATCTTTATATTTTATTAAGGATCCAGCGTTCGATCTTTTAACACTTTGATCGTTTCCCTAACCGCCAATAAACGGTAGAATACTCACCTTAGATTTAAGTCGTATTCCGTTTTCATTAATCGAGGTTTTTCTTTTATGTGGTATCAAGATTCCTTTGACGTTATCGTTGTTGGAGGTGGTCATGCTGGTACAGAAGCCTGCCTGGCGGCGGCTCGTATGGGTTGCAAAACATTATTGCTGACTCATAACATTGATACCTTAGGTGCCATGTCATGCAACCCAGCGATTGGTGGGATCGGTAAAGGACATTTGGTCAAAGAAATTGACGCTCTGGGTGGTTTGATGGCTGAAGCCATTGATCACGGTGGGATCCAGTTTCGTACATTGAATTCTTCAAAAGGTCCCGCAGTGCGCGCAACCCGTGCCCAGGCGGATCGTTTGCTTTACAAGGCCTATGTCCGTAACTACTTGGAAAATCAGGAAAACCTTACGATATTCCAGCAACCTTGCGATGACTTGATCCTTGAAAACGATCAAATCGTTGGTGTATCCACGCAAATGGGCTTGAAATTCAAAGGTAAAACCGTGGTATTAACGGTTGGTACCTTCCTAGCCGGACAAATCCATATTGGCTTAAATAATTATCAAGGCGGACGTGCAGGCGATCCTGCTTCGGTAAATCTGGCAAGCCGTTTAAGGGATATGCCATTTCGCATCGAACGCCTTAAAACGGGCACTCCGCCACGCTTAGATGCCCGGACTCTGGACTTTTCTGTGATGCAGGAACAACCTGGTGATACACCAGTTCCTACGTTCTCATTTATGGGCCAGACAGCCCATCATCCGCAGCAAATTCCTTGTTATATCACCCATACCAACGAGAAAACCCATAATGTGATCCGTGAAGGATTAGATCGATCGCCGATGTATACTGGCGTGATCGAAGGTGTTGGTCCGCGATATTGTCCTTCGATTGAAGATAAAATTATGCGATTTGCCGATAAAGAATCGCATCAGATTTTTGTCGAGCCTGAAGGCCTGACGACCCATGAGGTGTACCCTAACGGTATTTCCACCAGTTTACCTTTTGACGTGCAAATGGATTTAGTGCGTTCCATTAAAGGATTTGAAAATGCCCATATCATTCGTCCAGGCTATGCGATCGAATATGATTATTTTGATCCTCGCGATCTAAAACAAACGCTGGAAAGTAAATTTATCCAGAATTTGTTTTTTGCCGGACAAATCAACGGCACAACTGGCTATGAAGAAGCAGGCGCACAGGGGCTAGTGGCTGGTATGAACGCCGCATGTCGGGTGCAGGACAAAGAAGGCTGGACGCCAGGTCGCGAACAGGCGTATATGGGCGTATTGATCGATGATCTTTCTACCCTGGGCACCAAAGAACCCTACCGCATGTTTACTTCTCGTGCCGAATATCGTTTGCTGTTACGCGAAGACAATGCTGATATTCGTCTGACCGAAAAAGGCCGTGAACTTGGTCTGGTTGGCGATGCGCGCTGGCAGCGATTCTGTGAAAAAATGGAAAATATCGAACTTGAGCGTCAACGTTTGCGTGGCGTTTGGGTGCAAAAAGATAATCCTGCAGCTGAGCAGCTAAATCCATTGTTAAAAAACCCTATTTCAAGGGAAGCGAATCTTGAAGACTTACTTCGTCGCCCTGAAACCCGTTACGAAACACTGATGGACATCGAAGCTTTCGGACCTGGTCTAACTGACAAGCAAGCGGCGGAACAGGTTGAAATTCAGATTAAATATGCCGGTTACATCGAACGTCAGCTTGATGAAATCGATAAGAAAAAACGTCATGAAAACACCTTGATCCCAGCCGATTTTGATTTTTCACAAATCTCTGGTTTATCCAATGAGGTGGTTGCCAAGCTCAGCGACGCTCGCCCAGAGACCTTAGGTAAAGCGTCCCGGATTTCGGGGATCACTCCGGCGGCAATATCGTTATTGCTGGTTTACCTGAAAAAACACGGTCTGTTGAGAAAAACTGCTTAACCTTAACAACGAGACCGGCGATAATAGCCGGTCTTTGTTTATCAGCCCCTGCCCTTTGGAACGCAACAACCGATGACGAATTTAAAATCTCGATTAACCGATTTAATTGCTCAGTCCGATTTAGCGGTGAATGAGCAGCAGATAGATTTGCTTGTCGCCTACGTTGAGCTTCTTCACAAATGGAACAAAGCCTATAATCTGACGTCGGTGCGCGATCCCGAAGAAATGTTGGTCAAACATATCCTTGATAGTATCGCCAATGGCCCATATCTGCATGGTGATCGCTTTATTGATGTCGGTACCGGCCCGGGATTACCGGGCATCCCATTGGCTATTTTGTATCCGCAGCGAAATTTTGTATTATTGGACAGCTTAGGAAAACGCATCACGTTTTTGCGTCAGGTGGTATTTCAACTGAAACTTTCCAATGTAACTCCGCTACTTAGCAGAGTTGAGGCATATCAGCCAGAAGTCCCGTTTGACGGGGTTTTAAGTAGAGCCTTTGCTTCTCTGCTGGATATGGTAAGCTGGTGTGAACATCTTATCGATGAAAACGGTCGTTTTTTTGCACTTAAAGGTGTTCTTCCTGAGCAAGAACTGCAACAATTGCCTGCTGGCATTGAGTTGGTGGCTTACCACCAGGTTCAGGTGCCGGAACTTGAAGGGCAACGACATTTAATCGAATTGAAAAAATCTAACGCACTTTAATTGCTTTATTCGAATTTTGCGGGGACGCTGTGGGAAAAATAATTGCAATCGCTAACCAGAAAGGTGGCGTCGGTAAAACAACGACATCGGTGAATTTAGCCGCTTCCCTGGCTGCCACCAAAAGAAAAGTTTTGCTGATTGATTTAGATCCTCAAGGTAATGCCACCATGGGTTCCGGCGTTGATAAATATGAAGTCCATGCGACCAGTTATGAGTTATTGATTGATGAGCAGCCCTATCAACAGGTCATCGTCAAAGATACCATGGGGCAATATGATTTAATCGCCGCGAATACCGATGTTACCGCCGCTGAAATTAAACTCATGGAAGTGTTTGCTCGCGAATTACGGTTAAAAACCGCATTGCAAGACGCCCGTGATTACTACGATTTTATTATTATCGACTGCCCGCCTTCGCTGAATATGTTAACCGTCAATGCGATGGGAGCAGCCGATTCTGTTTTGGTTCCAATGCAGTGTGAATACTATGCGCTTGAAGGGTTAACCGCGTTAATGGATACCATTGCCAAACTATCCCAGGTGGTTAATAAAGATCTGCATATTGAGGGGATATTACGTACCATGTACGATCCTCGAAATCGCTTGGCAAACGATGTATCCGAACAACTTAAACGTCATTTTGGTGACAAGGTTTATCGCACTGTGATCCCTCGCAATGTGCGTTTGGCGGAGGCTCCAAGTTTTGGTGCCCCGGCTATGTATTACGATAAATCATCGACAGGCGCCAAAGCGTATTTAGCGTTAGCCGGTGAATTACTTAAAAAACAGCAAGTCGCAGTGAGCGAAGAATTAGTTTAGGCAGGAACATAAATGAGCACTTCAAAACGCCGTGGGCTGGGTAGAGGCCTTGATGCATTATTAACATCAGCACCACGACCTGCCTCGGATAGCGCTAATGGACAGCAATTAGCGAATAACGAAAATGAATTGCAAAAGTTGCCTATCGATATTTTGCAACCTGGCAAATACCAGCCTCGTAAAGATATGTCTGAAGATGCTTTGGAGGAGTTAAGTAACTCGATTAAAGCCCAGGGCATTATTCAACCTATTGTGGTTCGTCCGGTCGCTGCCGGTGCTTATGAAATTATTGCCGGTGAACGTCGCTGGCGCGCTGCGCAGTTAGCTAAGATTGATACGGTTCCTTGTATTATCAAAGATGTTGCCGATGAATCTGCTGTAGCAATAGCGTTAATTGAAAATATTCAGCGTGAAGATCTTAATGCGATGGAAGAAGCCATTGCCCTGGAACGACTGTTAAATGAATTTGAATTAACTCACCTTGAAGTTGCTGAGGCTGTTGGCAAATCCCGAACAACGGTTACCAACCTATTGCGCTTAAATAGCCTGAATAACGATGTTAAAACCTTCCTTGAAAATGGTGACATTGATATGGGCCATGCCCGAGCTCTGCTCGCCCTGACCGGTGATGTACAAACCGCAACGGCTCGAACGGTTGCAGCCAAAGAACTGACTGTTAGAGAAACGGAAGCTTTGGTGAAAAAAGTCCTTGAACCTGTTGCGCCGAAAGCGGCAAAACAAAAGGATGCGAATACGGTGAAACTAGAGCAGGAGTTGGCTGAACGGATCGGTTCTTCTGTTGAAATTCAACATAACCGTAAAGGCAAAGGGAAAATGGTAATCAGTTACGCATCACTTGATGAACTTGACGGAATTTTATCCAAAATTCACTAATATTACCGCATTGTAACCCTGTTCCGTTTTTTGCACACTTTTAGCGCTTGTTATGCCTCATAAAGTTGCAAAAAAAACCTAATTCAGTATACTTGCGCTGGCTTTTGGCGAGAAAAAAATCAGAACCCATTTGAATTCAAGCTGAATCAAAGATTTGGGACGATTTCTTAGGAGTAACGGGTGCAAAATACGCTAGCAAAACCCGGCAGGAAATACGCATACAGACAAGTATTCCTGCAGTTTTTGATTACTCTTTTAAGTTTTACAATTTGCTATTTCGGTTGGGGATTAACTGCCGCTACATCAGCATTTGCTGGTGGTATGGTCAGTGTAATCCCTAATTTTGTATTTGCACATAAGGCTTTTAAATTTGCCGGTGCACGCGCAGCCCGACAGGTGGTTGATTCGTTTTACGGTGGCGTGAAGTTAAAATTGGTGTTGACGGCGATTTTGTTTGCCTTGTGTTTTAAGTTTCTTGAGTTAAACGTCGTTACCTTTTTTATAACATATTCAATAACAATGCTGGTTCCCTGGTTGAACGCCATTGTTAACAGGTTTCATTTTAATCAACAAAAATTGGGATAAAAGATGGCTGCAGATACAGGCTCTTATATCAAACACCATTTGACTAACTGGACAATGTGTTCCTCGGACAGCGGTATTGCTTTTAACAAAGCATGTGCCGACGCTGGCTTCTGGACTCTACACGTTGATACTCTGGGCTGGTCAATTGTTCTCGGTTTGATTTTTCTTCTTACATTCCGCTCCGTTGCCAAAAAAGCAACGACGGGCGTTCCAGGGAAATTACAATGCGCGGTAGAAATGATTGTCGATTTTGTCGACAAGAGCGTGAAAGAAACCTTCCACGGTAAAAACGCATTAATTGCTCCCCTTTCCCTGACCATTTTTGTCTGGGTATTACTGATGAATGCCATGGACTGGGTACCAGTAGATTGGATCCCAGGTGTTGCTGGCCTGATTGGTCAGTATGGCTTAGGTATGAACCCTGATGATGTTTATATCAAATCCGTACCTACGACGGACATGAACATGACGTTTGCATTAAGTCTTAGTGTATTCTTCCTGATCATCTATTACTCAATCAAAGTAAAAGGTGTTGGTGGTTTTATGAAGGAACTAACCCTTCAACCATTTAACCACTGGGCCTTTATTCCGGTTAACTTCATCCTTGAATCCGTTACCCTTATCGCCCGTCCAGTGTCATTGGCACTGCGTTTGTTCGGTAACTTGTATGCGGGTGAGTTGATCTTTATTTTGATCGCAACCATTGGTTTATTCCAGTTGCCTGTACATTTCTTATGGGCAGCTTTCCACTTACTAGTAATTCCGCTTCAGGCATTTATCTTCATGATGTTGACCATCGTGTATTTAAGCCTGGCGCACGAAGATCACTAAGTCTCAGGAAGAGCTCGGGCAGGTTTAACCGCTTGCCCGTGAGTGACGGCATGGATGTCGGGAATACAAATTTTTAATTTTTAACTTTTAATTTTAACTAACTAGAAAATAACTGGAGATACACATGTTATATATTGCTGTTGCTCTACTAATCGGCTTAGGTGCATTAGGTACTGCGATTGGTTTTGGTCTTTTAGGTGGCAAGTTCTTAGAATCTGCTGCTCGTCAACCTGAACTGGCTCCACAGCTTCAAGTAAAAATGTTCATCGTTGCAGGTCTTATCGATGCGATCGCGATGATCGGTGTTGGTATCGGTCTATATCTACTATTCGCTGTTGGTGCTTAATTCACTACCGAACCCTTGCGAATTAATTAGATATAGGAGCTACGAATATGAATATTAATGCTACTTTAATCGGTGAATCGATAGCATTTATCGTATTTGTTATTTTCTGCATGAAGTTCGTATGGCCACCAATTATGAGTGCCATTGAAGAACGTCAAAAGACCATCGCTGATGGACTTGCTGCTGGTGAGAAAGCTGAGAAAGATCTTGAGTTAGCTCGCGACAACATCAAAGCACAGCTTAAAGAAGCGAAAGCTCAAGCTGCTGAGATTGTTGAAGCTGCTAAGAAACGTGAAGCTCAACTTATCGAAGAAGCCGCAGACAAGGCAAAAGCCGAGCGTGAGAAAATTCTCGCTTCTGGCCATGCAGAAATTGAATCTGAGCGTAACCGCGCTAAAGAAGAATTGCGTCAACAAGTCGCTGTTCTTGCTGTTGCCGGTGCCGAGAAAATTCTTGAACGCTCTATCGATGCCGCTGAACACAGCGACATCTTAGACAAACTAGTTGCTGAACTTTAAGAGAGGATTGAGCTATGTCTGAATTGACAACCATTGCTCGTCCTTACGCGAAAGCAGCGTTCGAGTATGCCGTTGAGGCAAAATCTGTTGATGCCTGGTTAGAGATGCTGGTTTTTGCATCTGAAGTTAGCCAGAACGAAACCGTTGCCGGTTATTTAACTGGTGGCATGGGCGTTGAGCAAGTAACAGACCTGTTCCTGAAAGTATGTGGGGAACAAATCAACGACAAAGGTCAGAATTTTATTAAGATTCTGGCACAAAACGGACGCTTGTTGGTGCTACCACAGATCGTTTCTCAGTACGCTGAATTAAAAGCGGAACATGAGAAAGAAGTTTCTGTTGATGTAGCTTCTGCGGTTGAATTAAGCGCAGAACAAGTTACTTCATTGAGCGCCGCGCTTGAAAAGCGTCTGGCTCGTAAAGTTAAGCTAAATTGCACAGTAGATGCCAATGTAGTTTCTGGTCTTGTAATCAAGGCTGGTGACACAGTTATCGACGGTTCAGTCCGCGGTAAACTGGAACGTTTGGCTACCTCAATGCAATCCTAATCGGGGAAAAGAGCATGCAATTGAATTCCACTGAAATCGCTGAGTTGATCAAATCACGTATTGATCAATTCGACGTTGTTAGTGAAGCTCGTAACGAAGGTACTATCGTTTCTGTAACAGACGGTATCATTCGCATCCACGGTCTTGCAGATGTTATGCAAGGTGAGATGATTGAACTTCCTGGCAACCGTTTCGCTATCGCGTTAAACCTTGACCGTGATTCGGTAGGTGCGGTAGTGATGGGTCCTTACGCGGACCTTGCTGAAGGCGTAAAAGTTAAAGGTACTGGCCGTATTTTGGAAGTACCAGTAGGTCGCGGTCTATTAGGCCGTGTAGTAAACACTCTTGGTGAGCCAATTGACGGTAAGGGTCCTATCGATAGCGATGGTTTCTCTCCTGTTGAAGTGGTAGCACCAGGTGTTATCGATCGTAAATCTGTTGACCAACCTGTACAAACAGGTATCAAGTCAATTGACTCAATGATTCCAATCGGTCGTGGTCAGCGTGAGCTTATCATCGGTGACCGTCAGGTTGGTAAATCTGCGATCGCACTCGATGCAATCATCAACCAGAAAGATACTGGCATCAAGTCAATCTATGTTGCAATCGGCCAGAAGGCCTCTACAGTTGCTAACGTAGTACGTTCTCTAGAAGAGCACGGTGCACTTGAAAATACGATTGTTGTTGTAGCCTCTGCTTCAGAAGCCGCTGCACTACAATACTTAGCGCCTTACTCTGGTTGTACTATGGGTGAATACTTCCGTGACCGCGGTGAAGATGCCCTAATCGTATATGATGATTTGTCTAAGCAAGCTGTTGCTTATCGTCAAATCTCACTACTACTTCGTCGACCGCCTGGTCGTGAAGCATTCCCTGGTGATGTATTCTATCTTCACTCTCGTCTACTAGAGCGTGCTGCTCGTGTAAACGCTGAGTATGTTGAAAAGTTCACTAATGGTGAAGTGAAAGGTCAGACTGGTTCACTAACTGCTCTACCTATCATTGAAACACAAGCGGGTGACGTATCTGCGTTTGTTCCTACTAACGTAATTTCAATCACCGATGGTCAGATCTTCCTAGAGTCGAATCTATTCAACGCTGGTATCCGTCCTGCTGTAAACGCAGGTATCTCGGTATCTCGTGTTGGTGGTGCTGCTCAAACTAAGATCATCAAAAAGCTTGGTGGTGGTATCCGTCTAGCCCTTGCTCAATACGCTGAATTAGCGGCGTTCGCGCAGTTCGCATCTGATCTTGATGATGCTACTCGTGCACAGCTTGAGCATGGTCAGCGTGTTACTGAACTGATGAAGCAGAAGCAATACAGCCCACTTTCAGTGGCTGAGACTGCAGTTTCTCTGTTCGCGGCTGAAAAAGGTTATTTAACTGACATCGAAATCAACAAAATTGGTGATTTCGAAGGTGCGCTATTAGCCTATGCCAATAACGAGCACGCAGAGCTTATGGCTACCGTCAACGAAACTGGTAACTATGATAAAGATATCGAAGCAGGTCTAGTTAAGTTGCTTGACACGTTCAAAGCGACCCAAACCTGGTAATTATTAGTTTCGGAGACAATAGTCATGGCCGGTGGTAAAGAAATTAAAGACAAGATCGGAAGTGTTAAAAATACACAGAAGATCACCAGCGCAATGGAAATGGTTGCAGCATCGAAAATGCGTCGTGCGCAAGATTCGATGGCTGCCACACGTCCTTACGCTGAGAAAATCAGAAACGTGATCGGTCACATTGCATGCGGTCAACTTGAATATCGCCATCCTTATTTGGAAGAGCGTGAAGTTAAGCGTGTAGGCTATATCGTTATTTCTACCGACCGTGGTCTTTGTGGCGGCTTAAATGTCAACTTGTTCAAGTCTGTATTGAAAGACTCTGCCCAGTGGCAGGAACAAGGTGCTGAAGTGGAATTTGCATTAATCGGCTCGAAAGCAGCCGGTTTCTTCGCAAGTTTCGGTGCCAACATAGTTGCCCAAAAATCCGGTTTAGGCGACCAACCTTCAGTAACTGATTTAATCGGTTCTGTTAAGGTGATGTTAGACGCCTATGACAAGGGTGATATCGACCGACTTTTCGTAGTGTACAACAAGTTTGAAAACACTATGAGTCAAAAGCCGACTATCGATCAATTGTTACCTTTGCCTAAGTCCGATGATGACAAAATTACCCATCGCTGGGACTACATTTACGAACCTGATGCCCAAGCATTGCTTGATCAGTTAATGGTGCGTTTCGTTGAGTCCCAGGTATATCAAGGCGTGGTTGAAAACCTAGCCAGTGAGCAAGCAGCCCGTATGGTAGCGATGAAAGCCGCTACCGATAACGCAGGCAGCTTAATTGATGACTTACAATTGGTATACAACAAGGCCCGTCAGGCAGCGATTACTCAAGAATTGAGTGAGATTGTTGCTGGTGCGGCTGCGGTATAGGCAGAGATTTAATTAAAGTTTAGAGGAATAAACATGAGTGCAGGTAATATCGTGTCAGTTATTGGCGCAGTTGTGGACGTAGAGTTTCCACAAAATGCTGTACCTCAGGTATATGACGCATTAACTATCACCGAAGGTGATCTGGCTGGTCGCGTACTAGAAGTACAGCAACAGCTAGGTGGTGGCGTAGTTCGTACTATTGCCATGGGTTCATCTGACGGTTTGCGTCGTGGTCTGAATGTAGAGAACACAGGAAACCCTATCCAGGTACCAGTTGGTACTGCGACTCTAGGTCGTATTATGGATGTATTGGGTAATCCAATCGACGAAGCTGGTGACATCGCAACTGAAGAACGTTGGACGATTCACCGTGAAGCGCCTTCTTATGAAGAGCAAGCCGCTTCTAACGAGCTTTTAGAGACAGGTATCAAGGTTATCGACCTTGTATGTCCTTTCGCGAAAGGTGGTAAGGTTGGTCTGTTCGGTGGTGCCGGTGTTGGTAAAACCGTAAACATGATGGAACTTATCCGTAACATCGCAATCGAGCACAGCGGTTTCTCAGTATTCGCTGGTGTTGGTGAGCGTACTCGTGAAGGTAACGATTTCTATCACGAAATGAGCGAATCTAACGTACTTGATAAAGTAGCGCTAGTTTACGGTCAGATGAATGAGCCACCGGGTAACCGTCTTCGTGTTGCGATGACCGGTCTTACCATGGCTGAAAAATTCCGTGACGAAGGTCGTGACGTACTATTCTTCGTAGATAACATTTACCGTTATACCCTAGCGGGTACTGAGGTTTCGGCACTTCTGGGTCGTATGCCATCAGCGGTAGGTTACCAGCCAACTCTTGCAGAAGAGATGGGTGTTCTACAAGAGCGTATTACATCAACTAAGACTGGCTCAATCACGTCAATCCAGGCGGTATATGTACCTGCGGATGACTTGACTGACCCAAGTCCGGCAACAACCTTCGCTCACTTGGACGCAACGGTTGTACTTTCTCGTGACATCGCCGCTCAGGGTATCTACCCGGCAATCGATCCACTAGATTCTACTTCTCGTCAGCTAGATCCATTAGTTGTTGGTAACGAGCACTATGATGTGGCTCGTGGTGTTCAATCAACACTACAACGCTATAAAGAGCTTAAAGATATCATTGCTATCTTGGGTATGGACGAGCTATCTGAAGAAGATAAGCAAACCGTTGCCCGTGCTCGTAAGATTGAGCGTTTCCTTTCTCAGCCGTTCTTCGTGGCAGAGGTATTTACCGGTTCTCCTGGTAAGTACGTTTCTCTGAAAGACACGATTGCTGGCTTTAAAGGTATCCTGGCTGGTGATTACGATGAACTACCAGAACAAGCGTTCTACATGGTTGGTTCTATCGACGAAGCCGTAGAAAAAGCTCAGAAAGCTTAATTGGCTTAGGAGAGAATATGGCTGCCATGACTGTTCATTTGGATGTAGTAAGCGCTGAAGAAAGTTTATTTTCTGGTCGCGTAGAATCATTACAAATATCAGGTAGTGAAGGTGAGCTAGGTATTATGCCTGGTCACGCGCCTTTACTAACTGCGTTGAAACCAGGTATGGCGCGTATTGTTAAACAACATGGCGGCGAAGAGGTTATTTACCTTTCCGGTGGTATGTTGGAAGTTCAACCAGGTTCCGTTACTGTACTTGCCGATGTGGCAGTACGTGGTGGTGACCTGGATGAGCAAGCTGCTTTAGAAGCCAAGCAACGTGCTGAAGAGCACATCAGTAATGCATCGGCCGATGTCGATTATGCTGAGGTTGCTGCGGAGCTAGCCAGAGCGGTAGCGCAATTACGTGTTATCCAGGAAGCAAATAAATTTAAGAAGAAGTAATTTCGATTACTTTCTTTATTGAGAAAAGGCGCCTTACGGCGCCTTTTTTGTTTTGATACCGTTAAATTTTATGATTTGTTTTTTAATACCTAATAAAACGGATTAAACTATAGGTAATAAAAAAACATAGGGAAAATTATGCCTCTTTCAGTCGTTATTTTAGCCGCGGGTAAAGGCACTCGCATGCGTTCTAAACTTCCCAAAGTCCTGCACCCCGTGGCCCATAAGTCCATGGTTGAGCACGTAATCGATTCTGCGCGGGCATTGGATGCGCAGCAAATTAATCTGGTTTATGGTTTTGGCGGCGATGTACTTAAGAATGCCATTCAAGGCGATGATTTAACCTTTGTTGAGCAAGCAGAGCAGCTAGGTACGGGTCATGCGGTAGATCAGGCTCGTGATCACATTAACGATGATGAAGATGTTTTAGTGCTATATGGTGATGTGCCATTAACGCAAGTTTCTACGCTTGAACGCCTGTTAGCGGCAAAACAGAATAATTCCATGGCCTTACTTACGGTAGAACTCGATGACCCTACAGGTTATGGCAGAATTGTTCGCGATAACGGCACGGTTGTCGGTATTGTTGAACAAAAAGATGCAAATCCAGAACAGTTAAAAATTACCGAAGTCAATACGGGAATCCTGCTCGCTAATGGCGGCGACCTAAAACGCTGGCTTGGCAATTTATCCAATGATAACGCCCAGGGTGAATATTACCTGACCGATATCATTGCCATGGCCCATAATGAAGGCAAAGTGATTCACACGGCTCACCCGGATACGGCGATAGAAGTGGAAGGTGCCAATAACCGTATGCAACTGGCAACATTGGAGCGAGCCTATCAGGCACGACGCGCTGCAGAGTTAATGATTGCCGGCGCTAGCCTGAGAGATCCTGCCCGTATCGATATCCGCGGTGAATTATCTATCGGTGAAGAAGTAAAAATCGATATCAACTGTATTTTTGCAGGCAATGTTTCCCTGGGAAATAATGTCGAGATTGGCGCCAACTGTATCTTAACGAATTGTCAGATTGGCGATGATGTTGTGGTAAAACCCAACACCATTATTGAGGATGCTGTGCTTGAGAATAAATCCAGTGTTGGCCCTTTTGCGCGAATTCGTCCTGGCTCAGTCTTAAAGGAAGATGCTCACGTCGGTAATTTTGTGGAAATGAAAAAATCGACGTTAGGTCCAGGCTCTAAAGCCGGACACTTAACTTATTTGGGTGACACCATCGTTGGAATAAAGGCCAATATTGGCGCTGGCACCATTACTTGCAACTATGATGGCGTTAATAAATCTCAAACCATTATTGGTGATCATGCATTTATCGGCTCTAATGCGTCATTGGTGGCACCGGTTAGTATCGGTAATATGGCAACAACGGCTGCCGGTTCTGTCATTGTTAAAGATGTTGAAGATGATGCACTTGCGGTTGCTCGCGGTAAGCAACGTAATATCAGTGGTTGGAAACGCCCAACCAAAAAATAGATAAATTCATTTCAAGGAAAGCCCAATGACTGAAGCGAAATTAATTAAATTACTTAAAATCGCGATAGGTATTGGGCTTTTTTTATTGGTCTTAGGTTATTGTCTGCTTCACGTATTTTATCTACCTGAAAAAATGGGTGTCTCGGGTATGATAATCGGCGCCTCATGTATCGCCTTTGGCTTAATATTCTCTCTGCCTACCAAAATGTATCTTACGTTTCTTCTTGTTAAGCGCGAGCAGGAAAGGGATAAGGATAAGCAAGACTCTGGTCGTCAGTGAATAATTTTCCCCCTAACCTCGCCAGTGTATGTTGGCATCATATTTGATGGTTGTAATGTCGACTTTTGGTCATTAAAAAATAGCCTGAGGAATGACCATTTGAATGGATTTTATTAAGTTCAATAAAGTCGCTTCTGCATTAACGGTAAACTCTATGGCATAGAGCGAAGCTTAAGTGGCAAAACAGGTGGTGAGAAATTCAGGGCAGACAACAGCTGGTCAAACCTATTATTCAGCAGTTATACCAATCACATTAAATTATTGCTCACTCAGTGAGAATTTAAAGGCTTTTAGACAAGGCTTTGATTGCAGAGAATGGTTATTCCATTGTCAAAATCAGTAACGCAGGATAAGTGCCTTTAAAACTCACCCGTAGGGAGTTTACCAGAGGCCCATTTACGACCCTATATTTCATTAATATAGAATGACTATATCGATGAAACCTATGTTGTAACTGAACCTCTGCCCTAACTCTGAGTTGTGCACAAACTTAATGTGATTGGTATTGCACCAATGCCTACTTGATCACGATAAAGTTCTGCCAAAAACCGCAATCAAAAAAGGCCACATGCGACTTGTATCACATGTGGCCTGATTAATTTTGAAAGATTTTTTTGTTAATTAATCTAACAAACTATTTCAACATATAAGCGCGTAATGTTGTCTGTTCGCTGGCACTTGACTGCATATCAGCAACCTCAACCCTCAGGTGAACAAACTCACCAGCGGCTGCATCATTTGGGATAATTGCGAACCAGTCGTCACCGACTTGCTCAATCTGCGCATCCTGCCAGTTATCTGGGCTGAATTTCTGGTACACTGGGCAATAAGAAAACCCATAAACACCATCCAACAAACACTCCTGACCATAGCCATATTGCAGGCGAACGCTGCTTAGCGGTACAGCGCCCAACGTATCAACCATACCGGTGATTTTAACGCGTGCTGCCTGACCTGCAATCATCGCATTGTCGATACCAACGGGCACATCAACTACCGGCACTAACAGGCGTTGCGCTCCCTGGATACTGGCATCGGTGTTAAAATAGAAAATTCCCTGATAAAACGAACCTAAATGATCATTCACTGGCGATCGTTCACCAACACCTCGTGGCGTGTATCGCACTTCCAAACGCACGTCAGAAACGTTATCTGGGACACTTAACATACCTTGATCAAGATATTGGTTTTCACCATTTAGCTGAATGCCATAGGCGGTTGAACCATTATAGCCACCGATACCATCATGACCGGAAGAATCACCATACGCTGGAAACTTAAAGTTCAGCACATTGGTATCACGGTATGCGATTGGCGTACCATTGGATAACAAGGATGCACCGCGCGGGCCTTTAAACCAGTTGGTTTTTTCATTCGCTCCCGCTCTCATCAAACGCGGACCATCAAAATAAGCCCCATCCGTTTGTATGCGGTAGTTTGGCATAACGATATTTGTCCAGGTATTTTTTGGCGTTGCCGTGTAGTACTCTTTTCGCTGCATTGGCAACATCATCAGTTGTGAGCTACCGGTAGAGTAAAACTCACCACTGCTATTGGTCATTGCCATCACATCGGTCCAGGCCGGACGCTCGTCATTTTGTGCATGGTATTTGGCATCAATCGTGTGCAAATCTTTATCGTGAACACGAATTAAACCACCGTCACTGCGGCCATCGGTAATATGATGTAAAGAATAAGCATACGGAGAGCGCTCTAATGCGGTGCCACTCCAATGGACGATATCATTGCCAGCGATAACTTCAGAAGCCAGTAATTCACCTTCTTCAGCACTTAAACCGACAACCGGTATTTTTGGTGTGCCGTGAATGGTGGCTTTATAACGACCAGAGGTTCCCGGGCGATAAAACAGAACACCAATTGCTCCCCGATCCATCACACTTTTTATCATGTATGAAGTCACATAATATGGATGAGCAATCAGGGCGATCTTGCCTTCTAAATCAAATTGACTCCAGTCAGTCGCATAACCAGCGTCACCAACGTTTATCACTTGTGCACTGCCCTCACCATGGAAAGTCAATGCCAGACTTTGACGCACTGGGTCAAGCTCCTGACCATTGGCCATGAATATGCGGGATTGCGGTGCATAGGCACGGGTCGTTACGAATGAACGGAATCTGTCATCGTGGCCCTGTGACCAGAGATACATGTCTTTTACATAATCCGGTGCAAGGTCAACTGCCGCCAGTTTTGCCACTTTGTTGTCATCCAAGGCGTAGGTAAAACCAAAGGCATAGCCCTGAGTTGAAATAGGCTGATCCGTCTTAAACTCAACTTTCTGTGCGGTTCTGGCATCAAATTCAAGATAGGTATCAGACTCGATTTTTTTGTTCAGATATGCCATTTGCGCGGCAGATTCAACCAGACCACCAAAATCTGAATCGTTATCATAGGTCATTATATTGCCGACAACCGTGTAATCACCTTTCGGTAGTGACACCTGCGCTTGACCGTTCGTCAATCTAACCGATTGCCCCCAGTCATCCTCTTCATTAACAATGAATGCACGCGATGGTGATACTGCTGGCTTACCGCGCATGTCAATCGCGTTAATGGTCAGTTCCACCTGGGGAGCCTGGATCCAGAATGACACTGGTACACTTAAACGTTGTTCGCCGTTAGCGGTGCTGGTTCCAATGATACGGCCCGTAATGGTGCCATATGCTGAGTTTCTCAAGGCAACACCTGGGTCAATCCATACCGGCAGTTCTGCACTACCGTTGGCGGGGATCACGACACTATGAGTGTCTAAGCCTGCGATGGTGGCAGGTAATTGCGTATTACCGTCCTCACCGATAAAATCGACTTTCAATTTCAGGCTAATGTCTTCATCACTAAGGTTTTGCAATGAAACGTCGCGATAGATTCGTTGTTTATCCAGGCCATATGGGAATAGACCCAATTCCTGATTCACCTGGCCAACCACTGCCTGGATCATCGCCTGATTCACGTCCATTGGTCCGGCGCCTTGCTCCAGAACATGGGAGTTATTATTCGCTGCCGATGAAGTCAGTACACTTTTCACTTGTTGTGGACTAAGGTTCGGACGTGCCTGCATCAAGAGTGCAGCACCGCCGGCAACATGAGGTGCTGCCATCGAAGTACCGGACAAGCTACGATATGCCGTATCGGCATACCCACCTGATGCGCCTGCAACCACATTTACTCCCTGGGAGGCGATATCTGGCTTGGCGGAATGACCGTCAGGAGATGGGCCTCGAGACGAAAATGATGCCGTGTTATTGTCACGGTCAATGGCACCAACGGTTAGTGCGCTCGGTGCGCAACCTGGAGAGCCAATAGTTTGACGAGTAAAACTATTACCCGCAGAGATTACAAATAATACCTGGTCGCTATACGCTTCAACCAAATCAACCATAGGACCACCACAATAGGTCGCGGTGCCGCCTAATGACATATTAATGATGTCGGCGCCATTGTCGACAGCCCATTGCATACCGCTTAAAATTCCATAGGTGGAACCACCGCCCGTATTGCCGAGGACTTTGCCCACTAACAGGTTTGCGCCAGGAGCCATACCAACCCACTTACCGTCAGACTCCTTACCGGTTCCAGCCACTGTGGTTGCCACATGCGTACCGTGACCGTTTAAATCATCAACACCATTACGAGACCAGGTAAAGTCTTTCGATGCGATTACTTGCCCGTTTAGATCACTATGTTCGATATCGTAGCCCGTATCAAGAACCGCCACGGTAACGCCTTCACCATTATAGGTCGAAGCATAGTTACCATAAGCTCCCGTCAGTGGAACCGTGGTCGTTAAGGCCTCTTTTGAAGAGGTTTTGTGGGCGTGAACCATTGCATCTAACCAAACCCCCTCAACATTACTGTCAACGGTAAGTTTTGCGAAGACATCTGCAGCCTTATCTTTTTGAATGCCGAAAGCTGCAGCATCAATAATTTCAATTTCACCAATAAGCTCTGTTCCAGCTAAAACCTGTGGTGTGGCACTGCCGGCAAGGCTGCCATCGGTATACTCTATAATCACGGGCAAGTTAGGTGTAGTAGCATCATCATAGCCAGATTGATGCAATTTGCTGATATTAAACAGCTCCAGATCTATGGCTTGAGCATCCACCAGGGCTTTGGCCTTTTCTGGCACCAAATAAATGTCATTGCCTCGTTTAAAAATGCTGGTGATGACCTCTTGATCATCTCCAGACAATAAACGGATGCCGGCCAATGAACCGTCATTTTTAACGACTGCGGATACCTTATCACCGGTGATAAGCGTAAATTCAACGGCTTTACCGTGCGGCTCAGTCAGCGAAGGATCGGCGAATGCTGATAAACTGGTTGAGCAAAGTGCAAACAGACATGCGGTCGTTAACCGACGCGGTCGAAAGAGTTGCTTCATAAATGTTCCTTATTATTCGGGGCAGAATCTCTTGCAAATGCGCTGTTCAACTATCTGGCAAACATGTAGAACAAACGAAATTGGTACTGGATAGACCACCCCTTGATTATTGTTGCGCCAAAATTATGACGTGTGGGGAAATTTAATATATCGAAAAATTCCTGTTTAGGAATGCAAATCGGGGCAAATGTTGTGTAGCATTTTGTACACATTGCTTATGCATTTATTCAATAACGTTAGGTAATTGTGAGTTTGCCAGGTCGCCTGATAAGGATTTTAAATATTGGTAACTGGTTACTTCTTTCACGTCTGTGGTCAAGATACCGTGTAGTATCACGGCATGACGCTTTTGATTTGCCAAGGTATCATAAAATGAAACGTTACCCATCCAATGCGCTTTTCGCATTATCCCGCCATTGTGATAAATCGTAGTATCCACACAAAGAAACTTGCTCCTTTCTCCACTCTGAGGGGGGTCATTTCCGGCGATTGACATATTAGAGACGTTCAGTCTCGTGGTATAGATTCCCTGTCGTAGCCGGGAATGACGCGAGGCGGAGGTGTTTTTCTGAATCCTGAAACCTGCCGCCTGTTCACTTGCGTGAATTTCAATTCCCGTTTCCCATAAAAAAACGCCCGATAGGGCGTTTTTTAATTCTTTAGTATTAATTCAAACTCAGAGTTTGATTACATGACTTTGCTAACCGTTAGGGTTGAATTTAACGGATCCGGACCGGTTACCGTAAATAGGTAATCGCCTGCTTCGCTAATATCAATCTTGAAGTTGGTTTGTGAATCCTGAACCAGGGCTTCAGCGGTATCAAGGAACACATCGGCATCATCACCTGAGGTAGCGCCCAAGTTAACCGTTGACCAGTCTTGAGAAGCAACTTTGAACTCATAGCTTTGTGCGTCTAGAGACAAAGTAAGCGTATAAGTGCTGTTGCCGACATAGGTCATAGCATCATCTTCAGACCAACCATTCATACCACCTTTTACATATACCGTGGTTTCACCAAACATTTTGGCGCTGTATACGCGTAATTTCGGTTCTTGTTGGTTAGATACATCAAAGATGAAGGTGTATTCACCATCAGCGAAGACCATATGCAGATTGTCATTGGAACCTGGTACTAATAGCTGGGATTCACCCTCAAAAGCTTCGGTATCATCAGCAGGTGCCCCCATATTTACCGTCGACCAGTCGCCGGATGCGACTTTGAAATACTTATCGCCGGCGGTAATGGTCGTGGTTAGGGAGTACGTATCATTACCCAGGTAAGTGAACGCATCAGCTTCACTCCAACCGTTCATATCACCACGCAGGAAGACGGTGGTTCCATAGTAAGGCTCTTCGTAAACGATCGACAATACTGGCGAATCCGGATTGGTTGCATCAACACGGAACGTGTAGGTGGTACTGTCCGTCAGACTGATGAACAGATTATCATTACTGTAAGGCACCAACACCTTGTCTTCGCCGATAAGTACGGGTTCTGTTCCCGGAGCGCCTAAGTTAACCGCCGCCCAATCTGCATCGGCAACTTTGAAGTAGTAATCCCCTGAGCCAAGTTCGATATCTAATTCATAAACACCGTTGCCGACATAAGTCATGGCATCGTTATTTTGCCAACCATTCATATCGCCTTTAACGAAGATGGCGGTATCACCGTAAGGCACCACGTCAGGTGCTCCAGAAGTGGCGTAAGCCGATAAGCCTGGGCCTTGCATTTCACCCTGGGCTTTCACAAATACCGCGGTGGTAAACGCGGGTACGGTGAACGTGCCCTCGCCTTCACCTTCGGTAAAGAAAGCGCCAGCAGCAATACTGTCTACCGAGTTTAACTGGGTATTATGCAGGGCAAAGCCTGCAGCGGTTGCAACCGAATGAGATTGTTCCATCGCCGAAGTGTTGATAACAACAACTAAGGCATCAACCATAGGATCAATATCGGTTACGCCAGAGCCATCATCAATACTCATTACGATAAGCCCAGGCGTCTGACCTTTGCCAATATTGTGAAATCCAACTCGATCGATAACGTCTTGTGCTGTGGTTAAGCGGAACAACTTGCTTGATTTACGAATCGATAAAAATTCCTTAAACACATCACTCGCAAACAAGATTTCGTTAAAGTAAGGCTTGGCATTATCTTCAGATAGAAGGTGAACCAGCTCATCGATGTTGTCGATTTGATCATCGCCATCGCCCTCACTGTATTCCAATGGGCGACCAACTCGGTAGTTGTTGCTGTCAAAGGTATAATCCACTTTGTTGTACCAGTCGCCAGCATCGTAGGTGTTGCGGTCTAACGATTTAGATCGCAGGAAGTCACCACCTAGCTGCAGGAATGGCACACCTTGGGCCATTAACATGACTGATTGCGCGACATTCTGAACGCGAACGCGATCGGTTAGCGTCATGGTTTCTGGCAAGAAAATTTGCAGGTTATCCCAAAGGGTTTCATTGTCATGCTTTGACACATAGTTGACAACATCCGCCGGGTCTTTCGCGTACATGCTATAGCCAAAGCTGATACCTTTGGTCGGTGTACCATTTGCTGTTTCTAACACATAGTCCTGTAAGGAACCCGCCAGGCCAAATTTCACCGAGTCTAAACGGAAGAATGAATCATCAGTGTACTCATCCATAAAGATGTATGGCTTACGCACACCATCACGGATACGATCGTTAAAGGTAGAGATTTCACTGCCTGCCATATTGAACTGGTTCGCTTGTTCAAAACCGCGATCATTTCTGTCCCAACCTTCCCCGTAGAAATACGTATCTGCATCGATAGCACGCACTGCTTCACGCGCTGCTAGCATTTGTTGTTTCGAACCATGGCCCATAATATCAAAGCGGAAACCATCGTATTTGTATTGTTCGGTCCACATCAATAATGAATCAACCATAAGTTTATCCATCATCTGATGTTCAAGAGCCGTATCATTACAGCAAGTATCTTGTATGACAGAACCTGTCCATAAATCACGACTGTGGTAATAACCCGGTACGATTTTATCTAATACTGAATTATCCCAAAGCCCAGCGGAATTAGTGTGGTTGTATACCACGTCAAGCACGACGCGTAAGCCCGTTTCATGCAAGGACTGAATCATGGTGCGCATTTCTTTAATGCGAGCAACACCGTCGCTATCCGAGGCATAGCTGCCGTCTGGGGCGTTAAAGTGCTTAGGATCATAACCCCAGTTAAAGCTGTCGATACCCCGTAAAACGTTCACCAAATCTTTTGAGTCGGTTTCGTAAGGATCATAGCTTTCTAAAACATCTAATAAAGTGGCATTGTCATTTTCAACACCACATACCGGAGCGTCAGCGCGGACGGCACATAAGTCAGCGACAGTATTGGTTAAGTTAATAACGTCATTGCTATCTTCATTGATAGAAGCAATATCGTTTGCTGGCAGGATATGAAAATGCGTTAAGCCTGAATCAGCAAGACTTTTCAGGTGCATCATGGCATCACTTTCTTTTTCCGAAAACGCCATGTATTTACCACGGTTTTGTTCACTTACCGTTTCATCAAAAATACTGAAATCACGAATATGTGCTTCGTAGATAACCGCATCTTCTATGTCGGCAATGGTAGGAATCGTCTGCTCCATCCAGCCATCCGGATAAAGGTCGGAATCTTCCAGGTTTACAAACTGCGAGTATTCACCGTTAGTAGACAGGCTTACCGAATACGGGTCTGTTACTTGCAATGTTTCAACGTTTTTGTTTTGTGGATGATAAACCGTTACTTCAAACTGATAAAACGCTCGATCCATGGCCAAATCTGCACTGTAGCTCCAGATACCCGTCATGGTGTCTTCCATCATTGGGTAGCTGCCAGTCTCTGCTTTGTCGGCATCAAATACTTTCAATACCACGTTTTGAGCCGTAGGTGCCCAAAGTGCAACATCAATCATGCCATTGGCATAGTTCAGGCCTAACTGAGCTTCATCGGCATCCATCTCACCCATGGTATATAGGTAATCCAGGACTTTATCCGCCTGCACATTGCTGGCGGCGACGGTTTCACCATCGCTGTTATAACCGACTAATACCAACTGACTCTTTAACACAGATTTGGCTTCTTCTGCACTCCAGCTACCCTGATACGCAGACCAGTCTGCTACTTTCGGCGCAAATGCTTTTTGCTCATCGGTTAAATCAACCATAGTCAAATCCAACGTAGAGCCGTTGAATACGTCATTTTCGTCAGCTTCGATACCAGCATTCGCTGAGTAATGAAGTTTTACCGAAGCGATATCCGCGTCTGAATTCCACACTAAGGTATCCGTATCAATCCAGTGAGCTGCAAAATCGGCGGCTTTAACGGGTTGCTTGCCTAAGGATACTACTGGGTATTCAAATACCGCCGGTTCACCAATGAAGGTAAAATTCATCCGGGCATAGGTCGGATCGTCTTGTTGTAAAGGCATTTGGAAGTCGCCGCTACCTAAAGCTTTACCGGCATCATCGGTACCAATATGGATGATAAAGTTGCCACATTCGCTGTAACCTTCTGTCAGGTTCAAAATGTAGTATGCACCATAGGTAGGGTCGATCCCGGCAAATTCATGGCCATTGGCCCAGTCGGACTCGTCATGTGGCGCTGCATAAGCATTGCACAGGTCAGTGTTCCAGGTATGCAGGCGATAGCCGTCGTAATCGGCATCATTATCGGTTCCCAGATTAAAATAAAGCACCGCTTCATTTTCTGCCGGGAAATAAACCGGAGCGGGTGCATTTGGATCAACACCGACAATACAGGTTTCATTTAACGCATCCGGTACGGTTGGTGCCGGACATTGGATAGGCTCTGGAGCTACACAAGATGTGCCACTGGCATCTGGTACCATAGGTACATCACAGGTCAGCAGAGATTCACCGGATTTAACATCACTTTCACCGCCACAGGCGGTGAGAAACAGCGATATTAAGGCGACAATCAGCATATTCGCTAAGTTTTTTGTCGTTTTCATTTTTATTATTCCTTATTCAATCGTTACTTAGGGTTATCGATTTAGCCGGTGGCTAGAACGAGTAAGTAACCCCTAAGTAAAATTGGCGACCGAAATACTGGGTAGTACCCGAAAATGGTTTGCTGCCGAAGTAACTTTGCGTCGGCTCATCCGTCAGGTTGTTGATTTGGAAAAGCGCACCAAACTTGTCGGTAAAGTTGTAAGAGGCTTGATAATCAAGAACGGTTTCACCGGCAAAGTTAGCTACCTGTTCATTTACCCCCCATTGCTCAGAAACAAATCTATCTCGATAGCGCACGCTTAAGCGGGTTTCAAAATCTAGGTATTCCCAGAACAGGGTTGATGTGAATAGGTTTTCTGACAGACCAGGCAGAGTTTGCTCTTTGGTTCCGCCTGCTAAGTTGGTTAAAAGTTTAACGTCACTTTTGGTATGAGAGTAACTCAGGCTCATACCTAGACCCGACCATAGTTCTGGCAGAAACGTAAAGACTTGAGTATATGATACTTCGGCACCTTTAATTGTACCGCCCTCTTCATTGTTCACTGCTGTGCTATAAATACCCACAGGGTCTACTTCACTTACCACTCCTGTCGTTTCATTTTCGATAGTTTCTGGAATGTAGAAGCCGGCATCTCTGAAGTTGAAATTACCAATAGTCAGATTTTGAACAAATGAGTCGATATCTTTGTAGTAAACTGCAAAAACAAAGTTACCTTCAGTTTCAGTAAAGTAATATTCGTATGAAAGATCGTATTGAGTTGCATAAGTCGGTTTTAAATACGGACTATTCGTACTTGAACCTGTTACCTTTCCATCATCGGCAATATTGGTACTGCGGTCGGCTGCCAGACGATTTATCGGAGGGCGGGCCATAACTTTTGCTGCCGCAAAACGAATTTGCGAATCATCAGTAATACGGGCATTTAGGTTAATGGATGGTAGGTAATCGGTATATTCAATACCTATCACTTTAGGAGCATAATCTGAATTGATCAGACCCGCTTCATCAGCAATATTCTGAGCACCAGCAATAATGTCACCGCCAACAAAATCAAGAGCCGTAGCACTTTGATCGGTATCTACCATACGAATACCGACATTACCGCTGATTGGAGTGTCGAATAATTCAAAGTCCAGATTGGCCATCACATAGGCGGAGAAGACTTTTTCGTAGACTTCGCCACTTTGCAGAACCGACCAGGATGAGGAGTTGTTGATTACGCCGTCTTCGTCCGATCCCCAGGTTTGCACCGGTTGTGGAATATCATTACCAAACCAGGCATTAAGCGCTTTGTCTAAATCGATGGCTAAATAGCTTGGAAAATAGGAAAACTCACCTTCCCAGTCAACCACATCAATCATATCGTCAGTCAGACGCAGAGGTGGTTCACTGCTTGAGAAATTATTATCGGCACCGTATTCGTAAACGGAACGATCACTGCTGTAATCTCTGTCGGAATAACGAACCCCAAACTCAACCGATGCGATGAAATCATTGTCCAGCTCATAATTAAAATCGAGACGATAGGCTTTTAACTCGTCGGTATTTTCATAGGGATAGATGCCGTATTTGCTAACCATTACCCGGTTGATGTCGGTAAAGGCATCTTCCTGACTAAAGCCAACATTAGGCAAGTCGAGACCGTTTAGCATATAAGAAATGGAAACATTTTGATCCAGTGATGGGTTTTCGACGGTGGCATCTTCAGCAACCAAAGACCAGAGCAGCCCGTTTCTAAATTCGCTTTCAGCGCTGGAATAACTGATATCCATATTGGCGGTTAATTGCTCGGTGATTTGCCAATCGAGATTTAAACCATAACTTTGAACTTCATCAAAATCCTGATTGTCATCGTTTACTAGCTCAACCCGTGTATTGTTGTTCTTACTCTTGCGATTGATGGTACCGCCAATCATAGAGTTATCAACGATAACCGGGTTGGAAATCGCTGCAGTTTCACCGTCAAATTTGACCCGAAAACCCCGGGCAAACGATTCGCTGTCAAACTGAGAGACAAACGCATCGGCACGAACGGTAAAGGTATCGTTTGGCATCCACTCGATAGCACCAACATAACCGTTTCGGGTTTCTTCACCGCCCAAGTGTTGTAGCTCGAATCCTTCACTTAGATATTCGTGATCAGGGTTCTCTACAGGGCCGTCCATATCATCAGCAAGAAAGTCCACATCCTGATCTGAGTTGTAGGCAAAACCGATAAACTGAGTAGCTACACCGGGTTGGTACAAACGCGCATAACCCAAAGAAACCCCCAAGGTTTCTTCTAAAAACTGGCCCTGATAAGAAAAGCTGAAGCGATGTCCGTATTCTTCGGCATCGGCGACTTCTGTAGCGCGATCGTTATACATACCGCGAAGATTGACATTAAATTTGTGCTGCTCTTCATTGGCTAATGGGCTGGCGGTTTTTAGTTCAACTGAACCTGCAATACCACCTTCAATTAAAGAGGCTTTAGAAGATTTGTATACTGCCGCTTCAGAGATGAGTTCGGAAGGGTATTGATCAAACTCGATTG
The DNA here is from genome assembly GCF_043642205.1 of Thalassotalea litorea. Taxonomy (GTDB): domain Bacteria; phylum Pseudomonadota; class Gammaproteobacteria; order Enterobacterales; family Alteromonadaceae; genus Thalassotalea_A; species Thalassotalea_A litorea. The sequence continues at coordinate 124,766 of NZ_JBHZSG010000004.1, read as the reverse complement.
AACGACTACCTGAGGTAGAGACCTGTTCGCGACCATTTAGGGTGGTGGATATGTAGTCACCATTGAGGCCTCGAATATTGATTTCTGCTGCCTGACCGCCAGTGCGAACTGCCGCAATACCCGGTAATCGGGTTAAGGCATCGGCCATAGATACATCAGGAAGACCGCCGAGGTCATCGGCTGAGATTTGCTCGGATACCGTATCGGCCCAGCGTTTTTGGTTGATTGATTTGATTAATGAGCTTTTAAAACCCGTAACCTCAATCACTTCAATGTCGTCTTCATTTGGCTCCTGGCTGGCGTTCTCAGCTTGCTGAGCATAGGTTTGCGCAGAAAAAGCCAGAGCACCACTTGCCATCAGCGCAAGCGTGACTTTGCTTAAATTAAACATATTGTTTTCCCCAGACGTTCAGTCCCTGAACCATCAAATTATTAATTAGCTGCCGTGCTAGTATTTTTATTATTCAGTACCCTTGCAGGTATAAGTGCCCCAGATTAAAGAATGGGACAGGTTCATCATAAAAATTGCTCGCCTAAAGAACTACGCAGTGCATACGTATTCATAGACCGCCAGTCACACCGTACAAACCTAGTAAGATCTTCGTAACTTACTGAAGTGAATGAACAAAAAATACTAGATAAGAAAGCAGGTCAATGAATACGAGGTATCTGCTGCTGTTGCAGGAAATTGCTGATAGGCGAGTTCTAAATTATTTCCCTAAATCGATGCTTTATGAATACGTATGCATTGATTCAGGTGTAATGGCAGGTAACGCTGTAAGGTTAAGTCTGGTTCGCCTTGTTATCCATTTATGCTGAACTATTATTGTAAGGGCTTGTTATTCGCCAACATCTTGTTTAATCGAGTAATCCTATTACTCCGGGGAGCAGTTACCATGGTAAAAACCGTTACTCTATCAGGCTTGGGTCTGAGCACGTCTCTGTTAGCATTTTCTTCAACTGTAATCGCGAGTCCGGAAAACGAAGAGTTGGCGAAAAAACTTTCCAATCCGGTTGCTTCGTTAATCAGTGTGCCATTTCAATTTAATTATGATCACAATATTGGTCCAGGTGATCATGGCGATCGTTATCTCACTAATATTCAACCGGTCGTGCCCATGAGTATCAATGAGGATTGGAACCTTATTTCCCGTACCATTTTGCCGGTGATATCTCAGGATGATATTTTCCCCGGAGCGGGAAGTCAGTTTGGCATTGGCGATATTGTGCAAAGCTTTTTCTTCTCACCGGTTCAACCAACGAAGAGTGGCTGGATATTAGGGGCAGGTCCGGTATTGCTATTGCCGACAGGCTCCGATGACTTACTCACGGCTGACAAATGGGGGGCTGGACCAACCGCTGTCGCCCTGCGCCAAGATGGGCAATGGACTTATGGTGGCTTGTTTAATCATATCTGGAGTTTTGCCGGAGAAGATGACAGACCTGATGTGAATACAACATTTATGCAGCCATTCTTATCCTATACAACCAAAACTGCGATGTCTTATACGATCAATTCTGAAACCACGTATAACTGGGAAACAGAGGACTGGGCTGTGCCAGTGAACTTTATGGTCAGCCAAGTTGCTAAAATTGGTGATCAAACCGTCAGTATTGGTGGCGGGTTACGTTATCATGTCGCCAGTTCAAATGGCGGTCCGGAAGGTTGGGGAGCGAGGTTAATATTCACACTGATTTTTCCTAGATAAAGCTAAAACTCAGTTTTCTAACGTGTTTTTGCATCGGTTTAGCGATAAGTGTCTATATATTTCTCGCTGAGTGGTTTACTCTGAGTTTCTGTTAGTCATCTTCTCTTCGCTATGCAAGTTATTGAAATCTTTGTACGCTTTCTTCTTTTAGGTTGCTACTCTTTTGGCGGCCCGGTTGCTCATATCGGTTATTTTCGTCATGCGTTTGTGGAAAAATTACAATGGGTAGACGATAAGCACTATACCCAATTAATCTCACTGAGCCAGTTTTTACCGGGGCCTGGCTCAAGTCAGATTGGATTTGCAATTGGCCTGGAACGGGCCGGATTGGCCGGCGGCATTGCCGCGTTTATCGGCTTTACCCTACCTTCGTTTATTCTCCTGTTTGTTGTTTCTTCATTGGCCTCACAGTTTGAACAACATGCCTTATTTCAGGGGATTGTTCACGGTCTTAAGTTATTCGCTGTGGTTGTAGTGAGTGACGCGGTTATGGGCATGTACAATAATTTTTGCAAACAGCGCTTTCATATTGGTATCGCCGTCATTGGTGCTGCCGTTTTACTTTCCGTTCCCGGGATTGGCATGCAGCTGCTTGTCTTACTGGCAGCTGCTCTGATTGGGTGGTTGTATAAGGGGCGCATTCCGCCCTCGAAAACCGTATCACCAACAATTCATGAAAAGAGCAAAAACACTGTGATTAAATGGCCACTGATAGGCTTTGTGGTGTTGTTTGTTGGCTTGCCATTACTGTCGTCAGTGTCTGCAGCCTGGCAAACCTTTGGTGCCTTTTATCAGTCAGGAGCGTTGGTATTCGGCGGTGGTCATGTGGTTCTGCCGTTGCTGCAGCAAACGTTGGCAGGGTTAATCTCCCAGGATCAATTCTTAACCGGTTACGCAGCAGCACAAGGCGTGCCTGGGCCGATGTTTTCCGTAGCGGCCTACCTTGGTGTGCAGATAAACCCTGATCAGGGATTGTTGTTTGCGCTGTTGGCAACCATAGCGATTTTCCTGCCGGGATTTCTGTTAGTGATTGCCTTGAAAGATGCCTGGTTGAGTTTGGCCAACAAACCGGCGGTGGGTGCTTCTGTTGATGCCATCAACGCTGCCGTGGTTGGACTGCTGATCGCCGCATTATATCAACCGGTTTTTATCAGTGCGGTGCTCACTGGCCAGGATATGGCGTTAGTGATCATCGGATTGTTTTTACTGAAAAAAATAAAGTGCCCGATTATCTATCTGGTGGCTTTATTTATTGCCATTGGTGCTGCGCTAGGCGCTGTGACTATGGTTTAATAAATACCTTAACCTAAACAAGAAGCTGAACATGAAAAATTTAAGTATTATTGCAAGTGCGCTGTTACTGGTTGCCTGCGGGAGTGAACCGGAGAGCAATGTTGAACCTGAGACCAAGACTACTGTGAGTTCTGTTACTTACCCCCAAACTAGAAAAGATGACGTTGTTGACGAGTACTTCGGACAACAAGTCGCGGATCCCTACCGTTGGTTAGAAGATGATCGTAGTGCTGAGACAGCGGCTTGGGTAAAGGCCGAAAATGACGTCACTTTCGGGTATCTTGAGCAAATTCCATATCGTGATACGTTGAAAAAACGCCTTACAGAGTTATGGAATTATGAAAAATATTCCGCTCCTTTTACGGAAGGCGATTACACCTATTTCTATAAAAATGATGGCCTGCAAAACCAGTATGTGGTTTATCGTCAACAAGGTGATGGTGACGCGGAAGTCTTTCTTGATCCCAATAAATTTAGTGAAGATGGCACCACCTCGTTGGCTCAACTGAGCTTTTCTAAACAAGGTAATATTGCCGCCTATGCGATTTCTGAAGGCGGCAGCGACTGGCGCAAAATAATTATTATCGATGCCGACACCAAAGAGCAACTAGAACCAGCACTGGAAAATGTTAAATTTTCAGGCATTTCCTGGAAAGGTGATGAAGGTTTCTTCTATTCCAGCTATGACAAGCCAGAAGGCAGTGAGCTGAGTGCGAAAACCGATCAGCATAAACTTTATTATCATAAGCTGGGTACCGCGCAATCAGAAGATAAAGTTATCTTTGGTGCCACAGCGGAACAAAAACGTCGCTACGTCGGTGCTCAGGTGTCTGAAGACGACCGTTTTTTGTTAATTTCGGGCGCGCAATCAACCTCTGGTAATGATTTGCATATGTTGGACTTAACCAAAACCGACGCTGCAATACAGACCATTATGAATGACCAGAGTGCCGATACCTATATGCTGGATAGTGTCGATGACACCTTGTATTTGGTGACCAACAAGGATGCGCCGAATCAAAAAGTTGTGGCAATGAATGTGAATGACCCGGCGCCAGCAAACTGGAAAACGATTATCGATGAATCGGAAAATGTATTAAAGGCGTCCGCTGGTGGGGGTTATCTTTATGCTCACTATATGGTTGATGCAACAACTAAATTGGTACAATTTGATCGCCAGGGTAAGAAGCTTCGTGATATTCAATTGCCCGATGTGGGAACGGCGTCAGGCCTGGATGGCAAGAGTGACGATGCGGTTCTTTATTACAGCTTTACCAACTACAAAACCCCGGGGACCATTTATTCTTTTGATGTGAACAACGGCGATTCTGCTGTGTATCAAGCCTCAGGCGCTAAGTTCAATAGCGATGACTATGTTTCGAAACAGGTGTTTTACACGTCTAAAGATGGTACTAAGGTACCGATGATCATCACCCATAAAAAAGGTGTTGAGTTAAATGGTAAAAACCCAACGATTTTATATGGCTATGGTGGTTTTAATATTAGTTTGACGCCATATTTCAGTGTCGCCAATGGCGTTTGGCTGGAACAGGGTGGCGTTTATGCCGTTGCGAATATGCGCGGTGGCGGCGAATACGGCAAAGAGTGGCATAAAGCCGGAACGCAAATGCAAAAGCAAAATGTGTTTGATGACTTTATTGCTGCCGCAGAGTACTTGATAGAGGCAAACTATACATCCAGCGATTATTTGGCGATTCGTGGTGGTTCTAATGGCGGATTGTTAGTCGGAGCCGTAATGTTACAAAGACCAGAGTTGTTTAAAGTTGCCCTACCTGCGGTAGGTGTATTGGATATGTTGCGTTATCACACGTTCACGTCTGGCGCTGGTTGGGCCTATGATTACGGGACATCGGAGCAAAGTAAAGAAATGTTCGAGTATCTGTATGGTTACTCACCACTGCATAATGTTAAAGCGGGAGAGAATTACCCGGCAACCTTGATCACGACAGGAGATCACGATGACCGCGTCGTTCCCGCGCATTCGTTTAAATTTGCCGCTGAGTTGCAAGCCAAGCAAGGTGGTGAAAATCCGGTATTGATTCGTATTGAAACCAATGCCGGTCACGGTGCCGGTACGCCAGTATCGAAATCCATCGAACAATATGCCGATATTTTCGGTTTTACGCTCTACAACATGGGCGTTAAAAAGCTATAAACGACACTTCCCTTGCGCTCTTTTGAGAGCGTAAGGGTTTTTTCTTCTTTGTGACTTCGCGATTTTTTAGATTTCCATCATCCGTAAGATTCCTTCGCAATTCTTTATCAGCCCTTGTTTTGTAAGGCTTTGAAAACCATTAGCTTATTCCTAGACATTGCCCGAATTTTAAAAGTGTAAAAAAATCCAACAATTTTCTGTCGTTTTCCATTCTTTATCTATACTTAGGTGTATAAATCGGTGGCCAAGGATTTATCTCCCGGCCTGCTACCTGCAGATTGTTTATGTTGTTGCTGTTTGTCTGCGGGGGAAATTATCACTCCTTCAAGCACCCTGATGATGTTTGTTAGTGGTATTGGTAACTGGCTCAAGTGAGCAACGATAAAACAGGATAACAACCCATGAGATATACACCCGCATGTTACATTTCTTCTAGTCCTCCCCGGATAAGAGCTAGAACCTTTACTCGTTAGAGTAACGGCATAATTCCTCAAGGAATCAATCACTAAAATAATTAGTTAGCAAGTGCATCTTGGTCAAGGTGCAGGGGATTTTTGCGCGATTTTTTCGCCAGTAGCAAGGACAGAAGTTATGGGTAAGTTTGCGGCATTGTTAATGCTAATGCTTTCTTCTACAGCATCAGCCATGGACTTTGAAGTGAAAATCGGTGGATGGTCAGATCATTTAAAAAAGAATGATACAGAATCCATTATTCAGGAGTTTATCGATCCGGATTTTGAATATAATGAAAACCATAAAGGTTATGGTATTAAGTGGTACTTCTATGAGCTAACGCCTAAATGGCAAATCAATGTAGAGCTTTGGCGTATGAAAGATTCTCATGATATGGATTACAACTCCATTGGTATTGGCGTTACCCGCGATTTTCCTTTGGAAGATTCCTTTCTCGACAAAATTTCGCTTTCTATGCCAATTACGTATGTTGATCGTTCAGACATCCTTTATTCCGATACCAGTGCCGAATTTATCCGTAAAGACTTTGTCCACTTTATGCCCTACCTCAGTTTTTATAAAAAAGGCTTTCATTTAGATGCGACTGTCCTACCCCACGATACCAATACGGGGTTTTCCATTACCGCATTTGTCCGCTTAGGCTATCGATTTTAATGCCTTGATAAGGCTTTAAAGGAGATTGTGTCAGAGTTTTTTACAGTTTTTGCTGGCGCAACATTTCTCTGATTGGGAAGTAACTAAAAATCAACTGGTTACGACAACTGGAATATCGCTTGCATAGAATCATCTTTAGTTAATTCTTAACCCTTGTCGGCATGGTTGTGAAAACACCTTCCGATGTTCCTGTAGTTAATACGTTGGCTGCGTAGTTAAAGCAATTTATTAAGGTATGTTGTATGAAAGTTAAGCAATGGCTATTACCCGCCCTGTTATTACTCTGTACGCCTTTTGCCCATGCAAACCTGCTGGTTAATGGCGATTTTGAAGATCCCATCGTCGAGGAAGGTCGATGGCAGTGGTTTTCTGGTGATGACGTTGATGGCTGGGACGGTGCCAGTATTGAAATTTGGCATATGGCCAACGGTACGATGGCATTCAGTGGTCTGCAACATGCAGAACTAAACGCTGCGGGTCCGGTTGATGGCGCCTGGACAATGGAGCAGACGTTTATGTCTGATGTCGGTTCATTTTATGAGGTTGGATTTGCTTATAGTGCCCGCTTTGATGACGAAGTGTTTCTATTCGAAGTGCTCGCTGGCGATGATGTCTTATTCTCGCAGACTTTCGATGATCATGAATTCGGCTCCTGGAGTGAGTTTTCTACCGTTTTTGAAGCAACCGGTAGCGAAGCGACAGTGCGCTTTACCTCTGTGAATCCGGAAACAGGTTTCTCTGGCAATTTCCTTGATGGGGTTTACGCTGTGGAAAGCGATGATCCGTCGCAGACGATTCCTGAACCCAAATCCGTGGTGATTTTTGCGTTGGCGATATTAGCCATCGTTGGCTTAAGAAGATATCACCATAAACAAAACCATTAGGTTGTAAATAAAACCATAGTCTTAATGGCTTGAAACCTGCTGTGAAGTATTCCCTGGCTGGCGCATATTATCCACCATCATGCGCGCTTGTTCAGGGGCTTTGCTACCAAGTGCTGTGATAACCATGGCAACGGAAAAATTCACCAATGCGCCCACCGCGCCAAAGGCGTTCGGTGAAATGCCGAAAAACCAATTTTCGGGCATGTCTCCCAAAAAGCTTGTACTTGAGATAAACATGATGCCTTTGTGCTGAAACACATACAGTAAAGTGACACTGATACCCGCGCACATACCGCTAACCGCCGCTTTACCGGAAATGGTTTTTGAAAAAATACCCATCATTAACGCTGGGAATATGGATGAAGCCGCTAGTCCAAAGGCCAGAGCAACGGTACCGGCGGCAAATCCCGGCGGATTCAGTCCCAGGTATCCGGCCAGTAATATCGACAAGGTCATGGTTATTCGACCTGCCAGTAACTCTCTTTTTTCTGACAAACTGGTAAAAAACAGGCCTTTCATCAGATCATGAGATACCGACGATGAAATTGCCAATAATAAGCCTGCTGCAGTGGAAAGCGCTGCGGCCAAACCGCCCGCGGCAACCAGAGCAATGACCCAGTTAGGTAAGTTTGCGATTGCAGGATTCGCCAACACCATGATATCTCGATCCACTTTCACCAGTTCATTGGTTGCTTCATCGGCGTGATACTGGATTCTGCCATCACCGTTTTTATCTTCAAATTGCAGCAAACCGGTTGTTTCCCAATCCTTGAACCATTGCGGTCTTTGTTCATATTCGATGTGCTGGCCCGCTTCAGGCTCTATGGTAAAAGACAGATTCAAACGTGCCATCGCGCCAACCGCAGGAGCGACCGTGTATAACAAGGCAATAAATACCAGCGCATAGCCGGCGCTCGAACGTGCGGCTTTAACACTGGGTACGGTGAAAAAACGCATAATCACGTGAGGAAGGCCTGCGGTTCCTATCATCAAAGATAAGGTATAGGCGAACATATCAAGACGATTTTCCATATTCGCCGTTGTATATTGATCAAAACCGAGATCGGTAACCACCTGATCCAATTTATCGAGTAAATAGGTGCCACTGCCATCGGCTAATGTTGAGCCTAAACCCAGTTGTGGTATCGGATTACCGGTTAATTGCAGGGAGATAAAGATAGCGGGTACTGTGTAGGCGAATATCAGCACACAATACTGGGCAATTTGCGTATAGGTAATGCCTTTCATGCCGCCGAGTACCGCATAGAACCACACCACGATCATGCCAATGCCCAGGCCAACGCCATAATCGACTTCCAAAAATCGTGAAAACGCCACGCCCACGCCCTTCATCTGACCAATAATATAGGTTAGGGAAGCAATGATCAGGCAAATTACTGCAACGATACGCGCGGTGCGAGACATAAAGCGATCGGCAATAAATTCTGGGACGGTGAACTTACCGTGTTTGCGCATGTATGGGGCGAGCAAGGTTGCCAGTAACACGTAACCACCGGTCCAGCCCATTAAAAAAACCGACCCTCCATATCCGAGAAAGGCGATTAATCCCGCCATGGAAATAAACGACGCTGCACTCATCCAGTCAGCGGCAATTGCCATGCCGTTTTGCACCGGGCCGACATGACCACTGGCCACATAAAAATCACTGGTTGAAGCGGCCCTTGCCCACCAGGCAATGGCAAAATACAAAGCGAAAGAACCGAATACGGCGATGTAGGTATATAACTTCAACTCATCCATGGGGTTAGTCCTTAATGCCGAATTTTTTATCCAACTTATTCATTTGCCGGGTATAGTAGAAAACAAGTATGACAAAGGTATAAATCGAACCTTGTTGGGCAAACCAGAAGCCAAGCTTGTAACCGCCGAGGCGAATTTCGTTGAGCGGTTCGACCAATAAGATGCCGCAGCCAAATGATACCAAAAACCAGATGGCCAGGCAGATTGCGATAAGTTTAAGGTTTTCTCGCCAGTATTGATTGTTGCTAATTGATGCCTCAGGCTTTGCTGTGATTTTTTGTTCTTTAACCGACTGTTTCATAGGACGTTATTATTGTTTACCCATGATTCTTTTATGGCATGTTTTGCTTGAAAAAGCACCAATAAATTTATGTTAGCACGAGTTATAAAAGACAAAAAAAAACGGGCTGTAGCCCGTTTTAGTGTTAGTCGATAAAGGGATGTTATTCGCTGGCGCCATTGACGCCGGAATTTGTCCCTTGGCTAGCGCCCTTATTGTTCGAGGGGGCGCTGGTATGTGCCTGTTGCGTTACTGTGATGGCATCCTGAACCAAGGGGTGTTGACCGGTAAGTAAATCATTCAAAGAACCATTTTCCTTATCAACGATACCTAATTCACGCATCATGCTATCAACCAATGGTGCATTGGCTCGATAGTTTAGTGCAGCGTTGGTGATTTGCTCAGAAAGACCTGCGCTTGTGCCTGAACCTTCGGTACCGGAAGCAACCGCATTACCCTGGCCATAACCTTGCAAAATCTTAATCCCTTCAATGTTTTCTAGCGGCTTAACAGCGCTGGCAACAATGGAAGGAAGAGCTTGCAGGATCGCCAATGATTTTTGTAACTCTACCTGCTCGTCACGTAAGGTATTTTCCGCTTCATAAAGCGCTTTCTTACCTTCCGCTTCAACCGCGTATACTTTTTCATCAGCTTCCGCTTTAAGTTTCTTGGCATCGGCATCGGCTCGAGCTTCGGTCAAAATCGCTTCGGCCTTATCTTCGGCTGCACGCTTATCGGCTTCAGCCTGAACGGTAATGCCAACCGCTTCACGCTCGGCTTCTTTTTTCGCATCAATAACTTCGATGTCTTTTTGGCGATTCGCTACGGCAATTTGTTTAGCTGTAACAACCGCTTCTTCTTTTTCGACTTTGGCTTTTTCCGCTTCCGCCGCTTTGGCACGAGCGGCAGATTCTTCTTCCGATTTTTGCGCAACGGCAATCTGCTTTTCCTGCATCGAAACTTCTACGTCACGCTCTTGCTGAATGCGTGCTTGTTCAAGAGCTTTGCGCTTTTCAATTTCCTGAGCTTCAATATTCTTCGACTTTTCAATCTCAGCAGCTTCAACCGCTCGTTGTTTGGCAATTTCAGCTTCACGCTCTTCTCGCTCTTTAACTTCACGCTGCTTGACGATTTCCGCTTGCTGCTCAACGCGTTTAAATTCAATCGCCTGCTGTTGAATTAACTGTGCTTCCTGCTGCTCTTTTTGAATATCAAGAGACTGCTTTTCAGCTTCCAGGTTACGTTGTTCGATAAGAATGCGGTTTTCCTGCTCGATGTCATTGGTTTCTTTACGTTTTTCTTCAATTATTTTCGCTAATCGTGCACGACCTTCGGCATCAAATGCGTTGTTTTCATTAAAAAACTGAAGGTCGGTCTGGTCAAAGCCTGTTAATGATACAGATTCCAGCTCAAGACCATTCTTTTCAAGATCGGTCATGACGTTTTGCTGTACTTTTTGCACAAACTCACTGCGTTGTTCGTGCATTTCCGTCATTGTCATTTCTGCAGCGACGGCACGCAAGACATCAACAAACTTAGATTCCATGAGCTTTTTCAGCTCTTCTACACGCATGGTGCGGGTACCGAGTGTTTGTGCTGCCATGGAGATGCCTTCGGTATTTGGTGCGACACGAAGGTAAAAGTCCGCTTTTACATCGACACGCATACGATCTTTGGTGATTAAGGCGTCTTTTTGAGTCTTTTCCACTTCAATACGTAGGGTATTCATATTGACAGGGATGGTTTCGTGAACCACTGGCAAGACAATCGCTCCGCCATCTTTTACCACGCGCTCACCGCCCATACCGGTGCGTACAAAAGCAATTTCTTTGGTCGCGCGGATATATAGTTTGGCGATAATTAAGCCGATGGTCATCAGCGAAATCAGCACCACGGCGGCAACAATTAAAATTAGGGTTAAATTATCACCCGTTGTGAACTGGTCCATTTAGTTTCCTTTACTGTTTTCGTTTTTATGGTTGAAAAGGCGCAGCTATCCAGCTGCTGTCAGTTTTTTCAATCAGCACGACCTGAGTTCCCTGCAGGAATTCCTGGTCATCATTGTCCGGTTCGACCATGACATAGTGCTTTTGATTAAATTCATCAATCAGGGATGCTTGTGCCGCATTACCTTTGCGGGCTTTGCCCAGAGTAATGATTGCAACTTTACCTGAAAATGCATTGACCGATACTGCGGAGGATTCATTTTTTGGCACGATTTTCGCGATGGCTTCGCCACAGGTATGAGTGATTATCAACGCCGAAAACAAAGCGACAGGTTTGGCAAACCAAAACAGGAATTCAGCGTTAAGCGAACTTAACACAACGTAGTTGTATATAAGTCCGGTCAATCCGAAACTGGTAAGCATGAGGATCAACCATACCAACAGCGGCAAGCGATCCAGACATAACCAACCGAGAACCGAGGTTAGTCCGCCAGAGCTGATATCCGCATCGACATCCGCATCGACGTCGAATCCGGTGAGGTCATCAAGTAAGGTCATTACGCTGGAACCGATGACCAGAGCGAGGCCCTCTAAAAGCGCTAAACCAAAGACTATGGTAAGCGCGACGGTAAATGCAAAGTTTACATCGTTGAGTAAAAAACCGAACAAAAGAGATTCCTTTCCAATGTTTAAAAAATCAATCTACTGCATTATTCGCATCTTTGCCAACAGATTTTATAGCCATTAACAGAATGTTAACCTGTTCGGTTTTTATGATGTTTTACATCCACGAACGAGGTTTATATGTGACTTGATAGAGTACGGAATCGGCAATCGAACGTGCTAAATCTTCAGAAATAAAAGGGACCGAGATGGAACCACTGGCGACAACAAACTGCAACGAAGCTAACTGATGGCGCTTTTGCCAGATGCTTTGTTTCACCTGAATCTGTTGTAGCTTATAGGCTTCAAATACATGGTAGTCGATACCAAAACAGCCTTTGCGAATATAGACAAAGTGACCATCGAAGTTAACCCCCCAACGACGATAGCGCATATAGAAAATGACAGATAAAAATCCGCTGAATGCCAAGGTTAAGGTAAATAATCCCCAGCTACTATTTAATACAAACAACATCATCAGCGGTGCAGCAATTACCCAAAGGAAAAAGTAAAAGCGCAGTAAATAACGTTTGCTGATGGTATGAAATTCTATCTGGTTTAGTTGATTTTCAGGATAGGCATCATCCAGTAAGGCCTGGCGCTCTTCGCCAGTAACGGAAGGCACGATAATTTTATTGGTGCCTTCCGTTATTGATGGTTGCCCCTGTTGGGCATTATTGGCATTGGTTTGTTCAAACTTAATATTGATACGTTTGAACAATCTATCCAGCCAATCCTGTTGGCACGTCACCATTTGTAGCCTTGAATGGGGCATGGTGATTTCGTGTCGGGTAAATAATCCGGAACGGCGAATATATTTATTGTCGGCTTTGCTTAAGGTATAGCCGTAAAACGTGATAATGGCGCCAATCACCGAAATTAATGACATTAATGCCATGACGATGAAAAAGATTACCAGAACGCCAAGACCTAATTGCCAAATCGGTGTTGAATCGGCATAGAATATTTGCATCGCGTCGATGCCCTGGGCTTCAATATATTCCGGCAGGCCTTCGGTAATATTATCGATAAAAGGTGCCAGCGCACCCAGAACAATCCACACCCGGTTATTGGCGATACCATGCAATACCAAATCCGACAAAGAGCGGGTCTTTAACAAGGTTTCCGAGCCAGTACTTGCTGGATTTTGATGTCCGGAAGGAGCAAGTTCCGCACCTTCGCCTAATGCATCTGCTGATGCACCTTTAGCATCCTGTCTACTATGCCGCTGACTCAATATTTCCAGCTTAAGTTGCTCGGCAAATGGGGTTTGCAGAGCGGCGATGTTAGCCTCTTGTTGTACCGAGCCCGCACTATCGAGTTTCAGAGTGGCGTAGCCAAACGGACGATAATACCAAGGGTGACTGATTTCAACATTCTGAATTCGATTGAACGGCAGATTCACATATTTTTTCGAAAAAACGCCAGAGCGGATCTCCAGATGATGATGACTTAATCGATATTGGAAAAACCAGTAATTTAAAATGGCGCTAACCAGGACGAGGAGGGTTAATCCTATGGTTAAAGGAATTGCCGCCTGGGGATTTTTTTGGATCTGGTTGTAGCCCACTAACAGTGCGGGTAATAAATACGCGATGTTACCAACAATGCCTCGAATAAAGCGCAGTGCAAAAAATATTACCGCGATTGGCGATATTCGATGCCACTCCTTGGTCGATTCCTGAGCCGTTGCTTGTTCAGGCTGAGGTGATCTATCCGTCATTATTGCCACCTTTGTGGGATAGTATAAATTGACGGATTGCCTGAGCTTTTTTGAGAGGCAAGCCTGGTATTTGGAAGGTATGCATGGCACCGCCAGCACTAAACACTTGTAATTTTGCGAGCTCAAAGCGGCGATCAAAAGGTCCGCGTTTAAGTTCCACGTGTTGAATTCGACTCATTGGCTGAGTGATGGTTTTTCGGAACGCCAGGCCACAGCGATAGGATAAATCCTGCTCCCTAAGCGCATAAGCTTTAATGGGTTCAGCGAACCACTGATACAAAAAGGACAGGAAGAAAATCAGCGACAATGCGCTAAAAACAAAAGTCAGGACAAGACTTAACGTTTCAGGCAACAGGTCATCCCCAACACTTAACAGAATGACTAACAGGACAGGAAACAAAAGAGACAAAATAGCGCCAAGGATACGCGTCCACTTTATGTGAATGGGGGAAATGTTTTCAAAATCGATCGCATCGATTGATGGTAATTGAGCGTCGTGCAACTGGATATTGCTGTAGTCAGTAGTCAAACCTGGGCTCCTGATATTGAAAGGTTGAGTCGGCTTAGTGATAGCCGTACATCAAAATAGATTGAGTAACTATATGATCTTGTTTTAATTAATTCACGATAAAGGTAAAAAATCAATCGCTTAAACTTTCTTGTTGTATAGATACCCGTTTAGGTTTCCATTATACTCAGCAATATGAGCATTGATTTTCGCACCTACATAGTCCTGGTCCTGGTGACCCTGAGTCTGGCACTTTCCAGTGTAGCCAGAGCGCAGGTGCACGTTTGTGCGCCGCTGGAAAATGGTGCTGTGGATAGTAATGGTGCAGTGATGTCGGCCGCCACGACAGTCAATAATGCTGATACGAATACGGGTAGTGAGCATACTATTCATGCTCAGCATATGATGAGCGGCAATATGACGGCAAAAGCGTCTGACTCTTCTGACATTGCCTCCCATGATATGGGGACTCATCATATGCCCTGTTGTGATCCAGAACAATCGATGTCGTCTGGAGTACAGAATCATAATTCATGTGGTGATTGTGACATGCAATCTTGCGGCTCATCCCATGCGGTATTAACCCTTGCATTACTGACTTTGCCGCAGACATTGGAAAACCGAAACTTCAGTCAACTTACCCGTCGCCCCCCGGCGCCCGTCAAAGAGTGGTTGATTCCTCCCATTAGATAACATCTGAAATCATTGTTTTTTATTTTTCAGAGGTTATTTATGTATATATTCAAGTCTTTATTTGTCCAGCTATCGGCGTTGACGCCTCTTGGGTGGGCAAAATCACATTGCTATTTAGCGTATAAGTCGTCATGCCTTATTGTGTGCTTACTGGTTTTTATGGCTAGCAACGCCTATGGATCTGCAGCCCCGAATGCACAGCAAAATCCGACCCCGAAGCAGGTTCAGGGTTTGGAGCAGGTTCAGTATATTTGCCCTATGCATTCCCATATCATCAAAGATCACCCAGGAAAATGCCCGATATGTGGTATGGATCTGGTCGCCAAATCGATTCAGGGCGCAGAGCGTGATTTACCCGCCGCCCAAATCAATATATCCGGTGCTATTCAGCAGAACCTGGCGCTGACGACAGCTCTGGTGAACAAAAGTGTGTTGTGGCGCTATATCGAAACCTTTGGTTCCGTTGTGTATGACGAACAAGGTCAGCGGCATTTGCATCCAAGAGCCAGTGGCTGGATTGAAAATCTGGCGGTTAATACCTTAGCGCAACCGGTGAAAAAGGGGCAGTTACTCTACGAAATATATTCTCCTGATTTGTTGTTGGCCCAGGATGAATATCTAAGCCTGTTTCGCGATAAAAATATTTCTGATGCGCTTAAGCTGCGAGGTCGCACCCGATTGACCTTACTAGGAATGGATGATGATCTTATCGATAGAATTGAGCGAGGCAATCAGCCGTTGTACCGAGTCCCCTATTACGCGCCTACCGATGGTATTGTCGCCAATCTCGATATTCGCCAGGGGATGTATGTTAACCCTGAAGATGAAATCATGATGTTGGCCGATCCGGGCAAGCTGTGGGTAATTGCCGATGTGTTTGAGCACCAGATTGACTGGGTTAAAACCGGAAAGTGGGTAGAGTTTGATCTCCCCGCATTGGGGATTTTTGCCGCTGAAGGCGAGATTGAATATATCTATCCGGAACTGGATGCTAACACCCGAACATTGAAGGTGCGCCTGTCATTGAAAAATCCAGACGGGATTTTTAAACCCAACATGATTGCCAACGTTCGCATTTATGGTGGCGCGACACAACCGGTATTAAATATTCCTTTGCAGGCACTGATTCAGACCGAAAAACAAAATCGGGTTGTGGTGCAAAAAGATGATGCTACGTTTACCATCGCTGAGGTCACCGTTGGCATGATCACCCAGGGCCGAGCTGAAATCACCGGCGGCTTAAAAGAAGGTGACAGAGTTGTCACATCCGGACAGTTTCTTATCGATTCCGAAGCCAATATTCAAGGCAGCATGCTGCGCCTTGGCAATGCCTCTCGTGCGTCGGAAAACCCCCATCAGCATCATTAAGGAAGCGTAAATGAGTAAGTTAATCGAACTCTCGCTGCGCTTTCGAGTGCTGGTCATTGTGATCGCGCTCATTGCGGCAGTCTGGGGATTTCGCGCCATGCAGACGTTGCCTCTGGATGCATTACCGGATTTGAGTGACGTTCAGGTTATTGTTAAAACGCCTTATCCGGGGCAGGCGCCTGAGCTAGTTGAGCAACAGGTAACCTATCCATTATCCACGGTTATGCTATCGGTACCCGGCGCTACTGCGGTGCGTGGCTTTTCGTTTTTCGGCGATTCCTATTTATACATTATTTTTGCTGAAGATACGGATCCCTACTGGGCTCGAAGCCGGGTTCTCGAGTACCTGCAACAAGCCAATAACATCCTACCGGATGGGGTAACACCAACCCTGGGCCCAGACGCTTCCGGTGTTGGCTGGATTTATCAATATGCCTTGACGGCCAGCAATAGTGACTTTGATTTGGCCGATCTGAAGTCGTTGCAAGACTGGTATCTGAAATTAGGGCTGCAATCGGTGCCAGGTGTCAGTGAAGTGGCCACCGTCGGTGGCATGGAACGTACCTATCAAATCATTGTTGAGCCAGCTCGATTGCTCTATTACGGATTAACCATAGAGCAAGTAAAGAAAGCCCTGCAAGCGGCCAATATGGATACCGGTGGTTCGGTATTGGAGCTGGCAGAAGCGGAATATATGATCCGCTCAAAAGGCTATTTACAATCGATCTCCGATATCGAAGAAACCGCTCTGCCGATTCAATCGGAGCAGTTTTCATCTCTGCGCATCAAACATATCGCAACGGTACGTGAAGGCCCGCAAATGCGCCGCGGCATTGCCGAATTAAATGGTGAAGGCGAAGTGGTAGGCGGTATCGTGGTCATGCGCCAGGGGGAAAATGCGCTGGCGACGATCGACAACGTTGAACAACGACTGCAAGAGCTTAAAGTCGGATTACCCGAGGGCGTTGAACTGATTACAACCTATGATCGTGCGGCACTGATTGAACGATCGATTGCGAATTTGCAGGAAAAACTACTCGAAGAAATACTTATCGTGGTTTTGGTCTGTTTTGCGTTTTTACTTCATGCCCGTTCAACGCTGGTGGCGGTTATTTGTCTGCCTTTATCTGTATTTATCGGTTTTATTGCCATGAATGCCCTTGAGATCAATGCCAATATCATGAGCCTTGGTGGCATCGCGATTGCGATTGGAGCGCTGGTGGATGCGGCCATAGTGATGGTAGAGAATCAGCATAAACATTTGCAATCTTTTCACCAGCAGCACCAAAGATATCCGCAAGGAAAAGACCATTGGCGTTTAACAATGCGAGCTGCAAAAGAGGTTGGCCCTGCGTTAGGCCTGACCCTGTTGTTAATTACCATCAGTTTTTTGCCGGTATTTGCCCTGCAGGCCCAAGAAGGCCGGTTATTCACGCCATTAGCCATGACAAAAACCCTGGTAATGGCTGCGGCAGCATTACTGAGTGTCACGTTAGTTCCTGTATTGATGGGCTATTTTATTCGTGGAAAAGTACCCGATGAAAACAGAAATTGGTTAAATCGGGGCATCACTGCGGTGTATCGGCCTTTGCTTAAAGCTGCGCTTAATTTTCCTAAAATTACCGTGCTAGTGGCCATTTTGATTGCGTTATCCAGCGCTTACCCGATTACTAATATGCAAAGTGAATTTATGCCGGAGCTGGAAGAAGGGGATTTGCTTTATATGCCAACCACCTTGCCGGCGGTTTCTATCAGTGAAGCCGGCGAGATTTTACAGCAAACGGATCGGTTAATTCGCACGGTACCTGAAGTGGCATCGGTATTTGGTAAAGTCGGTCGTGCAGAAACCGCAACCGATCCTGCACCGTTGACCATGTTGGAAACAACCATTGCATTAAAACCAAAATCCCAGTGGCGAAATGGCATGGAACTTGACGATATTATCGCGGAACTGGAAGCCAAAGTGCAGTTTCCCGGGGTGAGTAATGCCTGGGTGCAACCGATAAAAACACGTATTGATATGCTCACAACTGGGGTGAAAACTCCATTAGGTATCAAAATCTCCGGACCCAAGATACATCAACTTGAGCGTTTAGGGCGCGATATTGAAGGGATATTGGCGAAGATCCCACAAACCGTATCCGTCTATGCTGAGCGAGCTGAGTCGGGACGATATATCGATATAAAACCAGACCGGCAGGCGGCAGCAAATTATGGATTGACCATTAACGATATCCAGCAAGTTGTTACCTATGCCATTGGTGGCGCGAATGTTAGTGAAATGGTGTTAGGACGTGAGCGCTATCCGATAAACCTGCGTTATCCGGCGCGCTACCGACAAAGTGTGGATGATTTAAACAATATTCCATTTGTCAGCCCTTCCGGGGCTAGGCTAACGCTTGGCCAGGTCGCAGAGGTCAAAATCACACAGGGACCGGCGTTGGTCAAAAGTGAGAATGGCAGACCTATCGCCTGGGTATTTATTGATATTGATCCGGATGTTTCCATTGCGGATTATATTGATGTGATTCGCCCCAAGCTTGACGCATTAAATGTCCCTGCTACCTATAGCTGGAGCTTTGCCGGGCAATATGAATATATGCAGCGGGTGAACAGCGATTTAACGTGGTTAATACCATTAACATTGCTATTGATTTTTATCCTGCTTTATTTAATTTTTTCATCGGTCCGACAGTCTTTGTTGGTGCTGCTGACATTGCCTGTGGCCCTGGCCGGATCCATATGGTTGGTCTACTGGCTGGATTATGCCTTTTCCATAGCACTGGCGGTTGGCATGATTGCTTTAGCCGGTGTCGCCGCCGAGTTTGGGGTAATTATGCTGATCTACTTAAATCAACAGTTTAATCGGGTCGCGATTGGAACCCATACCAGTGCCATCGATGCGGTGCAATCTGGTGCTTTGCTTCGCGTCAGACCTAAAGCGATGACGGTACTTACTATTATCGCCGGATTACTGCCCATCATGCTGGGCAGTGGTAGTGGTAATGAAGTGATGCAACGTATTGCGGCGCCTATGGTCGGCGGTATGTTACTGAGCCCATTAGTATCGATGTTTGTGATCCCAAGCTGCTATTTGCTTTTATATCGTCGTCGCTTTGGGAAACCCAAACCGCAGGACATTACAGCCGAGGAAGCGGTCGTTGATTCGGCACTGAGCGACACATAAAATTAGCAGGAATTAATTATTCTTTTAGTATTTGCGTTTCAAGAATAATCGTTCCTTGTTTTTATGGTCAGTCCAAGGTATAAACTAAGGATTGTTTTTTAACTCTGGTCTGCCTTTTCATGCCGCATAGCGTGCAGTTGAGCACTCAACAACGATCGCAAAATACAACTTCGAAAATGGTGACTTTTATTGCAAAAGTCGCCGACTTCCTTGCGCCTGCTCAGATCATTGATGATTATACTCGCCGCTATGCCTATGGTACCGACGCGTCTTTTTATCGGTTGGTGCCGCAATATATTCTGCGCATTGATTCGTTAGCGCAAATGCGCCAAGTGCTGGCGCTGGCCACTGCCTATAAGGTGGCGGTTACGTTTCGGGCGGCGGGCACCAGTCTTTCCGGTCAGGCGATTACCGATTCGGTGTTAATCATTCTCAGCGACAACTGGTGCGATTTAGAGATTATCGAGCAGGGCAAAAAGATAAAGTTGCAGCCTGGACTAATTGGTAGTCAGGTTAATCAAATTCTGAAACCCTTTGGACGAAAAATCGGCCCGGATCCGGCCTCTATTGATACCTGTAAAATTGGCGGGATCGCTGCTAATAACTCGTCCGGTATGTGCTGCGGTGTCAAACAAAACTCTTACCATACGCTAGCGGATATCACCGTCGTATTTGCCGACGGTACTCTGCTCGATACCAGCGATCCGCAAAGTTGTGATACCTTCATCACTGAAAAGCCTGAGTTGTATCACGGCTTGCTAGAATTAGCCCGACAAGTTGCAGACGATGATGAACTCAGCGCGCAAATTGCCCATAAGTATCGGCTGAAAAATACGACCGGTTATGGCATTAATGCCCTGCTCGATTATCACGATGGTATTGATATTATCAAACACCTGTTGATCGGCTCTGAGGGTACCTTAGGTTTTATTGCAGATATTACTTATCACACGGTAGTGGATCATTCGTTAAAAAGCGCTGCTCTGTTAATTTTTAAGGATATTCATCATGCCTGTGAACTGGTGCCTAAGCTTGCCGAATGCTCAGTAGCTGCGGTTGAGCTGCTTGATAACAAAGCCTTGTTGTCCGTAGATAACCACCCCTTATTGAAAGATAAACTCGATGATTTACCCAATGTCGGCGCAGCATTGCTTATTGAAGTTCAGACGGACGACGAACATAGTCTGCAATCTAAAGTCGATAAGGTTCGTCAGTTGCTGGCCGACCGCCATTCAGATTTATATCTGTCTTTGGATTTCAGTACCGATACAGCGCGCAATACTGAGTTGTGGAATATTCGCAAAGGGACGTTCCCGTCGGTAGGCGCACATCGTGAAAAAGGCACGACGGTAATTATTGAAGATGTCGCCTTCGCGATTGAAGACCTGGCTCAAGCCGTGCTGGCGCTGCAGAAACTCTTCGTTGAGTTTAACTATGACGAAGCGATTATTTTTGGGCATGCGCTCGATGGAAACCTGCATTTCGTGTTTACTCAGGCCTTTGCCAGTGATGAACAGACGAGTCGTTATCAGCGGTTTATGGGGGCGGTAAGTGAACTTGTGGTCGACCGATTTAATGGCTCGTTAAAGGCCGAACATGGTACCGGGCGCAACATGGCGCCATTTGTTCGTCAGGAATGGGGCGAAAAAGCCTATCAGCTGATGTTAGATATTAAGGCATTGTTCGATCCTGATAACATCCTAAATCCTGGCGTTATTATTAATGACGATCCCGCCGCGCATGTAAAAAATCTTAAAATCATGCCTCAAGCCGATGACATCATCGATACCTGCATTGAGTGTGGATTTTGTGAGCCAGTGTGTCCGTCAAATGGATTAACGCTAACCCCTCGTCAGCGCATTAGTGTGTGGCGTCGAATCGCAGAATTAAAAGCCTTACTTGCGGATACGTCGCTGGCCCCGAAATTGCGCCAGCAATGGCAGCTGCAATTGCAAAAGCTTAAAAAAGATTTCCCGTATATGGCAATCGATACCTGTGCCGCGACCGGACTTTGCGGTATGCGCTGTCCGGTGGGTATTAACACCGGCGAATTTGTTAAGGCCTATCGCCAGCACACTATTGAGAATTCAACGCTAAAACGTCAGTTGAGCAAGCATCTGGGTAATCGATTCGCCACCACTCAAACCCTGGCCCGATGGTCGTTATCAGCACTGGATAAAACCCGTTCTGTTGTGGGAGATAAAGCGATATCAAGCGCATTGGCGTTAGGAAACAGTCTTTCTAAGGGATGGATCCCTGAATATCCAGGTGTGATGCCCGCAAGTGAAAAAGCCATAGACGCTGCAGAATTAAATGGCGGTTCTGGCAAACCGGGTGCAACGAAAGTCATTTATTTTCCGGCATGCGCCGGTCGGATATTTGCAGCCGATAGTAACGCCGAAGACCAGCGGCCATTGCCTGTGGTCTTTTCCGAACTTTTGCAAAAAGCCGGGTTTGAGGTGCTAGTGCCAGATTCAATGAACCAATTGTGCTGCGGCATGCCATTTTCCAGTAAAGGCGATAAGGTGCAAAGTCGCAGTAAAGCCGAACAAGTGATTAGTGCTTTAAATGAAATGGCATCAGGGGAAGATTTCTATGTCGTAACGGATGCCAGCTCCTGCGCTTTGCACCTGGATAAGCAGCAGGAATCGGACTCTAAACATTCATTGAAGATTTATGAAGCTGCAGAGTTTGTTAATCAATTCGTTGCAGACAAGCTTGAAATAAAACTTATTGATGAACCTGTGATGTTGCATATTACCTGCAGCACCAAACGGCTGGGGCATGAGCAGCACTTATTAGCGTTAGCGCAGCGCTGTAGCAATGACGTGAAAGTGCCTGCCGATATCCACTGTTGTGGGTTTGCAGGCGACAAAGGCTTTTTTACGCCTGAACTCAATGCTAATGCCTTGCATTCCCTAAAGGATCAAGTTCCGGAAAATTGCCATATTGGGGTGTCCAATGCCCGTACCTGTGAAATTGGTTTGTCACAGCATGGCCAGATAGCCTATCAATCCATCGTTTATCTGCTGGATAGGGTCAGCGTTAATAAAAATAATTAAACCATTAGAGACGTTTTTATGAAGTTTGTCGATAGTCGAAATATTCGTACATTTATTGTTGGGTGCTTGGCCGTTATGTTGGTGAGCGCTTGTCAGGTTACCTGTGATCTGGATCAGCGACCTTTGGTTACTGACGTTGTTAACCCTGGGTCTCATCACGGTAGCGCAGAATATAACGCATTAGCCGAGATACTTGCGCAACTAGACGCTGTCGATGTGCTTTTGGTGTCCGATCACACCTTACCCGAGCATTTTAATATGGGTACTGGTGGTGCACAGGGCAAAGAGCGGGTGTTTATCGACCCTGCTTCAAAAGTTTTGGCCAGCGAGCTCAATAAACTTGGTTTAAACAGTTTTACTTTAAACGTTGAAGATATGACATTTGGTCGAGGAGAGTTAAACGATAAAGCATCGGTGAATGCTGCGTATAGTGATTATGACACAGTGCTGAAAAAAGCCGTTGAGAATGGTATTTCTATTATCTCCTTGCATTTTGATGCCGATATTTTGATTGCAGAAGGTGACTTAGAGGCAAATTACATCGGTGGCACCCAGATTATTTTCGATCCGGAGCATTTGTCGTCCGGCTCTTATCGCCTTGGATATTCCCTGCTTCATGATTATCAAATTCTTGAATCTTTACTCGCAGCGGGTTTTCGTCCACGCCCAGGTTACCGTCATGAGTTCCGTTTTCAGGCTAATCAGACCTTAAAAATTATTGGTGACAGCGCCGGTGGCGGTTTGTTACTCGAATTAGCATCTCAGGAACAGGCTATGCGTTTGTACCGAAGCCCGGAGGCGATCGTTGCAGCGTTGCAGCCGAGCTTGCAATTACTGGCCCGGGGAATTAACGATTTTCGTTGGCAACTTTCTCATTCTGAATAAATAATTAATTTAATAACAATCAGTTAAATAATAATGATAAAAACATTTTCACTAAAAAATATGCCCCGGCTGTCGCGCACAATGCTTGTTGCTGCGATGACGACAGCCTTATCTTCCTGTGCCACAACGAACTCAGGCGTTAATTCTGATTTTCAGTCGGAAAATTATTCCTCGCGAGTCCGTTTTCTGGTGATGCACTATACGGTCAGCGACTGGCAAAGCTCGTTAACCACTTTGACCAAGCCTCCCGGTGGCGTCAGTTCTCATTATCTGATTCCAGAGCCGGATGACGAATCTTATGAGGAAGGCAAGCTTGAGGTTTATCAGTTGGTGGATGAAACTCAGCGAGCCTGGCATGCTGGCGACAGCCAGTGGGAAGATCGCAATGCTATCAATGACCAGTCAATTGGTATTGAACTGGTCAATCGAGCCGATTGTACGTATCAGCAGGATAATCCTCGCCTCGACTATCGCAGCGATTATCTGTGTGACTATAAAGAATTTTCACAACAGCAAATTCAGCTGTTGATCAAACTCAGTAAGGATATTCTCAAGCGCCATCCTGAAATCACCCCGACACGGGTCATTGGTCACTCTGATATTCAACCGGAGTGGAAATCTGATCCCGGGCCACGTTTTCCCTGGTATACCCTGTATCAGCACGGCATTGGTGCCTGGTATGAACAAGAGGCATTATTTCGACATTGGCAGCACCTGACACAGCAAGAGCTGCCGGACATATCGCAGGTTCAATGTGCGTTAAAACAATATGGTTATGGGATTGAATTGACCGGTGTTTATGATGAGCAAACCCATGACATTATCCGTGCTTTTCAGTTGCATTTTCGTTCCTGGCAGACAGATGGTATTGCCGATTATCGAACGGTAGCGACCCTTTGGGCATTGCTTGAAAAATATTTTCCTCATTCCGTTAATGAACAAGGAGACTTTTTCTGTCATTTTCAGGATGAGTTTGAATTTAACCCTGAATACAATGAGCGTCGCGGCGTGTTTACCCCAACCTCTGCAGGTCAATGATGAAAGGCATTGCATATCGGTTTAACCGATACAAGCTCACTGGAATTATCGGTTTAATGTCGAGAAGATAGAATTTATTGAGTTTTTCTCCGGGTAAATCCATGTCACTAGAATTCTGCTCTGCGACTGAGCTGCTAACGTTATTTCGCGATAAATTGGTCTCACCCGTAGAGGTGCTTGCCGCGTATCGCCAGCAAGTAGCGCAAGTCGAGCCTCAGGTGAATGCATTTACCTCAGTATTTTTTGAGCAGGCACGTGCCGCCGCTAAAAGTGCTGAGCAAGATTATACTCAAGGCGAATACAAACCCTTATCCGGGTTACAGCTGGCGATCAAGGATGAAACTTATATTGCCGGTCAGCCAATGACCAATGGTTCATTACTGCTCAAAGATAATATCTCCACAACCACAGATCCGGCAGCGGAACGTTTGCTTAACGCCAATGCCAGTATTCTGGGGCGAACTACAACGCCTGAATTTTCCGCATCCAGTGCAACCTGGTCACATTTATGGGGCATTAGTCGAAATCCCTGGAATTTAGATGTCACCTGCGGTGGCTCGTCTGGTGGTAGCGCCATTGCAGTTGCCAGTGGCATGTGCAGTTTTGCCAATGGTACCGATATTGGAGGCTCGGTGCGGATCCCAGCTGCTATGTGCGGCATCTATGGGTACAAGCCACCGCACGGACGTATAGCCGAAATCAGCCCGTACAATATCGACCCTTATTGTCACCATGGTGTCTTAGCTCGTTGTATTGACGATATTTTGTTGGCTTATGAGCATATGAAGGGACCCCATATTCAGGATTCTCATTCCTGGATACCCGATAGTTTTTCCCCGATGGCAGATTTACCCAACGTCAAAGGCATGCGCATAGCGGTTTCTCAAAACCTTGGTTTTTATCAGGTTGAACAGGACATACTTGATAATTTGCTGGCATCGGCAAAATTACTGGAGCAAGCAGGTGCCATTGTTGAGCTCGTCGATATCGACTGGGATGAGCAAGTTATCCAGACTGCAAAAGTGCATCAACGTTCGTTAATGGGAAAGTTAATGTTGCGTGACCATGGGGCGCCAAAGTTACGCTCAACATTGACGCCATACGTACAACAATACTTGGAAAAAGTAGCAGCGACTACCTTGGATGATGTGTTTGAAGCTAATCTTCATGTCTGTCAAATGTGGGACAAAATCGCCCCGGTGTTCGCCAAATACGATGTGCTGCTTTGCCCTACGGTGGCCACGACCCGGATCCCGGCGGATTTTGATTACTCAAAAGACACTGTCATGATTAATAACAAACAAGTGGATGCTAACAAGGGATGGTTTATGACCTACCCGTTTAATAGTCTGGGCCAGTGTCCGGTATTAGCGATGCCTAATGGCATGTGTGGTAACCAGGTGCCAAGTTCGTTGCAAATTGTTGGTCGTCCCTATCAGGAAGCTCCGGTTTTCGCGGTTGGTAAATATCTGGAAACCTTACAACCATTGCGCTGGTATCAAAATCACTTTCCAGGCTTTTCATCTAGTTCGTATCCATAAATCAATAAGGCGTTGGTGAATATCGGTTCGACGGGCTTGAATGAATGTATCGGATAGTTCCACTCTGTATTGGCTAAAGTAATTCTTTTGATGATGGCTTTCAATGCGATGCATTGATAACCTTACATAAATTGAACAGGTTCTAAAGCCGGTCACTCACCGAATGTACGGCTCTACTTTGTTTTCATTACCATAATGCCAATAAGAAAACTTATATTATGAAAAAGCTATTATCCAATATCAGCGTTCTATTTTTATTCCTATTCTCAGCTGTCGCGGCATCTTCGCCGGCTTTAGATAATCCTTGGTCAGAGATCAGGAAAAATCGCATTGAGCAGTTGCTGCCCGATGCGTTACAGACTGCCAATGTCGATGCCTGGTTGATTATTTGTCGTGAAAATAATAATGATCCGCTGGCCGAACATGTTGGTTGTGAAAATGCCGGCGCTACAGCGGCATTTATGTTTTACATTGACAAACATGGTTTTCACTCTATCGCATTCTCCCCTTCCAGCGAGTCAACGGCGCTGGCAGAATTAAATTTATTGAACAAAGTCGTTTCGGTACCACGTGGTGAATCAGCCATTCAATATGCGTCTGAATTTATCAAACAAGCCCAGTTTAAACGTATCGCTATCAATTCGTCAGATACCAATGCTCAGGCAGATGGTTTGAGTTATAGCCAGAGAAAGCAATTAGAACAAGATCTGGGTAAGGGCTTTGTGCAACGACTCGTGTCGTCTGATGATGTTGTTTATGAATGGTTGTCGATAAAACTGCCAGAAGAAGTTGAGATCATGACCAAGGCGGCGGAACTTACGGCACAGTGGCAAATAGAGGCTTACCAAACCATAATTCCGGGTCAGACAACCGATGCCGATGTTGCCAGGTTCCTAAAAGAAAAAATGGCAGAACATGGCGTTGGCGATGCCTGGGCGCCAGATCAAAACCCAAATGTAAACTCCGGCCCTGACAGGGGCCATTCACACGCCACCGATAAAGTGATCATGCCTGGTGACGTTATTCAAACCGATTTTGGCATTAAGCTTTATGATCGCTGGGTTAGTGATATTCAAAGGTTTGCTTATGTTTTGAAACCCGGTGAAACAGAACCTCCTAAGAACATACAGTATTACTGGGAAAGTGGGCGCGATGCTGGCTTCGCCGCTTTTAAGGCGATGAAGCCGGGCGTTCGCGGTATCGATGTTGATGCCGCGCAAAGTAAACTAATGAATGAACATGGTTCTGAACACGTAATGTGGAGTACCGGCCACCCCGTTGGGTATGTCGCACATGATACTGGGCCTAATCTTGGTGGTTCTCGAGGAGCAACGGTTCGACCTGCCGCATATAAGACACTTAAGGAAGGTATGGTGTTTGCCTTTGATGGCTTCCATAGTTGGAAGCGTGGCGATGGTACGTTGAAGACGATTTCCGTTGAAGAAATGGTGGTAATTGAAAACGACGGAGCTCGTTACCTGATTCCTCCGCAACAAGAACTTATTTTGATACCGGTAAATCGCGATTAAATAGACAGAAAGGTCGAGTTCAAGCGATCATAGTTGTTGATATTTCATAGCTAAGATCGCTTAATTTAACTCTCGCTCATTAATTCTTTGCCAAGCACAGTAAACTCATCAACTAACCAGTTTAAAGCAATGCCCATGGCTCCCTCACTATGCCAGATCATATCGACGCAGTGGGGAAAGGTAACGGTTTGATGGGTCGTGGGGAGTTTAACCAACGCGCCGGACTGTAAATCTTTTTTAATACTGGCAACCGGTAATTCTGCCCAACCAAAGCTGTTGCGAACGGCTTCTATTAATAAATTGTTGTCATTGGTATACCAGACCGACGTTGATAGCTCACTGTCAAAACGACGAAATCCTGCCTCGGCATCGGTAATGCGCAAATGTCGATAAGTGGCCAAATCCTGAGGGGTTACAGCGGATAGCTGAGCTAAAGGATGCTCCTTACTGACAACGGTACTGTAATGGGCGTGGCTTATTCCCCGAAACGCAAACTGTTGTGGATAATCATCTTGAGATAAGGCAATGGCCAGATTCACTTTATTTTCGTTAATCAGGTGGTAGGCCTGTTGATGCGGCGAGTTATAAAGTAGCAGTGAGGTATGCGGAAACTTTTCCTCAAACTTGGCGGTAAGTTTAAGCAGCTTAGTGTGAGGAAATGCAAAACTATCGATGGCAATAGCAATTTCCGGTTCCACTTCCTGTGCCAGGTTAGCGATGCGGCTGGTCAGGTTGTGATGACTATTCAATACCGCATTGATGTCATTTAATAATGATAATCCTTCCGGCGTTAATTTTGGTGACCGACTAGAGCGGTCGAACAAGGCAAACCCGGCATCTATTTCGAGATTCATGATCAGTCCGGAGATAGACGATTGTGCCTTGCCAAGCTTTCGGGCCGCCGCTGAAAAGCTGCCGGTTTCGACGGTAACTTTGAATGCCTGAAGTTGTTCTAAAGATAACTGCATAGCCGATTTCTTATTCTTATCCTTTAGCAAAAACTATAACGATTTTGTTGTTCAAACGAAATCAAAGATATCGGTTTTTACGATGTTTTTGTGTTTTTTTTATTCATTTTGCCAGGTTTTTCGGATCATCGTCTTAAACCGAAACTTTTTGGTTGTTTTTAACTCGTTGTTTCTATTGGTTAAATATTTTATTTTTATTGTTTGTATTTGTCGGAATAATTTAAACCTTCTCAACTATCGCTTAAACCGATAGTTATTAACTTTACCTTCTTTTCTTAATTTCCGATTCTAACCTCACCCTGATTATCTGTGGCCGTGAGTCATTGATAGTAAAGACAAAAATAATAAACACTTAGTTGAGGTTGAAAATGTTGCCGTTCAATATCCGCAAATCGGCGTTGCTTATCACAGCCGCCTTGTTTACCAACCAGGCGTATGCTGAGGAGCAAGCACCTGAGACATCGTTGAAAGACGAAGCGAAAGACATGGAAGTGATTGAAGTAACGTCACTTGGCCGCGAAAGCCTGGCCAGTAAGGTGCCAATGAATGTAACCGCCATCGGTGCTGAGGAACTTCGTACCAAAGGTATCACTAACATTAAAGATTTATTTGCCGACAGCGTAGAAATCAGTGCTCCGGGAAATGGCGCTCGTTTTAACCAGTCCGTGACCGTTCGTGGTTTGAACGTTTCAGCGGTACGCGCAACCAACCTTACCTATTTTGAACGTTCAACACTTGCGTATTACCTTGATGCAACTTCATTGCCTCAACTTGGCTATCGAATAAAAGATGTCGAGCGCGTTGAGACCTTACTTGGCCCGCAAGGCACCCTATATGGCGGTGGTAGTTTAGGTGGTACGGTTCGCTACATTACCAATAAACCAGATGTTGACGGCTTTACCTTCGATTTTAATACCAGTATTTATCAGGTGAAAGAAGGTAGCTTAAGCCACGATACTGATATGACGTTCAATGTTCCATTAAGCGATACTCTTGCTGTTCGTGCTAATTTTTCTCGTCTCGATGATAATGGTTATGTCGATCGTTATAAGCAAGCGATCTGGTGGGAAGAAGATGAGTACCGTAAAGGCAGCCCTGAAGGTCAGTTTTTCGAAGATGACGACTGGGAAGAGACCACCTCTGGTCGTATCCAGGTAAAATGGACTCCGTCTGACGAATTCGATATTAATTTCTCATACATCAAACAGGAGCAGACTGCCCATGGTACGACGGCTGCGAGCCGTTGGGACGTTGCTGAGGCCTGTGAAGCGTTTTACTCTGGAACCGATTGTCCTTACCAGGAACGTGAAGGCGCGCCACTGCAATATGATCGCTATACGCTGCAACGCGCGCACGAAGAATTTACCGATCGAGATTTTGAAATGTCGTCGGTAGAACTAAATTGGGATATTGGTTTTGCAACGATCACAAGTTCTACCGCTTATTATGATCAAACCAGCGATGGTCAGGGCGACTACTTAAACTATGGCGTGCTTTATTACAATGTCTTCGCGGGTATTCCTGGGCTTGGATTTAATGACACCAATGAGTCGGCCTATGTACTCTACGACAACTCTTATAGCGGCATCGAGCATGAAACTCGCTTGACCTCGAACATCAATGGAGACTGGTCCTGGATTGCCGGTATCTATTACTCTGATCGTGAAAGTAGCCTGAAATTCTGGGAAGTTTACCCGACCCTGGATCAGGCTATGATCGATGCCTGGGGTTTTGATCCGGTTGAAGCGTATCCTGAGCGTCAGTATATCGATTCCGGTTATTTTGAAGATATCAACTCCAACTATAAAGAAATCGCACTCTATGGTGAATTGAATTACCAGATAACCGAAAAGTTAATGTTAACGGCTGGTGCTCGGGTATTTAACTGGGAAGATACTAACAACCGTAATATTTCCGATTACACGGGTTGGTTAGGTGTCGATGATAAGACCACAACTAACAAGGGTACGGGCGAATCTATCTTTAAATTTAACGCTGCCTATACTCTCACCGATGACCAATTGGCCTACTTCACGGCTTCCCAGGGGTTTCGTCGTGGTGGTACCAACAGTTATCGTGATGATGGTGACTTGATTGTTTCCGAAGAAGCACAAGTCTTTCAACCTGATGAAACTACAAACTATGAGTTAGGCTACAAAGGGACCATGCTTGATGGCGATTTTTACTTTCAGGCCGCCGTGTACATGATTGAATGGGCCGGCACACAAACCTATAACAGTCAAAGCCTGTTTGGTTTCCCTTTAAATGGTACCAACAATGGTCCGGATTCAGAATCAAAGGGTGTTGAATTGCACGCCCGTTATAACATCACAGATAACTGGACGGTGAAATGGGCAGCGGCCAATGCCAGTGCTGAGTTTGTTGAAACCAAATCTGTGTGTATCTTTGAAGGTGATGAAAATACGCCAGGTAATCAATGTCGTACCTGGTATGAGGGCGGTGAGTTAGGTGGTACTCCAGACTGGCGCCACAACCTGAGCGTCAACTACTATCAGGAAATCGGAGACGGTGCTTTGGATGCTTCTATTCGAGCGCGTTATGTTGGAGAGTTGTATTCGGACCGCGTTGATACAGCGCCAGATGAAAACGGCGATTTGATTGAGTACCCGCCATTCAAGTTCGAATCTTACACCATCTTTGATGCATCAATTAGCTACGCTATGGATAACTGGAAAGTAACCGGCTGGGTAGACAATATTACCAACGAAGATGCGCAAACATCCTATCATTTCGATGGTGGTCCATTTGGCTATAACACCATCTATGTGACACCAAGAACTGTTGGTATTAACTTCTCTTATAACTACTTCTAATCCGGTGGGATAAGAGACTCCTTAGAAGTTGTTTTTTCAAAGGGCCTTCGGGCCCTTATTTCATGGACGAATGTATGCCCGGTTAGCTGCTTGCATGGATGTAGGTATGTCGATTGTGTCTGTCGTTACATGGACGTAATTTATTAGAGCAATGCATGGAGCAATTGCCGAGAACTGACAATCGATTCAATTGCCGAGAACATACAATCGATTAGTAGTACCTTTCCTCCTATACCCAAATAGGGGTGCAAGCCTTTGCTCAATCCGGTTATTATCGGGTCAACAATCCTGAGGCAATCATGACATCAATAACAATAAAACCTAGCCAGATTGCTAATAAGACAGCTAATTGGTCCGAGCGAATGGGTTATTTTGCCCTGCTCTGGGTCGCCATGATGGGCGCCGCTGTTACCACGTTAATGCCACTTATTCTTGGTGCATTTTCTGATACCGGCCATTTCACTATCCAGCAGGTTGGCTGGCTAACGTCAGCGGACGTGGCGGGAATTCTGATATCCAGTGCTTCGGCATTTTTATGGGTTCGTAATGTTTCCTGGAAGCCGGTCGTGGTCATCACTCTAGTCGGCTTTATTGTTAGCAACGCTATTAGCGCTCAGCTTAGCGATTACAGCTACCTTTTACTGTGTCGATTTATTGCCGGTTTATGTTGTGGAGTGAGTTATGCCATCGCCCTTGCGGCATTAGGCGATAAAGATAACAGTGATAAAGCCTTTGGCGATGCAGTTACGCTGCAGGTTATCTATGGCACGTTAGGATTTGCCATTTTGCCCTGGGTTATTGAAAACTGGAGCTTAGCCGGGATTTTTCAATTCTTCAATATCAGTCTGCTGATCACCTTAGGTTTGGTGGTCTGGCACTTTCCCAAAAACAAACGAACCGATACTTCCTCCTCCCCATTAACCAACATTCACTTTTCTCCGGTAGCGTTAATCTTCTTTGCCATTGTTTGTTATTACTTTGCGCAAGGCATGATCTGGGCACATTTGGAGCGAATCGGCGATGCCCATGGCATTAGTAGATCGGATATTGGCCTAATATTGTCGGTTGGCTTTGGCATTAGCGCGCTCGGTTCCTGGTTATCAGGAATTGTCGTAAATAAATTTGGTCGAACTACCTCTTTGTATATGACGCTGGCGTTGCAGCTAGGCTGTATTAGTGCGCTCATGTTAATGAATGAGTCGTTCGCCTGGATAATTTACGCGATAGCGACGATGATCTATCAGATATTCTGGAGCTTTGTGGTGCCAATTATGATGGCCATTTTTAATGACAGCGATAAATCCGGACGATTAATTGTGTTTTGCATTAGCGCTTTTAAACTCGGGTTGGTGGCGGGTCCACCGGTCGCAGGATTTATTCTGACTTATTATACTCAAAATCATGTCATTGCCCTCGGTGCCGCAGCCATGGTATTGAGTCTGGCCTGCTGCCACCTGGCAACCAAGAAACTGAAATAATGCTAAATTTATCAGATAGCTATCGCATCAACCGATAGCTTCTAACTGCCTTCAGTCGACGAATTCCGATAGCTTAAACCTATCTTAATTTTTTATCGGAAATGGTCGTGAAGAAAATAACAATAATCCCCGCAATAGTATTTGTATTCTGTGCCTTTTTCAGTCTTTCCTTAGTTGGCTGCGGCGGCTCAGGTGACTCAAAGCCCGCTGCCCCTGCTCCCGTGGTAACGCAGCCAGAAAATCAAGAAACTGTGACTGCGGTTGCGGAAAATAAACTCGGTGTCTGGCTGTGGTATATCGATGAAGCCGGGTTGGTAAAAGGTGATCATCAATCGATGGCTAAGTATTTGGCAGATCTTGGGGTAAAACGTGTTTTTATCAAAATTCACGACATTAATTATTTCTATGAAGACAATGCCATAACCTTCACCGATGCAGGTGTCAGCTGCGGTGTATGGCAAGATGCCTGTGAACCTTCGAATCTGCAGTATTATAAGAACATGGGTATCGAACCTTGGGCCTGGACCTACAATGATATCGGTAACACCGCCGTTCAGGTTGATATGCTAGAGGCGGCCATCGCTATCGGTTATCAAGGCTTTGTTATGGATATCGAAGTCGAGTTTGATCATAATCCTGACGCACTGGAAACCATTATGAAAGCACATCGTGATGCGCTCAATGACGCCGTTAATGCTGGCGATACCGATGCCTCTTTCTTACTTGGTGTAACTTCCTGGGGTAATCCAAAAGATCATGGTATGGCCATTGATATTATCGATCAATATGCAGATTTTCATATGCCACAAACCTATGTGGAAAAGTGGGGGCTGACGAATCAAATAAAGGAGACCATAGCGCTTGGAGATTGTGAATATCAGACATTGGGCGCAACTAAGCCGGTATGGCACATCGTATCCCACGAAGATAAAGTGTTAAGTGTCGAACAATTGAATGAGTTTATACGCTACGCAGGCCCGAATGCTTCACTCTGGCGCATTCACACGCCTGAGCTGGCTACGGATATCGAAAAGATGGCGTGGAATCAAACCGAGTATGTTGCGAATGAATGCAGTCATTGGGCCATTGAATAGCCAAGATTAGAGATTGTCTTTGCCAAATACCTGTAGCTAAATGAGGTTGAAATCGCTGTTCACGAGTTGCTTCAGGGAGTGATTGGTATAAGATTTTAATCCCTTCTTATTTGCAAAGCGCCTCATCAAGGCGCAACCCGGCAACAAATTTATCTTTGGGAATGTCCTGATTGAGTACTAATGAGGTTTTAACCGTACCGCGGTGAATATACTTGCCCGATCCCGTGGCAATACCCACATGGGTAATCACCCCGTCTGCCCAGTCTCCATAGGTATTTTTTAAAAAGACGATATCGCCAGGAAGTAAAGCGTCAATGCGATTAATTCGACGACCAAATTCTTCACTTGCCAGAGAATCCGCATGTTCAGGTAAAAGTAAATCTTCTGCACCGAGAAGTGCTTTATCCCAGGGATCCATAGTTTCCAAAGCGGCAAATTCTGAACCGCAGGCTTGTACCAGAACTTCCCGGGTCCAATTCATGCACTGCTCCATTTGGTCTTTACGAAAATATTGGTTTTCCCAGGGCATCGCCGCATTGATTATTTTGTCAGCCGCTGGCAATGCAGTATCGCCGTCGTTTGCACAGACGTTGAATGAGGAAAGCGCCAGAAACGCGGAAAAACTAAAAAAACGAATAGATTTCATGGGTCATTGCTCGACTTAGCATAAGTTACAATACCTAAGTGTTTCAAACTCTTGAGAGGCTATCAATCCTTAGCTGAAAATTATTCATTTGTTGTTTAAATTCAAACATCTAACTTAACTAAGTGGTAGTGTGATAAATATCAGGAACCGGGTTGAGACATCGTGCCTGTGGGTTTCTGAACAATATCGCAGACTGGTCTTGGGAACCAGACACTACGTGGGGTTTATGGGGTACCCGGGTTGAGATTCTGCATACGTATGCAACACTTAAATGCAATACATACGTATGCAGATGTTTGCTCCCAAAGCTTAAATTAACGACACTTACAGCCAGAATTATAATTTTGCCTGAAAATTAAGCAGTTGTTGCAATTGAATTTGTTATGACTGAATTATCGTCCTAACGCTGGACAGATTCGATTACTTAAAGAGAAACGTTTTATTATGGCGACAGCAACGAAAAAACCGTTAACCGCGGCGCAATTCAAAACCAAGGTTCTTCATCATTTGAATTTCACTTCCAGTGAAGTCGATTTTCAGGACAATCCAACGGCCGTTTTACGTGCTGTGTGTCTGGCAGTGAATGAAGTGGTTTATGAAAAGCTTAAGGAAACAAATGCCGCTCATACCGAACAACAAAGCCGCAGTGTAAATTACCTATCCCTTGAATATCTGATGGGGCGTATGCTTTCCAATAACCTGCATAACCTGAACTTGTTTGAAGTTGCGAACAAAGCGGTTGCTGATTTAGGGTTTGAGCTGGAAGATATTTTCGAAGAAGGCCACGATTTGGCGTTAGGTAATGGTGGCTTGGGTCGCCTTGCCGCTTGTTTCTTAGATTCTTTAGCAACCCTGGATTACAACGCTGTAGGGTACGGTATCCATTACCAGCATGGCTTGTTTGAACAGCAGTTTCACGAGTGTCGTCAAATTGAAACGCCGGATGAATGGCGTGAGTATGGCAACCCATGGGAAGTATGTCGTCCTGAAGCGGTTCAGGAGATCCCGTTATTCGGTTCAGTAGAAACCCAGACTCAGGTTGATGGCAGTGTTAAGAAAATCTGGCACCCTGGGCAAATCATCAAAGGGGTTCCATGGGATGTGCCGATTGTCGGTTACAACTCAAAAACGGTAAACGTGTTGCGTTTATGGGAGTCCCGTGCCTGTAGTCATTTTGACTGGGACCAGTTTAATGCTGGTGATTATCAGGATGCACACAGTGCACAAAATCAGGCAGAGACGATTTCCAAAGTTTTATATCCAAATGATGAAACCGAAGCGGGTAAAGAGTTACGTTTTATTCAGCAATACTTTTTCTGTGCCTGTTCAATCAAAGACATCATCAAGCGTTATCAGAAACAATACGGCGACGACTGGTCAGAATTTGCCAATCAGGTTGTCATACAATTAAACGATACTCACCCAACTATCGCCATTCTTGAGCTAATGCGCACGCTAATGGACGATTATGACTTTAGCTGGGACAACGCCTGGGCAATGTGTCGTCAGGTATTTGCTTATACCAACCACACGTTACTACCAGAAGCGCTGGAGAAATGGGCAGTTGCCATGTTTGAACGCGTATTACCGCGTCACCTGGAAATTTTGTATGCCATCAATGAGCAGTTCTTAAATAATGAAGTGGCGCGTATGTGGCCGGGTGATGTACAAATGCGTGCTCAACTGTCGATCATTGAAGAAGGCCAGCAGAAAATGGTCCGCATGGCACACCTTTGTGTTGTTACCTCGTTTAAGGTGAATGGTGTGGCACAGATTCACTCGGATCTGGTGCAATCTGATCTGTTCCCTGAGTTTAATGCCCTGTATCCGGGTAAATTAACCAATGTCACTAATGGTGTTACGCCACGACGTTGGTTAAAAGCCTGTAATCCTAAACTATCCAAGCTGCTGGATACGGTTGTGAAAAAAGACTGGGCGAAAGAATTGTCCAGCTTAAATGCGGTGAGTGAATATGCCGACGATGCTAAATTCCAGAAGAAATTCATGGACATCAAGCATGAAAACAAGCTTAAACTGGCCGCTGAAATTAAAAGTCTGACGGGTATCGAAGTCAGTGCCGATGCAATTTTTGACGTCCAGATCAAGCGTTTGCACGAGTACAAGCGTCAGCATCTGAACTTCTTGCACATTCTTGGCCTATACCGTCGTCTTCTGGAAAATCCAGATTATGATATGCAGCCTCGGGTATTTATCTTTGGTGCGAAAGCGGCGCCTGGCTATTACCTGGCTAAAGAAATCATTTATGCGATCAATAAGGTCGCTGAGCGCATCAATAATGACACGCGCATCCAGGGCAAACTGAAAATCGTGTTTATGCCCAATTACCGGGTAACGCTGGCAGAAAAAATCATTCCAGCTGCCGATGTTTCTGAGCAAATCTCTACCGCAGGTAAAGAGGCTTCGGGTACGGGTAACATGAAGCTTGCGCTAAATGGTGCGGTTACGATCGGCACACTTGATGGTGCGAACGTTGAAATTGCCGAAGAAGTTGGTGATGACAATATCTTTATTTTCGGTAATACCGTCGATCAGATCAAAGCGATGCAAGTGGAAGGTTACAATCCTTGGGATTTCTACCACGCCGATGAAGAGCTAAAAGAAGTTATTGATTGGCTACGGGGTGATTTCTTCACACCGGGTAAGCCGGGTGAACTTGCGGCGATTGCACATAGTTTGCTCGAAGGTGGTGACCCGTATCGCGTACTTGCCGATTATGCGGATTATGCCAAAGCACAAACAGAACTTGATGTCGCATACAAAGACACCAAACGCTGGGCACGCATGGCAATTTTAAATACGGCGAAGATGGGCAAGTTTACATCCGATCGTTCCATTGAAGATTATGTGAACAATATTTGGAAATTAACACCGCTTAAGTAGTTATCGCTATTTGCCCGCAAACGGTTGTGGGTAAGCGGTGAATGCATACCATGACGAATCAGAATTGGTATGAACGCTGTTTGTCAAAAGCCTTAGTATTAATTTACTGAGGCTTTTGTTGTATCAGCCAAATAATAATGCGTAACATAATAGGTTGATTAAACTGAATAAACGGTCGCTATTGAAGTAACCGTCAATAAATTGAAGGAACAGTGAATAATGCATGAACATAATCAGGCGCTGAGTAACGCACAGCATTCAAACCCTTTTGCTTTTCTTGGTATGCATACCAATGAAAAAGGCTACTTACAGTTCAATGTATTTATTCCCTGGGCCGAAACCGTTGCTGTGCTGGATAAAGCATCCGGTAAGGTGATCTGCGAACTGGAGCGAGCCAGTGAACAGGGGTTATTCCATAAAACCACCCGCCGTAAAAAAGCATTTGCCTATCAGTTACAAGTCACCGCGGGCGACACCAAGCGGGTGATTGATGACCCTTTCTCTTTTGGCTGTGTACTCGGTGAGATGGACATCTATCTTTTCGTCGAAGGACGCCATAAGCATTTATATCAAAAACTCGGTGCACACGGTATTGAGCATGAAGGTGTTGCTGGTGTCAGTTTTGCCG
This sequence comes from Thalassotalea litorea, assembly GCF_043642205.1. Taxonomy (GTDB): domain Bacteria; phylum Pseudomonadota; class Gammaproteobacteria; order Enterobacterales; family Alteromonadaceae; genus Thalassotalea_A; species Thalassotalea_A litorea. The sequence goes on along the minus strand of NZ_JBHZSG010000004.1, from coordinate 86,843 downwards.
TATGGGCACCGAACGCCAGCCATGTTGCTGTCGTTGGTGATTTTAACGATTGGGATGGTCGCTGCCACCCGATGCGTAAATTACTCAACTGTGGCATATGGGAGATATTTATCCCTCATCATAGTGCTCGCCACCCCGTACAAGCTGGCTGTCACTACAAATTTGAAGTCAAAGACAGTGAAGCCAATTTATTGCCATTAAAAGCAGACCCGATGGGGGCTCAGGCGCAATATCGCCCAGATACGTCGTCGGTAATTAATGCTGAACAAGCCTTTGCCTGGACAGACTCGCAATGGATGACAACCCGAGAGGCGATGAATAATCGTCACGCGGCGATCAGTATATATGAAGTCCATCTTGGCTCCTGGCAACGTGATGAAAATAATGAATTTTTAAATTACCAACAAATTGCCGAGCGGCTCATCCCATATGTTCAGGATCTTGGTTTTACTCATATTCAGTTAATGCCTGTTAGTGAATACCCTTTCGATGGTTCCTGGGGCTATCAGCCTGTTGGTTTGTTTGCACCTACCGCACGATTTGGCAGCCCGGAAGACTTTAAGGTTTTTATTGATCAATGCCACCAGGCAGGTCTGGGAGTTTTGATTGATTGGGTGCCAGGACATTTCCCGGTTGATGATCATGGTTTAGTACGCTTTGATGGTACCTGTTTGTATGAGCATGAGGACCCACGCAAAGGATTCCATCCTGATTGGAACACCCTGATTTATAACTATGGCCGTACCGAAGTTGCTAACTTTTTACGCGCCAGTGCCATGCATTGGTTGGATAATTACCATGTTGACGGTGTCCGAGTGGATGCCGTGGCGTCGATGTTATATCTGGATTATTCGCGTAAAGATGGCGAATGGGTGGCCAATGAGTTTGGTGGTAATGAAAATCTCGAAGCCGTAGATTTCCTCAAAGGCTTTAATGAAGAGTTATACGCCGACTACCCGGGCGCATTTTCGGTTGCCGAAGAATCAACTTCCTGGCCGGGTGTTTCCAAGCCGACCGATATGGGCGGCCTGGGCTTTGGCTTTAAATGGAATATGGGTTGGATGAATGACACCCTACAATATATAGGGCGAGAGCCAATTCATCGTAAATTTCACCACAATGAAATCAGCTTTGGCTTAGTGTATGCCTTTGATGAAAACTTTGTCTTGCCGTTAAGTCACGATGAAGTTGTGCACGGTAAAGGTTCCATTCTTGCGCGTATGCCGGGCGATGACTGGCAACGTTTTGCAAATCTGCGCGCCTATTACGGGTTTATGTGGACCCATCCAGGCAAAAAATTGATGTTTATGGGCTGTGAATTTGGTCAGCAAAATGAATGGAACTATCAGCAATCTCTGGATTGGCACTTGCTTGACCATCAGCCACATCAGGGGGTGCAGCGACTGATCCGGGATTTGAACGGATTGTATAAATCGACCCCGGCTTTGCATCAGCAAGACTGCCAACATGAAGGCTTTGACTGGGTCGATTATCAAAATAGCGAACAATCCATTTTCAGTTATGTGCGCTACGGTGAAGCAGGGACCAATCCGGTACTTGTGGTGGTAAACTTTACCCCAAGCGTACATCATAAATTTCGCCTGGGAACACCCGTTGCCGGTGAGCATAAGGAAATTTTCAATTCCGATGCCGGCATTTATGGCGGCAGTAATATTGGTAACCATGGGTCGGTTGTTGCCAGTAATACACCATGGCAGGACTTCCCGCAGTCAATTGAGATAACCGTGCCGCCTTTAGCAACCCTAGTATTTGAGATCCAGGGCTAATGCACAGATTCCGATCCGGTCGACCTTATCCCCTCGGTGCCACCTTTGATGGTCAGGGCACCAACTTCGCCTTATTTAGCGCCCACGCCACAAAGGTTGAATTATGCTTGTTTGATGTTGAAACCGAGCAGGAACTGGAACGGATTGCGTTAACCGAGTATACCGACGAAGTCTGGCACATTTATTTGCCGGATATTAAACCCGGTTGTTTTTATGGTTATCGGGTACATGGTCCTTACAACCCGAATGCCGGACACCGATTTAACCCGGCCAAGCTGCTAATTGACCCTTATGCCAAACAGTTGAGCCGCAGTTTTACCTGGTCGCAAAAACACCATGGTTATGATTTAGAAAGCCGGCAACAGGATTTGATTATTGATCATCGTGATAATAGCGATGTCATGCCTAAGTGTGTGGTGAGTCCGACCCTCAAAGGTCTTGATAATCATGTCTACGTTGCGGATAACGACACGATTGTTTATGAAGCCCATGTGAAAGGGTTTACCAAACAGCATCCGCATATTGATGCCGAGATGCGTGGCACGTTTAAAGCCCTCGGACAACCGGAATCGATTCAGTATTTTAAGGAATTGGGCGTAACCAGTATTGAGTTATTGCCGGTACAGGGTTTTTTTGATGAAGCCTTTTTGCATGAAAAAGGCCTGAAAAATTACTGGGGTTACAACTCCATTGCCTTTTTTGCACCGGAGCCAAGGTATTGTTATCAAAACCAGCTTGAAGAGTTCCAGCAAATGGTGGACAACTTTCATCAGGCCGGATTGCAGGTGATTTTGGATGTGGTTTACAACCACACCGCAGAAGGCAATCACTTAGGACCAACCTACTGTTTTAAAGGCATCGATAACTTAAGTTATTACCGTTTAGAAGAGGAAGATAAACGCTTTTATATCAATCATTCTGGTTGTGGTAACACCTTAAACTTAACCCACCCCAGAGTGTTACAGCTGGTAATGGATAGCTTGCGATACTGGGTTGATGTTATGGGGGTTGACGGTTTTCGCTTTGATCTGGCACCGATTCTGGGCCGCAAAGATTATCAGGGCAATGATAGCTTTTATCAGCACGCCAGCTTTTTTGCGGCACTGCGTCAGGATCCCACCTTAGCGAATGTGAAATTGATCGCTGAGCCATGGGATATTGGCCATGGTGGCTATCAACTGGGGCAGTTCCCCAGTAGCTGGCTGGAATGGAATGATCGCTTTCGCGACTCCGTGCGCCGTTTCTGGCGTGGTGATGAAGGTATGATCCCTGAGCTTGCCCGTCGGTTACATGGTAGCGCCGATATTTTTGAACATCATGGTCGCCGGCCTTATGCCAGTATTAATATGGTAACTAGCCATGATGGTAATACCCTGCATGATATTGTCACCTATGAAGAGCGTCATAATCACGCCAATGGTGAAGACAATCGTGATGGCCATAGCCATAACTATGGTCGTAACTATGGCGTTGAAGGCGAAACGTCGGATCGCGAAATCAATCTCCTCAGACAGCAGCAAAAACGCAACATTCTTGCCACGTTATTTTTGAGCCAGGGCACACCAATGCTACTTGGTGGTGATGAAGTCAATCACAGTCAACAGGGCAACAACAATGCCTATTGTCAGGACAACGATATGACCTGGTTGAACTGGCAGTTTTTATCTGATCCGGAGTCAGAACAAGGCGTTGCCGATCATGAGCAGCTTTTGTTTGTACAAAAGTTGATCCAATTGCGTAAGCAACACCCGTTATTAAACCGTTTAAATTACCAGCACGGACTTAAAGTATCCGCGAAAACCGGACTGCAGGATCTGAGCTGGTTTAACTGCCATGGGGTTCCTATGGCAGAGGACAATTGGCACAACAGCGCTCTTAAGTGCTTTGCCATGATGTTGGCCGAAACCGATGTGTTTGACGCCAACACGACTCAGGATCGAGTCCAGGACGATGCGTTATTGGTTATCTTTAACGCTCATAAACATATTAGTCGATTCCAGCTACCTAAATTACCGGGTCGCTGGACTCGCATTATCAATACCGCCGAGCCAGAGCACAGTCTCGCCTGCAAACTGAACGCCGATAGTCAACAGCCAATAGAAACGGCTTTAATCGACGTCGCTGCTTACAGTTGCTCGGTGCTAACTTACAGCCAATATGATACTCAGGAATTAAATTTATGACGCCTTTACAACAGTTAGCCGATGTTGTCGGTTTTCATCCTAGTTATAAGGATTGTTATGGCAACATGGTTCACGCTAATCAGCAGGCTTTACAGTCATTGCTACAGGCGATGGGTTACGAATTAAGCTCGGACCAGGCCATTTTGGCCAGCGCCCAGGAATTGAAAAATAAATCCTGGTTAACCCTTTTACCCGCTATGTCTATGGTGAAGTCTGAAGCCGCAAAGCATTCAGTGACCTTAAGTGTTGAAACGGTAGACATTGAGCAATCAATCCAATGGACCATCACTCTTGAAAGCGGAGAAGTCCTGACCGGTGAGCAATCTTTGCAAGCGCTGGAAAAAGTTGATGAGCAGAATATTGACGGTGTCGTTTATCAAAAATTAACTTTGGTATTGCCGCACATAGAAGAAGGTTATCATCAGCTTTCTATCGAACTTGATGGATTAAATTCTGCCGGACACTTAATTGTCGCGCCCAAAACCTGTTACAGCCCGAATGAAGCTGCGGATTATCGCATGTGGGGATTGGCCGCACAGCTATATTCATTAAAGTCTGAAAATAGTTGGGGTATGGGCGATTTTGGGGATCTGAAAAGTCTGGTTGAGCAATCGGCAAAACGCGGCGTGACGGCAATAGGTCTAAACCCATTGCATCCCCTATATCCGAATAACCCGGGTCATATCAGTCCTTATTCACCAACCAGTCGTTGCTTCTTAAATACGCTTTATATTGATGTAACCGCAGTGCCAAACTTCGCCACCTGTGCCGCCGCACAGGATGTGGTCAACAGTGAAGATTTTCAGCAGCAGGTGGTGCAGGCCAATAGCCAGACGTTTATCGACTATCCCCATGCCGCGCATTTGAAATACCAGGTGCTTGAACTGCTGTATCAGGACTTTATCAGTGAGCATATTGGTAAATCTAGCGATATCGCCGCCCTATATCAGGAATTTTGTGATGAAATGGGTGACGATTTATTTGAACTGGCAACCTTTGACGCCCTTTACGAGCATTTTCGAAAAATCGATTTTCACGCCTATGGTTGGAAAATGTGGCCAATCGAATATCAGGATCCACACAGCCCGGAAGTTGAACAGTTTAAGCTTGAGCATGCAGAACGCATCGGTTACTTCCAGTTTTTGCAGTGGTTAGCGGATTGCCAAATCGGCGCAGCAGCAAGCTCGGCGAAAGCCAATGATATGCCGGTGGGCTTATATATGGACCTGGCTGTTGGTTGTGATGGCAGTGGTGCTGAAGTATGGGCGGACAAACATAGCTATGTATCCGGTGCTGCGGTAGGCGCGCCACCTGATGCGATGAATACGTTAGGCCAGGATTGGGGGTTAACCCCGATTAATCCGGTTGCCTTGCAAGAACAAGGGTATTTACCGCTCGTTAAAGCGCTGCGCAGCAATATGCGTCATGCCGGCGCGCTGCGCATCGATCACGTACTGGGTTTAATGCGTCAGTACTGGGTTGCACCTGGAATGGGAGCGCATGAGGGTATCTATATCACCTTTCCGCTCGATGAAATCTTTCGCATTATTGCACTAGAATCGCGCCGTAACCAGTGTGTGGTTATTGGTGAAGACTTAGGGAACGTGCCTGATGGTTTCGGTGAGATCATGGCAGAAGCTGGCTTGCTATCCTATAAGGTATTGTTTTTCGAACGTTGGGATTCTGGTTTGTTTTTCCGTCCAGAAATTTATCCTGAACAATCTATGGTGACGGTTTCGACCCATGATTTATCAACCATGTCAGGTTGGTGGACAGGCAATGACCTGAAATGGCGTCAGGAGTTAAATCTGTATCCTAATGAGCAAATGGGTCAGGACGAGCGTAACTCTCGTGTGAGCGATCGTGAGCAACTGTTAGCCGCATTAGAGCATGAAGGGGTATTGCACGCGGATGAATTTCCGAGTCTGGCACCTGCGACGATGAACAATGCCTTATCACGTGCGGTGCAGGCTTTTCTGGCGAAAGCACCTAGCCGGATCTTATTGGTGCCTTTGGAAGATGCGCTTGGCTTAAATGAACAAGTGAACATTCCAGGCACGGTTGATGAACATCCTAACTGGCGTCGTCGTATGCCGGTCACGATTGAAGAATTCTGGCAGCATATCGATATGCATAATCTGGTGGATGTGATGAACAAAGAGCGCCCTAAGGGTTAGGTGCGCAATTAGCTTTGAGCCCGGTTCATTGTCCGGGCTCGTTTGTATGGTTACATTGAACTCGATGGGGAGAGGGATAATGTTAGGTAACACCAAGGTAATAAAACACTCAATAACGCTGGCAATGGCTGGTATCGTCACGGCGGCTTTGGCCGGCTGTTCGTCAGAAAAAAGTGAAACGGTTGATATTATTGAATCTTCACCAGCTGTTGAATGGCACAAGGTATCGGCGCAGAATCTGGCACCATACCAGCAACGTGATGCACGTGATGAAGTGTTTTATTTTGTTATGCCGGATCGTTTTGATAACGGCGATGTCAATAATGACAATGGTTCAGCGACTAAGCTCGAGTCACGGGGCGGCTTTGATCAAACAGACACGGGTTATTACCACGGTGGCGACCTGAAAGGTTTGCAAAACAAACTTCCGTATCTGCATGATATGGGCATTACCTCGATTTGGATGACGCCGATAATGCGTAATCAGGCGGTACAGCACGATGGCAGTGGCTACCACGGTTATTGGGTTGTCGATTTCACGGAAATTGACCCGCATTTGGGAACCAATGAAGAACTAAAAACCTTTATTGAAGAGGCACATAAGCTCAATATTAAAGTATTTTTTGACATCATCGCTAACCATAGTGCTGACGTGATTAAATACAAAGAGTGTCATGGTGAAGACGGTAAACAATGGTTAGGTGAAACCGTTGGTCTGTGTGATTACAAAACTCTGGCGCAGGTCGCCGCCGGTGATACATACACTCCATTTGTCATGCCGGGCAGTGAGGATATTAAGGTCCCGGCCTGGTTAAATGAAAGCAAGTATTATCACAATCAGGGGGATAGCACCTGGGAAGGGGAAAGCGCAGTTTATGGCGACTTTGCCGGTCTTGACGATATCGATACCGACAATCCGTACGTCGTTCAGGGGATGATCGATATCTTCAAAGATGTAATCACCGAATTTAAACCGGACGGCTTTAGAATTGACACGGTAAAACACGTAAATATCGAGTTCTGGCAAGAGTTTTCGCCAGCATTACTCGCCCATGCAAAAACACAAGGGATCCCAAACTTCTTTATGTTTGGCGAAGTATATTCTGCAGATCCTGAATATTTAAGCCAATTTACTACCACTGGTAACTTGCAATCGATTCTCGATTTTGGCTTTCAAAGTGCGGTTCAGGCCACGTTAGTGGATCAACAGGGTACTGACGTCCTCGCCAGATTATTTGAGGCCGACAGTTTTTACAAAGATGACGATTCCGATGCCAGCATGTTGGTTAACTTTACCGGTAATCATGATATGGGCCGCTTTGCCTATCTATTGAAGAGCAAGCATCCTGATATGAGCGAATCCGAGGCTTTAGCGCGCATTAAACTATCCAATGCGATGATGTTTTTTTCCCGTGGTATCCCGGTGGTTTACTATGGGGATGAACAAGGCTTTGTCGGTGATGGCCATGATCGCGATTCCCGTCAGGATATGATGCCATCGAAAGTACTCTCTTATAATGACGATGATCTATTAGGTACCAGCGCCACTACCGCGGATGCTAATTTTGATCAGGAACATATTCTGTATAAAGATTTGGCGTATCTAGCGAGTATCTATCAATACCACCCGGGATTGCGCATTAGTGAGCAGGAAACTTTATACTCTCAGGATACTCCGGGCATTTTTGCCATTACCCGAACCACAGAGACTGAACAATATTTGGTGGTATTTAATACCGCATTAGAGAAGCAAAAACAGACATTTAAAATGCCGTTTGCCGGTTATGAACCGATCGTTCTTGCCAAGGATAAAACTGAGGAAGACGGTCAGGTAATGATTCATTTAGCACCGCTAAGCTTTGCCATTTATAAAGCTGACAGTACAAATGTTAGCCAATAAACGTTTATCCTTTGTCGGCTAAAAAAGTATCTGATTACACGTTAGGTTCTTTTTTCGCTTTATCCCTTCGATATCGCACTAATTGGCAGCATTTAGTAGCGATATCGGTGGATTTAGGTTTTTGACTCACGGCAAACGATTGCATCGATGCCTGTAACAATTGGCTACCCGCAGCCAATGCTAAAGTTTAAGTTTTTCGATGCCTTGTAGAATCAATTGATAACAGCTATCGGGGTTCTCCAAAGGCAGTAAATGACCATGTTTGATATCTTCTAAAAACACCGCATTTGGTTGACAGGCCTGCCATTTCTGCCAGATTTCATCGCTAAAAAACACGTTAGGCTTGCCTCTTACCGCCACAGTTGGCACCGATAATTTAGATATTTCTTTTAGCATATAAGGGGGCTGCGAAAAGTTATGAGCCTCCCAATCTTTAGGGAATCTCAATGTGACCTCGTCACCATCATCTATCACCGAATGTTCAACAAAGGCTTCAAAGCTTTTTGGGTGAAAGCGTTTAAAGCTGCGTCGCTGCTGGCAATATTCTCGATAACTGTTCCGGCAAGACCACCGGTCCTGCTTGTTCAGTGTGGTTTTCACTGGGTCGATGTGTTTTAACACCGAATCGGGCATCCATCGAATGGCGGTTGCCATACTGCGCTTTAACATCGCTGGCTCAATCAATACCAATGCTCTAAATAAGTCTGGTCGCATGTTGGCAGCATAAATAGTAGCGCTGGCACCAAGCGAGTGCCCCACTGCGATGATGGGTTGTTGGTAATGTTGCTCAATAAATGCGATTAAATCTTTTGCGTAGACATGCCATTCCCGAGTTTTTGGTGGGGTACCAATATTCGGCCAGACAGCGCGAGAGTCGAGCGCGGATACACTAAATGACTGGGTCAAAGCCTCGATAAATGGCTGATAGGTAATACTTGAAAATCCATTGGCGTGATAAAAGTGCAGATCTGGGCCATTGCCACCGTAAAACTGGTAACTGGCGTTTTCAGGTAATGCGGGAAAGGATTTTGGGTTAGAAAAAGTCACTGTGCAATATCTCGTCAGGTTAAACGAGGAATCATGGTAACGGCAAACAGGCCGACAAAGCAATCACTCATCTGACCAGTATTTTGATTAACCCGATAATTTAAGCTGAGCGATGGCGATAAACGCATTTTTATGCGTGAATTATCGATATGCCTGAGCATTAACAATGATTATTTGTTCGCTATATCCAAAGCCCCACTCGGTGCGATCATCTATCGAAACATCGGCAAGGAAACGTGTCCCAGATATTTGCTGCTTGGCGTTTATAATTGCCTGCTGGGTTGAAGGGGCCTCGCCCATAGGAATCAAATATAAAATCCATCTCTGCCTTGACTCGCCTTGCACCTCACCGAGAAACTGAGCCGCTTTATCTGGATTAGCGATATAGCTAGAGCTAACAAAAATTCCTGGATTTGCAGTCGAGCACCCGTATAAGAAAACCGCAAAAACCAGTTGCATAATAACCAATCGATTCATGTTCAGACCAATCACTCGCAACCAGAGTCAATGCCAGCGAGTTCCAGATGAGGTAATTATTCGGTGGCATCATTATAGTTCAACGGATTGATGTTGGAGGAGGTGCTCTGAAATTTCAAGGCCGGTTCAGTAACTACATCGCCGACCTTGATTGGTATTAACTCAGCGCTTTGGGCTTGATCTCACCCACTCGCATCCAGGCGATGGCAGAAATCAATAAACTCACCGCACTGATGATAAAAATCAGGCCTTTATCGTCTGCTTGCGAAACTGCCAGGCCAACACCAAGGCTTACCACTAATTGTGGGATCACAACCGACAGATTAAATAGCCCCATGTAACTTCCCATGCGAGATTGATCGATTTTCTCTGACATAATGGCAAATGCTAATGAGATCACCGCCGACCAACCTATGCCCAAAAACGCCATTAATCCATACAGCATATATTCATTGTCACCAAACAGAACGACGCCGAAATAGCCCATCGCCATGGTTGCGATACATACGGTATGCACGCGCACCAGACCATAAGAACGGGTTAGTGGCAACAGCACCAAAGCTGGCAGAATAGCAGCGACACCATTGAGTACCAAAAAGCTTAAGTTGATGATTTTACCCAATTCATCATCACCAATGCCTGGCATCTTATCCTGCAAGAAGGCAAACAAGAATACAAACATGGATTGAATACCAATCCAGCTAAAGGAGTGGGCAGCAAGTACTTTTCGAAAGCCGATGCGATTGGCTTCTTCCTCACATTTACCCTGTTCCGATGGAATTAAGGTGGTGATAACAAAATAGGCGGTTAGGACAAGACAGGCAATTTCTACCCAATAGTGATTGGTTTTAATGCCCGCAAGTTTAATAAACAGGGCATAAACATCGTAAATTAAAAATCCCCAAAGCGGCTTAATGTTAATCAGGATTTCTTTAACGCCAATGGCAGATTTTTCACTACCGTCTTCGCTATCGGTTAACTCTTTAGGTTCAGTAATAAAAAATGGCGGGATCACGGCTAACAAAAATACCAGCGCCGCACCCAGATAGATCAGCACATAGTTACCTAAGGTCGCACCGATAGCATAGGCCATCATGCCGAAGGTACCGGAAATCAATTGCATCCAGGTGTAACCTTGGGTGCGCTGCTCACCTTGCGGGGTAACATCGGCAATGATTGAGCGTGTAGGGTTCATGCTGACATTAATCGAAAGATCTAGTGTCAGCGCGATCATGATAGCGATACCTAGCAAGCCGTCCATACCCAGAGCACTGGAGACAATATCGATATTCGGAAGCGCCAGCAACATCATCCCGGCGAGTACACCACCAATGATGATAAACGGTCTGCGTCGACCTCCCCAAAACCAAACCTTATCGCTGATAATACCGATAATGACCTGGCCTAAAATGCCGGCGATTGGACCTGCGGCCCAAACCAATCCTACTTCATGAATATCTAGCCCGTATTGGGTATTCAGTAGCCAACTAAGTGCTGCAATTTGGATTGACAGGGCAAACCCCATTGCCGTCGACGGTAAACTGAGCAGGACATAAAACGACCGGCTTAGGTTTTTTTGCATGGTTAACATGAAAGGCTCACTTGTTGTTCTTTCCTGTGCGTATCGAAAATTATCTTTATCATTTTGGCGCAATTGCGATTCGGCGCTGCTTGCCTTGTCGATACTGCTCAGATGAATGTCTTAGCCACTCTTTGCGCAAATCGACCGCACTATGAATGAATATTGTTAATGTATAAGTGAGCAAATTACGTGGTCAAGGCAACGCTGACAAATTATTGCATACGTATTCATGACAAAGGGACCGAAAGCTTGTTATATTTGCGGGATAAAGGGGCCTGATCGTTATCAACCTCCGGAAAAAGTATCACACTGACTGATATCGCCACTTTCAAAGCCACGCTTGAACCAGGCCACCCGTTGCTCCGAAGAACCATGAGTGAAACTATCTGGGGTGACCCGCCCGGTTGCTTGTTTTTGCAGGCGATCATCGCCAATTGCAGATGCCGCCACTAAGGCTTCATTTAAGTCTCCTGAGTCGAGCATGTGCCGTTCGGTATTGGCATGATACCCCCAAACGCCTGCGTAACAGTCTGCCTGAAGCTCTAATTTTACCGACATTTTATTGCCTTCGACTTTAGAGCCCATTTGCTGCACTCGATGTACTTTTTCTGAGGTGCCCAGGATATTTTGCACATGATGGCCAATTTCATGAGCGATCACATAGGCCTGAGCGAAGTCCCCAGGGGCACCATGACGATTTTTAAGGTCTTCGTAAAAGGACAGATCAATATATACCTGTTCATCACCGGGGCAATAAAACGGACCGACGGCCGCACTAGCCATGCCGCAGGCGGAATTAACCTGGCTGGTAAATAAAATCAGTTTGGGTTCGCGATAGGTAATACCCTGTTGGCCAAGAATGTCATGCCAGGTCTGTTCGGTATCGGCGAGGATAACGGCGACAAAATCGCCCATACGTTGTTGTTCCTCGGTTAATTGTACGGGCTGTTGAGATCCTCCTCCTGAAGACAATCCAGGCGCGACATCAACCCCCAGAAAGCGACTGCCAAAAAACACTACGGCGCCAACAATAAGTAAGGTACGCCCTAATTTACTGCGGATCAGAAAAGGGAGAAAGCGGAATAACAAAGCGCCAATACCGGCACCGGCGGCCACTTGCTGTCCACGCCTGTCTTCTACATTGCTGCTCTTACGTTTATCTTCCCAGCGCATAATCTTACCTCCACCGCCTGTTCTAAAATCTAGCAGTTGTGGGCGCAGGAGCAAGAAAATCTCCCAAATAGTAAAGTCGCTTCATGGTTATTTAAATGCAAATTGTTTGCATTTGCATTTAGCAAGAGGGCAAGACTCTTTTATAGTTAGAAGTGGTTTAGATAAAAAATTGTGCAGTCGTTTTTCGCCCTGTGTTGTTATTGGCGATCAAGCATCGGTGATTCAGCTATGAGGTGCACTATGGCAATTTTTCGCGCTATATTTTACGCGTTTGCTCTTCCAGGAATAACTTTTCTTTCAACATTTACGCAGGCTCAGGAAAATTCTCTTGAGTATCTTTCCAGTCTCAATAAAGGGATTATCGAACATTGTGATGAATCGTTAGATTCGGGAGTTTTCATCGATATATTTGAGTGTGGCGATGAATTATTTGGATTTAGTTTTAACGCACTTGACGGCGGAGGCATGAACGTTGGTGATGGCGGTCGTCTGACCCGGGTGCCACGGGCAGATTTATTTAACTGGTCCAATACCATTCCCAGACGCAAAACAGGGCCTAATGCCGCAGCTTGTAGTGATTGTCATGCCGGCGCCAATATTATCGGCGGCGGTGGCAATGGCGGCGGTGCCGTGGTATTTAATGCCATTCGTGACCCTTTTCATACGGGGCAACCCGGACAATTTATTCAGCGCAATACAACCCATGTATTTGGTATGGCGGGTTTGCAGTTGTTAGCCGAAGAGATGACCGAAGAATTGCAGGGCCAGGTTGCTAAAACCTTGGCTATGGTCTGCGAAACCGGATCGCAACAGCAGGCAGCGTTGAGTACTAAAGGCATGGACTTTGGATCCGTTCGTGTTGACCCCCCATGTAACTCTCCTTCTATTGATGTGCAAAGCCAGGGGGTAAAAGACGACCTCATCGTACGCCCTTTTCAATGGAAAGGCAGTGAGTTAAGTGTCCGTAATTTTTCTCGGGATGCGTTTCAAAATGAACTTGGCATGGATCCGGTGGAGCTTACCGGCGATGATATTGATGGTGACTTTGATGGTGTGGTGAATGAAATCTCTATTGCGGATATTACCGCGATGGTCATTTATCTGGCTGCACAACCAAGACCAACTAGCCTGATAGAACTAGACGAGTTACGTCAAACTCTGGAAGGGCGTCAATATGGTGACATCGGTGGTTCATCATTAGCGCAGCAATTAATGCTGCCAACCTTAAGTGTTTCGCAACGTCGTGAGATCAAGCGAGGCAAAAGGTTATTTGATTCTGTCGACTGTAGTTCTTGTCACAAACCTTCGATGGTCATTGAAGAAAAGTTTGTGTACAGCGAACCAAGCGACAATCCCATGTATAAGGATGCAATATTTCCAGGCGGTCAGCTAGGGATTAGTGACGCACAAGCGATTCGATTTGATATTCGCGGTGATCAACCTCAAAACCAGATTGTCCTTAATGACACCTTGGTGAAGCATTTGGGAGCATTTGAAACCGATGCGTCAGGTCAGGTGATTGTCCGCCTATATGGCGATTTAAAACTTCACGACATGGGCCCTGAGCTTGCGGAGAATATCGATGAGACGGGCACTGGGGCATCGGTTTGGATGACTAAAGAATTGTGGGGTGTCGGTAGCACGCCACCTTACCTTCATGATGGGCGAGCAACGACATTGGAAGAGGCGATTCTGGCGCATGGAGGAGAGGCAGATTCTTCAAAGCTAAGCTATACTCGATTAAATGAATCTAATCGTAAAGCTATTCTCGCTTTTTTGAATAACTTGGTGTTGTATCTGCCAGCTGAAGGCGACTAGGCAGGTTAGTGACACGGATTATTTTCGTCACTTTTAATATGAAGCAAGCGCACAGTCAGTGCGCCATCCGCCACCCATTATCGGTTTTGTGCGGTACATATGAGAAGTATTCAGCAGTTGTTGTACGTGGTTATGTACCGTACCCTCTATTTGCCTTGCCGTTAAACCTAAATCCTCAAACATTGCGTGACACTTCACTTTGTAATCCGCCAGCAACGGATAATACCAATCACATTAAATTATTGCTCACTCAGTGAGAATTTAAAGGTACTTAGACAAGGCTTTGATTGTTCATGAGAGCGGTACTATCAAATAAAGTTATGAATCAATAGTGGCAAAGGCTCGTACCGGAAATGTCCCTACCCCTTTGATTTTCACTGGTGCTGCGGTAAATAAAAAATGTTGCTCAGGCAGTGCATTGAGATTGTTCAGATGCTCGACAATAAGAATATTGTTGGCCAACAATATGCTATGAACCGGGCGGTTTAAATCCTCGGTGTCATCAATATTTAAACTGTCGATACCCACAAGAGCAACCTCTTGCGCCAACAAATACTCGGCGGCGTTTTTTGTTAGATAAGGGTGACCCTGATAGTAACGTTCAGTGTTGAAGTGTTGGCTCCAATTCGTTTGTATCAGCACGGCTTTGCCTTTCAGATCGGGCAAGTCTAGAAAAAAACGCGCATCGATGGGACGAATATTGGGTTCAATTACGATTTTGATGCCCGGGAGATTGGCAAGTTGTGACAAGGGTATCTCAGAAGTATCTTTGCCCGTTTCATAGCGATGAAATGGGGTATCAATATAAGTGCCAGTGTTTGAACACAGTGTGATTTCACTGATCACAAAACTGGTATCTTCAAGGTAATGTTGTTTTGATTGCGCTCGACTAAGAAAGTCGCAGATATGTGGCGCCGGCAGACCCTTGTATGTGACCAGCCCTTCAAAAATTGTGTGACTAAGTTCTATGAATTGCATCACCCTTCCCTGCTCCATTTGTTAAGCCGCTGATAGAGACAAGTGAACGGTCTTAATCCGCTTTTAACCATTGCCAGGCTTTATCTTGTTCGTTCTGATAAAAGTGACTTTCGTCAATATTCACCATTTTGGCAAACACAGCGTCGACTTTTATCAGCCATTCCCACACCTTGGAATCCGAGATCACGGCGACCTTCTCAATTTGTTTCATATGATGAAAGACCCACTTGATATCTTCCCAGCCGGCTTTCAGTCCCCAGCCAGCGCCGTCGTCCAATTGCAACAAAATTCGAATGTTACCATGCTCGTTAATGCGTTTATCCAGTTCATTAAGCCATTTACGCTCTTCGTCGAACTGCAATTGCCCTGACAATTTCACCCCGAAATATTTGCCATCACTTTGGGGAAGCTCTTCGATCATGATTTATCTCCAGCAAGAATTTATGTTTTTAGTATAGGTTTGATTACTTAACTTTCACGATCACCGGGATATTGCGGCAAGGTATCGTTAATGGTGTACCAGCTCACTTGTGACTTGGTGTGTACATGGGCATCGGGCTGAGGGAGTTTTCGGTTTGCTGCAGTAGGTGCAGTCGGTACATTCAGGGTTGCCAGTGCAATTTCCAGAGATTGGCTATCGCTTGTATTAGCCGATTGAAAGGTAAGGCTGGAACCACAATTTTGGCAAAATTGCCGCTTACTACCATTGTGTGCGGTGTAGGTACGAAGCAACGCGTTGCCTTGTCGCCAAGTGATATGTTCAATGTTTACCGGCAAAAATGTGCTAAAGGCCGCACCATGAAATTTTTGACACATGGTGCAGTGACAGTGGGCAATGTTATTGCCAAAAGTACGTATTTGAAACGCGACACCGCCACACAGGCAACTGCCTTCGAGTAACATGTTATACCAATCCCATTAAGTTTGTGCACAACTCAGAGTTAGGTCCGAGGTTCAGTTACAACATAGGTTTCATTGATATAGTCATTCTATATTAATGAAAGGTATTATCACTGTCGTCCATGGTATTTTGCCTATGATTCATTGACTTAATATCTTTTCAATAGATTCCATTTAATGATGCTTAACTGGTTGAGTCAATGATGTCTTCGGCTTTGTACTATCCCCCTGTGGTTTTTAACGCCCACCAGGTGAGTAATAAGCCGGCAGCAATACCCAGCATAAACAGCCCCCAGAGGGAGCCAACATTGGTTTCGTCGCCAAATTTATCGGAGATTTTTAAGGCCCGGATAAAGATGGCAATACCAGAAAATCCACCAAGCAATAATAAGCAGACACCAACAATTAGAACGATAATTTGAAAGCTAGTCATGCGTCACCTCAATCCACATCAAATTCACGTACACCTTTGCGGGTGCGACATTCTTCAACATACGTACGGAGTTTCTCGCGGATCTCTTCCGCATCATCAATGGCGCGAATGGTTACTTTCGGATGGGTGCGATCTGAGGTAGCCATTTCAATATTACTTTTCGAGAACATACGCAAAAAGAATGGCTGATCAAGGCGATAATCGCGAATCCGATAGAGTTCTAACTCGTCTATCTCTTTATTGAAAACCCCATGATGGGTGCGCAATCGTTGAGTGGTGAGCTCATACTTCATATTTTTAACCTGCAACCACTTCCAGAGCATGATAAACAGGGGGATCACTAACCAGAAAAATAGTCCCAACAGAATATACGAACCCATATTGATGACTTGCGAAGGCGTGCCTCGCCAGACTTCTTGCTCTTCAGCCATTATCTCTCTCCAACCCACAGTGACATGTTCGTAAGTCTGAGGTGGGCACTCAGCTTAGAAAACCAATATCACCAATTTCGATAGGAGTGCGAACCATTCAGAATGCCAGCCGAGCGTTGATGCAGGCGCTGCTATTCAGGAAAGCTCAAGCCAATTCAATGCATAGCTCACTGCTTATCGTCATTGGTATAAGTCTCCTGACCGGGTGTCAAAAACATCTGAGATAGTGACAGCAACCTTGCTTTTGGGCGACGCCATTAAGGCAAAGAATACCTTTAGCATCGTCATAACTACTGAGTATTGTTGGCAATTCGTTGTGATGCAAGGCGGGAATGGATTTATCGGATATCGAAGTCGTAATGTTGATAATAAAGCGGTTATTTAAGAATTTGTTATTCCCTTTTAAGTGTTCTGTATGGAATATCCAATATGGTTCATGCATGATACGTTATCGGTTAAATGTCAGGCTCAAGTTATGAATTTGCTCAATAAGCTTCTCCATCAAAAATTTGCAAACGCCGCTATGGTTGTCATTGTATGCGTATTAACTGTCAGTGGCTGTGTTTCACAATCGGCATCGGATACCCCTTCGCCCTATCTGGCAATCGAAGCCAAGGAATTAAATCAGCTTGCTGAGCAGGCAATAGAGACCTTTTCAGGACCCGGAATGGCGATTGGGATTGTCCATCGTGGTGAAATTGACCATATACAAGGTTATGGCTTGCGGGATTTTGAGAGTTCGGCAAGGGTGGATGAGGATACATTGTTTCGACTGGCATCGACGTCGAAAGCGTTTACGGCAGCAGCACTGGCGATTTTGGTTGATGAAGGGAAAATAACCTGGGACGACAAGGTAATTGAGATTATTCCTGAATTTAAAATGCAAGAGACATGGGTTACCAACGAGTTCACCATTAAGGATCTATTGATCCACCGCAGCGGTCTGGTTAGTGGTGCTGGTGATAGTATGCTTTGGCCCGAACCTAGTGGTTTTAGCCGCCAGGAAGTGATTCAAAGCCTAAGGTTTCTAACCCCAAAATACGGTTTTCGCAGTCAATATGCATACAGTAATGTGTTCTATATCACTGCCGGAGAGATTATTGAGCGAATCTCTGGGCACACCTATGAAGACTTTGTTGAACAGCGCATCTTTGCACCTTTGGGTATGAACTGTTTTGCAGGCGATATGCCTTTGTCGGCCATGGATAATATTGCTCGCCCCCATGGCGATGTTGCCGGAGATTTATACGCCATCGATCGCAATGCGATAAAGGGGCGAGCGACGGTATCCGCGGCCGCCGGTGGTTTGGTATGTAATGTCTCAGGCATGGCTGAATGGATAAAGCTTCTGCTCAACGATGGAAAAACCGCGGCAGGTGAGGCTATTTTCTCGAAAAAAGAGTTAGCGCAAATGTGGCGTTCTCAGACGATTCTTTCGATGTCGAAACGGGAAGCTGAGCGCAATCAGAGCAATTTCAAAACCTATGCCTTGGGTTGGCGGAAAAATGATATGTATGGTGAAGAGGTGATCTCCCACACCGGCACGTTATCGGGTATGCAGGCGTATCTGGCCTTGGTTCCCGAACAAGAACTGGGCGTTATTATCTTAAACAATGGCTCCAATGGTTCGCTCCGTGGAGCGATGATGCAGGAAATTCTCAGCGCTTATTTAAATCCGAAAGATACTACCGATTGGATTGCAGACTTTTATCAATATCAGCAACAAGCAGAGCAACGTTATCTGGCAAAGTTATCGATACCACAAGGCTCGAATACGGTAATCCTTGAAGAAAATGCCTATACCGGCGCCTTTGCCGATATCTGGTACGGCGGCGTAAATATCACTGAGGCGAAATCAGCCGCAAACGATACCAAGCAGTCCGAGCTTAGCATAGAGTTTGAAAAAATGCGGAACCTAAAAGGTAAACTAACGCCGTTTGATCAACACACTTTCGTTATCCATTTTGACGACTCCAATGCCGCCTCTCCGGCTTTTATTGAGTTTATTGTCGATGCCGAGCAACAGGTCAGCGGATTTACCCTGCGTCCGTTTAGCGACAAGATTCGCGATAATCATGCATATCGGGATATGGTGTTTAATCGCCTGTCGCTGGGCGGCGACTAAAGGGGGCGGAAGTCGACGAAGAATCGCCTTTTGTTGGTCGGTGATTCGGTAAGACTGCCGGCAGCTGACAAAACCTTCCCGCTGTCAGGTTTAGGGGTATGACCATGGACGGCCGGTATCTTGTTCTTAGATTCCGGATCGAAGTCCGGAATGACGCGAGTTTGTGTTATCCCAAGTCGTCATAACGGCGAAGGCCGGTATCTGGTTCTTAGATTCCGGTTTAGATTCCGGATCGGAGTCCGGAATGACGCGAGTTTGTGTCCACCCAAATCGTCATACCGGCGCAGGCCGGTATCTCGTTTTTAGATTCCGGATCGAGGCCCGGAATGACGCGAGCTTGCGTCCTCTCAAGTCGTCATAGCGGCGAAGGCAGGTATCTTGTTTTTAGGTTCCGGATCGGGGTCCGGAATGACGCAAGTCTGCGTCCTCCCAAATCGTCATATCGGCGAAGGCCGGTATCTTGTTTTTAGATTCCGGATTGGGGTCCGGAATGACGTGAGCTTGCGTCCACCCAAATCGTCATACCGGCGAAGGCCGGTATCTGGTTTTTAGATCCCGGATCGGAGTCCGGAATGACGTGAGCTTGCGTCCACCCAAATCGTCATACCGGCGAAGGCCGGTATCTTGTTTTTAGATTCCGGGTCGAAGTCTGGAATGACGCGAGTTTGCGTCCTCCCCAATCGTCATACCGGCGAAGGCCGGTATCTATAGTATCTCCGGATACAAATCTCGCCAATTCGGATTGCTTTTTTCAATCAGATTAACCTTCCATTGGCGATGCCATTCCTTCATTCTCTTCTCACGAGTTATCGCGTTTTCTAGATCGTCGTAGAGCTCAAAATAGACCAGTTTCGTGAGGTTGTATCTCGCGCTAAAGCCCTCTACGAGTTTCTCTCTATGCTGATAGATGCGTTGCGGTAAATTACTGGTTACTCCGAGATACAACACAGAGTTCTTCATATTGGTGAGTATGTATACGGCCGGCTGTTTCATGGTGAAGTCCTTTTCAACATTGGTTTTATGAGTTTAGCTAGAGATTCCGGATCGGGGTCCGGAATGACGCAAGTCTGCGTCCTCCCAAGTCGTCATACCGGCGAAGGCCGGTATCTGGTTCTTAGATTCCGGATCGGAGTCCGGAATGACGCGAGTTTGTGTCCACCCAAATCGTCATACCGGCGCAGGCCGGTATCTCGTTTTTAGATTCCGGATCGGAGTCCGGAATGACGCGAGTTTGTGTTATCCCAAATCGTCATACCGGCGAAGGCCGGTATCTTGTTCTTAGATCCCGGATCGGGGTCCGGAATGAGGCGAGCTTGCGTCCTCTCAAGTCGTCATACCGGCGAATGCCGGTATCTTGTTTTTTAGATCCCGGATTGGGGTCCGGAATGACGCGAGTTTGTGTCCTCTCGAGTCGTCATACCGGCGAAGGCCGGTATCTCGTTTTTAGATCCCGGATCGGAGTCCGGAATGACGGTTGTGTTGGTTTTTGAACAGGCACAAAAAAGGCGACCTATGTCGCCTTTAGAAACTGTTACAAGTGGTAAGCACAGCGTTTAGCTGAAACTTTCTACTTTCAACTCACCACTTTCACCTTCCACCTTCCAACTCTAAGACATTCCACCTTAGTAGTAGCTATGCTCACCGCGTTGGTGTTCAGTCATATCTTTCACACCTTTCAGCTCGTCACCCATCGCTTCAAGTAATTGCTTCTCAATACCTTCTTTCAAGGTGAAATCCACCTGACTACAACCATTACAGCCGCCACCGAATTGTAGGATTGCATAACCATCGTCAGTAATTTCCATTAACGAACACTCGCCGCCATGACCGGCTAGTTGAGGATTTACTTCGGCTTGCAGGAAGTAATTTACGCGTTCAAACAAAGGAGCATCACTGTCCACTTTACGAAGTTTCGCGTTTGGTGCTTTCAATGTTAGCTGTGAGCCCATTTGATCGGAGACAAAATCAATCTCTGCTTCAACCAGGAACTTTTCGCTGTCTTTATCGACTAAAGCTGAAAAACCTTTGTATTCAATACGGATATCGTCCGGCTCAATGGCTTCGGCCGGGCAGTAAGACACACCACACTCTGCCTGGGCAGTGCCTGGATTTACCACAAATACGCGAATACACGTGCCTTCGGCTTGTTGTGATAAAAGTTTTGCAAAATGCTCTTGTGCCGTATCGGAAATTTGGATCATAGTTAGCTTCTCTCGCGCCTGATTGTGTATAGGGAAGGCTTCATTGGGTGCTGTACACAAACAACATAAAAGGCTGAACCCCCTATACCTGACTAATTAACTCAAGTATGGGGACTATCATACTATTCTCAAGGGCTGAGGGCTAGTTCTGTTCGCTTTTTAAGGCATCATCTGCCGATTCTGATACAAATATGTGAGGTTTTTAGCATCAGTAGGCATGTTGGCGGTGATTGAATTTTTTTCTCAATGTTTGATGACTATACGAATTGCCAGAAGTTTTGTGGTAATCTTTTGTTTTAGATAATTATTGCGTTGTCGCGCTGCAAATTGCGACATCTAAGCAGTCCCCCGTAAACACTTAACCTGGAAACATTTTTCCGGCTAAGTCAAAAATAATAATAGTGGCTTTCGGGCCCAAGGAGACTCCAATTGGTTCAATTTTTTAAAGCACTGGCATTGACAGGTTTATTTGCGTTAACCCCAGTATGCGCCGAGCCTTTGTCCTATTACTTTGAAGAACCCACAACGTATCATAGTAAAATTCCGACACCGAAAGCGGTATTGGGTTTTGACGTGGGCGATCGTCATGTACGCCATGATCAACTGGTTCACTATTTTAAAGAATTGGCTGATGCCAGCAATCAGGTGCGTTTGTTGTCGATGGGTTACACCAATGAGCACCGCCAGCAGGTCTTAGCCACCATTTCCAGTACCAAAAATTTAAACAATCTTGAGCAAATTCTGGAAAATCGCCAGGCCGGCAAAAATCAGAATGCCAACGACCCTGTGGTGGTCTGGTTAGGCTATTCGATTCATGGTAATGAAATATCCGGTTCCCATGCTTCCATGTTAACGGCCTATTACCTTGCCGCCGCACAAACTGACGAAATCAAACAACTGTTAGATGATGTTATTATCCTGATTGAACCGAGTATGAACCCGGATGGGATGGATCGCTTCGTGACCTGGGTAAACACCAATCGAGGTAGCAGCTTAAATACCGATCCGGAGCATCGGGAGCACCAACTGCAATGGCCTTCGGGCCGAACCAACCATTTTATGTTTGACTTGAACCGGGATTGGTTGCCGTTAACGCAGGTCGAAAGCCGCAATCGGGTTAAGTTTTTCCATCAATTTAAGCCCAATGTTCTTGGTGATTTCCATGAAATGGGCAAAGACAGCAGCTACTTTTTCCAGCCGGGCATTCCCAGCCGAACCAATCCATTAACGCCCAAAGCCAATATTGAGCTGACCCAGGATTTTGCCCGTTATCACGGGGAAGCATTGGATGCGGATCATCGGTTGTATTTTAGCCGAGAGAATTTCGATGATTTTTATTACGGAAAAGGCTCAACCTATCCCGATATCAATGGCGCTGTAGGCATTCTATTTGAACAGGCAAGTTCTCGCGGTATGGCGACAACCTCCGTCAATGGCGTGCTGACGTTTGGTTTTGGTATTAAAAATCATGTATTAACCTCGTTTTCAACGTTAAAAGCGGCGCAGCAAAACAAAAAGAAATTGCATCAGTTTCGTACCGATTTTTATGCCCAAAGTGTAGAAATGGCCTCTGATGCTAATTTTGCCGGCTATCTTTTGCATGAGCCCGCCGACCGTCAGCGTTTGAAAGACTTTCTGCGATTGTTGGAGCAACACCAGATTCAAAGTTATGCGTTAACGGACACCTACGAATCCTCTGGTACCAAGTATCGGCCGGGTAGTAGTTATTATGTGCCGTTAGAACAACCTCAATATCGCTTGATCAAAACGATTTTTGAGCAGGTAAAAGAGTTTAAAGATAATACTTTTTATGATGTTTCTGGCTGGACTTTGCCGCTGGCATATAACCTGGATGTAAAACAGATCAATCGCGTCCGGGATTTGGATATTGATTCTGAACCGTTTACCGCGGATTTATTAACCTTGCCTGAGCAAAATATGCCATTACAGGAAGATGCCTATGCATATGTTTTTGCCTGGGATGATTATCTGGCGCCAAAACTTCTAAACACCCTGTTAAACCAGGGGATCAAAGCCAAAGTCGCGACCAAAGATTTTACCCTGGCGGGCGACGGTAAAAATCAGCAGCTAGAATTTTCTGCCGGCAGCATTGTTATCTTGTCAGGTTTGCAAAATCGTACCGATTGGTTCGACAAACTAATGGATACTTACCAGCAGTATCATATTGATATTGTGTCTTTAACCACAGGTTTAAGTCTTAAAGGGATTGATTTAGGCAGCTCATCCATGGTGCCGTTACAACCGGTTAAGGTTATGATGATCGGCGGTCATTCGGTATCCCAGTATGAAGCGGGTCACATGCTGTATTATCTTGATGATACGCTTGGCGTGCCTGTTTCGGTTATCGATGACTATCGATTAAGCAAAATCGATTTTAATGCCTACACCCATGTGATTATGGTCGACGGTAATTATAAGAAAATCGGTGACGCTACACTTGAGAAACTCAAAACCTGGGTTGAAAATGGCGGTGTCATTTATGCTCAGAAACGTGCCAGTAAATGGCTTGCCAGTAAGAATATTCTGCAAAGCAGTTTTGTCAGCGACACCGAGTTGGAACGACTGTTCAATACCGATGATCTGACCTATGCCGATAAAGAGCAGCTGGCGGCGAAAAAACGTATCGCCGGAACCATTTTTGCCACCGATATTGACGTTACACACCCACTGGCATTTGGTTACCTTAACCCTCGTCTACCGATCTTTAAAAACTCTACGGTGATTATGGAAAAAGCCTCGCGTCCGTTCGTGACTCTGGCGCAGTTTACCGAAAAACCGCTGTTAAGTGGTTACAGTGATGATGCCATGGTTGGTAAAGTTGCGGAAAATACCGCGATCACGGCGCATAACGTAGGTAGAGGGCGGGTTATTGCCAGCTCGGAAAATCTGGTGTTTCGAGGTTACTGGCACGGTACCGCGAAAATCGTTGCCAATGCGATATTCTTTCCAAAAGCATTTAGCGTTAGGGTAACGCCATAATCGTTACTCTGCGTATTGTGAACGCCATCAGGTTTGTACCAAGCTAGCTCAGCTAGAGATTGCAACTGATGGCGACACAATAAACACTTAC
The DNA here is from genome assembly GCF_043642205.1 of Thalassotalea litorea. Classification (GTDB taxonomy): domain Bacteria; phylum Pseudomonadota; class Gammaproteobacteria; order Enterobacterales; family Alteromonadaceae; genus Thalassotalea_A; species Thalassotalea_A litorea. The sequence continues at coordinate 62,540 of NZ_JBHZSG010000004.1, read as the reverse complement.
CGTTTTCACCCCGTGGCGTTTTAACACGCGTGCAATTTCATTGACCGTTGAGCCCGTCGTTACCACGTCATCAATAATAGCGACGTGCTCAGGCAGTGGATGCGTCGGGTTAAACATAAACGCACCCCGTAAATTCCTCCTCCGTTTACCACCGCCTAAACCCACTTGCGCGGTTGTGGCTTGTTGTCGCGTGAGTAAGGTATTTGACAGCGGTATGTTGCAGAGTTTGCTTATTTGCTGGGCAATCAAATTTGCCTGGTTGTATTGTCGGGATTTTAAACGGCGCCAATGTAAGGGGACCGGCACCAGAATATCCGGCTGTAGCGCTTTTTGTCCGGCATGCCGTGGCGGTTTTTGAGCGCTTATCTGGTCACTAGCGTGTCCATACAATTGCTGTAGGTACTCGCCTAAAAGAACCCCGAGCAAATCGCCATAATCAGGACGGCGTTGAAATTTTAAGGCACTTATCCAATGATTTATCGGGTACTGGTAAGGTGATAGAACCAATAAGGTATCCAGGTATTTATGGGCGATATGATTCGCAACGCCAGGATACGCCAATAAATTGGCACACTCCATTTGTGGGCTAAACCTTGGCAATGCACATTGGCAATCAGCACATAGCCATTGCGGCTCGCATTTGCTTTGCAAACACCACAAGCATGGACCTAAAGACAACCAGTATTGGTAACAGGCTTTTAAGCGCGCCCACGCCCAAGGCACAACGCTGATCGCTGGTATGGTTTCCACTTTTCCCTTCCTTGCGTAAAATGAAACTATCTTTCGTCGTTTTCCGAATAAGTATCACTAAGCATGGCAGAGTTATTACACGTACACAGACAGGGTGAAGCCTCAACACAACCTTGCATTGTTTTTATTCACGGCTGGGGACTCAACAGCGCTATCTTTGCCCCCGTCAGTAAACGACTGAGTGAGCATTTTCAGGTAATTGGTGTTGACTTGCCGGGGTTTGGTTTAAATCATCAAAATGCCCCTGACGATTATGCTCTGGATACCGTAACCGAGCAGGTAGCAGCGACTTTGGCTCAGCAATTACCCGGGAAAGCGGTGATCGTTGGTTGGTCTTTGGGTGGGTTGGTCGCAACGCAACTAACCCTGCGCTATCCGCAGCTGGTATCCGGGCTTGTTAGTTTATGTTCGACGCCAAAATTTAGCGCCGATGATCATTGGCCGGGTATCGAGTCGCAATTATTAACGTCATTTCACGCCGCGCTCGCGGATGATGCTCAGAAAACCATTAATAATTTTCTCAAACTTCAGGCCATGGGCTCAGAACATGTGCGTCAGGATATTAAAACCATTCGCGCATTAATCAATGAGTACCCGAATGCCAGCATTACAACACTGGATCATTCCTTAAATTTACTGGAACAGGTCGATCTAAGAGCCAAGCTGGTAAATGTGTCGGTCCCGGTTTTGCGGATGTATGGCCGGTTGGATGCGCTGGTACCGAAGAAGGTTATCTCGCAAGTGGATAAATTATGGCCAGATACGGACAGTTATACCTTTGAGCGCGCCTCACACGCGCCATTTATTTCCCATAGTGAAGAATTTTACACTGTTTTAATGGGCTGGATTACTGGTAATATACGCACAGATAACAACAATATTACAAATGCCACTGAGTGAGCGGTATTTGACATATTTGGTACAGATAGGCAGTTATGAGTTCTCCACTAGCAAAGTCATTATTACTCCCTTGTGGCGCAGAATTAGCTAATCGTCTCGGTAAAAGTGCGATGACAGAAGGGTTGGCCGATCCCTGGGACAGGCCAACACCGGCATTAAATACCCTATACGAAACCTGGTCCGAAGGTGGCACCGGATTGCATATTTCCGGCAATGTGATGATCGACCGTCGCTACTTAGAGCGCGCCGGTAACGTGGTTCTTGAAGACAGCCGCGATCTGCCAAAGTTTAAAGCCTGGGCTGCGGCGGGTACCAAAGGTGGTAATCATTTTTGGATGCAAATATCCCACCCAGGACGTCAGTGCCAAAATTTTGTTAATACCCAGCCGATTGCCCCATCGGAAGTACAGTTAAAGATTCTCTCCTTCTTCTCTAAACCGCGGGCGATGACGCAAATTGAAATTGAAGATGCGATTTACCGTTATGCCAATACCGCGCGTTTAGCGAAACAGGCCGGGTTTACCGGTGTGCAAATTCATTGTGCTCATGGATATTTGATCAGTCAGTTCTTATCGCCGAAAACCAATCTCAGACAAGATCAATGGGGCGGTAGTCTGGAAAATCGCGCCCGCTTTGCCCGTCGTGTGGTTCAGGCGGTTCGTAAAGCCGTGGGGGATAGTTTCCCGGTGGCGGTTAAACTCAATTCCGCCGACTTTCAAAAGGGTGGCTTTACCCAGGACGATTGTATTCAGGTTGCAGGCTGGTTGGCCGAAGATGGTATAGATTTACTGGAAATTTCCGGCGGTACCTATGAGCAGCTATCGTTAATGGGTGTGGAAGCAACTGAAGTCAGAGACAGTACGCGACGCCGAGAAGCGTATTTTATCGAGTATGCACAATCGATAAAGGAAAACGCTAAAGTGCCATTGATGATAACCGGTGGTTTTCGTTCCCGGGAGGTGATGGAGCGCGCGGTGGAAAGTGGTGAAGTAGACGTGGTTGGTTTGGCCAGGCCTTTGTGTTCACAACCCGATGTAAGTCGGCAATTAATCGAACAGCAGGTTGACCGAATTGATGATTTTGAACATCAGCTAAAAATCGGAACCGGATTTTGGGGCAATAACAGTCCGTTATCATTGATAAAAACCATGAATACGGTTGGTCAGGTAAGTTATTATTACAAGCAAATCATACGCTTATCTCAAGGATTGAGCCCGGATAGAGACTTTAATGTGTCAAAAGGCTTTTTCCGGCATTTGTATACGGATATCCAAAATAATCTGGCGCGTAATAAGGCTCAGGGCAAGAAACTGTTTAGTAGTAATTAACAACCCATAAAGAACGTAATAAATTAGCAAGTAGTAGGTATTTGGACGCTCACTTTCCGGGCAATCAGCAGATCAGAATGTATGTGGTATCTGTCTGAGCGGGTTTCTTCGGTGAGTCAGAAGTGACTCTCAGTAACAAGGAAATTGATATGCAGCAACAATGGATAGAAACACTTAAACATTATCTGAGTGTAGTAACCGATTATCCGTTACTCCATGCCGCTTTGATGGTAATGGGTTTTTGGATCGCAGCCTGGATAATCAATAAATTTTTTCTGGCCTGGGTTAAAAAGTTTACCGACAGCACTGACGCTAAAATTGATGACCGACTGGTTGAGCTACTGCATACCCCGGTTTTCTACAGTATCGTTATTGTCGGCCTTATTGTTGCGACCGGTGTGATCGACATTCCCGAAAGCGTCACCAATATACTCTTTCCTGCTTACGATACCCTGTTGTTAATATTGTGGACGGTATTTCTTATTCGCTTTACCCGCATAGGGTTGCGTCAAATTGCCAAGAATGATCGCTATTTCCACATTCTCCATCCGCAGACATTACCTCTGTTTGAAAATCTGGCATTGCTGGTTATCCTCGGCGTTTCCATCTACTACATCTTATCTTCCTGGCACATTGATATGACCGCCTGGCTGGCCAGTGCCGGTATTATCGGTATTGCCGTCGGTTTTGCTGCTAAAGATACCCTGGCAAACCTTTTTTCCGGGGTGTTTATTATGGCCGATGCCCCTTATAAAATTCATGATTACGTGGTGCTTGAAACCGGCGAACGTGGCGAGGTTACCAATATCGGCTTGCGCAGTACCCGGCTATTAACCCGAGATAATATTGAAGTGACCATCCCTAACTCGGTAATGGGTAACACCAAAGTGATTAATGAATCCGGTGGACCAAGTACCAACTATCGGATCCGCGCCCAGGTGAGTGTTGCCTATGGCAGTGATGTCGATCAGGTACGAGAGGTGTTGACCCAAGTCGCCGAGCAGGAACCGGAAATGAATGTGTTTCCTGAACCTGTGGTACGCTTTCGCACCTTTGGCGGATCAGGACTGGAGTTTGAATTAATGGGCTGGATTGAAGAGCCGGCATTTCGTGGCCGCATCCTCGATCAGATCAATACCGCCATTTATAAGAAATTTAATGAATTGGGTATCGAAATCCCCTACTCCAAACACGATGTATATATTAAGTCGTTTCCCCAGGATATTTCGAACCATAAGGGTTCCGACGACCGCGAGCCGGAAGCGGGAAGCGAGAAGTAGAAGCACTAGGTTCGACTTTGATTTTATCGGATGTTGACAACCCTAACTGTGGCGTTGCGTAAGCGTCGACAATAAACCTTTTCGTCATTCCGTAAGCGCCTCGATAAACCTTTTAGTCATTCCGGACTCCGATCCGGAATCTCAAGCCAGAGATCCCCATTTTCATGAGGATGACGAGTGTGGATACCGGGCGACCCCGGTATGACGAGGTGTGATTTCAGTCTAAGCCCCGAAACCACCGAAACCAGCTTATCCCCGTCTTTCCGGACTCCGATCCGGAATCTCAAGCCAGAGATCCCCATTTTCATGAGGATGACGAGTGCGGATACCGGGCGACCCCGGTATGACGAGGTGATGATTTTAGTCCAAGCACCGTAACCGCCGAAACCAGCTTATCCCCGAAACCAGCTTTTCACCGTCATTCCGGACTCCGATCCGGAATCTAAAGCCAGAGATCCCCATTTTCATGAGGATGACGAGTGTGGATACCGGGCGACCCCGGTATGACGAGGTGGTGATTTCAGTCTAAGCACCGAAACCAGCTTACCCCCGAAAACCCCTATCCCCGAAACCACCCTATCACCGTCATTCCGGACTCCGATCCGGAATCTCAAGCCAGAGATCCCCATTTTCATGAGGGTGACGAGTGTGGATACCGGGCGACCCCGGTATGACGAAATTAGGAAACGCCAAAACAAAAAAGCTCCGTAAAGGAGCTTTTTTAACAGTAATCAAATAAATAAGGCTTTTCGTTGTCAGCGCGTTAGCTGTCACCCTGAACCTGACAGCGAGAAGGTTCTGTCAGCCGACTGTGATCTCAGCGACTTACACGAGTCGCTGAGGCTGCAGTCATACCTTCATTAGTATCAGCGCGCTATGCGATGCCGTACTGCGCTCGATACGCTTTAACCCCTTCCAGGTGCTCCTGCATTTCCGGCTTTTCCGCCAAAAAGCTAATCACATCTGTCAGGCTGACAATAGCAACTACAGCAGTACCGAAATCACGTTCCACTTCCTGAATCGCGCTTAGTTCACCTTTGCCTTTTTCCTGACGATCAAGCGCAATCAATACACCACTTAAATCGGCGCCATTGGCCTTGATGATTTCCATCGATTCACGAATTGCCGTACCAGCGGTGATCACATCATCCACCAGCATAACCTTGCCTTTTAATTCGCTACCGACCAGGTTACCACCTTCGCCGTGAGTTTTCGCTTCTTTACGGTTAAAGCAATAAGGCACGTCTAAATCGTGATGATCGGCTAATGCTACTGCGGTTGTGGTTGCAATCGGAATGCCTTTATAGGCTGGGCCAAACAATAAGTCGTAGTCGATGTCGCTATCGGCTAGAGCGGCGGCATAAAAACGACCTAATCGCGCCAAATCGCGGCCAGTATTAAATAATCCGGCGTTAAAGAAGTAAGGGCTGGTACGTCCGGATTTTAAGGTAAACTCGCCAAATCGAAGAACGTTTTTTTCCAGAGCAAATTCAATAAATTCGCGTTGATAATCTTTCATTGTTTATTCCAGTAAGTGCGGGAATGGAGCAAGCCTGAAACAGTCTTAGCTTGCTCGGTATTACATTAGTTCAATAAACGCTGACCTTAACCGGTCAACCTACTTAGTTTAGATAAGCGCGGTTTTTTGCGCTTCAAACAATTCCATAATGCTGGCTTTGGCCAATTGCATCATGTCGTTCATTTCTTCAAAGCTGAATGGCTCTTCTTCTGCCGTACCCTGAATCTCAATCAGTTTACCGGTATCCGTCATAACCACATTCATGTCGGTTTCAGCGGCCGAATCTTCCGGGTAATCCAAATCGGATACTGGCGTGCCTTTATAAATACCAACAGAAACGGCAGCAATCATATGTTTTAACGGGTTAGTTTTGATCAATCCTTTGTTGCGCAAATGATTGAGTGCATCCACTAATGCTACACATGCACCGGTGATTGATGCGGTACGGGTGCCACCGTCGGCCTGAATTACATCACAATCTACGGTAATAGTGTTCTCACCCAAGGCGTTTAAATCAACCGCAGCACGCAATGCGCGAGCAATCAAACGAGAAATTTCTAAGGTACGGCCGCTTTGCTTCCCACTTGCCGCTTCACGGCGCATTCTGGTATGGGTTGAACGTGGCAACATACCGTATTCTGCGGTGATCCAGCCTTTGCCCTGACCTTTTAAAAAGCGAGGCACACCTTCTTCTACCGTGGCGGTACAAATTACTTTGGTATCACCAAATTCAATTAACACTGAGCCTTCGGCATGACAGGTAAATTGACGAGTGATGGTAACAGGCCGGATTTGTCCGGCAGTTCTTCCGCTGGGGCGCATAAGGTGTTCCTTATCTGATTAAGATGTATTTTAGGGCAAATTTTGATACGCATTATAGTCGTTCACAGCCAAAGATAATAGAGTTGGCTAAGGCTCAATTGGCTGTAAATTCATTCTGTTAGCCTGATGTTAAGGTGTTGTTAGTAAAGCTTTGGCGGCAATTGTCTGTTGATTGGTATGCATGGCAATAATGAAATATAGTTAGGGTTACTGTGGTCTTCTACCTAAGCTTATAAAAATTAGACAGTTAGTCATTCCGCACGTTTAGGAATGCTGCACCATTTGCAATCGTAACCAAGGGATAAGTCTGCCAAGTGATGATATTAAAAACCGTGCCCGGATGGCGTTTATGCGTTTCGCTCTTGCTACTGGCAAGCAGTATGAGTTTTTACGCCTATGCTGAGCCGCACGCCGCCCCGCACACTGATGAGACAACGGCCGTTGAATCTGCAGGCGTAGCCGAAGGTGTTTTTAAAAGTAGTCAAATTGCGAATCCGGAAGAGAAAAGCGGCGGCTCTGTCACCACCGTCGAGCCAAAAGATCCTCAAACTGCAAAAATTGCCGATGCTTTGCCAATCTATTCAAAAATCTACGACGATAAACGCGATCCATTTGCCGATGCCATCGCAGCCATCGCTTTGGCAGGACACAGTAATCGCAATGTGCTGATCGAAATTGGCGGCAACTGGTGCACCTGGTGCCACAAAATGGATGCGTTTTTAGAGCAAAACCCAGATATCTATAAGGCGTTGCATGACAATTTCGTCTTGCTAAAAGTTAACGTTAGCGACAGCAATGAAAATGCCGATTTTATGGCTGGACTGCCGCCGGTTCTCGGGTATCCCCACATGTATGTCTCGACCGGCCAGGGTAAAGTGATCTTATCTAAAGACACCGCCGAGTTTCTCGATGATGGCAGTTATTCGAAACAGGCTTGGATGACGTTTATCGAGCGCTGGCAGTCAGCAAATAACGATGCCAATATCAGCTTGCAAGCGAATAAAGCGAATAGCACTGCTGGCGAAGGGAACTAGGTCAAATATCTAAAAGGATACGACTTCATGGCGAATCAACATTTCTTGAATATGGATATTAAGGTGCCGCAAGTTATTCAGGCGCGCCTTTCCAGACGACAGTTTTTAAAATCGGCGGCCCTGGCATCCGCCGCGGCTTCCGCACCGGTATCATTGGCTATGGCTGCCGATGGTAATTCTGAACCAGAGCCATCACCAGATTTGCAACAAGAACCCTGGCAGACTCTCAATAGCGTGCTTGAACATTTATTGCCAAATTCCGATAAAGGTCCGGGCGCCAAAGAGCTCAACATTCTCAATTATTTCGTTAACGTGCTCGAGCACCAACCGATTGATAAAGATGAAAAAACCTTTATCAATAACGGCATTGGCTGGCTGAACGGTTATACCCAGCAAACCTATCAACAGGATTTTTTCGAGTTAGGGTTTGAAGATAAAGAAAAATCGCTGCGTACCATTGCTAAATCCCGAGCCGGTGAGAATTGGATCAATACCCTATTAACCTATTTAATCGAAGGCATGCTGGCGCCAGCCGCTTATGGGGGTAACCCGGAAGGGCTAGGCTGGAAATGGCTAAGTCATCAGGCAGGCTTCCCTATGCCAGATAAAGGCAAGCGATATTATGAGCTCCCGGCTTACGCAAAAATTGATATTAGCGAAATCGCCGATAGCGCTGATAGCAGGGATACCAGTGCCACTGGTGATTCTCGCTATTCCAGTAATGAAAACAAAACGGCTGCACTTACCAACAACAAACCAAGAGCGGTAAATCCGGTGCAGAAAAAAGGAATGGCATAATGAAATATGATGCATGCATTGTTGGCTCCGGAGCGGGCGCTTCACCTGTGGCATATACATTGGCTAAAGCCGGGTACAAGGTTGTGGTGCTGGAAAAAGGTCCCTGGCTTGATGAAAAAGATTTCTACAAAGACGAGCTTGCCTGTTGTCGTCGCACTACCTATTCGCCAAAACTGGAAGACGAGCCCCATGTTATCGAAGAAGAATACGAGAACGATGCCGGGATAAGTTATTGGCAGGGAGAATCGACGGCGGAATCCGGGTGGGATTTTTGGAATGGCTCTATGGTTGGCGGTTCATCCAATTTAATGAGTGGCTATTTTCATCGCTTAAAGCCAGTAGATTTCCGCCTCAAATCAGAATTCGGTGCCATTAAAGGCGCCAACGTAGAAGACTGGCCCATCAGTTACGATGAACTGGAACCCTTTTATGATCAGGTGGACCGCGAAGTTGGCGTTTCCGGCAAAGTGGTGGAGCATCCTCATTTAGAACCCCATAAATCCGATTATCCATTTCCACCAACAGCGGAGCATCCGATTTCCGCCTGGATAGATAAAGCGGCTACCGAAATCGGCTATCATCCCATTCCAGTGCCAAGAGCGGTTTTATCAAAACCTGCCATGGGCCGAAGAAGCTGTGAGTATTCCGGTTTTTGTTCCAGCTATGGTTGTTCATCCGGCGCCAAGGGCTCAGGCCGCGCTGCTTTGTTAAACCATGCGGTAGCAACTGGCAATTGCAAAATCATTCCCAATGCCAAAGTGTTTAAGCTCGATTCCCAAATGCAAAAATCTGGAACAGGTTCTGACTCAGAACCATCCGTAACCGGCGTGCATTATTACGATCGTAATGGCCGTAAAAAATCCATCACCGCCCGTAAATACATCGTCGCCTGTCAGGCGATTGAAACCTCACGGCTATTATTAGCGTCAAAGTCCGATGCCTTCCCTAATGGCCTTGCCAATAACCATGGACAGGTGGGGAAAAATATCATCTTCTCCGCCGGTGGCACCGGTCGCGGCGATTTTATGTTTGATGAGGTTAGTAAAGAGCAACAGGATTTATTGCGGGTACGCGGGCCATTTATTAACCGCGCGGTTCAGGATTTTTATGAAATCGACGACAAGAGTTTTGGTGACCGATCCAAAGGCGGCACCATCGATTTTCTGTTCCATCAAAACGCCATTGCCAAAGCTAGCGGCGAACAATGGGACGAAGATGACAATCTGGTTTGGGGTGATGCTTTAAAAGAAAGGTTATTAAACGCTTTTAACTACGGTCAGACCCTTCGCTTTGAAGTATTTAATGACTGGCTACCAACCGATGATTGTTTTGTCGAGTTGGATAATGAGGTGACCGATAAATGGGGTGACCCCGTCGCAAAAGTTCGAATCGGTGCCCATCAACACGATCTCAAAGTTGGCGAATACCTGGCAGCAAAAGCAGAAAACGTGTTAAAAGCCATGGGCGCCACCAATGTCTATTCCTCGGTGAGCAGTTATCCGCCGCCAAACCTGCAAGCCGGCGGATGCCGTTTTGGCGACGACCCAAATACCTCGGTTTTAGACAAAAATTGTTGCGCCCACGAAGTGAAAAACCTCTACGTTACCGACGGTTCATTCATGCCAAGTGGCGGCTCTGTGCCATATACCTACACGATTTACGCCAATGCGTTTCGCGTAGCAAAACACATTGAGAAGGAGTTAAGTAACGCTTAAGGGTTTTTTACTTAATTATTCTTCTTGAAAAAATTAAGTAAAGATCCATCTTGTTAATTGGTAATTACGCCAGTGGCAGTGAGTTGTTACGGGTTTGATCAGGAAAGAGAAAATGCAGACCAGTGAAGTTGAAAATATCAGAAAAGAGCTTATTAAAGCGGAGCAAGGCGGTTTTAGTTCTCGCTCTCCCGAAGACATTATCAGTGCAGTAATCACTCGAAAACGAGCTAATGGCGAAGTTTAGGTAAAGCACTGCTGCCTCCCCGTCATTTCCAGCCACGACTGGAAATCAAAGCCAAGACCTCATGAATTAAGATCTTTATTAACCCGAATATGACGTGACGGTAGCTTTTGCTTTTAACTCGGAGCGACATTGTTTGTCGCGTTCCCGGAGTATCGTTCACGATACGTACCAAGGCTTTTCACTTTTTCTTCCACCGAAAATACGCTCTTCGATAACTGCTCCTGCGTTATTCTACCTGCGAACATCCATGTCCTTGTGCATTTTCGGCATACCGGCCATCCATGGCCATAACTTTCCACCTTGTCCATAGACGTTTCCTCATGCATACTTTGCTCAGCAATTGGCACCAAGATAAATAACAGTGCCGATTGTCCGACACTAACTAATTAAAGGACAGTCCATGATCCATAGTATGACCGCCTTTGCCCGTAATGAAATTAAGGGCGATTGGGGCAATGCCGTTTGGGAAATCCGCTCGGTAAACCAACGTTTTCTTGAAACCTTTTTCCGCATGCCAGAGCAGTTCCGCTCATTAGAGCCGATATTGCGTGAGCGCTTTCGTAAGCAGTTAAATCGCGGCAAAGTAGAATGTAGCCTGCGTTTTACCGCCAACCCGGCCGCCAAAAGCAATCTAACTTTAAATACCAAAATGGCCGAACAGCTCGTGGCGCACGCCAAAGCCCTTATGGATATGGCCGATGTAAAGCAGTTAAATCCTGTGGATATTATGAAATGGCCAGGGGTGATGGAAGCCGAAGAAACCGATATGGATACCATCTCGTCTGAGCTTTTAGCCGGTTTTGATAAAGCCCTGAAAGATTTCAAAGCCGCTCGCGCCAGCGAAGGTACGAATATGGCCGCGCTCATTGTCGAACGCTTAGAAGGCATTACCGCTCAGGCCGAAGCGGTGAAAAAGCAAATGCCAGATGTGATCCAATGGCAGCGCGATCGCATTATTGAAAAGTTTAACGACGCCAATATCGAACCCGATTCCGGCCGCGTAGAACAAGAACTGGTATTGCTAGCTCAGAAGATGGATGTCGACGAAGAAATCGACCGCCTGTTCTCTCACGTAAAAGAAACCACCAAAATCCTCAAAAAAGGTGGCCCACAAGGCCGGCGCCTGGATTTCATGATGCAGGAATTCAATCGTGAAGCGAACACCCTGGGTTCTAAATCTATCAACACGGATATCACCGCCGCCGCGGTTGAGCTTAAGGTGTTAATTGAACAGATGAGAGAGCAAATTCAAAATATCGAATAACCGTCATTCCGCATGATGTATAGCGATACCCGTCTTTGGGTGGTGGGTATCGTTGTCGGCTTTATAAGTGGCGGTAAATTCAACTTTTCATGCATTCCACAAGGAACGTATAGATTTTTAATTAATTTATACATTTAAGCCTGATATGTATAAATTATCCTGTTTTCTATACATATCAGCTTCATAACCGATTTAAGCAGAAGCTTAAATCCCTGCCTTACATTGATTGTCCAGAGATTATCTAAGAAAACCCAACTGCGGTGCGGTTACTTTTTATAGTCACTAAACCTTATTACGTTATCCGGTAGAGTAATTTTTTCATTAACTTTAATTGCTTTATTATCAATCGAGTTAGTGATTTTCTGACAATAATTGAAAAGCCTTTCTAAAGGGATAAACTTTTCTTTTCTCAGTTTAATACGCTTTTGTTGACTATTGAGATACATAGCTAAATCTTCAGCTAGCTCTGGTGGCATAGTATCAAGTTTTCGATCTGCCAGCGTTTGCGTTACCCACAGCGCGGCATCGGTAATATGGCCATTAATACTCAAGTCGGTATTTTTAGCCCAACGAATATCAAATGGCAGGTTATCCAATTTGCTCAGTAGCAAGATAGCATCACTACTAGGAAGTAAATGATTGGTTCTTATCATTTCTATTAGCAGCGGTTGCCATTGCAAAGATAGTTGTGGGTGAAGCTCAGATAAGCTAACTGGTTCGCAAACCGAAAGAAAACACGTAAAACGGCTATAGGCCTCTGTCGCTATAATGGTTTTCTGCGTTGATCTGTAGTGATTCTCGATAATATGCAGTTGCCAACTCAACGTATTGGTATCCGATGTAATCGTATTCCTACCTTTTTGAGTGCCCTCTAATGTTGGCAGATCCGCCTTAAGCCATTTATCCAGGGCTTTGCTTGTGGAATAGAATAATCGCATGAATTCAACGCTAGTGGTTTTTTTGAATATGATGAACATTCTACCGAAAAAGTGCTGAACGTCGACAAAACATTGTGTGGTGCTCCATTCGTAAACGCATGGTTCAAGACTTGTCCCTTTATTTGCCCTTTATTTTAAGCTGATGATATCGACACACAGAAACAATATGTCGATAAAAGGTAAAAAAATCGACATATTTGGTTGATGTGTCGATTGAATCGACATACACTGACTCAATACAACGCTTATGTCGATATTATCTGGGAATTTAAACATGACTTGGAAAGCCGAGCAGCCCTACAACCAATTACCCACTTTGCCGCCAAATCTGGATGTCATAGAAACCCGAGCTGTACTAAAAGCCTGCATTTCTTCGCGTGCCGCCTTAGCAGAGTTAAAAAAGGCTGGGGAACTCATCCCGAATCAAAGCATGTTAATTAACTTGCTGCCTTTGCTTGAAGCGAAAGATAGCTCGGAGATAGAAAATATTGTTACGACTACTGATAAGCTTTTTCAGTATGCGCAGGGAGACAAAGGCGCCGATCATGCAACCAAGGAAGCATTACGTTACCGAACGGCGTTATATCAGGGCTTTATCCAACTTGAAAAAAAGCCGCTTTGCACAGCTACTGCCATTGAGGTGTGCAGTACGTTAAAGCATGCTGAAATGGATATTCGTAAAGTACCAGGTACTTTTATCGGCAACCAAACGACAGGTGAAATTATCTATACTCCACCAGTTGGAGAAGATGTTATCCGTGACTTGTTAACCAACTGGGAGCGATTTCTGCACGATGAAGATGACCTGGATCCACTTTTAAAAATGGCTGTTAGTCATTATCAATTTGAAGCCATCCATCCTTTTTATGACGGCAATGGCCGTACAGGTCGTATCCTTAATGTTTTATATCTTATTGAGAGTGGTCTTTTAACGTTACCGATCCTTTATTTGAGTCGTTTCATCGTTCAGAACAAACAGGACTATTATCGTTTTTTGAATCAAGTAACCAAAGATCAGGATTGGGAAGCGTGGTTGGTATTCATGTTAAAAGGCGTGGAGCAAACAGCAATATGGACCTGTGAAAAAATAACCGCGATTAGAATACTCATGGAAAGGACAATCGATCACATAAAGGCCCAGCTACCTAAAATTTATAGCTTTGAACTTGTTCAGCTTATTTTTGAACAACCCTATTGCCGAATCAGTAACCTGGTTGAGCGCAATATTGCAAAAAGACAAACCGCTTCCATTTATTTAAAACAATTGGCGGATATTGGTGTTCTTCAAGAAATTAATTCCGGAAAGGAAAAGCTATTTGTGCAGCCGCGTTTGATGACTCTAATGACAAAAGATAGCAATAGTATTATTGATTTTTAAGTTGGAAGCCCGTAGGCACTGGTCTGCATGAAACTCGCTTAATGCTAAGGAATTGCAGACTCGTCGACTGTGTTGAAGTAATTATGCCTGCGCCTTTATGATAGGATTACCATCGCTAAAATTCATTTGAAGTCCAAGGAAGTAAACGTGAGATCTAAAGGGAAATTAATTAGCTGGGATGCTAACAAAGGGTTTGGTTTTATCGCCCCAACCAAGCGCGGCAAAAACGTATTTATCCACAAATCAGGCTTTTCAAACCGCAAACGTACACCGCAAATAAACGATGTCATTACCTATACACTCTCCAGTGATAACAAAGGCAGAGCCTGTGCCGTCGACGCTACGTTTTCCGGTGAAAAACTAGTAAAGAAACAGCCACAACAAACCAGCAAATTTAGTATTTACCTAGCCTTATTATTTCTGGCTAGTTTGTTCTTTTATTCTATCTATGCAGGCATTTCTCTATCGCTGGTTTTTATCTACCTTGGGCTAAGCGTATTTACCTATTTAATGTACGGCTGGGATAAAAATAAAGCTCAACATGGTGGCTGGCGCACATCAGAGAGCACCTTGCACTTGTTTGCACTTTTTGGCGGCTGGCCCGGTGCTGCAATCGCGCAACAACTCATAAGGCACAAATCAAAAAAGAAAGAATTCAGATTAGTTTTCTGGGTAACGGTGATTTTGAATATCGTTGCTGTGTGCTGGTTGTTAGGGCCGGATGGTGGTGCAGTTTTGAAGTTGATTTGGTAGTTGTAACTGAACCTAGCTATATGTTTGTTTTGGTTTTTCCGTTACTCTGGAACATCCTCATAAAATAAAAAGGACTTGTATGAAGGACACCGGCCTATACGAGCAACTAATCACTCAATTAGTTGAGCGAAAGTTAAATCGTGAAAAATTTTATGTCGGAGAGCGGGCTTTAGAAAGTGGAGAAGCCGCTACACGGTTATCCCAGTTCTTAACTCGCATAATTGAAATAGCTATCGATTCTGTACCCAATAGCGACGAAAGGGTATTTGAGCAGATAGATTTAGCTAACAAAATGATCAATTGGCTTAGCCAAAATATTGGCGACCCAGAGCTAGTAACTGACAATTTGATTGATAGTCAGGGAAAAATACTTACCGCATTATTGGATAAGAAAAACCCAATTTCATCAGACCTTCCCAAATATATTGATTCGATCATGCCTTTAACTGGACTTACGCAAAGTGAATTATTTTGTGGAAGTAATGCAGGTATTTCCTTAGAAACGGAAATAAAACGCGAGATTCAATCTTCTGACAAAATCTATTGGCTGGTTTCATTTATTAAGTGGGCGGGCATCAGAATTTTTAAAAAAGAACTGGAAGAATTTACCCGAAGCGGTAAGCAGCTCAAAGTTATTACGACCTCCTACATGGGAGCAACTGATGCTAAAGCTGTTGAGTTTTTGGCTTCGCTTCCTAACACGGAAGTTAAGCTGAGCTACAATACGAACCGGGAGCGCTTGCACGCCAAATCATACTTATTCATGCGCGATACAAGCTTTCATACTGGCTACATTGGTTCATCCAATTTATCTCACTCGGCCTTAACAAGTGGCTTGGAGTGGAATTTAAAAATCACATCTCGAGAAATACCTCATATTATCGAAAAGTCACTTAGTACTTTTGAAACTTATTGGGAATCACCAGATTTTGAATATTTTGACGGCAATACGCAAAGCAAGGAGAGGCTTAATACTGCTTTGCAAATAGCAAGAGGCTCTTTTGATGGTAACCAGCCCAGTTTTTATTTTGATATTCGGCCACATTCACATCAAAAAGATATCCTGGAGAAATTGAAGGTTGAAAGAGAACTGCATGGCAGATATAGAAATCTTGTTGTTGCAGCAACAGGTACAGGTAAAACCATTATTTCAGCTTTCGACTTTGCAAGGTTTTATGCAGAAAACGCCGAAGCTAGATTTTTGTTTTTAGCTCATAGACAAGAAATTTTGAAGCAAGCAAGGAGCGCATATCGCGGCGTACTTAAAAACAGCCAATTTGGAGAGTTATTAGTAGGCCAACACAAGCCTCAAAAGTTCAACCACCTATTTGCTTCTATCCAGAGTTTCAATAATCAACTTTCTAGCTTGAGCTTAACTAACGATTACTTTGACTATATTGTCATTGATGAGGTTCACCATGTTACAGCTAATAGCTATCGCCCAATTCTAGAACACTTTGAGCCACAAGTATTAATAGGTTTAACAGCAACGCCAGAGCGGCATGACGGTGCGGATATTTTAAAAGACTTCTGCAATGTGATTGCTGCTGAAATACGATTGCCAGAGGCAATAAATCAGCGTCATTTATCGCCATTTCAGTATTTTGCAATTGATGATGAAACAGATCTTACGAAAATTTCATGGTCTAAAGGCAGATATGATGTTGCAGAGCTTACGAACTTATATACGTTGAATGATCAACGGGTAGTTAGAATAATTCAAAGCCTTAATGAAATTGTGACCGACATATCGAAAATGCGTGCGATCGCTTTTTGTGTCAGTAAAGAGCATGCGAACTTCATGGCTCAAAAATTTGCGTTGAGTAATATCTCATGTGGTGTTCTTACCAGCGATAATTCTCAAGATAGAGATATTCAGCAGCAGCGTTTGAAATCTAAAGAAATTAATGTGTTATTTGTCGTTGATATATTTAATGAAGGTGTCGACATCCCTGAGCTGGACACGCTGTTGTTCCTGAGACCAACAGAAAGCTTAACTATTTTTTTGCAGCAGTTAGGTCGCGGCCTTCGACTGATAGAAGATAAAGAGTGTTGCACAATTTTAGATTTCGTTGGCAATTCTCGACCTGAATATGATTTTTCTCACAAGTTTAGAGCACTAGTTGGTAAAACAAACCAAGCGATCTCAAAAGAGGTGAAACAAGGCTTTCCGCATTTGCCTTTGGGTTGTCGTATTGAGTTGCAAGAGAAAACTCAGGAAATGATCTTGAGGAACATATCTAAAGCCACGATAAACAAAAATAAGCTGCTCAACCTGATTCGAAATTATCCCCACGTAACTGAATTACCGCTTACTTTAACTAACTTTTGGCACATCTACCCGGACATATCTCTAGAGGAGATATACAAGGTCAAGGTTGGGAAGTTTGGCGGATGGAGTGCTTTAGTTGCCGCTAGCAAAAAGGAACATATAGAACCAGTCAAGGTGCCGATTTATAAAGCCTACTATAGAGCGATGAATAATCGCTTCTTGAGTAATACTTCCATCTCTTATTTAAAGTTTATTTTAGCGTTATGCGAAAATAAATTCTCTTTATCTAACCAAGTGATGGTCGATAAAGTGCCTGAAAGGCACCAGGAGCTTTTTGCTGTTATGTGTCATTATGACTTCTGGGATAAGCCTGCTGAACAAGTAGGATTCAGCTCGCTATCCTCAAGCTTAAAGGCTTTAAATAACCCTGTTTTAAGAAGTGAATTAGTTGAATTAGTTACACTGTTAATTGAGCGACTTGAAGTGCAAGAATTTTCAATGCCGACCACAGATAATACCTTTGTCGATAACTCCCCACTCAAAATGCATGTAAGATATCCTAGAGAGCATATTCTGGTAGCGTTTGGCGACAGCACTATCAATAAGAAGTCTTCAAGTCGTGAAGGGGTGCGAGAAATAGAAGAAGAAAATACAGAACTATTGTTTGTAACATTGAATAAGTGTGAAAAGCAATTTTCAGCAACAACTATGTATCACGACTATGCAATAAGCCCAACCTTGTTTCATTGGCAATCACAAAACAGCGCTAAACCAACGTCAGGAAAAGGGCTTGGCTATATCCAACAGAAACAGAATAAGAAAACCTTTATTCTGTTTGTTAGGGAGCAAGCTAAGGATGAATATGGAAAAACGATGGGCTTTGTGAACTTCGGGCCCGTTGATTTCGTGAAATATGAAAGTTCGCAGCCAATGAATATAACCTGGAAATTGAAACATCCCATGCCAGCATATATGTGGCATGAGACTGCTAAGTTAGCTGTCGGCTAAAAAGAATGGTAATCCTTCGAATTATCCCAAAAGCACAGTAGCATCGGAACAATCACCGCAACTAAGCGTATAGGTATCTTTTCTTTTAGATACCTTTGTATTTTTACTTCCACAACTATTACATGGGGTTTTCATCGCTGTGTTAGCGCCACACTTGTTGCATTTGATGTAATAACCGTAACGACCAGATTGAGGCGAGAAATCTGACTTTTCATCACATGACTTGCAGCACAGCGCCGAGTTGTTCTTAGGTGGCTGCCAAGGCCGTTGAACTTCGTTTTCTTCTGGGTTTTTAGGTAGGATTTGAGAGTGCTTTTGATTCAATAGAAAAGTGGCGATTGATTGCATCTCTTTATCTGAAAAATCAGGCCGAGAATCGAAGGTTAATGTACTTACGACCTTATGTTTTAGGTTCATTATTTTTTCAAGCTTCTCCACCAGGAATTCAGTTTTTACAAGTTGCTTGGATACTTTATTTGGCATTGAATCTCGGTCAATGATTGCATCACTTGAAACCGCACAGATATTATCCCAACAACGTAAACCAAAAGATTGTTGTTTTATACCAAGTAACTTACCCAGAACAGCTTCACGATTTGCATGAAGCATTTCTCTTAATAATTTTTGCTGAAGTTCAACTTGTTTGATCGGGGAAGGGATTCCCGACCATTTATTCCCTAAGCTTCGAGTCCATTCGCCAAGTTTATTGACTTTTACTTCGCCTTTAATGCTTTTTGATTCTATGAGCACGAAACCAAATGTGTAGATAATTAAGTGGTCTATTTGTGCGGTTTCATTGTTGTGGGTAAATTTAAAGTCATTTATCACAAACACTTTATTGTGATCTTTAAACGCACGTCTTAAAAAGAAGGCTACATCTTGTTCTTGCTTTTGACCTGCTTTCGCTGTCGGGGAAACAGCATTTTGGAGGGATTTGTCTTTTAGAATCATACAGCTAAATCATCCATGAATATCGATAAACGAGACGCTAGAATCATACCCCAACTCTATGTCTTTATTAATACTTATATTTCTTTTAAATTTTTTGCCAATGACGTCTATGCCCAATCCTCCAACTGCTGAAAATCTTTAATCCTACTTCGTTGCAAAGCGAAGGCTTCGAATACATCGTCAAAGTTGCAATTATTATGAGACAAATTAGGCAGGGCAAAATTTGCCTGGGTAAAGAATTCATTTTCGTTGTTTTGCCAGCCTTGCGTCCACCAATGAAGAATGAAACCTCGTGATTGGAGTAATTTTCGGCTAGTCGGAAGTTTGTCAGATTTCCTGGCATTTACTGTCGATTTCGTTGGCAATAAATTCCACAGATCGTTATTTGGCCAGCGGGCAAATGGAAAGGCATGGTCTATCGCATAGCCTGAGGTTGTGATTTTGGAGCCCGACCAGCAACACCTTACATCATCGGTGTTTAATATCTCGTCTACCCTTTTTCTAACCCGAGATGTTGTTCTATGTGGGTCATCCCAATTGAGCGCGTTTAGGTAATCGATTTTGGAAAAAGCCTTTTCCTTGTTCAGCCCATATCCGGCCATTAAGGTTGACCATTCATTGATAAGGGCAGGTTCTATCCACACACTAAAGCGAGTTAGTGAATCCCAGATATGGCGTGGCACATAAAACTTTCCCAGGGAATTAAGAAAATCAAAGTTCAATGAGACTGATGTTTTGGGTTTTGATGTCCGGTTTAGTTCCACCTGAAATACGGCTTCATTTGAATTGGGTAGTGTCGTATATCTGGCTGGCATGGTTTTTATGGTGCTGCTGATATCTTTTAAGGCTTGATACAGGCCATTTGCAACATTGATGTCTCCATATGCCGCACCGATATAAAAATCATTGCTGGTATACGATCCTATTTGCTCCCAGCCATTTGGCTTGATAAAACCGAGGCCTTTCGCATTGTTACTATTTTGCTGCATTCCATACTGATCTATCAGCGGTTTGTAGAGTTTTAACCAATACAAAGAAACAAGCCCCATTGGCAGCACTGCATATTCATCGGTTTGCTCAACCACTGCACCTGGGTGCCCTTCTGCAATGCGAAGTAAAGTTCTTAGCAAGGCAACTTTATACGTGGATGATTTATTGTCGTTGACGACAATATTGCGGATCAACGGAAATGCACCGGTGCCGTCATCCGGTAATGTCAGCAATACGGTTTGCCAGAATACATCCTCTCTACCGAGCTCATCGGATTGACTTTCCGGAGTCAATAATTTGTATGAAAGGCCAAATTTGCTGGCAAGGTTTGCAACTTCTGATGCAGATACTGTGTGCATAACCCGTTCGTCATGACATGGCCCGTGACGAAGAGATATAACAATTTTACCATTGGGTTTTAACAGCGAGCTGAGCTTTCGCAGGCAGCGATTTCTTTGTGATGGGGCAATATGCATCCAAACTGCACTTAGTAATATCAGATCAAACTTGGTTTGTAATGCGAAGACTTGTTTGAGTTCGGGCAAGCTATCAGAGAGCCAGTGAATCGCAGAGGCTTTCTTATTGGTGGTCTTATATTGATGATATTGCTGCGCCATTTCTCGAATACCATCGGAAGGTTCTACTGCGACAACATCGAGCCCTTTAGCTGCAAGATAACGCGCATCACGGCCTGAACCAGCACCAACATCCAACACCATGCCCTGCTGTGGAATTTCATTAATCCAGTCTTTATGCACTGACTCAAAAGGAACATTATCGTATTGTGCAGCGAGCGCTTCGGCATTGTTTGAATAATATAAGATGTTCTTTTCCATGAACGTTTAACGTCCTTCTGTCCAATTCCATTGACCAGAATCTATCTTATCTGAATTTCACTAGAAAATACTTAGTTAATGCCATTGGGGTTTCCAGGCCCGATCGATTACACCCAGGGCAAAACTAATACAATCACCAGGAAGATAAATAGAAAAATAAACAGGAAGATAACCAGAAAGGCCGTCACTGGCGATCACTTTTCATAGTTCTTTCAATGGGATAGCAAATGTTTACCCACGCGAACCCGCAATCCCATCACTATCATTACCTCGTTCATAATTGGCATAACCACTGGTGCCATCAAGATCCGCAAACTGGCACTATGTATAAAAAATGAACAGTTTAGTATCGGAGTAAGCCTTTATTTATTGCCCCAATAAGGACACGTTGGGCATGCCGTTACACGGCATGTTTCTGGACGAACTCTACACATATTGGCGAGCATAACTATCAAGTTGTAATGCATATAGTTATTGATTTCATAGTAAAAATACTAAATAAGGATCAAAAATGAATTGTTTCAACATAAGGTCACTCGCCTTGGCGATGGTATTATCAACAGTTTCGATAGGTGCAGTCGCCGATGTTATTGAAGACTTTGAAGACGGAGATTTTGCCGGCTGGACTACCTCTGGCACGGTTGCCATTAATACCTCGAAAACCATAGGCAATTACTCAATGCGCCTTAAAGGCGGAGCCACTGCCGAGCGCAGTTTCGCTGCCGATGGCGATGTTACCGTGGCACTCGCGGCAACCAGTTTAGAAACCAACAACTTTTGTGATGTGTATGTATCTGAAGATGGGGTTAACTGGGGTAGCTCGTTAATTACCTTAAATAAAGTTCAGGATGATGGCACATTCACTACCGCAACCACGACAACCAATGGTGGCACTACCTATATTCGGTATGTGCAAACCGGCTCTGCCGCCGATTATTGCTATGCCGATGGTATTAGTATTGTTGGTGCCGGTGTGCCAACACCAAGTGTGGGTGTTTCTGGAAGCGGTAGTTTTGGCGATGTGTTAGTTGGCGATAGTGCCACGAATACCATTACCGTATCCAATACCGGTAATGCGAATTTAGATATATCAGCTATCAGTGGTGCCAGCGCGCCATTTAGCCTGGCCAATGATAACTGCAGCAACAGTGCTGTTGCACCTGACAGCAGTTGTTCATTTGATGTGGTATTTGCGCCAACCACGGAAACGTCATCTTCTGCAACGTTGACGATAGCCAACAACGACAGCAACCAAACGGTTGCGTTGAGCGGCACCGGGACGGGCACACCGCCGGAACCACCAGAGCCGACAGGGGATTTGCATGTGTTCACCGGCAACGGTAACGTCGCACGTACTGCCTTGACGATAAGCGACCTTAACGGTTCTAGTTTAAGTGTGATGGATTTTTCCCATTACAGTCATGGTGTGGCTGAAATTGATGCGGATAATTCTAATGCCCAGGAACCCACCAATACCTTTGAAGGTCGCTTGGTGCTTAATGGTGGCAATGCCACAGCATTGAATTTTAACGAACAAACCTCAGGAAGAGGACAAGCGGGCAATTATAATAGCCCGGGAACGTTACCGGCTTTTGATTTTGAGTTTGTGCAAATTGGCTCGCATATTATTCCGAAAACCCGTGGTTTAATTGTCAGTGGTAATATTGGCTCGCCGGATTTTCAGGACTGGAACTATATTCTCGAACCTGGCCGCGTATGGAATGAAACCAATGATGCCGGTTATAGCCGGGTAGCCATACCGTTTGCCTTGCAGGAAAATCAGGCCAACTGTACACACAACGGGGTGATCACCTTCGCCTTTAAAGATGACGGTTCAATTACCAATGCTGCCGTGCAAATTGGTGGTGAGACCTGCTTATATTTTCAATATGACTTAACCGGTTTAGTGTCTGCCAATTATGTACAAGGAACTGTCTCCGGTGCGGCGACAATCATCACGGATTACGAGGCGGAAGTGGCCAATCGTATACCGGTAAAACCGATTGCGGAATTAGCAACGGATTACCCTGCGAGTAACGTAAACGTGGCAAATATTGGTTCCGAGCAATCGTCTGCACCTACCACCCATGGGGTGTTGTACAACGGTGTGCATTATGCCGGCGCCTGTAGCACTCGCCATGGCGATTACCCATTCTGTGAAGTCATGAGTTTGCCTTCGTATTCTACTGCGAAAACGGCGACCGCTAACTTTGCTTTCGCGTTACTTGTGAAACAAAATAGCGCTGCCCGCAATATCATGGTTTCGCCTAATGTAAGCGAGTGTCAGGATGGGATTAATGGTACCAGTTCTATCTGGAGCGATGTTTCTGTAGAAAATGCGCTTGATATGGCAACGGGTAACTATCGCTTAGCGTCTTATCAAGGAGATGAAGGCAGTACTGCCGTGGTTAACGAGTTTTTCTTAACCTTTACTCATGATGAAAAAATCGCCCATTCCTGTGAGCGTTATATTCGCAAATCCTTACCAAACACCCACTTCTCGTATCATTCATCAGATACTTACATAGCGGGTGTGGCCATGGATAATTACAGTAGCGGTGATTTATTCGATAAGCTGGTTGATGAAGTGTACAAACCATTAAACCTTAGCCCGGTAACATACACCACAGTGCGAACGGAAGGCTCAGTAGCCGACCCATATTGGAGCCATGGTTTAACCTGGCACGCGGATGACATGATTAAGCTTGGTCAGTTTATTAATGACCGTGGCGTGATTAATGGTCAGCAAGTGTTAGATCCGAGCATTATGGATGACATGTTGGTTAAAGGCGGTGATCTTGGTTTAGAAACCTATGGTTCTGAATCTAATTACCTAAACGGGGTGTGGACATATGACATGGGGCAGCGCTCTACTCCACTGTGTCCGGTAGGTTCCTGGGTAAGCTATATGTCAGGTTACGGCGGTATCGGTGTGGTTATGTTCCCGAATGGCGCAGTTTATTATTATGTGAGTGATAGTGACGCCTACGCGTTTGGTGGCGCGGAAGCGGAGCTGCATAAAATTAGCAATATCTGCGGTAACTAATACCTAAACCTTTCTAATGCAGAGCCCCGTTGGCATTCAGTCCGCGGGGCTTTTTTGCTTGTTATCTTAAGCTCCATCGCAATGACGTTTGCTTGGAGCCGGGCAGGAATACCAAGGTGGTTCTCAAGTCATTTTACCTATATGGTTAGATTATCTTTTGCACAATTTTTACTGCAAACCTTTTACATGGAGAGTTTGAAATGTTTTTAACCAGGTTGAAAAACTATTTGCTGAATAAAAATTTCGGTTCGTTTTTAATCGAGTTTTGTATCTTGATACTGGGGGTGTATTTGAGTTTGCAGGCTAACGAATGGCAGAACAATCGAGCAAACCGAGCGTTAGAAGTACAGTACCTTGATCGCCTGCAGAATGATTTTCGAAAAAGTAGCGAGGGACTGGAAGAAAGCATTCAACGAATCGAATTGTCGCTTGAAAAAATATCCTTCGGGCTAAGCATTTTAACCAAAGAGACTCGCAACGAAGAAGATTATCACAAGGTTTTTGAAGCGCTGCAAAGCTCATCGATTACAGGCAGCTTTTCGGTTTATTTAGGTACCTTTGAAGAATTAAAAGATACCGGTTATATGCGTCTGATCGAATCGCGAGAATTGCGGGAGAATTTAGGTAACGTCTGGCAAAAGAAAGTTTCAATTTCTCAAATTACCAACATCCGGAATTTGCTGCGCAGTGATGCATTCCCAGTGATGGCCAAATACATTAAACCCCTTGAAGGCAACCGAATCACATTTGATTCAGAGTTAGTAGAGCAAGATCCCAGAGAGTTGTATGTTGCTATGAGTATTATTCTTTCAAATTTAAAATACGATTTAGAAGATTCGAAAGAGCTGCATGAGACTATAAACAACTCTCTTGTTGTCATTAGCAATGAGATTGATGCGAAGAGTTAACCGAATACATTGAAGGCCTCATGCTGTGGGCTCGGCTTTGATTTCCAGTCGTGGCTGGAAATGACGGTTGAGAGTCTGGCGTTTAGGAGAATGCGAGTACTAGTAGCGTAGGCGTGCTAGGAATGCAATGTGCTAGGAGTGATAACGTTCTAGGAACGGAGTGTGCTTTGATAAAATGGGGTCAGATCTTGAACCGTGCAGCTAAACTGCGAAATTCAAGATCTGACCTCGAGCTACACTTCGCTAAAACGTCGGTATTACCGCACGTAAGCGTTCAATATCGCCGGCACCAACGTTATGAGCCTTAAAATAGTGTTCCCACTCACTGGCTAACTGCATCACCTGATCGATGATTTTTTTGGCTTTAAACTGTTTTAAGCCAAATCGGTCAGATTGGCTCAGTAGGTTTGCTATCGTGCCTTCCCTGCCATATGCTCCCAGGCCAATGCCATGTTGCTTGGATGAATTAATCGGGAGCACATCATACGCCGGACTTAAGCGCCAATCTTGACTCGCAAAGTTATAAACCATGGCATGATTGCGGGAATGATCGTCGGTATTACCGATCAGTACATTGAAAGCCATTCGATAATACAGGTCATGTGCATCGGTGGGATCGGAGACATATTTCATTATGAATTCGGCCAAATAACCGTAGGTGTATTGCTCTCGCATTGTTGAGTTACTGACTTTATTAACGCTAAAGATAGAGTTTGCACTTAAATAATGACAAGTTGGTTTGCCATTTTTAAGGTCGAAGCGTTCAACTAATAACACATCTCCTGAGGGGGTGTTCTTAACTTCGGTGTTGGCGACATTACAAGGTAATTCAGCGAGCATATGCATAGCTGCATTTTCAACTTTGACGACATTGTATAGATCATCGGGTCGATTGAATTTAGCCAGGTATGACAGCTGATCATCTTGAATGATAGTTTTTGGCCGAGCGCCACCCATTGATGAACCAAATTCAAATGCTCTTTTTGCTTCATTGGGTATTTCTTTGTCCGCCAATATCGCGTCTTTTGCCTTCAGTAACATGGGAAGATCGCCCAAGGTGTTTTTATTGTATTTGGGCTTCGATGAAGAGCTAGATAAGCTAAATACTAATGAGCCAACGCCCATACCGGAACCGGCCAATAAAAACTCCAGCCGGTTTTTAGGCTTGGTATTGTGCAGTGATAATATGACTTTTTCACCCCACGAGTCTGCACCGGCATCTGATAGGGCGCCAAATAGCCCTTTGTTGAATGTTGTTCGATATTGGTTTTCGCTAAGTGGCAAATGTATCGGATCGAGGGGGAATGCATCGGTTCGTGCTAAGTAGCTTTTACCATATCGAAAACGACCGAACTTTCCTGGCTCATCGACTTCTGTCACACCGCAAATAACAGGTCTATCTTCAAGACCGTCGATATAGACATAGGCTTTAGAAGTCATTGTCTAGCTCCTGAGTATCTTTTCGAGATTTTCGCGAAAGGGGATTACTTTGCTCTTCGAGCTTCTTTTCTATCGCGATTTGCAGATCATCGATTAATTCTAAGTGCTCAAGTACTTTAAACAGCGTTTCTGCATTTACCGGCTTGCCATTCTCAATTGAGGATATGGTATTTCTGCCAACACCTACACGTTGACCAAGCTCGGTTTGATCCATCGTGGCTGCGCGAGACGCGACCACTAACTTTCCGATGGTTTTGAGAAGGGTTTGTGACTTTTGCATTAAATATTGGGCGTTAGCTTGCTAATGATTAAAATATAATGCATAGAGGTGTGTTATTCAAGCATGCATAGGCTCTGACCCCGGAAAACAAACCATCACTCATCATAAAGTCGGTTTTTCTCGTTATTGGCGAAGGCGGTTTCGATATCTACCAGTGGGGTTTCCAGTGCGGCGTGATCTTTAACCGCCTGGGCGTATGTGGAAAGGCCGTCTACGGGTAAGGCTTTTTCTAGTTCCCATAATTTGGAACGGATCACTGACTTGCCGCAGTGGAAGAAGGCTTCTTCAATGGTGACGACGACGGCAAAGTCTGGAACTTTGCCATTAACGGCCATGCTTTCGCGCAAGGCCTGGTCGCGAACCACAACGGCGCTGCCGGCAACGCGAACCACTTCGCGGCGGTTAGGCACTAAAAACATCAGGCTGATGCGGCCGGTTTCCAGGATATTTAAAAAACTGTCAAATCTGTGGTTGCCGGGTCTATCTGGCACTGCCAGGGTTTTTTCATCCAACACTTTCACAAAGCCCGCAGGATCGCCTTTTGGAGAAACATCTACCCTGCCTTCTTTAGACACGGTCGCCATGGTGATAAACGGGGTGCGCTCAATCCAGGTTCTCAGGTGATCATCGATATGGTCGATTACTTTGCCGATTTGGCTGGCAAATTGATTCGGCACGATTTCACGAATTTCCGCCTCTGTGGTGACGATGTCGGTTGGTTTGTACATTGTTATTCTCCAAGTCTTTGGCGACTAAAAAATATACTAACAACTCTAGGGGGATTGTCTAGGGAGGGAATAATGGGGTCAGCGCATGAATCGGATAAATTGACAGTGTCGATTCAAGATCTGACCCCGGTTATTCTGGCCGCTGCTGTTACTACGCTAACATCGCCAAAAACTCATCATGGCTTGGCAAGCTGTCGACAACGCGGGAATAGGCATTTTCGATTTGCTGTAACTGTGAGATGATTTCCTGGGTGGTAAATTGCGTGGTGAGCGGGTGTGTGGTTTTTGGCAACATGCCCTGACCATTTAACACCGATAACCAGTTTAACTCACTGAACAGCTCATTGTTCTCCCGGAACAGGTTGCCGTTTTGCTGGTACATTGCCATTTTATTTTGCAATGAATCCGGCACATCCATGTTTCTGCAATAGTCCCAGAACGGGCTGTGATTGTTATCGGTAAGCTTGTAATGCAGGATAACGAAATCGCGGATTGACTTGATTTCGTCATTAGCGAAGCGATTGTAGGCATCAATGTTCGATTGATTAAAGTTTTTATCCGGGAATAAACTTAATAAACGGAATATTGCCGACTGAATCAATTGCAGGCCGGTGGATTCCAGCGGCTCGATAAAGCCCGCCGAAAGGCCAATGGCCAGACAGTTCTTTCTCCAGGGCTCAGGACGACAGCCGTTTACCCAGTGCAAGTGATTTGGCTCGGTAATGAGCTCTTCATTGACCAATGACTGCAGTTTTTCAACCGCCTGCTCCTTGGACATAAATCGGCTGGAATAGACCAGGCCATTGCCCATTCTATTTTGCAGTGGAATTTGCCAGCGCCAGCCATGTTCATGGGTAATGGCTTTGGTATACGAGTTTATTTGTGGCTGACTTTTCGACTGGATAGCAACGGCGCTATCGCAAGGCAGCCAGTGTCGCCAGTCTTCATAACGGGCATGTAAGGTTTTCTCGATAAGCAGCGCTCTAAAACCCGAACAATCGATAAAAAAGTCACCTGGAATTTCCCGGCCATCATCAAGGACTATGGACTGGATAAAGCCATTGCTGTTTAAACGGGCCTGCTCAAATTTTCCTTCAATGCGCTCAACGCCACGCTGTTCGGCGTATTGGCGTAGATATTTGGCATAGGCAACCGCGTCGAGATGAAACGCGTAGTTTAAGTGCTCAATGGGAAAGTTAGGGATATTGAGCTTAGGGCTAAATTTATTTTGTTGCGCTGCCATCCCTTCCATATTGTATTTCACTAACTCGGCGACATCTTCACCGGCGAGCTTGGCTTTTAACCACATTTGATGAAACGGAACACCATTTCTATTCAGGCCATATGGGCCAAATGGATGCAGGTACTTGCCACCTTTAGTCCAGCCTTCAAACTCGATACCTAACTTGAATGTGGCATTGGTGGCCTTAATCAATTCCTGCTCGTTAATCTCTAAAAAGCGATTGAAGTCGTGAATGCCGGGTATGGTTGCCTCGCCCACAGAGACAGTACCGATTTGCTCAGATTCCACCAAACAGATGTTGAAATGATTGCTCGGCAGGGTATTGGCAAGTGCGGCTGCGGTCATCCAACCGGCGGAGCCCCCACCTAAAATAACGATATTAAAGGGTGACGTTGATGGTTCGTTTTCTTTCGGTGCTGTGGAATTTGTCTGCATTGTCGTTCTTGTTTTTAGTCTTATTCTTATTGTTGTTTTTAGTCAGTGGCGATGAAAAATGGCATGGGGTTAGAGCGTGAATCTCAATATTGGAATGGCAAGATTCAAGATCTGACCCCGAATACACTATACCCAGATTAAAGCGCTTCAGAAAGCCCACCCACCATATTCATAATATGCAGTTTTTGGGGAACCTTAAACATTGATACGCGATTAGCGATACAGCAAGGTTGGCAGCCACATGGATAATTCGGGGATAAAGGTGACCAACAACAAAACGATAACCAATGGTATTAAAAATGGAATGGTAGCTCTGGCGCAGTCTTCAAATGGCACATTAGAAATGCGCGAGAGAACATAGAGCACCATACCAACAGGCGGCGTTAACAGGCCAATCATCAGGTTCAATACCATCATCACACCAAAGTGCACGGGATCTATGCCTAAGCTAATGGCGATCGGCAATAACACTGGCGTTAAAATGGTGATGGCAGCGATGGTTTCCATAAAGCAACCGACCACAAACAGAATGAGCGTCATCAACAACAAGATGGCAACTTTACTGTCAGTGACGGTTAGCATCCAGGCGGTGAAGTCTGCGGTTACGTGTTGGCTGGTCAATACCCAGGAAAATATTGCGGCACCGGCAATGATCATCAAAATAATGCTGGTGGTCTCTATGGTTTCCATGCTGACTTGAACCAGCTTTTTCCAGGTCAGGGTTCGATAAACAGCCGTACCTAAAAATAACGCATAGGCAGTGGCAGCAATAGCCGCCTCGGTTGCGGTGAAAATGCCGAACAGGATGCCGACGATGATGATGACCGGTGTCATTAATGATAAAAACGCGGCCTGAAATGTGGTCGTTAAGCGAGTCATACTAAAACCGGCATCTTTGGGGTAGTTGCGCTTTTTAGCGTAGTACCACACCATCGCCATCAGTGCGATGGCCATTAATAAACCCGGGATAAAGCCTGCGGCAAATAGCTGACCGATGGATGCACCGGCCATTACCCCATAAATAATCATCGGCAAACTCGGAGGAATAATCGGCCCTATTGTGGAAGATGCGGCGGTGACACCCACAGAAAAACCCGCATCGTAGCCTTTTTCGCGCATGGCTTTGACTTCGATCGCACCTAAACCACCGGCGTCAGCAACGGCAGCGCCGGACATTCCGGCAAACATGATCGAAGCACTTACGTTGACATGCCCTAAACCACCGCGCATCCAACCGACCATGGCATTCGCAAAATCGAAAATGCGGCTGGTTATGCCAGCGGAATTCATTAATGCGCCGGCCAGAACAAAAAACGGAATGGCAAGCAGTGGAAAGCTATCGATGCCGCCTACCATACGATGCAGTACCACCAGCTCGGGTACTTGCCCGTAGACAATGATGGCCAGTAAGGCGGAACCTGCTAATGCAAATGCAACGGGAAAACCGAGAACGATCATGACAAAAAGAGAGATAAAAAGCGTTGCGATAACCATAGGTTTTCCTATCTATTTCCGGGTATTGGTTGTAATGAACGTTAGTCCTGGTTGCATGAGGGTGATTGCTCTAAGAGTTGGTTTGGCTGCTTCAATAGATTCAGGAGAAGCTGTATGCTTCTGCCCAACATAATGAGCAGGCTTGCCAATACAATCCCATAAAGCACACTGATAGGTACATCGAGTGACGCCATTTTGTGAATGTGTAATTGCGGCATGATTTGCGCAGCAAAGTAGGCGAGTGTAGCAATCAATAAAACGTTAAGGGTTGCAATAATCTGATAGAGGCGAATGGATACTTTGGCCGGTAACCATCGATGAAACAGGGCAACAAAAATATGGCTATTCTTGCGAATGCCGATACAGGCCCCCATAAAACCCAGGCAAATGAGTTGATAACGCGCCACTTCTTCGGTCCAACCCAGGGGCGCGGCAAAAATAAAACGACTGATAAACTGGGAAAATACGGTGATCGCTAAAAGCCAAAACAGGGCAAATGCAATCCAGTCTTCAAAGCGAAAGTTGGCATAGTCAAATACAGGTTCATCGTCTTGATGGAAGCTTAACGTGGTAGAGCTATCCGCATTTTCTGCGGCTGAATTATTGGATTTTTTGTAATCGGTCATAAAATTCAGCACCTAATTGATGTTTAATGGTTGCATGTTGAGGAAGCGTTTTCTCGCGAAACAATGCCCTGTCTACCGTTAACACCTTGGTCCCCTGCTTTTCAAACCAATCGATTAACGCCAGTTCCGCATGACGCGTATCTGCAGATACGCCCTGTGCAGCCTGTTTCAATACCGAGGCAAAAATCTGTTTGTCCTGTTCGCTCAGAGATGACCACAATCTGTGGCTCAAGACCGTGAGGATGGAACCTTGCAAATGCCCCGTAAGACTAATATATGCTTGAACCTCATAGAATTTTTTCGCTTTAATGGTCGGTAGCGGATTTTCCTGCGCATCTACCACACCTTGCTGTAACGCTAAATACACTTCGGAAAAGGCGATCGGGCTAGGGTTTGCACCGACGGCTAACGGAAACATTTTGTAGATGCTGGCATTAGGCACACGCAATTTAAGGTTTTGCATTTGTGCTGGCGTGGTTATCGGTTTATTGGAAGTTAAGTGGCGCTGCCCATAGTAATTATTGCCAATAATCTGATTGCCATGGGTGGCCTGTTTATAGCCTGCAATCATTTCATTAAACAACGGACTTTCGGTAAAGCGTTGCCAGTGCTGATAATCACGGAATATATAGGGCAGTTCTGAGAGTGACATTGGCGGATACGTTTGCCCGGCAAAGCTGGTGCCCGTATAGATAATATCCAAGGTACCTAAGGTTAAACTTTGATTGAGCTCGGCTTCTTTGCCCATAATTGAGGTTGGGAAAACATCAATGTGATAACGGCCGTCTGTTTGCTTACTAATTTGCTCAGCTGCCCAGAGCGCCCACTTGTGCAGAGGTTCGGATGTTTCGTATACATGGCCCCAGGATAATCTTTTCACCTCTGGGTGTTCGGTACTGGCATTGCCAGAACCCATTGCATAGGCGCTAATCAGCAGTACAGACAATGCCCACGGCGCTCGGCTCGTTTTAACCTTGTTTTCTGTTACTACAGGGCGTGACTTATTAACAAAAAAGTACGAAACAAAAGACATGAATAGAAGGTTGTTATTGTTGTTTAATGTTAACAATTAAACATTTGTTGGTTGAAAAAGCAACGCGAAAGCCGAAAAAAGGGGCAAAAAACAGACGCGATAGCGCAGGCCTAACCATACAGGCGGCTGTGCAAGTACCTGTGCTAGATACTATGCAAGTAACTGTGCGAGAGGCTGTGTTAGATACTATACAAGAGGCGGTGTTAAATACTAGGCAAGTAGCTTTGCATGAATTCGAGCAGCCCCTCTTACTTCAGGTGTTTACAGCGCCTCAGTAAGCCCTTCAACCATATTGATCACTTGTTGCATCTGCGCACCATCACGGGATTGATATTTCGATCCCGTATAACCCCACCAATCCCAACAAGCATTAGGATTTAAGGGTGCATAGCTGGATTTAGTTTGTGGATACAAAACGACGATATTGTTGGTGGCGGCCCAAGGGTTCAGGCCACTATCGGTGATATAGGCCTGATCGATTGCTTCGGCATTTTGTTTACAGCCATGCAATGCAATGTGTACCCGGCATTCTTCTCCGCTCGCACAGCTGTCAGGAACGAAAGCATAACCAGTGTCGGCAAGCGTATTGTCCTGACCTTCACTGACGTAATCTGCCTGGTGAATTTCAATCACTTTTCCGCTGTTCGATTCGGTCTCAGACATCGTCTGAACTTTGTTATTAAGCTTGCCATATAAATGCGTTAATAGTTTGCCGGCTGCATCGTAGTCACACTGATTGATAAAAGGCTCGGCGGTGGTGTCGCATTGTACGCCACTATTTTCAGTTGGGAAGCCATGACCAACCTTGATATTAAATTCAGCGGCTGGCGCGGCTCCGAGCTGAGTATAGAAATCAACACTGGCCTGTGTCACGTTGTCGTTAACACGGTTGTCGGCGCTGCCATGGAAAATCCAGACGGGGTGATTTTTGATATTGTTAAGCGATGCAATACTGCCCTGCTCCTCCGCCTGTTTCGCAAGTTCGATTAACGGCGCAACATCCATGGGTTTTTTAACGGTCATACAAGCACTTAACGCGGTATTGAGGTCGCCTTTAGCACAACCATATGGGCCACCGGCAAGTAATGCTGCACCTTTAATTTTATCGGAGTAGGCGATGTGTAATTGATGCGCCATATAGGCGCCGGAAGATAACCCGGAAACTGTGGTCTGTTGTAAGTTTATATTAAGCACAGCGTTGCCGGATTGTTGAGATTCCATTTCCTGTTTCGATTGTGTGGCTGCAGCGCCTTCAGCCGCTGGTTTAGTATCATTACAGGCAGCGGCGATAAACAACATGGTCAGGCTTATCAGAATACGACTGATGGTTTTTCCAGCTCTTACTTTTTTTTGCATCACTATCACTACCTTTCTTTATTGCTACGGTTTTGTGGTTTTTATTTGTGGTTTTTATTTGTTGTTTATGTGCAGCTCAGTTTCCTGGATGATAACTTTACAGACGCTGATCGTTAGTTTACCGAGCAGCGAAGCAATTGGTACCGAACACCTATGGTACTTTAGTACTGCATACGTACTACATAGTGGCAGGAACGCTTAGTGCAGGTCGTATGCCTAATTAATTTTCAATATTTAACCAACATTCTGAAATTATTTACTAAGTTATCGGGTTTTAATGTTTATACCAATAATCGTACGCGCTTTTTGCTCGTACATATAACACTTGGAATAATAACAATGAATCGCTCTACGCTTGTTGCTTTAATCACCTTTTCGCTGTTTTCACTGGCCGGTTGCGGCGGCTCCGGTGGTTCTAATGATAATGGTACCAACGAACCCACTACACCACCCCCTCCTACGACATCTACGCCAGATCCGGTTGTCTATGCCGGGCAATTTATTGATGCGGCAGTGGAAGGCTTAACCTATAGCACCGATTCCAGCTCCGGCATTACGGATGCGGACGGCGAATTTATGTATCAAGCCTCAGAGTCGGTGACTTTTAACGTGGGCAGTCTTGAATTAGGCAGTGCTGCTGGCGGCGATATCGTTACCCCGATGGAATTATTTGCCACAACCGACATGGAAGATGTTCGGGTGGTGAATATGTTGCGGTTATTACAGTCTTTGGATGTTGATGGTGACCCGCATAATGGCATTAAGTTAGGCGATGGTGCAATCAATTATGCGAACACCCTGGACTTAACCTTTGATGAAGCGGATTTTGATAGTCAGGTGGCGGATCTGTTGATGGCCAATCAGGGGGTTTATCTGGATCTAATTTCCGCGGAGCAGGCGTTGCTGCATTTTGAGACAACTCTGCAAGAGTTGGATTTACTCGCAATGAGTAGTTGCGCCGATGATCACCCAATGGTTGGCTATAGTGGCGAATTCGAAACCTTTTCCCATCAGGTTTCTGGCCGCGCCACGATCGTTGATAACTGTACTATTCAAATCGACTTTTTTAATTACGACGGCGGCGGTCCAGATGTGTTTTTCTATCTTGGGAAAGATCATGATTATACTGCTGAATCAGCCTTTGCAATTGGTCAGCAGCTTAATGGTATGGTTTATGACAATGCGAGTATTACCCTAAAATTGCCTGCAAACCGTTCGCTTGATGATTTCAATACATTGAGCGTTTGGTGTATCGATTTTGCCGTGGACTTTGGTCATCTAGTCTTTACCGAATAATGGAATCTAATCGAGAGGTTGAAGCAGGTTTGATGCTGTCTAAGGCATTGCGTTCTCAGGAAATACTTTCCAAGCAATGCTAGTAGCTTGAATACATTAAGGTGCTATAGTTTATTGAATATTCTCAGTGACTAACGCCTTTAATTAGGTGCCGATCGATAAGGGCCCGCACATGAAATCAACCTGCTTTGCTCTCATTTTAGCGAGCCTGTTTGGGTCCGCATTTACATTGGCTCAGGAAGACGAAAAGAATGTCAATGACGACAAGTTAGCCGATGATCCCACCAAAGTTATCACCAAGTTTGGCATTTCTTATGCGGACAATTACGACTTTAATTATAATAATGTATCCTTCTCTGGCTCATTTGCCTTTGATCCGGTGCGCAAAATAAATGCCCGGGTGAATAGTGATGCGAGCGAGTGGCGTATCGGCGGCTCCTGGTTATTTCCGTTTAGCATTATCAATTTTAACTTTGGCAAAAATGAGTACTCCAATGGTGCGAACCAAACCAATTACAGCATTGGTTCCTTTGTGCCATTGAGTCACTTTGATATTGCCCCTGCGGGCTTTCAAATATTCCCTATGGCTGGATATACCTACAATGATGGTGAGGCACCCGTTTGTGTGGAAAATCAATGTAATAGTGATGATATAACGATTGAAGCAACGCCGGAAAACGGTTTTAAAATGGTGCAATCTAAGGGAGGAAGTGGTTATTTAGGCGCATTTGCTCTTAAACCTTTAACGCCAACCTGGACGTTTATGACCGTGGTTAATTTCAGCTATGGTTCCAAAAATGCCGGAGGTGAAAACTATAAAGGTTGGTTTGGTGGCGCAGGGGTAAGCTTTGCTCCGAATAAAACTCATTCGTTCAGTGCATTTACGTTCGTGATGGATAACAACACCTATCTCGATGAAGCGGACAAACGCTTTGTCTTATCTTATACGTTTCAGTTTGGGCAAGGCGGTAAAGCCGATAGCCCAACTCAACCTTAAAGGATAGTTTTGATCAGACCCCCTTCGGCGCGAATACTGGAACCGTTAACGGCACCGCTAACCGGCGAGGCGATAAAGGTTACCACGTCGGCAATTTCCTGAGGTTGGATAAAGCGTTGTAGTAAGGAATCAGGCTCAGTTTCTTTGAAAAATTCAGCCACAAACTGCGCTTCACTTTTGTTTTGTACGTCAGCACTTTCTTTTAACCAGGCTTGCACGCCTTCGGTTAATGTCGGCCCCGGCAATACCGTATTAATGGTCAGGTTTTTCCCGCTGCCTTTGGTCAGATTGGCAAGTCCTCGCCCTATCACCATTTGCGCGCCCTTGGTTACCGAATAATGGATCATGCTTTCCAGTCCCCTTGCTCCGGCTTCACTGGCAATATTGATAATGCGGCCAAAGCTGCGTTGTTGCATTTTCGGAAAAAAATGCCGACACAGACGCACTGTGCTCATGATGTTGCAATCAAAAAACTGCTGCCAGTCGTTATCATCGATATCCGCAAAGGGTTTAGGACTGAAAATCCCCATATTATTGACCAACACATCCAACTCGCCAATGTTATCTATTTCCTGACATATCCGCTCACTGTCTTCGACTTTTGACAAATCACCCGTCACCCCATACACGTCACCTTTAGCGGATAGTTCCGAAACTAACGCCGACAGGTCGCTGCGACCATTAACAATAACTCTGGCACCTTCATTGAGCATGGTTTCGGCAATTGCCCGGCCGATGCCCTGACTTGAGCCACTAATAAAAACGAGTTTGTTGGTTAATTGGAGATCCATAAGAAAGGCCTGAGGTTCGTGACTATAGAAGTCAAAAGTATAGACGAATGCAAAATCAAGGGGGGTTGATTTTGCAAGGTGACAAGTCTTAGTTGAAACGGGTGATAAGTCGGAGTCGACATCGCGAAGGGTGACAAGTCGAGCTAAAGCTCTCCTAGGGTGACAGAGCCGAATTTGAAAAGGCAAAATTCGACTCACTGACAGCATGAAATTAAGATTTCTCGCTGCTGACAATGCTGCAAACAGCGCAGCAAAGGTCTGCTTTTAACCGGTGTTAGCCTGTCACCTAAAATGCGACGCAGGGAGCATTTATCCAGCGACGTTAGTTTGTCGTCTAAAATACGCCCAAAGTAGTATTTATCCACCTTGCTTTTTACCCACCTTTTTAACCTTAACTCCATATTTTCCTGTACTTTTATTTCAATGTTGTTAATATCCCTGCCGAACCAAGGGGTGCACTGCATAAATTTATGCGGAGCTGAGAATATAAACCCTTATTACCTGAAACGGATAATACCGGCGTAGGGATGGTTAAAGACTAAATTCTCCAATCGATTTTTGCACCTTAGGTGCTTGAAGAATCCTTTGGCGTGATTTGTCTGCCGCTTTCATACTCCGGTGATGATGTAGAGAAAAACATGAATTTTACTCAATCACCTATTACTCTTGCGATCTTAACGAGCGCAATCTCATTTTCTGCTTTTGCCCAAAATCAAACCCAAAATAAATCCGATACTGCTGCCAATGCTGACGAACAAAGCATCGAAGTGATAACCGTACAATCGGATTTTCGTGAACAATCATTACAAGCTATTCCTTCGTCATTGACGATCATGTCTGCTGCAGACATGGAAACTCGTAATGCGGAAAATCTTGAAGATATTCTTGGCGCGGTTGCCAATGTGAATTTTTCCAGCGGTTCCCAGCGCGCCCGTTACTATCAGGTTCGCGGTATTGGTGAACGTAGTCAGTTCCAGGAAGTCATCAATCCATCTGTCGGTGTGTTGATGGACGATATCGATTTGGCAGGTATCGGCGGTATCGCTTCAACCTTTGATATGGCACAAGTCGAGTTCTTTAAAGGACCTCAGGGCACGCGATTTGGTGCCAATGCTTTGGCGGGGGTTGTGTCACTGCAATCCAATGCACCAACCGATGAATTTGAAGGTCGGGTGCGTTTATCCGCGGCCAATTACGACAGCTTAAGCTCAGGCTTAGTGCTATCGGGTCCGGCTACAGATGGCATCAATTATCGTTTTGTCGCGGAAAAAAATGTTAGCGATGGCTTTATTGAAAACACCTATCTGAATCGCGAAGACACCAATAACCGCGATGAGTTAACCTTACGTGGCAAACTGGCGATTGCCGCCAGTGAAAACCTTGACGTCGATATCAGTCTGATTCACGCAGATTTTGATAATGGTTATGATGCCTTTTCATTAGATAATACCCGTGAAACTTTCTCTGATGAACCTGGCTTTGATCAGCAAAAAACTACCGCAGGTAGCGTGAAATTTACCTACACAGGTCAGGATTCTTTCGATGTCATCTCTATCCTTACCCATGCCAATTCCGACTTAGCCTATGGCTATGATGAAGACTGGAGCTATGTTGGCTTGCACCCGTGGGAATATTCCTCAACGGATCGATATCTGCGTGATCGCCAAAATACCACATTAGAGTTTCGTTTGGTGTCAAACCCTGAACACCGTATTTTTGCTGGTAGCACCGACTGGGTGGTCGGTGTTTATGGGAAAAATGAGTCGGAAGATTTAATCCGTCAGTATACTTACCTGGATAGTGACTATTCTTCCTCGTTCGATGCGCAAAACCTGGCAATATTTGGCGAATTGCAAACTCATTTATCTGAGCAGTTAACGCTGACTTCCGGATTGCGTGTTGAACAGCGCGATACCGATTATGTGAATTCAGATGGTCTGGATTTTAAACCGGATGATGCAATGGTTGGCGGAAAACTGGTGCTTTCCTATCAGTTAACTGACGCGGCAATGACCTATGCCTCGATAAATCGCGGTTATAAAGCCGGTAGCGTAAACAGCAATGGTAGCTTGCCTGACGAGCTTCGTGCATTTGACCCGGAATACCTATGGAACTACGAAATTGGTTTTAAAACGGCGTTTTTGGATAACAGTGCGCTGTTTCGGGTTGCAGCATTTTATATGAGTCGTGATGATATTCAAATCAGCAGTTATCATTTAGATGAGCGTGAAGATGGCAGTAGTGAATTTATCAGCTATTGGGATAATGCTGCTAAGGGCAGTAATACTGGTGTTGAAGTGGAGTTGTTGTGGGACATCAACGATTCCTTGAATGTATACAGTAGCCTGGGTCTGTTGGATACCGAGTTCGAAGGCTTTACTTACGGCGATGGTACGCTTGAAACCGGTCGCGATCAGGCGCATGCACCCAACTATCAGTTTAATGCTGGCGCCAATTACTATTTCACCGATCGATTGTTATTTAACGTTAATGTCGAAGGTAAAGACGAGTTTTACTTCTCCGATAGTCATGAGCAAAAATCCGACAGTGTTACCCTATGGGCGGCATCGCTAAGCTATCAGGCGGAGGCGTGGAGCGTTAAGCTATGGGGACGCAATGTCTTTGACGAGCAATACGCTACCCGAGGTTTTTATTTCGGTAATGATCCTCGCGATGGATACGCGGCGAAGCCTTATTATCAATATGGCGAACCAGCACGAATCGGTGTAACTTTCGACTACAACTTTTAAGTTGTTGAGATAACATTAGAGCCCTGATATCGGGGCTCTGAGTTTTAAAATTCTTGTCAGGAGTGCTCATGCAAGTATCTATCGAAATCAGTTTATATCCGCTGGCGGAAGAAACCTATAAAGACCAGATTTGGGGCTTTATTGATAATCTTAATGCGACAGCAGGTTTACGGGTTGTCACCAATGGTATGAGTACTCAGGTATTCGGTGAATATGATTTGGCAACGTCGACGGTGATGGCCGAAATCAAAAAAGTCCATGAAACCCTGGGCGCAGCCGTGTTTGTCTGCAAGTTTATTGGCGGCGATCGTCAGTTTGCGGAAGACCGAAGCTAATGTCAGCATTTGTTGATTATATCGCCACTCTACCCTTGTGGGAGCTGATAGCGGTTTTCACGGCGTTACTTTATGTCGTTCTTGCCGCGAGAGTTAACATCTGGTGTTGGCCTGCGGCGCTGATCAGCACTTTGATATATACCGCAA
Organism: Thalassotalea litorea; assembly: GCF_043642205.1. Lineage (GTDB taxonomy): Bacteria > Pseudomonadota > Gammaproteobacteria > Enterobacterales > Alteromonadaceae > Thalassotalea_A > Thalassotalea_A litorea. The sequence goes on along the minus strand of NZ_JBHZSG010000004.1, from coordinate 22,855 downwards.
TCTTCTATGACGTGTACCTGTGGATGGATGGGTTACTGCAGGTCTACTACTTTGTCATGGCCATCTATGGTTGGTTTATGTGGCAAAAACAGCCGCCGGGAGAGTCTCTGGGCAGCAGTATCATTCGCTGGCGTCTATCTACTCATTTGATTGCGATTGCGGCTTTATCGGTATTGTCTTTGGCCCTTGGCTGGTTGATGGATACCTATACGCCAACAGATTTCCCCTATATTGATTCCGCAACCACTGTATTTGCTGTTTTTGCCACCTATTTGGTTGCCAGAAAAGTATTGGAGAATTGGCTGTACTGGGTGGTAATTGATCTGGTATCGATATATATCTATATCGAAAAATCATTACAGCCTACCGCCGTGTTATTTGCGATTTACGTGGTTATTGCCGTTTATGGTTATATTAACTGGCGGGCCAAGTACCATCAGGCGCAATTGCCGGCACATGCCTCGCTCACGACCGAGTAATTGGTGGTAAAATTGTGGGTTGCAATTTAATGGCAACCCGCGTTTTAGCGTCGATAAAAATCAAATTAACCAATATGGTTGGAAAATTAAGTAAATGAATGCCGAGATAATTAGCCAGTTGGTTCGTCTGCCTTGCTTTAAGGGGCTGGATGTCTCGGTGATCCCGCTTGTGGGCAGTGGTAACAATCCTTGTTGCAAAGTCATCGGTCATCAAAATTCCGATGCTTTTTTTGTCAAACATCTAGGCTTGCAGAATATCGATGCGGCAATGTCTAGTACGTATAAAAATGCGGATATCAAATTATACGCAAATGCCAATTTGGCGACCCACTCTGCGATAAAGCCAACGATGGATTCAGAGACAAATGGTTTGGCAATGAATCATGCGTTGGCAGACATTAGCCCAGCCATTGTCTATCAGGACCGTCAATGGCAAGTGCAGCGCTTTATCAATGGTACAAGCCTGCAGGATTGCGCGTTATCGCATGATGAGAAAACCACTATTGCTATGGATGTGATGGCAGCGTTGCATGCGAAAAAATTAGAAGCAGGTTCGCTTGCACCGTTAGATTTGGGTTCTGCTCTGCGATCTCAGCTTGGCTTGCTTGCATTAAATGAAGACTCAGAACAACGGTTAATGTCATTAATCAATACGATATGCCCGGCGGAACAAGGCATTGCTGCTTATGCCGAAAATAGCGTAATGACCCATGGCGATATACATTTTGGCAATATCATGCTGGAAGCCGACGGGCGCCCATGGCTTGTTGATTTAGAATATCTGTGTCTTGCGCCAAGAGAATATGATCTGGCGATGTTTATTGCGATTGATCCGTTAACGCTTGAGCAATTTATTAGTCAGGATTGTTGCAAAGACAAAGACAAAGACAAAGACAAAGACAAAGACAAAGACAAAGACAAAGGCACTGGCGACAAATCTAGTAACCATCAAAATGGCCATGTTCATCCGTTTCCTGAGCTTGTGGTACAAGGTTACCAAGCATCTTCAGGAGCAAATGTTAATGTCGATTTGCTTCGGGCTTATCTTCCCGCATGTTTATTATTAAATAGCCTGTGGTTTATCCTGAAAGGCCGGGAAAATGAAAAGTTTATTGCCTCTGCCCGTTGGCAGATAAACGCCTTCGAATCACTGACCCAATCGTCCACGCTGTCTTATTTGTTTACAAATTAAACTGCCGATTATCCTGAAAAGTCACTAGAAGCAGGCCAGAATTGCGCTACAGTTAAATTTAGGCTGTGTGATGTCAACTGAAGTTGATTGATCCTTTCCATTTTCCCATCCGTTTACTTTAAAGGTTTCCACTAAGCACACAGCATCTTAGTGGGTGTTACGGATTCAGAGTGAGGTAGTTTATGGACTTGTTTATTGAATCGTTGGAAGGAAACTCGTATTTAGTCAAAGTTGGTGATGGTGGTAAACACACCGTGGTGACCGATGAGCAACAGCAACCGTTAAAATTTAATTGTCTGGCCGATGTGAAAGAACACTTTAATGAGCACTTTTTAAACGAAGTCTGGTTAGAACAGGCAACCCCTTACGAGGAGATGTGCGGCCTGCCATCCTCGAACGATAAACTACGCATCAAATTGAAGTGGTAATGCATTTCATCCATCCCTATCCAGAAAAAAAAGCCTGAATACTTCAGGCTTTTTTTGTGAGCTATCTCTATCGTCCTAAAAGACATTTCCAGAATCGGGGGGGAGTTGAACCCCGCTCCTTTCTGGCTCAAGCTTTTGTTTTTTATGGGTTTTTCTTTTTTGGGTGTCCTCTGGGTGCCCGTTGGTGTTGGTTTCTAGTGGGGGATATGTTTTTTATTCTGTTCAACTCCCTTATGGGGAGCTGAATTCCCGTCTGAATTTTGGAATTCCCTCACGAAATTTCCATAATGCCGGAAAAGCATTTCTGGAGATGTGTGTCCCATCCATTTGGCTATTTGCCAAAGGTTTTCGTTTTGACTTATATGCATCGTCGCGAACGTATGCCTCATCTGATAGGGCCTTCGGTATCTGACTTCAGCGCTCTCCAATATTGATTTCCAGTGACCTTTTCTGAAAGTTTCAGTGTTCCAAGGGCGGCCTCGAGAATTTAAAAATACATATTCACTACTTGAAAAGGTATGCTCTTTTTGAGCTTTTAATGCATTTATTGCAGTGTCGTTTAACGGAATAGTTCTACAGCCAGCAGCACTTTTTGGGCTTGTAAACATGCCTTCAGTATATGCATCAAAAACGAGTAATTCTTTTGCGCTCAAATCGACATCATGCCATTTCAAAGCAGCCCATTCACCCGAACGTAATCCTGTGTTGAATACCAGTTGAATAATGTTTCGTGTTACAGGTTTTGCGTGATCTAATATATTGGCAATCTCTGCGGGGTAAAAAATATCAACATCTTTATGCGCCCCACGTGTATTGGTCTTTTTTTGTTTTTCGGTATACAAAGATATCTTTATTGCGCTTACTGGGTTTATTTTGATTAATCCTTCAATCACAGCTTGATCAAGCGACGAACGCAGCACCGATACGCGGTTTCTTATTGTTTTCTGAGACACCTTTGCTGTTTTGACGTAAGTAAGCACATCGTTGGCTGATAATTCTGATACAGTAATTTCCAACAATTTTGATAAGGCAGACTTAGCTTTTTGATAACCATTAATGGTGGTATGAGACAAGCCACGCTTCTTAGCATTATTGATATATTCATCCATGTAATGCTCTACAGTTGCTCCTGACGTCTGCAGTCCAAATACTTTTAGCTTCGGACTATTTGGAAAATAGTCCGCATACCGAAATGTCCCTAGTTCGATTTCGCTTTCAATATTACTTAGCTTTTTGTTTGCATGTGCTATGTTCCCCCTGGTAGGGGATAAGCCGAGCGACTCGCGACAACGAACACCTTTGTAATAAAAGTTAATTTGAATTGTTTCACACGTTTTGTGCTTTCGGATACTTACACCCCTCGGCATTTTGCGTTTCGCGCCCATATCGCAATCTCCTCTAAATCTACCCAGCGTTCTTTGACGTTATTTATCTTCAACACGTGTATTCCGACCACCCAAACGCCTCGTTCGATTCGTCTTTCAACGGCCACACGACTCTCGCCACTAATCTCACAATACTTAGATATTGGTACTACAGGTAAGGTCACATTTACTTCCTTACTGGATCGTGAATAATTGCATACGAGAAAAAATACTAACTCGAGATCTACGAATCTTACTACTCACATTTTTAGACTGGGGAGTTATTACATAATTAGAACGCGGCATATTAATTTTTACTTCTCCAAAATCTCCAGGTGCTGTCATTTGGCTAACCTGTTTTTCGACTATTAAATTTGACGTTATATTCAACTTAAACGCTCTCAGAATATTGAATTCACCTTTATCTAAGCTGAAAGCAGAAGACATTGGAACCCTCTCGTAAAAAAATTAACGTTAGAATTTACCCATTGTTTATCTGAACACCCACTTTCTTTAAATTCCTGATTTTGTTGTTTATTTGTTGGTGGCGAGAGGTTTTTATCCGGGTTTTAGCAAGTCCCGGCTCATCGAAAGAAAATTCTTAAAGACTTGAAAAATATTGGTTCTATGTTTGAAACAGGCGAATTTCACTTTTTTTAAAAAAAAATCGATTTTTTGTTCGTTTGCTTGGTTTTTATACGAAAACTGACATTTTTGATTTTCCAAAACTTTTTCAGACACCAATTTTCACTTGGCATGCTCATAAGCAAAAAATTTCCAAACGGAAAATAACGGTATTTTACCCAACGATTGAAATAATTCTCCTGAGAGGGGCCTAGATAAATTCGAGGTTAACAAAACTGAGGATATATCAATGACCCAAAAGACAGAAAGCACACAATTCAACTGGATTCATAAAATGGTACGTCGCTCTCGTTGCCCCTGGGGCAATGGCGACAAACCGGATGATTTGCGAATTTGCTGGTATCTCGACGAAGAAAATAAACAAGCAATATATGAATACCGTAACCATGCTGGAGCAACAAATGGTTTCTCTATCAGTGATGGTTTGCGCTCTGAACTTCCAGAACACATAAATAGGAAATATTTCTCGCCGGATGAAAGGGCATGGGTATTCGGCTTTTTCTTTAGTGAAATTTGCCAGTTTATCGAGCATAACGTCGATGATATGGCGTTTTTCAATTTTACTGGGGTTCCCAAATCTGTGTTCTTTTCCAATGAAAACTATGAATCATTGTTAACGCTGTGCGAAAACTCAGTCTAATCAAGGGAGCGAAAGCTCCCTTTTCTTTTTCCTGCAATAATTTCCCCACATTGGAACTAGTTATTAGGGCAGTCGGAAGTTATGTTGGGGCAAGGTGCCGCTGTCACTTATTACAGCAAATAAGTGAAGTTTCCGAGCTTTGCGTTTTGACTGAGTTGACGTTGACCTCTATGACCAGCTCAACGTTCCGTGGGTGATCGGAAGCTCATACCGGATGTTGCCAACGTCATTGCGACAATGGTGAGAAAAGGAAAGCATATCGACTGTAAAGGGAGCCAGATTGGCTCCCTTTCCCCATATTTCGCCTGGGGTGTTTCTACATAGTTATGGAAGACAGTTCCATGAATGAAAAAGGAAACACTATGAAAAATAAAGAATCTTTAATTTATATCTATGAATCCTCACAAGGCTTATGTGAAATTGGCTTGAGGATACTACAGGCCACATCGATTTCGCTGATTATGATAGTCATCTTTTTGCAAGAAGATTTAGATACTCAGCTTCATGTCATTGTTGGCTTGACGGTATTGGCTTTGACAATGGTTGGTACCAGTATCGGATTACGATGCTATGTCGCCAAACACCGACCAGATATGGTTAAAGATTGACGGGCAACCCGTTATGATTAGGCACCGCTATGCGGTGCCTGTTTTTATGCCTTTATTTGTTAGTTGGTATGTTTGGATGTTTAATGCCAAGTGTTCGAAATACATCGGTTAAGCCTTGTTGATACTCGTTGGATGAGCTAACCGAGTATAAGGCCACCGCTTGCTCGAATCTGTCTTGGTCAATTTTGATGTGACTGTCTTTGTCTAACTTAGCATCCGGGTTCCAAAATAACTCGTAAAGAGTAGGGCAAAATGAATGGACATACTTTAATGACGCCGTTAATACCTCAATATCTTTATCGGTATAACCCAGCGCATTCTCTTTGATGATTTCATCTGTTATAGCGGCAATTTGTCGGAGGAAACGCTCACGATGACTGAAAAATAGTACCCGAGCATAGAGACCATCCTCTGCTACTAATTGACGCCGGTACTGTTCTAAAATCTCTGGTCGAAGATAATTGTTCGGGGTTTTCAGATTCTTTTTGTTCGAAAATTCGCCCTCACCGGCGTGCCAGGAATCCGATTGAGGATGGTATAATAACGAATCGACTGCCCTTAGATGTCTGAGCTCGCCAAAGCGCCCATAGCCGGCCTCTCTTAGCTCTTTTTCAGTGACGAATGCTGTATACTGATCACTATTACGATCGACATTGCCATTGCTCTTGACTAGCCTGTCAATTACAAATATTTGAACACTCAAGTCGTGAATTTCGGTTTTTGAGTTGTGCGCGCTGGTATCGGTTTTCTGATGATATTCCAACTCCGTTTCAAAGCTGATGAATCGCTTTCCTTTGGCACTTAAGTAATACACCGCACCATCTTTACTACCGAAACTTTTTCGCTCATTTATCAAGCCGTCTACCACTAACTTTCTAAATAACTTGTTGATGGCCTCACGGCGAATTCCTAGAAGATACTGAATAACGGTTTTACTACTAAAGCCAAATCGACCAATAACATAGAGAACCGAAATTCTCCTGGCATGACCGATTTGAGCTGGATTGTTGTACTCCGGGGGAATGAGAAATCGAGTCCCCAGATTTTGATAGATTGATAATTCTTGCATCGCTTCTCCTACTTGCTTGTAAACCTTTATCAAGGTTCAGCTAAGGATAATTTTGCTACCATGTATCAAACTCGTTTTTCCTGATGCCTGGCATCAGGGTAGGGCTTCGCCACGCTTTGCATGCTGCAAGCTAAATCAACAGTCGTTGTAAAAACTTCGTTTTGGCTATTTCTCTGAACGCCAGACTATTCGCGACTTGTCGCGGTCTGGCTATCCTTCCTTCGGGCGTCTCAGGAAATACCCGCTACCTCAGCATTAAACTGCTGAGTGGGCCCCTTAGTCCATAAATATCGCCCGGCTGAGAAGCCGAGAGAGGCTCAATTTATTCATCACTTCGTGATGTTAGGTTTTCCGATTTTCCCACAGAAAATCGAAAAATTTCGCTTAAGGCGAAATCCTAACGAGCCCACTCAGCCGCTTTGCTTCTTTCGGTAGGCTTCACCAAACAAGCCACTATCGTGGTTGTTTGCTTCCGCGATTTGTTGCGAATTACATTCGCTTATTTTGAATTTTTAAATCCTTAAAAATTTGGTTATTTTGCCTTCGGCAGATAATGCGTATCGAATCAGAGGTGAGTGTTAGGGCAGGGAGGCTTGTTTGACAGAAAGGTAAGAATTTTAGGTCGCATTCGCGTACGAAGAATTCATCAAATTATCAGAAAAATCCTTAAAATGGAATGGGTTGATAATTAAGCATGGAGAAAAATATGGGACTATTCAATTGGTTATTCGGCTCTGATGATACCACCTCAACGTTACATTTAGGCTCAAGTAACACTAGCACAACACCAATCATAAATTGTGATGGTACACCTATGGTCCCCGACTCTATGATAGATGTGGAAGGCAAGGTGTATGGACAATGTAGCAATGACATGGATATAACAAGCTCTATCGGTATCGATACCTGCACGAGTAGTTTTGATGATTCACTTTCTTCTAGCTCGATTGATGATAGCTTTTCGTCATTCGATAGCTCTATAGGCTCATCGTTTAGCGACGACTGGTAAAAAAATAGCCCCAAAAGGGGCTGTATTTTTTATGAAGGCTAGGGCTAATACTCCGCGCCTTCGGTTTGAAGTCTGTCGATGAATTCATTTAAGCTGAGCGCTTCATTGTCCTGCATCTCATACCCCAGGTAATTGTCCTCAATCAATTCATAATAGGCTTCAGCCGAAGCACAAATGACAGTCCGAGCAATCGACATTAACGCCTTGCGTTCATGCGGTAAAAGTTCAGTAAAGTATTTCTGCAGATGCTCACAAAAAATATAATCATCGTGCACCCCCCACTTATTTACTGTTACATCACGCAATACATCTTCTTCCAAGCGAAACGCCTCATTGAGTTGGTTTAGCAATTGGCTGACAAATTTAATGTTTAGATAGTTTTGTTCCATTTTCATAGGTTTTCCTTGTTGTTTGGTTGGGCACAAATAACAAGGAACCGGTAGGGGGAATTTCGACAATTTTGATGAAAAATGGTAGGAGCAGAGTGTCTCTTATGTGCCATTAGCTGCCCGTTAGCAATTACTAATATACGCTGACTTCGAAGCGTTAACGCCGTGCACAGTGCTAGGTTTGACAGTCCGTTGCTGCTCCTTGTTAAGTGCAGCCAGGAACATACTTAGCCCATAGCTGCTCAAAATCACTTTTTGAAATAGAAATACCTTCAAATTCCTGTTCCGAATTTATTTCTTCCAATGATGGAACAACATCGATTCCTAGCCTCGTGCTGTTGGACTCTATATCCTCATATGCATAACCAACCGTTCCACCTGGAAAGAACTCTAGCTTCCTAGTTTCGAATTCATCTGGCCCAATTTCAGAGACCAAACGAATTGGTTCGTCTTTAAAATCATGATTCCATTGCACGTCAATATATCTCATAAGCACTTAACAAGTTTATAGCGAGCCAATCACGCGTTTTTCTGCAGTAGCATCGCTTATTTTTTAAATGACCTATTTTTACCAAAGCCACTAACTAATTGCTAGCGCTAAGAAAATAGAGTTGGAATGTAGTTTGGTCTAGGACAAAAACGTGCGATTGGATCATTCCTGACTAAGCAAGCAAATTACTTTAAACGAATAAAAAAAGGAAGGTTGAATGTCTCTAGATCGCTCACTACAGCCCCAGGCTGCACATCCAAATTACCGGATAAAAAAGTAAGACTCAACCGTGCCAGCTCGACCAATTTTAAATTAACTGGATAAACTCTTGAGACATTCAACGACAGTGCCACCCTCAAAAGATAAATGCTTCGTATTGTTGTCGAGCATCTTGAACTTACCTTGCACAATATCTCCTACATTTGGAAGTCCACGAAATGCGTCACCGGAAAATAATTGCAGTTCATCTTGTACTATTTTTGACTTAACGTCCCTAACAATGCTTTTCGAGTTATTTTCAACTTCGGTATAATCAAATTCAATCGTGTAATTAATCTCAGACTTCTTTGACTTGTCAGTGATTATTACTCTCCCTTCTTGAATAGAAGTTTTACTCTCAAAGTTATATCGAGTGGTATATTCATTTACACCAAACATCGTTTCACTCAACTTATGAGATTGCTTACAAGACCAATATTCAATGGTTTCCGCTTTTGCGTTTAGTGGAAGAAGTAAAAATAAAAAAGAGATTAGTTTATACATTACGTTCCTTGTGAAGCTGACAAGCTATCGAATTTCAATACTCACTTTAGATTGATAGAATGACTGCAGTTCGCTCATCACGGCCTGATAGGGATATCCCCATCAGGCAATAATTTATACCTCTATAGACTCCGATATTTCCAGTGCATCGTCAACCTCAATCCCCAGGTAACGAACGGTACTTTCCAGCTTTTTATGGCCGAGGAGCAACTGAACCACCCTGAGGTTCTTGGTTTTCTTGTATATCAGATATGGCTTTGTACGACGCAGAGAATGAGTACCATACAGGCTGTGATCTAAATGCAAAGCAGATATCCAACCATGAAATATCCTGCTGTACTGACGCGTACTAAGATGCTCAGAATCCTTTAGGCGGGATTTAAAGAGGTAATCGTTAGCATCTAGTCCAGCTATAGCAATCAAGGCAATTACAGACTCTCTGGTGGCCTTAGTGATTTCGAATTGCACCGGACTTCCGGTTTTCTTTTGGGTTATCGTAGCCCTGGATAATATTCTACGACCATGGGAAATATCAGATACTTTCAGTGATACTAAATCACAGGCGCGAAGCTTACTATCAAGTGCCATGTTGAATAATGCCAAATCACGGTGATTGTTCGTTAGTTCAAGCCGGACTCGGATACCCCAGATATGAGATATTTTCAGCGGTTTACGCTGTCCTACGATTTGAGCCTTGTTCCAGGGAATGAAAGGTTTGTCTTGAGTAAAGTGATTCATACAGCGCTCCTTTTATCGAAAGCGCTTTAATTATCACCGATGATTGTATATTCTAATTCTCGAGTTGCCGCCAGGAATCTGGACGGCTTCAATGAGCGACAAGCGGACATTGAGTTTTAATTACACCTCTAGCGTTCTCATAATCCCGCATCTTTCAACTGTATCGTCTGTAGAGCAAGCTTTCTTCATTATTTGAAGCTCTGACTTTAATACATTCAACTCCTTAATACGTTGGTTGACTAAATCAAGCTGGTTTGCAATTAGGCCATTTATTGAGGAGCAGCTTTCTTCTGGTTTGTTCTTCAGATCTAGCAAGATCTTAATATCTGCCAATGTGATATCGAGGCTTCGACAATGCTTTACGAACTCTAACTCCTTCAGAGCTTTTTCATCATATAACCGAAAATTTCCTTCGCTACGACTAGGCGAATTCAGTAACCCTTCTTTTTCGTAATACCTAATTGTTTGTATTGAACAGCCAGATACCTTGGCTAGTTGGCCTATTTTCATATTAATTTCAATTCTAGCTTGACTCTATAGTTACTATAGGTTTTATAGTTCTGTTATGCAAAGCATAAACTACCTAAGTGATGGTGATATGAACGAGACATATTTATCTGAAACAAAAATCTTAAATTTTAGTCACGACGCTATTCAACGATTAATTAAAGAACGAGGCTGGCAGAATTTAGATGATTACAACAAGATAGGTGCTGCTTACACTTATGTTAAAGACGAAATTCAGTTCGGCTATAACCGCAGTGATGATATTACAGCAAGTGAAGTTTTGGCTGATGGTTATGGCCAGTGTAACACCAAGGGGAACTTGTTAATGGCTCTACTACGGGCGCTCGGTATTCAGTGCCGATTTCATGGATTTACGATTGACCAACAACTGCAAAAAGGCGCTATTCCCGCTTACGTATTTTGGCTTGCGCCTAAATATATTATTCATAGTTGGGTTGAAGTCTTTTTTGATGGTGAATGGATTAACTTAGAAGGTTTTATCCTCGACAATGATTATCTAAGCTCAGTTCAATCTAAGTTCAATCAAGATAAAGGGAATTTCTGTGGATATGGGATCGCAACCACCTGTTTGGAGAAACCTCAGACTGAATGGATAGGAAAAAATACATACATTCAAAAGGAAGGCATTCATGATGACTTTGGTTTATACAACTCGCCAGATGAATTTTACAGCGAGAAAGGCACTAATTTGTCAGGCGTAAAACGCTGGTTATATCAGTCGGTGATTCGTCATCTTATCAATATGAATGTTAATCGCCTGAGAAACACCGTTAACAAAGCTAGAGATGAAAATGCACAGCCACAATCATAGTCACCACCATGCACACGAGAAAAATGAACGCATTGGTTGGACATTTTTTCTAAATGTTACTTTTACCATCATTGAATTCATCGGCGGTTGGCTAACTAATAGTACAGCAATCATGGCTGACGCAGTCCATGATTTAGGTGACAGCATATCTATCGGTTTTGCTTGGTTGTTGAGTCACTTTTCAGATAAACAAGCATCTTCGACTTACAGTTACGGTTATAAGCGATTGTCACTGTTTGGTGCCTTAATAAATAGCGTTGTCTTAATTGCTGGCTCTATCTTTATTTTGTTTGAAGCCATTCCTCGATTATCTAACCCAGAAATGCCAATGGTTGAGGGAATGCTAGGATTGGCATTACTTGGGGTTACAGTAAACGGTTATGCCGTATATAAACTTAAGGCTGGAACCACATTAAATGAAAAGGTATTAACATGGCATCTATTAGAAGATGTCCTTGGCTGGGTTGCTGTTCTAATCGTATCAATTATCTTGATGTTTGTGGATTGGCCTATTTTAGATCCATTGTTATCTATCGCTTTTACACTTTTTATTTTATTTAACGTTCTAAAAAACTTAAGGTCTACGTTAGCATTATTTTTACAAGCGTCACCTGATAAAGAAACACAAACCAAGATAACCGAAGCCTTACTTTTGAAATCTGAGGTGAGAGAAATTCATCACTTGCACTATTGGTCTTTAGATGGCGAAAGTCATGTGCTAACAGCGCACCTTGTCTTGAATGCTCCGTATGATGTTCCCAAGTTACAATCACTCAAGCAAGTAATTTCTGAAGACTTAAGCGATTTTGAATTGTCGCATACCACCATAGAGTTTGAATTTCCCGATGAAGTTTGCAGAGATGATTAACATTTTAACCTAATTGCGGGCTTAGATTTGTACTCAGAAATTTGTTAAATTACCAACGTCTAATGAAGAGAATAGAATATTGAACACCAAAATTGCTTTAAAAATACTGCTGATAATATCGATTGTTTTACAATCGTTTGTCGCTGTATCTGCAAGCATGGAAACTCATCAGTTAGACGTTGAGCATATCCAAACCATTCATGACCACGAAACAGATCATTCTCCTCAGTTAGATAGTGATAACGAACATGATATTGAGGACTGCCACCATTGCGGACACTGTAGTGGCAACCATACCAGTTGGATTTTAGTAAAAGCGTTTGTACCAAACCTGTCTTTAAATCATTCACATAACTTCAACAAATTAACTTTATTGCCTTTGGGCGTTCAATCTAGGCTCTACCGACCACCTATCACTTAACTTTTTACTCCATACAGTGCGCTTTTGCGCAAACACAATTTGGTTTAATAAAAGTTAAGAGTCATTATGAATAATATTTTTCGAACTACTGGCGTAGCGTTAGTAGTCATTCTTGCTGTGTTTTCAATAAACACAGCACTGGCTAATGAAAGTCAAAATAACACACAACACGATGAACATTCGCATGAACATGAAAAGTCTATCAAGAAAGCTACTGATGAGCATGACCATGCAGAGGATGAAGAACATAAAACCGAGAGTCTCGTTAAAGAAGAGGAACATGTTGAGGGGATTTCTTTAAGTGCTGAAAAGGTTGAATTAGCAGGCATAAAAATTGAGGCGTTGTTTCCAAAGAAATACCAGAATATGGTTTACGCTCCCGGAGAAGTGAAAGCAAACGGTTATAAAAGCTATCTTGTGTCGCCTCGCACAGATTCTGTGGTTATCAATCGCCATGCGAGCTTAGGCGACCACGTAAAGTCCGGACAAAAATTAGTTACCTTGTTCAGCGAAACAATGGCTGAAACTCAAGCGGATTTTTTAATTGCCTCTTCTAATTGGAAGCGAGCGAAAAAGCTAGGAAGCAATAACATAAGCGAACGCACACTTGTTGAAGCAGAAAACATCTATAAAGGCGTTTATGGCAAGTTGGTCGCTTTTGGTTTAACAAAACAAGCAATTGATAAAATAGCGCAACAAGGTAGCGCTACGTTTGGGCAGTACGTGCTTATAGCTGAGCGGGAAGGCGTTGTATTACAAGATGACTTCATGCAAGGTCAGCGCATTGAAGCGGGTGAAACCATCATGTTACTTGCCGATGAGACAGACCTTTGGGTAGAAGCAAATGTTCCTCCTAATAAAGAGTTAAATTTATCATTAGGCAGTCCTGCCTTAATTGATTTGAATGGTATTAAATACCAAGCCAATGTCATTCAAGAAGCTCACACTATTGATCCAATTACACGAACCCGAATAGTAAGGCTTTCGGTTACGAATACAAAACATAAGCTTCATTCAGGTATGTTTGTGAAGGTTTATTTTCAGTTTGAATCAAAAGATGAAGTCATTGCAGCACCAGAAGAAGCGTTGATGAGAAGCAGTGACGGTGATTGGACTGTATTTATTGAAGACCATCCAAATGAGTTTAAAGCAGTAGAAGTAACAAGAGGTCGAGCTTTTGGCGAATATCGAGAAATTATTGGTATTGAATCTGGAACAAAAGTCGTTACCCGTGGTGCTTTTTTTGTCGCCTCTGAGATAGCTAAGGGCGGCTTTGACCCGCACAATCATTAGGGAGGCCAGTTATGTTTAATCGAATTATTGATTGGTCTATTAACAATAGATTGCTCGTGCTAATCGCACTATTTGCATTAATCGCAAGTGCTGTTATCACCATACCTAAGTTGAATTTAGATGCGTTTCCAGACGTTACAAACGTGCAAGTTGCTGTTAATACTGAAGCGCCGGGTTTAGCCGCAGAAGAAGTTGAGCAACTTATCACATATCCAATTGAAGCTGTGATGTACGCATTACCAGATGTAGAACAAGTGCGCTCTATTTCAAAAACAGGTTTGTCGGGTGTCACTGTAGTCTTTAAAGAAGGCACGGATATATATTTTGCAAGACAATTGGTATTTGAGCGCCTACAGGCTGCAAAGGAACTGATACCTGCTGGGGTTGGGACACCAGAGATGGGACCAAACACTTCCGGCTTAGGACAGGTATTTCAATATTTGCTGATATCAGATGAGGCAAGTAAGTATGATTCAATGGCGCTTAGAAGCCTGAATGACTGGATCATTAAACTACTAATAATGCCTGTAGACGGCGTAACAGATGTGCTGTCATTTGGTGGTAACGTTCGTCAATACCAAGTTAATGTCGATCCTTCCAAATTATTATCCTACGAGTTAACCCAAGAGGATGTGGTATCAGCGCTTGAAAATAACAACGCCAATGTCGGTGGCTGGTACATGAATCGAGGGCAAGAACAGCTTGTTATTCGTGGTACTGGTTGGTTCGAAAATGGTGAAGAAGGTATTGAGAATATTCAACAGGTACCTGTCAAAACACTTAATGGTGTAGTTGTTACTGTTTCGGATATCGCTAAAGTAGAGCTTGGTGCTGAGATCAGACAAGGCGCTGTCACTATGACCCGTAAAACGAACAATGGCAGTGTTGAGAACTTAGGAGAGGTGGTCTCTGGCGTCGTATTAAAGCGCATGGGTTCTAATACCAAAGCGACAATAGATGGAATTAACGCAAGAACTAAGCTTATTAATCAGGCATTACCTGAAGGTGTAAGATTTGAGCCTTTTTATGACCAAGCTGACTTAATTGAAAAAGCAGTGGCAACTGTTGTAGAAGCCCTTACTTTGGCTTTTATTTTTATCACTATTGTACTTGCGCTCTTTTTAATGAATTTAAGAGCTACATTTCTAGTGCTTATCTCAATTCCAGTTTCTATTGGCATTGCATTAATGGTGATGGCTTGGTTGGGAATTTCAGCCAACTTGATGTCGCTCGGCGGCATCGCAGTGGCTATTGGCATGTTAGTCGATGGGTCAGTTGTTATGGTTGAGAACATGTTTAAACACCTAAACAGACAACTAGAAGGCGATAGCGCTGATGCAAGTATTAAAGCTAAACAAAAGTTAAAATTGGCAGGCAAAGAAGTTGCTCGTCCTATCTTTTTTGCGGCTTCAATTATTCTCGTTGTTTTTACGCCACTGTTTAGTTTCGAAGGTGTTGAAGCAAAGCTATTTCAGCCAATGGCTATCAGCATTATGCTAGCGGTGGTGTCAGCTATTGTAGTAGCTTTGTTTATTGTTCCTGCACTTGCCACTATTATGTTTAAGCAAGGGGTGAAAGAAAGGGAAAGTTTGATTTTAAAGCCTATCGACATTTTGTATCGAAAGTTGTTGAGAATCGCATTAAAGCAAACCAAGTTTGTTGTTTTCGTGTCATTAGCTCTCGTCGCTTCAGCAGCGGCCATTCTTCCACAAATTGGGACAGAATTCGTGCCAGAGCTAGAAGAAGGAACGATTAACCTCAGAGTGACACTAGCCCCTTCTTCAAGTTTGGAAACAGCGCTATCTGTTGCTCCAATATTGGAAGAAAAGCTAATGGCTTTCTCTGAAGTAACTTACGCATTAAGCCGAATTGGTCGAGCAGAAATTGGCGGCGACCCAGAGCCAGTAAACAACATTGAAATCTACATTGGCCTTAAGCCTGTTTCAGAATGGACAAGCGCCTCTAATCGTTATGAGCTGCAAGATAAAATGGAACGCTCATTAGAGGAGTTTCCGGGTCTTTTACTAAATTTCTCTCAGCCTATTGCTACTCGTGTGGATGAGTTGTTATCAGGAGTTAAAGCACAGCTTGCGATTAAATTATTTGGCTCAGATTTACAGGTACTTGCAAACAAAGGGCGGGAAATAGAAACTGCAATTAAGTCTATTGAAGGTGCTAAAGATGTTGCACTTGAGCAGATTGCAGGTGAAGCACAGCTTGTTATCGCTCCTAATAGGCTTGAGCTTTCTCGATATGGTTTATCTGTTGGTGATGTCATGGAAGTGATTCAAGACGGTATTGGTGGCGTTGAGGCTGGACAGATTATCAACGGTAACGAACGTTATGATATTTACGTGCGCCTAGATGAGGAATTTAGAGCCAATAGTGAAGCAATAGCCGATATTAGACTGCAATCTCCTACAGGAGCTTGGGTACGCATTGGCGATGTAGCTTCTGTGTCTTTTGAGTCTGGCCCTCCACAAGTTAGGCGAGATGATGTACAGCGTCGAGTGGTTATTCAAGCTAACGTCCAAGGCCGTGACATGGGAGGTGTGGTTGAAGATATTCAATCAACGATAGCATCAAAAGTAGAATTGCCAGCAGGTTATTCGGTGTCGATTGGTGGGCAATTCGAAAGTCAGCAGCGAGCGCAGCAGCGTCTTTCTATTGTCGTACCGTTGTCATTGGCTTTGATAGCTTTGCTCCTTTATTTTGCATTTGGTTCATTAGGACAAACGATGCTCATCCTACTTAATGTACCATTAGCTGTTATCGGCGGCGTATTTTCACTATATCTT
The DNA here is from genome assembly GCF_043642205.1 of Thalassotalea litorea. Lineage (GTDB taxonomy): Bacteria > Pseudomonadota > Gammaproteobacteria > Enterobacterales > Alteromonadaceae > Thalassotalea_A > Thalassotalea_A litorea. The sequence continues at coordinate 6,323 of NZ_JBHZSG010000004.1, read as the reverse complement.
TCGGGTCAGTATCTATCAGTTCCAAGCTCTGTTGGCTTTATTACCTTGTTTGGTGTGGCGGTGCTTAATGGTGTGGTTATGGTAGAAAGTATAAATCAACGCATCAAAGATGGGATTGCAACAGCAGATGCAATATTTGATGGTGCGACATCAAGGTTGCGTCCGGTGCTTATGACAGCTATCACATCAGCGTTAGGTCTAATACCTATGTTAATGTCAAATGGAGTCGGCTCCGAGATTCAAAGGCCACTTGCTAGCGTAATTGTTGGTGGCTTAATTACAGCAACATTACTCACGTTATTTGTTGTACCAAGCTTGTATAAGTTTTTCTCTAAAGGAAAAATTAAAGACTTTACGTCATAACAACTCTATATAGCCCCATTTTATTTTTCTGTGGGGCTATTCATACGATTTGCTCCCAGATTACAAAGTCACATGAAGGTCTGTTAATGGCACAGGCTGTGTGAATATTAAAAGTAGCTTCTTAAAATCGAAAAAATCCAATCAATTTCGTGACTGAGATTTAATTTTGATCCGATTTCAAGCCTAAGTAGGTAAAAATTTTACATAGCATCACGTAATTTCTTATATTGAAATGGTTTTCACACAGTCTGGGCACATAAGAGACACTCACCAGAGGCTCAACATGAGCTTGGTTAACTGCCAAATCATTAGTATTGGGTACTTGGTCGGCTTGATTGATTGGAATACCAAATAGATACCAAATTTGTAGACTTGAGGTGTATTAATAACATATCAGAACTTATCATAACCACTCAATCCGTTGGCTTTAAAAAATGCTGTTCTCTTTAGATTTTTCGGTACCGTATAGCGCAGTTTTGAACGCTTCACCTGCGTGCCCATTGCGTGCCCGATCGTCAAAACTAGTTATCATTATTAAACAATGAAAATTCTTCTGAACGCCGCATAAATACTGACAAGTGCCCAGTAAGTGCCCACATAGGGGCACTTACTGTTGTTTTGTAGTGGGTTTGTGGTCGCAAACCCATGTGATTGTTGGGCTTGCGGTGTTTTGAAGGTGGTGGGGCGGGGGGGAGTTGAACCCCCGTCTTTACTCTAGACTTTCAAGTGCCTTGGGTTGTTTTTAAGCCAGACTATTTTGAGTTCGAGCGAGAATTGGTCGTTGAGCCGTCATCTTTGTGCCACAAATACCAACTATAAATAATGGGAATGAGCGATGCTGGCAAGAGTAATCCCAGCATTAACCAGGTTAATAGCTGATGTGGTAATGCGAAAGAAATGATTAAGCCAAGCACGCCGGCTAGCATAAATAAACGGCCGCCCAAGTGGTGCGTCTTGCGCCAGTTGTCATCGCTGGATAAGGTCCATGGGGTGCGAATACCGATAAAGAAGTTACTGCGAGTTTTTGATAGAAAATTACCGATCACAATAAATAATATAAATATTGCCACCATAATAAGACGTAGCATTGGCACTTCGTATCCCATGCCCATGGCCAGATTCGCTCCGGCAATCAGGGCCAACATCAAACTCACGGCCAAACCAATCCAGCCTTTGGCTTTCTCTGATTGTTGCAGATTTTCACGGCGAGGTTCAAAATATTTTAAAAATGAGAGCAGCAATAAAATGCCCAGCATTACGACTGGCGGATAAATTAACGCTGTCATCAACGAACCAAAACGATCCGGTTCACCCTGGATATTCCAGTGGTGCGGGATCTGCATATCTAATGGCAGTAGCCAAAGCCCGGTTAAACAGGCAAGCAAGGTCAATAAAAAAACGCCCCAGGCACATCGCATCGCAGACATATTTACTCCTTGTTATCTTTAGAAAAAAGAGAATAAAGTTGGTTAAGTACATCTTCTACGACACTGGTTTTCAAACTGTACATTATGGTGGTTCCCTGTCGTTGGGTGGCCACCAAATCTGCCGATTTGAGCACATTTAAGTGTCCTGAAAGAGTGGAACGCCCGACATTGAGCTGCACGGCGATATCGCCAGCGCTGAGATCCTGTTTTTTTAACAACGCCAGGATATCCCGGCGCACAGAACTGGATAATGCCTGATAAACGTCAGCCACTTACAACCTCTTAACCTAGTTGGTAATTTTTATATTTCGTAATTTAGCGAAATAACGAAATAAAAGCAAATTAAAGACGAAATAAGCTAATATCAATGCCACTGAGTGGCAATTCATCAGGGGCCCATTTACGGCCCTTCCCTAACTCTGAGCTGTTGGCATTGGTCCCCGCGCGCACTATCGCTATTTTTTGGTTGCGCTATAGCAATGGCATGAATACTATCAGGATTGGACTATTCTTTAGTTAACTGGATGAATTAAGGGCAAAATAATGCAGAAACAAGAAGATGGTAGTATCGCCGAGAAGGTAGATAAAATAGATGTATCAACCTTAGCGCAATATATCGATAAGTATTCTGAAATGTTGATCGATTTTGCAATTAGCTTTGTTATTGCGCTGATTGTTTTGCGCATTACCCTCTGGGTGGCCAATGCTATCGTGCGTTTTTTGGGTCGGGCAATGGAACGGCGCGAGGTTGAAGTTACCTTAAAGAAATTCCTCGAAGATATTATCTCAACCGTTTTGAAAGTGATATGTATCATCATTTTCGCCTCGATGGTGGGTATTGAAACTACCTCACTTATCGCGTTGCTAGGTGCCGCTGGTTTGGCGGTTGGCCTGGCGCTGCAAGGCAGTCTCGCCAATTTTGCCGGCGGTATTTTGATTTTGATGTATCGTCCGTTTCGAGCCGGTGATTTTATTAATGCCCAGGGGCAAAGTGGTACGGTTGATGAAATTCAGATTTTCAATACTGTATTAAAAACCCCGGACAATAAACGCATATTCATACCTAATGGTCTGTTATCGAATGGTAGTCTGGTGAATTTCTCATCAGAAGATACCCGCCGGGTCGATTTTGTGGTGGGCATCAGTTACGACGACTCCATTAGTAAAGCCAAACAGGTCATCAATGATTTGCTCGACAAGGATGAACGCTTGTTAAAGGAGCCAGAGCGCACGGTAGTTGTCGGAGCTCATGGTGCCAGTAGCATTGATCTTTATGTGCGGGTCTGGGTTAACAGTGGCGATTACTGGGATGTTTATTTTGAATTTATGGAAAACATTAAGCTAGCGTTTGATGAGAATGGCTTATCCATTCCTTATCCGCAGCAGGACGTGCATGTGCACCAGGTAGCAAAGCAGGATTAAATTAGGATAGACTGGGCGAAAATGTTAACGAATGCCGATTTATGGAAAACTATTCGCCCTCCTGCGAACGTAATAAACAAGTGATATTAGAACAAATAGCACCACGATTACCTCAGAACGCTACCGTTTTTGAAATAGGCAGCCTTTCCGGGCAACACGCTTTGCATTTTACTCAATACCGAAAGGACATGCGTTGGCAATGCAGCGATATTGAAGAAAATTTGCTGCCGTTAGCCAATAATATCCAATCTTTTGGCAGTGACAATCTGCTCGCACCCGTGCATTTGGATTTAAGCCGGGCTGACACCTGGCAACACCAGCAAGTCGATTGTATTTATACGGCCAATACACTGCATATTGTCGCGCCGTTGCTAGTTGAAAATATCTTTAAAATTGCCAGTGCCATGGTAAACCCTGGGGGCCAGTTAATGATATATGGACCCTTTAAATACAACGGCCAATATACCAGTGCGAGCAATACAGATTTTCAACAGTGGTTGTTAGACCGGGATCCACAAAGTGGTATTCGTGACTTTGAATGGATTGAAACATTAGCAACTTCAGCTCACTTCCGGCTCGATACCGATATTGCCATGCCTGCTAATAACCAGTTGCTGGTGTTTTATCGTCAATAGCGTTTACGGTATGATGGCCGTTAATACCAATCACATTAAGTTTGGCACAACTCAGAGTTAGGGCAGAGGTTCAGTTACAACATAGATTTTATTGATATAGTCGTTCTATATTAATGAAGTATAGGGCCGTAAATGGACCTCTGATAAACTCCCTACGGGTGAGTTTTAAAGGCACTTATCCTGCGTTACTGATTTTGACAATGGAATAACCATTCTCTGCAATCAAAGCCTTGCCTAAAAGCCTTTAAATTCTCACTGAGTGAGCAATAATTTAATGTGATTGGTATAACTCTTATTTCACTCTTATTTTGAGGTAACCCTATGGTTATGCGTCGCTTGGTCAGTTTTATCGTTGGCAGCAGTATTGTCCTTTCTACATTAGCGGCAGAAGAAATACCCCAAAGTCAGGAAGAATTAGTTAAAAACTTTGCTGAGATACATCAGAATCTGATGGCAAAAGTGGCCGTGGCTGATATGTATTATGGCTGTCAGCTGGCCAAGCAGGATACTCGACAAGACATTGAAAGCCTTGAAACTCTGATTTTAAAAACCGATAGAAATACCTTGGGTCAGCAATTGATTCAATGTTTGGGGGACGATGGTATAGGCTCTGACAGTGCGCTTAATTATGGCATTACCGGCTGCTTTAGTGATCAAACCAAGCACTTGAATCAAGAACAGCAACTCAAAAAGATGGCACAAGTCGAGCAGGCAATAAATACGCTTGGCAAGGAAGAGCGCCAAAAAAGCTTTACCCAATGTGTGAATAATCAAGCTTTGCTCTATTTGCAGATAGAAAATTAGCATCGACTTTTCAGCGATTTAGTACAACAAATCAAAGCCTGTCTTAATCGTCAGGCTTTTTTAATGACCAGGTGTAAGTGCTTGCTTACTGTGTCGGGCTCGTTTTTGAGAAAGGGAATGTGAATCGTTATCATTAATATCCATTTGATTTTATTGTAAAAAACCCTGAATTTCCCCCGAAATATTCTATCCTTAAGTTAGGTGTATCAATACCAGTCACGAATGACGACTGCGCCGTTGTCTTAACATTTCCATGAACCGTTGGTTTTTTTTAGCGCAAAAATGTTAAGCGCATTAATGTTAAGCGCATTAATGTTTGAACGCAGCGTTGATTATCGTAAATATTCGCACTTTTGATGCGCGGATGCGCGCAATTGCAGGGTGCTACGAAAAATGTCTGCAACATTGCGATGTACTGCACACATTTGGAACAAACGCAGTGCACATATTATGCGCCAAAGCTTACGGTTGATATTTACAAAGGGGCGCTTTCCTATCGTGATTGGGATAACAATCGAGGGTAATTATGAAAGGCAATAAAAAGGTGTTGGATGGGTTTAATGCTTTACTCGCCAACGAGCTTGCAGCAATTGATCAGTACTTTATTCATTCTCGCATGTATGACGATTGGGGTTTAAATCGCTTGTACCAGCGTCTCGAACATGAACGCGAGGAAGAAACGGAACATGCGGATTTCTTAATTAAGCGAATGCTGTTCCTTGAAGGCCAACCCAATATGGTTAAGCGTCGGGATCTGCTAATCGGTACTGACGTAAAGGAAATGATGGAGAATGATCTGGTACTGGAGATGGAGGTTGTTCAGTCCCTAAAAGATGTGATTGGCATTTGTGAACAAGAGCAGGATTATCAATCCCGGGAAATCCTTGAAAAGCTCTTGTACGACACCGAAGAAGATCATGTTTATTGGTTGGAAAAGCAGCTTGGATTAATCGATAAAATTGGCATGAAAAACTATATTCAGTCGCAAATGGGCGATGGTGAATAGGAGGTAGCTATGAAGACATCGAAAGAGTTAATTCAGCAGCTAAATAATGTACTCGCCAATGAATTAATTGCGATTAACCAATATTTTTTGCACGCTAGGATGCACAAAAACTGGGGTTTTAAACGACTTAATAAGGCCGACTATAAACGTTCAATTCAAGTGATGAAAAACGCCGATGAGATTATGGAACGGATACTGTTTCTCGAGGGGTTACCCAACCTGCAACATCTTGGGCGACTGAGAATTGGTGAGCATTGTGAGGAGATGATAGCAGCCAACCTTGCTTTTGAAATGGACTCACTGGATACATTAAAAGCGACGATATTGTTTTGTGAGCAGCACCAGGACTATGTGAGCCGGGATATGCTAGAAGAAATCCTTGAGGATCAGGAAGAGCAAATCGATTGGCTCGAAGCTCAACAATACTTGATTGATAAGGCCGGTTTAAAAAATTATCTGCAAAAAATGATGGATGATGAGTAATACCAATCACATTAAATTATTGCTCACTCATTGAGAATTTACAGTCTTTTAGACAAGGTTTCGGATCACACGGACGATACCGAAAACAAAAATGCCGGCTAACGCCTAACACCGATCAGATAAGCAATCGATCGGTTGACAGGTAAAAGGATCGTACGACAATAGCCCCATCAAATTGATGGG
>NZ_JBHZSG010000003.1:0-203694 GCF_043642205.1 Thalassotalea litorea | reverse complement strand
TTCTCTGCAATCAAAGCCTTGTCTAAAAGCCTTTAAATTCTCACTGAGTGAGCAATAATTTAATGGGATTGGTATTAGGTATAGAATTTGCCGGAATCAAGGTTAGACGACTAGACTAAGTCATTATAATTAACAGAGCAAAACTATGTCTAATCACGATGAAATTTCGGTGATGTTACCTTTATGGAAACGGTGCCTGATAACGTTAGCAGTAATGCTGGTAGTGAGTTTTTTGATAGGCTTATTGGTGCGCGGTATCTTTGGTATCACACTTCCTGACTATGTATCGGGTGTTATTGGTGGTTTCTCTTCAATACTCATTTGGGAGTTCTTGAAAAGGGTTCGACCTAAGTCTTGATCATTTTTGGTATTCTCCTATCGATTTTATATGTACTGGGTGCTATCTCGGCATTCCATGCCGTCATTTACAGCCGAACCTCACAAGGTGCCATTGCCTGGGCACTGTCGCTAACTTTTTTCCCTATTGTTGCCGCACCCGCCTATTGGGTATTTGGTCGTCGAAAGTTTGAGGGGTATGTCCTTGCCCGCAAACAAGTGTTAGAAGACTTTGGCGAGATCTCTGCCAATATGGCCAACAATATTCGACCATACCTATTATCGGCACAAGAGACTAACTCTAGCATCCACGCCGCAGAATTGATGGCTCGGGTGCCATTAGTTACTGGTAATCGTTGTGAGTTGCTCATCGATGGTGAGGCAACGTTTAAATCGATTTTTGATGGTATTGAAGGTGCGCAGGAATATGTGCTTGTTCAATTTTATATTGTCCGATCTGATGGTTTAGGTAATGCGTTAAAAGATCGATTGATTGCCAAAGCCAATAGCGGAGTAAAAGTTTTTTTTCTGTATGATGAGCTTGGCTCTGTTGGCATCGGCACCTCATATATCAAAGAGCTAAAACGCTCCGGTGTTGTTGTACATCCCTTTAACACGAGAAAAGGGATCCATAATTCATTCCAGGTTAATTTTCGTAATCATAGGAAAGTCGTGGTCGTTGATGGGCAAACAGCCTGGATAGGGGGTCATAACGTTGGTGACGAGTACTTGGGTAAAGATGAAAAAATTGGCGCCTGGCGCGATACCCATGTAAAAATCTCAGGGCCAGCGGCACTCGCGGCTCAGGTGTCCTTTTTAGAAGATTTTCGTTGGGCGGCCGATTACTTCCCTGAGGTTAAATGGCAAACTAAGACAGATCATAAAGAAAATCAGCCAGTGTTAATCATTCCTACAGGGCCGGCCGATGATATCGATACTGCGCTGCTAATGTTCACCCACATCATCAATAGTGCGAAATCTAGGATCTGGATTTCAACACCTTATTTCGTGCCAGACGAAAGCGTTATATTGGCGCTGCAACTGGCACGACTGCGCGGTGTTGATGTTCGGGTGCTAATTCCTCAGGTACCGGATAATTTATTAACGTATTTTGCAGCCTACAGCTTTTTTGATGATTTATTTGCCAGTGGCGTCGAGTTCTACCGTTATCAGGCTGGTTTTACTCATGAAAAAGTGCTGTTGATTGATAATAATTTATCTGCCATTGGTACCGCTAACTTTGACAATCGTTCGTTTCGACTTAATTTTGAAATTACTGCTCTGATTGGCGACGAAACATTTGCTCGGGATGTACAAACAATGTTTGAACAAGGGTTTGGACAAAGTATTTTGATGCAAAAAGATGACTATACCAATAAGTCCATCTGGTTTAAATTCGCGGTCAATGCTAGCCGCTTAATGTCACCAGTTCTGTAGAATTGCATCTACTAAGCCTAAATGTGTGGCCCAGGTCCTTGTTCTGCCGCCTTATCATCTGGATTGACAAGCAGACACCTTTTCATAGACAAACATCCACAACCTATACAGTCATCGATATTATCTCTTAATGCCGTCAAAGCGATTATTTTTTCATTGAGTGTTTGGTGCCAGGCGGCAGACAATTGCTGCCAATCATCAGCACTGACTTTTCTGGTATCGCTCAACAGAGCGAACTGTTGTTTTATTTGGTTAAGGGTAATACCCGCGGATTGGGCGATTTTAATCACTGAAATGATTCGAATAACATCTCTTGCATAACGCCTATGATTACTGGTATTTCGAAAGGATTTGATCAATCCTTTATTCTCATAAAAATGTAGGGTGGAGATAGCGACGCCTGTTCGCCGCGATAATTCACCGACGGAAAGTTCTTGTTCTGGCACTGTGATACTCACGAATAGCAAAGGTGATATTAGATTAACCGGAACCAGAATGGTTGCCTAGGCTAGAGAGATAAAAACACGCCAGAGTCTTAAACTGCGACTCTGGCGTGAGAGGGAGAAACGTTAATTGTCATGCCTGTTTGGCATTAATAATAATAATCGTCGTGATTATGAATTTGCGGGTCGTCAATCAGTTCTTCAAGGCCCACTTCAAAACTTCTATTGTCCTGTAAATCGGTTAAGTAAACCATCTGAGTTGCACCATCAACCCAGGTTACCGTGCCACTTCCCTTTCGACTACCGCAGATCATTCCTATACGAATCTTGTCAAAATCCATACTTCCTCCGTTTTAAGTGAAAGTGATAGATCGGGGCTCACATTTTGTCAGCAACCTGATGTATGACCCGTAGCGGCAGGAAAAGTTCCAATAAATGTTTGATAAAGTTATTACGCGGTATTAAGGAAAATACTCAATACCCAGTGAGCACGCCCTGGATGCACCGGTGACGCAGGGCAAATTGGAAGGTAAGCGAAGATCAAATTGACGTGCGAGCCAGGCGAAAACGACGGCTTCCAGACTATCATTGTCTATACCTTTATCCGTTGACAACATTACTCGGTGTGTAGGCAAGTTATTTTTAAGTGATTGCATTAACGTTTTATTTTTTGCACCACCGCCGCAAATTATAACGTCAGAATGGCTTGATAGGATTTCGACAGTGTCGGCGATGGTTTGGCTCGTTAACGCCACCAACGTTGCTTGTATATCTTCTGGTGCTATATCTAACTCGCCCGCTTGGTACGCGTTAAGTTTGGCATTGAGCCAGTCTATATGGAAGTATTCGCGGCCCGTGCTTTTTGGGTAAGGCAAAAGAAAATATGGGTCAGACTTTAATAAGGTTAATAGCTGTTGATTCACCGATCCTGTTGCAGCCCAGTGTCCATCCATATCAATGCCGATTTCACAGCGTTTGTGGTGGCGTCGATACCAATCGTCCAATAGTGCATTCCCCGGTCCAATATCAAACCCACAGGGTTGTCGCTTTAAATCGCCCGGAAGATAGGAAATATTGCTTATGCCACCGATATTGACTACACATACGTCGCTACCTGCTTGCTGAAAAATTGCCTGATGATAAGCCGGGACCAATGGTGCGCCTTGTCCTCCAAGCGCCATATCTTTTTGCCGGAATTGACCAACGACGCGGATCCCGGTGTCACAGGCTAACGTTTGGCAACAACCAATTTGCTGGGTAAAAGCATGGTTGCCTTCGGGACGATGCCTGATCGTTTGTCCATGATTGCCAATGGCCTGGATTTGATCAGAAGATAGGTTTTGTTGCTGGAGGAAATCGTTGATCGCGTCACTAAAACACAAAGCGAGTTTTTTATCTAAAAAGCCAGCGCGATCAATTTCATTGTGGCCCGGTACATAAAGGCCAGTGATTTCTTCTCGAATGGCAAGGGAATACGGGGCGAAATAGCTGGCAACGAGCTGTGGTTGCTTACCGGCAAAATCCACCAGTGCCAAATCGATACCATCGGCACTGGTTCCCGACATCAAGCCTATATACAGGCTTGCCTGGTTTGCATTATTCTGCGATTTCGTCTTGGCTGACATCCGTAGCGGCCAATAGTGTGCGTTTTGAGCCTTGCAATTCGGTTAATAACTGAGTCGCAGATGCCGTAAATTCGTCTTTATATTGTTTATTGATGGGGAGCGCATCGGGTAATTTCACCGTACGTGGGTTGCGATGCACGCCATTAAGCAAAAATTCATAATGCAAATGTGGCGCTTGCGATAACCCAGTAGAGCCAACATAACCAATGACCTGACCCTGCTTTACTCGCTGGCCTTTTTTGACCGCACGCTTAGAAAAGTGCAGGTATTTGGTTACAATATTGTTCGCATGCTGAATAAATACATAATTACCGTTGTATTTATTGTAGGTGGATGCAATAACCCGCCCATTACCCGCTGCCTTAACGGGTGTGCCTGTCGGAGCTCGATAGTCGACGCCATTGTGGGCTTTGTAACGCTTTAAAATTGGGTGATAACGCTTAGGTTTAAAGTTTGAGCTAATGTAATTAAAACTAACCGGAGCACGTAAGAACGACTTGCGCATGCTTTTTCCGCTTGGCGTATAATACTCTCCATCTTTAAACCGAACCGCCTGGAACAACTCACCCTGGTTTTCAAATTCAGCGGCTAGAATTGCACCATGACCGACGAATTCGCCGTCAATGTATTCATTTTCATACATCACACTGAAATTATCTCCAGCGCGAATGTCCAGAGCGAAATCAACATCCCAACCGAAGATGTTAGCCAGGTTCATGATCTGCGCATTGGTCATTCCGGCACCAAGAGCTGCATTCCAAAAATTCGACTTTATGGTTGCCTGAGCATAAGAAATTCGGCGCTCTACCTGTTTTTCGTCAAAGGCAACGACAAAACCAGTGTCATCTTTACTCAGCTGTAAGGTTTTTATCGGTGAAACCGCATAGGATAAGGCAACCAGCTTTTGTTGATCATTGCTGGCAATCTGTAATTCGTCACCAACCTTGAGGCGTTTAAGAATATCGGCACCTTCGGTGTTGGCTATTTGATGGGTTGTCTTTGCTGGAAAACCGAGGCTTGAGAGAATCTTTCCCAGCGAGTCGCCACTTTTCACTGTTACGGTTTGCCAGTTTACGGGTTTATCAATGGAACTTGCCTCACCTTCTGCTGTTTCGACAGCAACATTGACAAGTTCAAGTTTATTCTTTTTACCCACTTCCACCGATGGCAAACCAGCGACTTTGTGCTCTTTACCTGAATTAGATGGCAAAACCAGCAGAAATAGCATAAAAATGCCGCAACAAATGATTAACATTTGATGTTTTCTGGGAAGTTGTGAATATAGATTGATTATATTATTCAATGTATTAACGCTATTTCTTGGAATTTTCATAGGTGTATCATTTTAAACTATAACAAAAAAAGCAAAATCCACATAACTTTTACACTTAAATTGCCTGAAAATATACAGTAGAATTGTAACCAATACTGATTAATTAGATTTCAATTGAGACAACTTAATGACCGATATCCAAAAGGCGTTTGCTGAGATTAAGCGTGGCGCCGAAGAAATTTTGCTTGAAGATGAATTATTAGAAAAGCTGAAAACCGGTAAACCGCTAAAAATCAAAGCTGGGTTTGATCCAACAGCTCCGGATTTACATTTAGGTCATACAGTATTAATCAACAAACTGCGTCAGTTTCAACAACTGGGCCACGAAGTGATTTTTTTGATCGGTGATTTCACCGGTATGATCGGAGATCCGACTGGAAAAAATGTAACGCGTAAGCCGCTTACTCAGGATGATGTCCTGGCCAATGCGCAAACCTATAAAGAGCAGGTTTTTAAAATTCTCGATCCCGCCAAGACCCGTGTCGAATTCAATTCCACCTGGATGGAAAAGCTCGGTGCAGCAGGCATGCTTAAGCTTGCGGCACGTCAAACGGTTGCTCGCATGATGGAACGTGATGATTTTAAAAAACGTTTCAAAGAAGGTCAGTCTATTGCCATTCATGAATTTATGTATCCACTGGTACAAGGATGGGATTCGGTTGCATTGCAAGCCGATGTCGAGCTTGGTGGTACCGATCAAAAGTTTAACTTGTTGATGGGGCGTGAATTGCAAAAGTCTGAGGGTCAACGTCCGCAAACTGTATTAATGATGCCGTTATTGGAAGGTCTGGACGGTGTTCAGAAAATGTCTAAATCACTTGGAAACTATATTGGTATCACGGATACGCCAACGGAAATGTTTGGTAAGGTTATGTCGATATCAGACGATTTGATGTGGCGTTATTACGATTTATTGTCGTTTAAAGAACTAGGGGTTATTGCCGGATACAAGGCTCAGGTTGATGAGGGCGCAAATCCACGCGATATCAAAATTGAATTGGCAAAAGAATTGATTGCTCGCTTTCATGACCAACAAGCGGCCGACGCTGCACACCAAGAATTTATCAACCGCTTTCAAAAAGGCGCGATGCCAGATGATATTGCTGAAATGGAGATTGCTACCGATAGTGGTGAACTTGCGATCGCGAATGTGTTGAAAGAAGCCGGCTTGGTGGCTTCAACGTCGGAAGCGATGCGCATGGTCAAACAAGGGGCAGTGAAAATTGATGGTGAAAAAGTGGTGGATAATAAACTTGTCTGCTTACGTGGCACAGAAGCCATCTACCAGGTTGGTAAGCGCAAATTTGCTAAGGTAACTTTGAAATAACCCGCTATCTAATTGTTTATTGATCAAAGCCAGTATTAACCTTGTGTTAGTACTGGTTTTTTTATGCGTAGTTATACCAATCAAATTAAGTTTGTGCACAACTCAGAGTTAAGGCCGAGGTTCAGTTACAACAAAGATTTCATTGATATAGTCATTCTATATTAATGAAATATAGGGCCGTAAATGGGCCTTAAGGTAAACTCCCTACGGGTGAGTTTTAAAGGCGTTTGAACTACGTTACTGATTTTGGCTGATTTTGGCTGTTTTTGAGAGCGGAATAACCATTCTCTGCAACCAAAGCCTTGTCTAAAAGCCTTTAAACTCTCACTGAGTGAGCAATAATTTAATGTGATTGGTATTACAACAAAGATTTCATTGATATAGTCATTCTATATTAATGAAATATAGGGCCGTAAATGGGCCTTAAGGTAAACTCCCTACGGGTGAGTTTTAAAGGCGTATATCCTGCGTTACTGATTTTGGCTCATTTTAAGAGCGGAATAACCATTCTCTGCAATCAAAGCCTTGTCTAAAAGCCTTTAAATTCTCACTGCGTGAGCAATAATTTAATGTGATTGGTATTATATCGATGCGATGGATTGAGTGATTAATGATTCAATTTGGTATAGAGTTAAGATCTAAGGACACAAACTAAGAATAACATTGAGTTACCATAAATCTGCAGCAATCATTTTCATCACGATGCTATTTTCTCTGGCGGGTTGTGCCAATCAACCTAGTGCGAAATACAACGCTAACTATCCGTTTTCAGAAATTGTCAGTTACTCGCTATTTCCAAGAAGTCATGCCATCAATGATGTGCAAAGGCTGAGCGATTTTCAAAGAAATCGTATTGAGCTGGCCATAGAAGAGGCGATGGAGGACTTAGATTTTTCCTATGCCGAACAAGAGAATGCCGACGTGGTGGTCAGTTACTTTGTTGTCCAATCCAGTTTGCGAGAACTTAAAGCCTATAACCGTGAAGTCAAAGCCTGTCTTGTCTGTACTGAGAAAGAGCAGCGCACGATTAATAAAGCGGTTAGGACCGATATGCTGATCATCGATTTGCTGCCCACATCCAATATGCGCAGTGTTTATCGGCAAGTCACCGATCTGAAAATGAAACCCAAAAATAGTTCAGATGAAAACCGACAATTGATCATCGACGCGGTTGAGCAAGCTCTTGCCGACTTGTCTGTTCTGGTTAACCCGAAAAATTAAGCGTGTTTAGTTTTATACCAATCCCATTAAATTATTGCTTTTCTTCAGCAATTGTCGATTAAACCGTATAATAGGCGTATGAAAACCGCGATAGTCTTAAACTATCAAAAATAAAGAGATTACATATGACCATTCCAAACGATGAAATTGGTTCAATCTTACTGGATATGCAAGACGCAGGCATGGACTTAACTCAACCTGTAATTGTTGAATTCTTTCAGCTTTTTGAAAAAAAACAAAATGCTCAGGCACTAGCTGACTTTCTGGCAACCTTGGATGATATCATTGAGGTAAAGTTGCATCCCGATCAAACGCCTGAAGTCTGGGATGTTGATTGCACCGTAAAAATGATCCCAAGCTATGAAAATATTGTTGCCAAAGAACGTTATTTTGAAACATTAGCCCGTAAATATGATGGCTATAATGATGGCTGGGGTGTGCACTTAGATGAGGCGGATTAGCGCGACGCTAATCCAATTCACTGAGTCATTCGTTTTTCTTCTCCTGCTCTTCATGCTCTCCTCCTTCGCTTTCAAATTCATCATCCCGCCCGCGCTGATTATGCACATCTTCGTCATCATCGATGGCAAAAGCGGGTAATGAGAACCCCCAATAAATGGCAGCCAAGCGCAGTAGTAAACCACAGAACATGGCAACAAATAGTGAGAAATTCTCACTAAAACCAAGGCTTTCAAAAATTACAAATAGACTGGCTGAAAACAGCGCTACGACGGCATAAAATTCACGGCGCAATAACAGAGGGATTTGGTTACATATGATGTCACGAATAATCCCGCCAGCGACACCCGTGATGGTACCCATGATGACCGCCATTAAACCGGTCATTTGATAATCCAGGGCTTTTTGTGCGCTTAATACCGCGAACATCGCGAGGCCAAACGCATCAACAACCAATAACAATCGCATCGGTACATGACTCGGTCGTCGAACAAACAGCATTGTGATCAGCGAAGTGATCACGATTGAATAGATGTAGTCATTGCGAGAAAGCCAGAAGACTTCGACGCCCATAATCAGGTCGCGAATTGTGCCACCACCAACCGCCGTGATAGCAGCAAGAACCATTACACCAAAAGGGTCAAGTCGATAGTGGCCGGCAGTCAGTGCACCGGATAAGGCAAACGCCACAATCGCGATAGAATTAGAATATTCAATGAAGGCGGATATATGGTACTCTTCCATCGCGTTTGATCAGTCGTCTGTAGTTACACTCTCTTGTGTTAAAGGTAGCTTATTCGCCTGCCATTGCTGGAAATCTCCCTGCAAATGACTCACTCTTTGAAAATTATTTTCTTTCAGCGTATCAATGGCGATTTGTGCACGCCTACCACTGCGGCAATACACCACTATATTTTTATTTTTATATGGGGAAAGCAACGTCATATTTTGCGCCAGTGTGTCGTGAGGAATATTGACGGCACCGGTTATATGGCTCTGAGCAAATTCTTCCGGAGTTCTGACATCGAGTAAGAGAAAATCCTCTTTACTCTCCATCAAAACCATGACTTGGCTTTGGGTTGCCTGTTCGGGTAGATCACTTGGACTAAGGGGGAGTTTTTGCGCGCAAGAACACAATAACAGTACGCAAAGGAGAGATGTAAAACGTAACATATAGTACGCTCCCTGATTGGCAAGCTTAATTGTTAGTGTAACGCTACAGAAACAAACATGCCACTGCAAGCCCGCTGTGGCATTGTTCTTCAATCATGGAATACTAATAATCTCGTTGTCTTTTAAAGAGATTTTTCTTTCAATGCATCCAACATATTCATCACCAATTGCGATGAATTGATCGATGCTGTTTCCAAATAAGCTTCAAAAGATGTTGGTGACTCTTTGCCGGCGATATCGGACATGGAGCGAATAATCACAAATGGCGTGCCAAATTGATGGCAGGTTTGAGCAATTGCCGCACCTTCCATTTCTACCGCCGCCATAGTTGGAAAGTTTTTTCTGGCTTTGGCAATATCTTCATCTTTTGTCATAAAGGTATCACCCGTGGTGATAAGTCCAGTGAGAGTCTGGATACCTTTTAACTGATTAATCCCGGTTTGTGCCGCTTCGACTAATGTAGGGTGAGGAACGAACGCTGCCGGCATTGCGGGTAGTTGACCGATTTCGTAACCAAATGCGGTGACATCGGCATCGTGATAACGAACTTCTGAGCTGATCACGATATCACCAACTTTTAATGACTGCTCGAATCCGCCAGCACTACCCGTATTTACTACGTAGTCCGGGGAGAACTTATCAATAAGCAAAGCCGTAGCAAGAGCAGAGGCGACCTTACCGATACCCGATTGGACTAAAACGACTTCAGTGCCTTCGATGGTGCCACTGTAAAAGGTGTAACCCGCATGGGTAAATTCAACTGGATTTTCCAGTTTTGATTTTAAAATAGCAACTTCGGGCTCCATCGCCCCAATGATACCGGCTTTCATGCAATGCCCTTTGGAAATGAATTAAGTGTGCGGAGTATAAACCACAAAAGGTGAGGGGTTAAGTATAAAAAAGACCCGAGGCATATTGCTCAGGTCTTTTCGTATAAATTAGTGTTTTGCTTGTTTGTTTATACCAATCACACTAAGTTTGTGCACAACTCAGAGTTAGGGTAGAGGTTCAGTTACAACATAAATTTCGTTGATATAGTCATTCTATATTAGTGAAATGTTGCTATTAGGCCGGGTAGGCAGCTTTCAAACCGTTATAGACTTGCTGTTGGAAGTCACTTGCGCCGCTATCTAAAGAGTCGACCAAATCAGCCAACACTTCATTATCTTCTTTGCCATTCCAGACTTTGATGTAAGTACCATCTTTATAGCCATGGTCCTGACGGAAAAAATTGAGGGTGTTTTTACCCACATATTGACGGAATAATTCGTCCAGATCCATCTCCATCAATTGCAAACAGGCAGCAAAACTTGGACCGTCGAAACGCTGTTCACTTACTGCAGCGCCCGCTAATACCTCTAATACCTTTTTAAAGTCATCACCGGCCAACGGCTGTTGAATTTCTGTTGCCAGGGTTTGCGCGATGTTATTGGTATCAGCTTCTTGCATCAAACGTAGACTTAATCCAAAGTGGAAGATATCGACAAGCTCAAGTTGCACTTGTGGTACATCACATTCCTGATGTTTCCACCATTTCCAGCCGTGATGATCGAGCATCTCTGCGCACTCGACCCAAATAGCACGATACCACTCATAACCATTGTCACGCCAGGTTTCGCTGACACGTGAGTTCATTGCATCTTGCATGGTTAGCATTTGTTTGATTTGCGTTACCGCAACGGATAAATCAGCCATATTTTACGTTGTCCATGTCCGTTATAAATTTTTGCTATAGTTTGCCTGAAATAGGCGGCAATTGCTATGTATCGCGACGCAGTTTCCGGAAGGTGGAAAGCTCCCACGGACGCATGGCTAAAAGCACGCCGATATTTTGTCTATCTGACGGAGGAATATGACGATCCTGCTGATTTAATTCGGCACATTCTTGTTTCAGGTATTGAAGTTTTTTCTTGATCAAGTTGATGCTCGACGCGCTGTAACTTCCCCGTAAATAGAACCGAAACGCATCAACATCCTGAAAATCTGACATCAGAAACTTGCTCATCACATCATTGGCGATAAATCGTTCCAGTGGTCCGCGACTTATCCACTGAAAATCCTGCGCGATAAGCAGCTTATAGTGATTATTCGGCAAAAGTTGAATCATTTTTAGCTTATCAAGACGCACCATCAGGCGAACGGCTTCAAGTGGCTCTATTTGATATTGGTCGATGATCTCCTGATAACTCCAGCCATCACGCACGCAAGCGGCAACCAATAAAAGCTTTGGATCATCGACCAATTCCTGCTCTTGCTCCAACGTCAATTGAGAAATTTTCTGTTCTTGCTGGTCAACAAGAAGAAAAAAGTCTGACAGGTTAAGTTCCAGTAATTGGCAAAGTTGTTCGAGGCGGTCAATGGTGAGCTTTTGCTGCGAAAAAAATCGCTTTACGTTGGCTTCACTCATGGAAAAATGACGTGCTACATCGGCATAAGTTAAGTGTTGCTGTTTTAGCAATTTTTTGAGCAATAGCATTGTTCTAGGGATTTGTGACATGTCTGATTTTCGCCTCAAGGAAGTTCAATTTCCATCAAAGGTATATTTTTATAATACCTTAGGTTGAGGTTAACACGACGTTAACATTGTTGGTATACATAATTGCATTCCCCTTCCATAGTTATATCACCCCATCAAGTGGGGATTTAACAAATAACTTTTAGAAGGAAACGATTATGAAAACTCTAACGATTATCTCAACTATCTCAACAATGACTCTGGCATTGATGTCTGGCTCAGCAATTGCTGCTGGCGGTGTATCTGAACATTCTGCGCAAGCCGGTAAGCACAGTAGTTTAGCGGTATCCAATGCCGGTGTTGCTAGTGGTAAAGCCGTAAGTGGTGTAGTGGCGGTGCCGTTAACCGTGCTTGGCGTGGCAGGTAACGCCAGTGGAAAAGCCGGAGATGCGTTAATGACGAACGCGATTACCACCGAGCCATTGCTCATCAGCGATCTTACTGTAACCTCATCTCCGGTAGAAACGGTGAATGCCGATCCTGCTCCGAATGTGATAATTAATATTGAAAATCAGCAGGCCAATAGCAACCAAAAAACCAATGATGGTCAGGAGTAATATCGATGCGAAACTTATCCTGGATTAAATCATTAGCACTTGGCTTGATATTAAGCCTTTCGATGAATACGAGCTGGGCTGGCAGTGCCAGCCCAGAGGACAATCAACACGATGTAGAGGTATTAAAATCTTTCGCCAAAAATGTTGAACGTTATGCGGCAGAGCAGGGAGCCAGGGCCTTTATCATTGGCAGAGTTGGCAGGCCGAAATCGCAATTGCCTGAAGGCGTAACTTTCACTCATGCAGCAATCGCCGTGTACTCGGAAATACAACTGGATAATGGCCAGAAGGTGCAAGGTTATGCGGTTCACAATTTATATCAGAAAGACGGCGATAAAAGTAAAAGTGAGCTGGTCAGCGACTACCTAGTTGATTTCTTTTGGGGTGTGCATGAACTCAAAGCTGGGATCATTATTCCAGAGCCAGCGTTACAGCAACGACTGATTCAGGCGATTGCCCGAGGTGACAATGTAAAGGTACATAACAAAGCGTATTCGGTAATGGCAAATCCCTTTAATAGTGAATTCCAAAATTGTACGGAACACACGTTAGATGTTATCAATGCCAGCATTTACCAAACAACGGATATGGCCAAGTTAAAAGCAAATGCTGAGGCACATTTTCAGCCGCAGCGGATAAAAACCAGCCCAATTACCTTGATGCTAGGATCTGTGTTTATGAAGGATTTAACCATGAAAGATCATAGTGGCAAAATATACACGGCAACGTTTACGTCTATCGCTCGCTATTTAAATAACAATAACCTGATGAGAGAAGCGGTGTTGCTGGATGAAAATGGAACCGTCGAACAATTGCTGTAGCCTTTTCACAAAAGCTAATATAATACCAATCACACTAAGTTTGTGCACAACTCAGAGTTAGGGCAGAGGTTCAGTTACCACATAGATTTTATTGATATAGTCATTCTATATTAATGAAATATAGGGTCGTAAATGGGCCTCTGGTAAACTCCCTACGGGTGAGTTTTAAAGGCGTTTATCCTGCGTCACTGATTTTGACAATGGAATAACCATTCTCTGCAATCAAAGCCTTGTCTAAAAGCCTTTAAATTCTCACTGAGTGAGCAATAATTTAATGTGATTGGTATAACTATTCTTTTTCCGGTGCTTTAATTAATCATCAATAGGCCCCGGAGAAAGAATTTTCGACAGTGAAGCATGAACCATTTTTTGAAACAGGCTTGGTATAACTCAGTTGGTTATCGGATCAACATGGTGATGTTAAGTTTCCTTATTGGGCACAGCACTGTCATCATTGATAAAGCGATTCAATACCGTTGCCGCAGTCATATCGCCAGTGACATTAACCACTGAACGGCCCATATCTAATAACCGATCGACACCAAGAATTAACGCCATGCCTTCAACGGGCAGCCCTTGGCTTGCCAGAGTACCAGCGAGTATAGGCAAAGAGGATGAAGGAATACCCGGCGCGCCAATCGATGCTACAAGACTTAACAATACGATGGTTACCATTTGCGTTGTCGTTAAATCGATACCAAATGCCTGAGCAATAAACAGCACGACGGTTGCCTGATACATTGCCGTTGCATCCATGTTGATGGTCGTACCCAAAGGAATGATAAGTCGGCTGACTTGCGGTTTTACGCCATGCAGAGATTCGGTGACTCTTAACGTTACCGGCATGGTCGCGCTGGATGATGACGTGGCCAGCGCCAGCGCCATAACTTCCCGACAATTATTGAGAAACAGCCAGGGAGATTTTTTGGTGAATACGGCAATGATTATCAGATATATCACCAGAATAAGAAGCAGGCCGACAATCACATTGATAAAGAATAGAGAAACCGCGCTTATGGCCCCCAGACCTTTGGTGATGATCACATTGGCAATCAAGCCAAAGACGACTATCGGCGTATACTTCATTAACCACAAAACGATGGTCATACACAGCGATTGCACGCTCTCCATCAATTCCAACAGTGGTCGCGCGCTTTTATAATCCAGATGCAACAGGCCAAAACCGAAGATAATCGCCGCAACCACAACCTGTAACATTTGGTTTTGACTTAAATGGCTGAAAATATTGGTCGGGAAAATCCCCGTAATGATGCCAATGATGCCATTTTCGGTCAGATCCAGTTGCTGTAAATCCGGGGACGAAAGCTGACCCAGGTATTCAGGGTTCATCACCAACCCTGGTTGGATCCAGCCGGCGAGAAAAAATGCCAGGGCGATGGCCATGGCGCTGGTACAAAGAATATACGCCACCCCAAACCCTAATGTTTTTATCGCTTTAACATCGTTAGAGTTGACAATCCCAAGAATTACCGAGCTTAAAACCAATGGCAGAACGATAAACTTCAATAGCATCATAAAGATGGTGCCAGGTAAGGCGAGCCATTGCCCTAACGGGCGTGCGATGTCGGCATCAATAAGACCAAGGTTTTCACTGAGTAAACTACCAATAACAAACCCGAGTATCAGAGCAAGGAAAACTTTGAACCAGAGTTGTTGACGAAAATGGGACGTGGTCTTTGGTAATGGTTCAGACATGACAGGGGACAGCTAGTTATTATTGTTTGCTATAACTTACCCTTGTTTGGTCGCCGTGCAAAGTGTTAATCGGATATTTGCATTAACGCTTATGTTGGCGCAGGTATTTATCCAACTGATTCGCAAATTGTTGTTTGTCCGACGCAGATAGGGGCGCTGGGCCAGACGTCTGCACCCCGCTGGCACGCATGGTATCGTAAAAGTCACGCATGTTAAGGCGCGCTCCAATGTTTTCTTTGGTAAACAATTCACCGCGTGGGGATAGGGCGATGGCGCCTTTATCAATCACTTCTTTGGCAAGAGGAATGTCCTGAGTGATCACTAAATCTGCCGCGTTAACGCGTTTAACGATTTCATCATCGGCAATATCAAATCCACTGCTTACCTGGGTAAAACGGATAAACTTTGAAGGTGGCACGCGTAACGGGTGGTTTGCCAATAAATTGGTTTGGGTTTTGGTGCGTTCTGCCGCTTTAAACAGGATTTCTTTGATGGCTGCAGGGCAGGCATCAGCATCAACCCAAATGACAATTTCATGTTCTGACATAAGCTAGGGTCCATTTTTCAATGCAAATCTGAAGGTTAATAGCTGGATAGATTAAGACCAAAATAATTGACCACTGCGCTAAGCAGCACCCAGATAACGATTGCGATGAGTCCATTTTTAAATTGCACCTGAGTCTCATCGCCTAATGAGGTTTTATTTTTACGCCCGGTAAAAATGGCACCAATCACATTGTCGCCACGTATCCAATGCAAAATTCCGGCAATGGCGTGCAAGCCAATCAAAATCAGTAACACATCAAACAAGGTCTTGTGCCAGGACACCATAAACGTAGCAATATCTTCACTGACGTAAGCGTACAACGGCCCTTCACTGAAGACATCGTCAGAACTAAACAACCCTGTTGTTAGCTGCAATCCTAACGTCAACAATAACGCCATTACCATGTAGCCACCTACAGGGTTATGGCCGACATGAGGTCGAGCGATGTCATTATTTCGCCACGCTTTTACAACGGCAACTGGTGTTTTAATGAAATGACTGAATCGGGATGTCTGGCTACCGGCAAAACCCCAGAAAATGCGGGTAAGCCAAAGCGCCAGCAGGGTAAAACCGGCAATAAAATGCCATTCAAAAATACCCTCTTCACCGGTATACCAAAGGCAAGCCAGCAATACTAGCTGGCTGATATGGTAAACTCGGGTAAAACTGTCCCAGATTTTGACGTTGTGCTTGGACATGAATTAGCCGTCACAATCCATTTTGTAAGCTTTATGGCCTTTCTTACTGGCTTTGCCAATTTGACCTAAAGCAGCTTTGCGCTCGTCATCGGTTGTTGCGTTGCTTAGGGCTTCAACAGATTCCTGTAAAAACGCCATGCCTTGTTGATATTTCTCAAAATCAGCCTGTTGTTCAGCCGTTAAGTTTTTATTATCGGAAATCTGCAGTGGCACCAAACCATCGCTCTTTTCGATATTGGCAAGCAGATCCTTTACAACTGCATTCATTGCATCGGTATCACCATCCTTCATGGCTTTCTTATAGGCTTTCATGTTGTCTTTCATATCGCCCATGATACCTGCGAGTTCGGTTTCGCCGCACATAGGGTGAACATCATTCGCTAACGCCTGACCTGACATGGCAAGAGCGCATACAAAACTGGAAATTAATAACTTTTTCATAACGTAGTTCTCATCTTGTTGTCTTAAATTCTATCATTGCGCAAATTTATACAGAGGTTACGCACAATATTCAACATTGTTTACCGAGTATATACGGCGGTTTAACGAGAACAGTTCTTAGTGTTAACACAAAGTTAGGTGCTTTAGTTTAAGTAAGATATACTGTGAACAAGTTTTCTTATCAGACGGTTACCAGAACGAAAACCGTTCGGTCACTTACCTGCGCCGTCTTTAACTTGGATAGGACATAGTGAAATCCAAAGATCCCCACTTTAGCCGAGAGGCACAAAAATACGACAAACCAATTGCCAGTCGCGAGTTTTTGCTGTCTTTGATTGAGGAAAAAGGCTATCCACTGACGTTTGCGCAACTTTGCAAAGCGCTTGCGTACAAGGACGAATCCCAAAAAATCGCGTTGAAACGCCGATTACGGGCGATGGAAAGTGCGGGGCAGTTGGTATTTACCAAGTTTAAGCAGTATGCCAAGGCGAGTGCAGCCACCATAGTGACGGGTGAAATCATCGGTCATCGCGATGGCTTTGGCTTTTTAAAGCCTGATGAAGGCGATAAGGATTTGTTCATTCCATTTCATGAAATGCGCAATGTGATCCATGGTGATATCGTCGAAGCACGAGTCGTTGAAGGGGCGGAAACCAAAAGTAAGAAAGAAGTGAAGATTCTTGATATTCTGGTGCCTCGCAAAGAAGCCATTATTGGTCGGTTATTTGTCGATAACCATAGCATGGTAGTGGTACCAGAAGATGCTCGTATCACTCACGAAATCATTATTCCTAAAGACAAACGCGCTGCGGCTCGCCATGGGCAAATGGTAATTGTTGAATTGTTACAACGACCATCGAAACGCTCATCTGCGATTGGCCAAATCACCGAAGTTCTCGGTGATCATATGGCACCGGGAATGGAAATTCAGGTTGCTATCCATCAACACGATTTACCCCATACCTGGAATGATGAACTGTTATCAGAAACCGCGACGTTAACCGAGGAAGTACCGGAGTCTGCGAAACAAGGGCGAGTGGATTTACGAAACTTACCACTGGTAACCATCGATGGCGAAGATGCCCGAGATTTCGATGACGCGGTTTATTGTCAACCGAAGAAATCCGGAGGCTGGCGCTTATGGGTTGCGATAGCAGATGTCAGTTATTATGTGCGTCCGGGAACCGCATTAGATGGCGAAGCGATCAAACGCGGTAATTCCGTTTATTTCCCTGAACAGGTCATTCCAATGCTACCGGAAGTGCTGTCCAATGGCTTATGCTCGTTAAACCCGAATGTTGACCGTTTGTGCATGGTCGCCGAGATGACCATCAGCGCCAAAGGCAAATTATCCGGGTCTAAATTTTATCCTGCCTTGATGCGCTCTCATGCCCGATTTACCTACACCAAAGTCGCCGCCATTCTTGATGGCGATAAAGCACTGCGCGAGCAATACCAGAATCAGGTAGCGGACCTGGAAAATCTGCATCAGCTATATCATGCGTTGGTGCACGAGCGCAGGAATCGTGGTGCCATCGAATTTGAAACGGAAGAAGTCCGGTTTATCTTTAATGCCAATCGCAAGATTGAGTCAGTCGTACCATTGATCCGTAATGATGCCCATAAAATCATTGAAGAATGTATGATTATGGCCAATGTGGCCACGGCAAAGTTTATCGAAAAACATCAAAAACCCGGACTGTTTCGGGTCCACGATAAGCCGAATGAAGAAAAATACGGTAATTTACTCAATTATCTTAGTGAGTTAGGTGTAAACCTTGAAAAGAAAAAGGAACCAGAGCCTGCCGATTTTGGCGATATAATCGATAAAATCAGCGAACGCCCCGATCAGGAATTGATTCAAACCATGTTACTGCGTTCGATGAAACAAGCGATTTATCAGGCAGAAAATATTGGCCATTTCGGCTTGGCGCTGCCGTCCTATGCGCATTTTACCTCCCCCATCCGCCGCTATCCGGATTTGGTCGTGCACAGGGTGATCAAATCGATTCTGGAACAACAACAAAACGATAAGGTTAATGTCGGTTTTTACGAATATGACTTGGGGCAGGTGACTGAGCTAGGTGAACATTGTTCGATGACAGAGCGTCGTGCCGATGAAGCCACCCGTGACGTAGCAGACTTCTTAAAATGTGAGTTTATGCAAGATCACGTCGGTGATTCATTCATGGGTGTTATCGCTACGGTGACTAATTTTGGTATGTTTGTGCGCCTCCAGGACTTTCACATTGAGGGGCTGGTACATATTAGCTCCTTAGGTCAGGACTTTTTCCATCATGATGAAGTGCGGATGTGTTTGATTGGCGAAAATAGCCGGGTTAAGTATCATGTCGGTGATATTATCGAAGTGCAGGTGGCAGCGGTTAATATTGACGATAAAAAAATTGATTTAACCATTAAAGATCCCGTTAATGCCGGTAAGGCCAAATCAAAAGGCAAAGCCAAAGGTCTGCGACGTCGGACTAAGCCGGGATCGGGTGGTTCAAATGCGACCTCTCAAGCCAAACCAACAAACTCCAGAGGGCAAGCAGATAAGGGTTCTGCGAATAAACCCGCAGATAAACGCGGACCAAAGGCCAAAAAAGGCAGTGTAAAAAAACGCCGAAGTCGCCCGGGAAAAAATGCTCGCAAGAAGACGTCGAAATAACCGCAGAAAAAATAACAACGCCCTGCAAAACGACATAACATTGATATATCAAAGGTAATTTAGTAACAGATATGGCCAAACATGACGAACTTGTCTTCGGTATCCATGCCGTAAATGCGTTGATAAAACGTGCTCCGGAACGCTTTATTGAACTCTGGTTTTTAAAAGGGCGGGAAGATGAACGCTTGTTGCCAATCATTAATCTGGCACGTAAATATGGAGTGTCGGTGCAATTTGTGCATCGCAAAGCGCTGGATGATAAAAGTGAAGGTGAGCAACATCAAGGTGTGATTGCTCGGGTTAAACCAGGTAAGGTTTTTACTGAGCAGGATCTCGATGACATAATCGAAGCGGCTAAAAAAAAGGGCAAGAATCCATTTTTATTAATCCTTGATGGGGTGACCGACCCGCACAATTTAGGAGCGTGTTTGCGCAATGCCGATGCTGCCGGAGTCGATGCGATTGTTGTGCCCAAAGATAATGCTGCCCGCATTACCTCAACCGTACGTAAAGTCGCAGTTGGTGCCGCAGAAACCGTACCTTTGGTACAGGTGACAAATCTTGCCCGAAGCATGAAAGCCATGCAAGAGTCTGGGGTATGGCTAGTGGGTACCGCCGGAGAAGCGCAACAATCGATTTATGATTGCAAACTGACAGGGCCTATTGCTTTGGTGATGGGCGCTGAAGGAAAAGGCATGCGCCGCCTTACCCGGGAAACCTGTGACGAGTTAATTAAATTACCAATGGCTGGCGCGGTATCAAGCTTAAACGTCAGTGTAGCTTGTGGTATTTGTTTATTTGAGATCGTTCGTCAAAACCTTCCTCGATAGCCGCGATAAAACTTAAACAGATCCTTTCCTCAAGGGCGCAGAGTTGTTGCATTAGTATCTACAGTTCTACCCCTTGAATTTATTTCTATCTGCTTGCTTTTATTGTGTATTTCCTGGAACTGGATACACTAAAGTTACTCGTTTGGCTTTGGAGTAATGTAATGGCGAATATTATTATCTGTGCCGATGGCACCTGGAACCGTCCTGAAGAAGATTTACAAAAAGACTTTCCTACCAATGTACTCAAACTGGCCCGTGCAATTTCTCCTGGCAGTAACAATAGCAAGCAGCACGTTTTCTATGACTGGGGCCTGGGTTCATATCACAACTCAGCTGGCGCTGGTGCGACCGGTGCTGGAATTCATAAAAACATTCTCGATGGCTATCGTTATATCGTGCAAAATTATGCCGATGGCGATCATATCTATTTATTTGGATTCAGTCGCGGTGCCTATACCGTTAGAGCGTTAAGCGGATTAATTAACAACTGCGGCATTTTAAAGCGCCAACATGCAAACCGTATCTCTGAGGCTTGGCAAATCTACAAAAGCCCGGTATCTAAAAACGCTCCCAAAGGCAAAAATTCTTCACAGTTTTTTACGGATTATTGTCATCCATCGAAACAAATTCATTTTGTCGGCGTTTGGGATACGGTCGGTGCACTGGGGATCCCCTTTAGTCTTATGGGGTTGTTTGAGAGTCACGACGAATTTTACGACACCAAGATGGGCTCAAACATTAACTTTGCTCGTCACGCTCTGGCCATTGATGAAAAACGTCAGGACTTTGAACCCACAGTTTGGATGCCTAAAAACGGGGTTGATTTAAAGCAGGTTTGGTTTGCTGGCGTGCATTCTGACGTTGGCGGCTCTTATCCGCCGGAGAAAGAAACGGGTCGTATAGCGGCGGATACGCCTTTAGCCTGGATGCTTAACCAAGCTCAACAAGCCGGGCTCAATATCGAAACACACATACATGAACAACTTTCAGACGGTGAATTGGCACCAATTCATCGTTCGCGAAAACATGTTTACCGATTCAAACGTCCCTTAGACCGCCCGCTTTTAGTCGCAGGCAAACCCACATTCATTCATCCTAGTGTGCAATCACGCTATGAACAGGATTCGAGCTACCGGCCACCGCAATTACAAAAATTGGTTGAAGAAAGCGGTTGGGAAAATTTGCCCGTCGGAGAATAGCGCAGCGTGTCAGGTTTTTATCTTCCAGCGGTTAGTCCGCTTAGATTGTCTATCTTGATTTGCCTTGTGCGGTTTTGATGTGCGAGTTAGAGTCGTTGAAGAGACTTCTTTATAGAGATTCCCACGTAAAGATGACAAGCCGAAAAATGCAATATAATAAGGCCTTGGACGAATGAAAAGATTAATTGGGGTTTGTTTGCTACTGCTCTTTCTTATGATGATTTGGAGCGATTCAACTCTATGGGAAGATGACAAATATGCTGTATATGTTATTGACGGTCAGGCTCATTTTGGCCTAAAGGCAGGCGACGATATATATATCGGCAGATTTGAACCAGAAATTGTAGCAGTTGGTTCGAATTCCGAATACGTTGTAATACAAAGGCGCATTCGTGGCGATATACTTTATTTCTATATCAATAAAGCGCAGGATCATGGCTACTTGAATGCTGATGAAATAGTGTACGCCGGATATCAAAAAGACAAGTTTGAACAGTTGAAAGCTTCACATGGCTTGCCTGAGTTCAGTGTCTTTTTTTAAACAAAATCCAAGTTCCTAGCACGTTAATTGCTCTCCAAATTAGCATTTATTAAAAGACTAATCCTGGTACTAGTTTGACGTTAATAGATTGAAAAGGTTGATATCTTTAAATAGCGAGCAGCGCTCGCTCACCCATTCTTTTTATCTATCCAGTGTGATTTGCTTGCATACTCAGGAAAACGAACCAATCGCTCGGTTTTGTCCGAAATCGAACTACATTTTAACTCAATTTTCTAATTGCTAGCAATTGGTTAGAGGCTCTGGTAGAAATAGGTTATTAAGAAAAAGAAGCTATGCTGCGGTAGAAAAACGCGCGAATAGCTCGCTATAAACATGTTATGCGAAAGCAATAAAAATTGAGAGCAAGCAATGTATAAACGAATGTATATTTATTTTTTTGTTTCGTTTCTGGTAGTGGTCTCAGGATTTATGCCAAGTTATTTTCTTGAACTTGGTGAAAATGTTGCTGCCCATCACATTCATAGTCTATCGGCAATCCTATGGTATTTATTGTTAATTTCTCAGGCAGTTTTGATTAAACAAAAGAAAAACAATTTACATCGGATTATTGGAAAAGCATCATTTGTACTAGCTCCCGTTGTGATTGGTAGTGCTTTTCAAATTATGTATGTGAGTCAAACTGACTTAAAAATGGACGCGTTTTGGACGCTTACATTCTTTATGGTTGATCATGGAATGATTTTAGCGTTTGCATTTTCCTATTTCTTAGCGGTTCGATTTACAAAGCAAATTCAGTTACACGCTCGCTTTATGGCAATAACGGCTCTCGTTGTTTTGCCTGCGCCATTATCGCGGTTAATGGGGGCAAGCTTAATACCTGACTTGAGTGGAATGGCGCGCCTTAATATTGTCTATATTCTTGTCGAAGTGATTTTCGTTATTATCCTTTTCAGGGATAGGGAGTTAAGGTTTACGAAGAATCCCTTCTATTTTTTCTTCATTAGTATTTTGGTAATTCATGGGATTGTGAATTTTGCTGGAAATTCTATCATTTGGGCGGAATATTCGAATCTATATATTTCCGCATATTCGAGCGCATCGCACTTAGTCAATATTGGATGGCTAGCCGGATTTTTATCGCTTGCATTTGCGATATACTTATCGAAGCTAAGAGGGTCGAGTGAATCAGTTTCGTAGATTGCCTAACCAAATATCCTTGAAATGAAACGGGAGTCCATATAGGGAATGGCGCGAGGCGGAGGTATTTTTCTGAGCCCTGAAACCTGCCACCTGCTACCTTGACTAAATTTTCAACCCCGTTTCCAATTTCCGCTTGCGTTAACTGTCTATTTTCCCTACAATACGCGACCTTAAATCAGCCTTATTATTTTGTTCCTTGCCTTTATACTGGTGTTGGCTGAGCCAGAAAGAGGCTACTACCGTAAGGAGCTCGTAATGCGTCATTACGAAATCGTATTTATGGTTCACCCTGATCAGAGTGAACAAGTTACTGGTATGATCCAACGTTATACCGACCTGATCAAAGGCGCTGAAGGCCAGATCCACCGTCTAGAAGACTGGGGTCGTCGTCAGTTAGCTTACCCAATCAACAAGTTGCACAAAGCTCACTACGTTCTTATGAACGTTGAAGCTCCGCAAGCTGTGATTGATGAATTAGAAACTTCTTTCCGTTATAACGACGTTGTTATTCGTAACATGATCATGCGCACTAAAGGCGCGGTAACTGAAGCCTCTCCAATGGCTAAAGAAGACCGTCGCGATGAGCGCCGCGAAGCTAAAAAAGAAGTGACTACTGAAGCTGCTCCAGCACCTGAAGCAAAAGCCGAAGAAGCTGCAAGCGAAGAATAGTACTTAAGTGACCGAGAATTGTCTTGAGTTGACTGGTGAGGTAATTAAACCACCGAAACTGTCAACAAGCCCCGCCGGGCTCCATCATTGTCAGTTTGTGATTGACCACAAATCAGCGCAAACCGAAGATGGCTTAACCCGTAACGCATTCGTACGAATGCAAGTGGTGGCAACCGGGGAATGGTCACAAAGCTTAACTCGTGATTTAACTGCAGGCAGTAACGTTAAAGTTCGTGGGTTTATTAACCGCCACGAACGCCGGAATGGAAACCCTATTCTGGTGTTACATGCCCAACAGATTGAAATGATTAATTAGGAGAAATACATGTCTCGTTTCTTTAGACGTCGTAAGTTCTGTCGCTTTAGCGCAGAAGGCGTAAGCGAAATCGATTACAAAGATATCGCAACGTTAAAAAACTATATCACTGAAAGTGGTAAAATCGTTCCTAGCCGTATCACTGGTACATCAGCTAAGTATCAACGTCAACTTGGTCGTGCGATCAAGCGTGCTCGTTACTTATCGCTATTACCATATACTGATCTTCACAAGTAACCTAAAGGGGCTGTTAAAATGGAAGTAATCCTTCTTGATAAAATCGCCAAATTAGGCGGCCTGGGTGATCAGGTAACCGTTAAGTCTGGTTATGCACGTAACTTCCTTCTACCTAAAGGTAAGGCTGTTATTGCATCAAAAGCTAACGTTGAACACTTCGAAGCACGTCGTGCTGAACTTGAAAAGCAACTAGGTGAAGTTTTAGCTGCTGCTGAAGCTCGCGCTGCTAAGCTTAACGAACTAGCTGAAGTGACTATCGCTTCTAAAGCTGGTGACGAAGGCAAGCTATTTGGTTCTATCGGTACTCGTGACATCGCTGATGCGATCACCGAAGCTGGTGTTGAAGTAACCAAAGCTGAAGTTCGTTTACCTCTTGGTGCTATCCGTGAAACGGGTGAATTCGATATCGTAATTCACTTGCACGCGGACGTTGATACCTCTATCAAAGTTGTTATCATCCCAGAAGCATAAGCGATTAAGTCGTACAATCTGTACTTCTTAAATAAAAAAGCCGGCATTGCCGGCTTTTTTGTTGGATGAGTTTGAGTATAACGGATCGCCGGGGTAGGCTGGGTAGTTGTTTTATTAGAGATATTTTCTTATCCCTTTCACTACCCAGTTTTGGGGAATGCGGGTATATGCCATTGTTCCTCTTTGATTAATCGCCGTTGTGCCATCCCCCCTAAGCCTTGTAAGCCGCCGGTATGCAGTAACACAATATCACTGCCTTTAGGAAAACAATCACGTTTAAGCATATCGAAAAAGGCAATGAAAAGTTTGCCAGAGTACATGGGCTCTAATGGAATATTCAATGCGTTTTGGATTTCAAGCATCTGTTGTAAATCAATGTCTTTAAACTTGCCATAGCCCCCACAGTGATATTGATTGAATAATTGCCATTGCGAGGAAATTGTCGCATCGCCAAGCAGTTTCTGAATTTGCTTTTCTAAATATCCGTCTTGCTTTAATACGCTAATTCCGAAAACCTTATGTTGCTTATCGGCCGCATTAATTAAGCCTGCAATCGTGCCACCACTGCCCACTGGACAAAGAAGGAAGTCGAAATCCGTTTGTCGCTTTAACTCAGAGATGATTTCACCAACGCCGTTAAGTGCCAGTGTGTTGCTACCACCTTCGGGGATGATCCTGGCATTTGGAAATTGTTGCTGGAGTTGTTGGAGAAACTCAGCTTGTTCTCGTAATCGATAGGTATTACGGTCGACAAATTTGAGCTGCATCCCCCAGTGTCGGGCCCAACTTAAAGTGAAATTGTTTGCATATTCGGGTTCACCTCGAATAACACCGACTGTTTGTAGTCCTAGTTGCTGGCCAGCGAACGCTAACGCGTGGATATGATTAGAAAATGCACCACCAAAACTTACGATCTGCGTAGCGCCTTGGTTTTTGCAGGCTTTGAGGTTGGCACTAAGCTTGCGCCATTTATTGCCAGATATAATCGGATGAATGAGGTCATCTCGCTTTACCCAGACGTTAACCTGCTTTTGCAACAGTAAAGGATGTTCAATCGCTTGCAAGGGCGACGGTAATGCTAAATCAATGGCCAATGTTTTTGCTTCGTGTCATTTCACTCAACGTTATTGTACCCGATATTTCTCTTATATTGGTTAATCGACTGCGGCGAATATTTAAACAAATTGTGAATAATGGTTCAGACAAGTGACGCTGAGGTACATGCAATCGTAATGAATGTCTTTTTCACTGAATAATTTCGTTTTCAGGCAACTATTGATTAACTTAATGGTCATAAAAAACGGCGCTAAACCTAATGTAACTCTATGAAATTAAAATGCTTGTTTATTTGCTTGAAAAAAAATGCAAAATTTTACTTATTTTTTCAAAAATAGACGATACATAGCGATTTTACTGGGTTATGATTAGGCCAATTAATTATGCCAAGTCTTATCTTCGGGCGAACAATCTACAATTGCTCACTTTGTCATAAGATTTGCGATAACAGTAACTGTGTTTCTCAAGAACCCCCATTCTTGGTTGTACACACCCACAGCGAGTCCAGGCCGTGGGTTAAAAAAATACCTTGTGGTATCAAGAGGAAATTACGACCATGTTTAAATATTTACGTGGCATGTTCTCTAATGATCTATCTATCGATTTGGGAACCGCTAATACACTGATTTACGTAAAAGATCAGGGCATTGTCCTTGATGAACCATCGGTTGTCGCAATCCGCCAGGAACGCGCCGGTGGCCAAAAAAGCGTTGCCGCCGTTGGTACCGCAGCAAAACAAATGCTAGGTCGTACACCTGGTAACATCGAAGCGATTCGTCCGATGAAAGATGGTGTTATTGCTAACTTTTTCGTCACCGAAAAAATGCTACAGCACTTCATCAAGCAAGTGCACTCTGGCAATCTGTTACGTCCAAGCCCGAGAGTGCTGGTATGTGTACCTTGTGGTTCAACCCAAGTAGAGCGTCGAGCGATTAAAGAATCGGCATTAGGTGCTGGTGCGCGAGATGTTTACCTGATTGATGAGCCGATGGCAGCTGCTATCGGAGCGGATATGCCGGTCTCTGCAGCTACCGGCTCTATGGTTGTCGATATCGGTGGTGGTACCACAGAAGTCGGCATCATCTCGCTTAACGGTCTGGTGTATTCTTCATCGGTACGTATCGGTGGTGATAAATTTGACGAAGCGATCATCAATTACGTTCGTCGTAACTTTGGTAGTTTGATTGGTGAAGCGACTGCAGAGCGTATCAAGCATGAAATCGGTTCTGCGTACCCTGGTGAAGAGCTGGTAGAAATTGAAGTTCGTGGCCGTAACTTAGCTGAAGGTGTACCGCGTAGCTTTACGTTAAACAGCAATGAGATCCTAGAAGCCTTGCAAGAGCCTCTAACGGGTATCGTTAGCGCCATTATGGTTGCCCTTGAGCAATCTCCACCTGAGCTTGCGTCCGATATTTCAGAGCGCGGCATGGTATTAACCGGTGGCGGTGCATTGTTGAAAGACTTAGACCGTTTATTGGCTGAAGAAACCGGTATCCCGGTTATCGTCGCCGAAGACCCATTAACCTGTGTTGCCCGAGGCGGTGGTAAAGCCTTGGAGATGATTGATATGCATGGTGGTGATATATTCTCTGATGAATAATCACATTTCTCACTAAGCAAGAGAAATCAATAACCATGAATCCAATTTTTGTTGAAGGGTTTTCCAGCCATCGACGTATGTTTTTAGCTCTGATTTTATCCGGAGCTTTTATGTATTGCGACCATAAGCTGGAAAGTTTTGAAGTTGCCAGAGGTTTTATGCAATCTCTGGTAAGCCCTCTGCAATATCTCGCCAATGCTCCCAAGCAATTTCTCGACTATACCGCGGAAAACCTGGTAAGTCGTAAGCAATTGATGACGGAAAATCAACGTTATCAGGTCAATGAGCTTAAGCTCAAAGAAAAACTCTTACAAATGGACATTCTTAAACAAGAGAATGATCGTTTACGTAATCTTTTAGCCTCGCCTGTGCGCCGGGACCATAAAAAAATGGTCGCTGAGATCCTTGCTGTTGACTCTGACCCCTATTCACATCAGGTGGTAATTAACCGGGGGCTGGAAGATGGTTTGTATGAGGGGCAGCCAGTCGTTGATGACCATGGCGTCGCCGGTCAAATCTTACATGTAGGCGTTAATAACTCTCGAGTCCTGTTACTGACCGATATTTCTCATGCGATTCCTTTAAGAATTCATCGTAATGGCATCCGACTGATCGGCAAAGGTACGGGTAGTGTTAACCGAATGGAAGTGATTCATGTGCCGTTATCCACTGACATTCAGCAAGGAGACTTGTTGGTTACCTCCGGACTTGGTGGCAAATTTCCGGAAGGCTATCCGGTCGCCAGCGTAACCGATGTTAGTGCAAACAGTTTTCGTGAGTTTGCGCAAGTGACGATCAAGCCTTTGGTAAAAATTGATCGCTTACGCTATTTATTGTTGTTGTGGCCGGACAGACCCAATCTACAATCACTACCCGCTACGCCAGAAAACTCGGATAAAAAACAACAAGAAGGTCAGGGATGAAGGCCAAAAATAATACCAAAGTGATTTATATCACTATCTTTATCTCACTGATTTTCTCGATCATTCCCTTGCCTATCGCGTTGGATGCCTATCGACCGAACTGGGCACTGCTAGTGCTTTGTTATTGGTCTATGGCGTTGCCGAATCGTGTCAGCGTGCTGACGGCCTGGTTTGTTGGTTTGTTGCTTGATGTGTTGTTGGGTTCGGTATTAGGCATTAACGCCTTTGCACTGGCAATGGTGGTTTATGTAATGGCAAATAACTATCAGGCCATTAGAAACTTTTCTCTTTGGCAACAATCGCTTATCATCGGTTTATTGACCGCGCTTTATCACCTGTTGATATTCTGGGTTCAGAGATTTGTATTTGGTGTTGATTTTTCAATGACCTATCTGATACCGGTAATCACCAGTGCCATACTTTGGTGGGTAATATTTTTGTTACTGCGGAAAATAAGACGACAATTTAAGGTGCGTTAAAGGCCGTTTGTTTTTAACGTGTTAATTTAACCTTTTTTGTGTTTATAAACGAATAAACGTCCTTTAAATAGTACATGAACCGATAAGGTCATTAGGCCCTGATATGCTTTATCTCGCGTCAAAATCGCCCCGTCGCCGGGAGCTTTTAAACCAGCTAGGGATCAAATTTGAGGTGGTTGATGGCTCCGTCATCGAGACACCCATATCGGGCGAATCCCCCGAAGACTATGTGGCTCGATTAGCCCGGGAAAAATCTGCGGCAGGACAGTGCAACGTGGCAAGCGATGACATCGTCCTTGGCTCTGACACCATTGTCGTTGTTGACCATGCCATTCTTGAAAAACCCAAAAACTTTGAGGACTTTCGAGCAATGTTTGCCCAGCTGTCAGGACGTGCACATCAAGTGTTAACGGCCGTTGCGGTGCGCAAAGGCCAGGCGTTAGAGCAGGTACTGGTCAGCTCGGATGTTTATTTTCGTAACGTCAGTGAGCAGGAAGTGTTGGCCTACTGGCAGACCGGGGAGCCACAGGATAAAGCCGGTGGCTACGCGATACAGGGAATGGCAGGGAAGTTTGTAACCCGCATCGATGGCAGCTATTCTGCCATTGTTGGCCTACCCTTATACGAGACCGAACAACTATTAAATTGCTTGATATAATAATGGATACTAACTGATCAATGAGTGGCGAGCTTCTAATAAATGTAACCCCAAGTGAAACTCGTGTTGCCCTGATCGAGAACGGCACCTTGCAGGAAGTTCATATTGAACGAAACGGTAAGCGCGGTATTGTCGGAAATATCTATCTCGGTAAGATAATTCGTGTCTTACCGGGTATGCAGGCAGCATTTGTTGATATCAACCTGGATAAGGCCGCGTTTTTGCACGCCAGTGATATCCGCACTCGTTTAATCACCGCTGACAAGGGCGACAAAGGTGATAATGACAAAGAAAAAGATATTCGCACATTAGTTCATGAAGGCCAGTACCTGATGGTTCAGGTTGTCAAAGATCCTCTCGGCACCAAGGGTGCCCGTTTAACGACTGATATTACTATCGCCTCAAGATATCTGGTAATGATGCCTAACGCCAATCATGCCGGCATTTCACAGCGCATTGAAGATGATAAAGAACGGGCCCGGTTAAAATCCATCGTTACCCCATATTGTGATGAACAAAGCGGCTTTATTGTTCGTACCGCCGCCGAAGGTGCCGGTGATGAAGAAGTTCGCCATGATGCGGAATTTCTACGTCGGGTCTGGAAGAAAGTGGCGGAGCGCAAGCAACGTAAACAAACCAAATTACCCCTGTATCAGGATCTCGATCTAGCGGTTCGTGTCATCCGTGATTTTGTTGGCGGCGGATTGGAAAGAATTCGTGTGGATTCGAAACTAAGTTTTGAAGAGATTAAAGAGTTCACTCAAGAGTTTGTTCCAGAGATGTCGCCGATTATTGAATACTATCCGGGGGAGCGACCGATTTTTGATCTGTTTGATGTCGAAAATGAGATCCAAAGGGCATTGCAACGTAAGGTTGAACTAAAATCCGGTGGTTATTTGATTATCGATCAGACCGAAGCCATGACTACCATAGATATCAATACAGGCGCCTTTGTCGGACATCGAAATCTGGAACAAACCATTTTTAACACCAATATCGAAGCCACACAAGCCATTGCCCGCCAGTTAAGGCTGCGTAACCTGGGCGGAATCATCATTGTTGATTTTATCGATATGACCAGCAACGAACATCAAAAACGGGTATTGAACAGTTTGGACTTAGCCATGTCTAAAGACAAAGTGAAGTACTCAGTTAGCGGTTTCTCATCTTTGGGATTAGTGGAAATGACCCGCAAGCGGACGCGTGAAAGTCTTGAGCATGTGTTGTGTTCCCATTGTCCGGTTTGTGATGGTCGCGGTAATATGAAAACCGTTGAGACGGTCTGTTTTGAAATCTTACGTGAGATTGTTCGGGTAAACCGGGCTTATGAGGCTGATCAGTTCATTGTTTATGCCGCACCGGCGGTAAGCGAATCATTAAATGAAGATGAGTATCATCATTTGGCTGAGCTTGAAGTGTTTATCGGCAAACAAATCAAAGTTCAGGCAGAAACTATGTATAACCAGGAACAATTCGATGTGGTGATGATGTAGTGAAAGGCGTCAAGCGATGGCTAAACATCTGGCTGAACCGTCTTTATAAAACATTGGCGGTGCTATTGGTACTCTTTGCAGTACTGTTTTCGGCTGCCCGTTTATTTTTGCCTTATGCACCTACGTACAAAGCCAGCCTTGAAGAATATGTCAATGAGCTATACGACGGCGAGATTCGTATTGGCGAGCTATCCGCTGGCTGGAAAAATTTTGGTCCTGCGCTGGTGGTCAGTGATGTTAATGTGTCGCAGGAGCAAGCGCTTGATATTCAGATACAACAAATCGAAGTGTCTCTGGATATCATCAATAGCGTTAAACAGCGGGCGGTTATCGCCAAAAATTTCCACCTGATCGGTGCGACCCTGAAAGTTAATCCCCAGCAATTAATGGAAAATCAGGACCAGCAATCAAACACCGATGTGCAGTCAATTCTCGATCTATTTCTTAAAAAGACCAGTCGGTTCACGGTTGAAAACAGCTTGTTTGTCGTCGATAAAGGTGAGCAGCAACACACTTTCGAAATCGCACAGATGGCATGGTTAAACCAAGGTGATCGTCATCGGGGTGTTGGTAATATCCACTTACAGGGGGTCACCGACAATTCTGCAAAACTGCTGGTAAATCTTACCTCTGGCACCGACTTGGGATTAGCAGGTCAGATGTATCTGCAGGCGAATAATCTTAACATTGCGCCATTTCTGGATGCGTTTTTAGGCGAACGGGGCAATGAATTAGAATCTAACATCAATTTTCGATCTTGGTTTGACATTGAACAAGGGCAGGTAACGAATATGCGCCTGCGCCTGGGCACTAATACGGTATCGTGGAATCAGGGAGCGGATCCTCTACAATTGCGTTTGGAACATGGCCGAATTGACTGGCAGCGCATCGGTCTTGGTAATAACTACCGTCTACAGACTTCGCCTTTAAATCTCACCCTTAATGAACAGAAATTTACGCCATTGCAACTTGCTATATTGCAGCAAAAAGGCATACAACACGCTTATCTGCCGCGTATATCGTTATCTGAATGGGGCCAGTTATTACCGCTCACTGAAGGCCTTTTTGAACAGTATGATTTGCTAAAGCAGTTGCGCATACAGGGAGATATTGAGCAGCTGCATTACCAGGTCAGGCCTCGTTATACGTTGGCGTCGATGAAAATGCAGGATTTCAGTTGGAAAAATGTTGGCGCAATTCCAGGGATTGAGAATTTTCACTCAAGGGTGCAGATGGTAAATAACCAGGTATTTGCCAGTGTTACCAGTAGTGATAGCGAACTGGATTTTGGTGAACATTTTGCCAGACCAATGCCGGTGACCGAACTCAATGCAGATATCCACTTCGAATTTTCCGACAAACAATGGCGTTTTGAGGCTGATGAGATAAATCTGGATTCCGATGAATTAAATCTCGATGGAAAAATGACGTTGTTCAATCCTGTCGATGAACCCATGTCAATGGCATTAGGTGTGACGGTTAACAATGGTGATGTTAGTCGTGCTAAGTATTATCTGCCTTTGAAAAAAATGTCACCAAATTTGGTGAGTTATCTTAATCAGTCTATTTTCTACGGTAATATAACCCGGGCGAGCGTTATATTTAATGGCGCATTGCAGGACTTTCCATTTACCGATAATTCCGGAATCTTTGTCGTTGATGCCGATATTGAACAAAGTAAATATCAGTTTCAGCAAGACTGGCCTGCCATCGAACAGCTCAAGGCGAATCTGAATTTCACCAATAATTCCATGTTGATCACTGCTCATGATGGACGTTTGCAAGGGATCCCTACCCGAAATGTAAAAGTAGCGATTCCGGAACTAAAGAGTAAGGCCGGCCTGTTAACGGTACGCACTCCGGTAGCGACCAATGGTGAGCGCCTGAAACAACTTATGCTGAACAGCCCTCTTAAAAAAAGTGTCGGTGAGACCTTGACCTTTATTGACCCTCAGGGAGATGTGACAGGCTGGTTTTCGTTAGATTTACCATTAACGCAAACGAGCAAAGCGATCGCCAAAGGCGAAGTGAACTTTACCGATCTAAGTGCTAAGTTAGCGGCGCCAGACATGGCATTTCGTCATATCAAGGGCCAGTTAAATTTTGAAAACTCCGCTATCAAGGCGGATAACCTGCAAATGCTGTGGCGCGATCTGCCAATGAATATTGATGTAGACGGGCGCATTGAAGACGATTTTTATCAGGTTGATTTAGGGCTTACCGGCAATTGGCAGGAAGCGCATTATCAAGGGGAAATCCCCGAACCGTTGCAACCTTA
Source organism: Thalassotalea litorea (assembly GCF_043642205.1). GTDB lineage: Bacteria > Pseudomonadota > Gammaproteobacteria > Enterobacterales > Alteromonadaceae > Thalassotalea_A > Thalassotalea_A litorea. The sequence continues at coordinate 170,466 of NZ_JBHZSG010000003.1, read as the reverse complement.
TATTAGCGGCCCTGTGAACTGGCAAGGTGATTTGGCGTTGTTTATGCCCTCAGAAGGGGAGTTTAGCTATAAGCTAACCATTGACTCTGATCTTGAGGCTGCAAGTCTTGCTCTGCCAGCTCCTTATCGTAAAGCGACCGGTACCGCACTTACGTTACGCGCAACCGCTAATGGGCGAGCAAATAACTCCAATATTGAGGTAAGACTTGGTGATGAACTTAACTTTTTTGGTGAGTTACTGCATCAACAGGTGCGATTTAAACGGTCACATTTGATTCTCGGCCGGGAAAAAATGTTTTTGCCGTTAGAGGGCTTTCACATCACCACCGATCTGCAAGAGATTGAACTGCAGCCCTGGTATTCTCTGGTCAGTGATATTTTAACCAGTATACCGAATGGAGGCGCATCTTCAGTAGCGCCGAGCTTTATTCAGGCGCCGGAGCGTATTCGCGGGAATATCGCCCGATTAAAATTTTTCAGACAAGACCTTACCGATGTTTCTTTTAATCTTGTCGACAAAACAGATTGGTGGTTACTGCAGCTAAATTCCGATGAAGCGCGTAGTCGAGTGAAATTCCATCATGATTTTGCCAGGCAAGGGCTAGAAATCGATGCTGACTTTATTCACCTGATGGAAAATGTTCCTAAAACGCAGCAGGAGGTAGAAGAGGAAATTGCGATCATAGAAGATGCGGTAACCGAAATGAGTTTCCTACCAGCGGATATGCCAAAAATTCTATTTTCCTGCTCTAGCTGTAAGTATCAAAACCTGGATCTTGGCAAGGTAACGTTTTCTTTGATTAAGGGTGGTACTAATGTTGCTACTCTGGAATCCTTTAGCGCGGCTCGCAAGGGCTTTAATTTGAATTTATCTGGGCAATGGTTGGTTAATGATGAAGCCAATCTAACCGATATCCAGGGGACGTTTACCGCCAATGATATTGGCGATGAATTGGAGCAATTGGGCTTTGGTTCCGAAATTCGCGATAGCGGACTAGCGTCTACTTTTACCTTTAACTGGCAGGGTGGACCACAGAACTTCGAATTGGACAGCCTGCATGGCAAAGTCAGTGCTCGGTTAGATGATGGCTATTTGGCAGATGTTGATGATAAAGGTGCGCGTTTGCTGGCATTGTTCAGTATTCAGACGTTAGTGCGCAAGCTTGCTCTGGATTTTCGCGACGTTTTCGCCAAGGGTATGTTTTATAACGACATTAAAGGCGACTTTATTCTTAACGATGGCGTGTTATTCACCGATAATTTGCGTATGGATGGGGTGGCAGGCAACGTCACGATTACAGGCAATACCAACCTGATTGACGAAAGTCTGGATTATAAAATGTCGTTTGCGCCTAAAATAACATCATCAATTCCCATTATTCTTGCATTTGCTATTAACCCGGCCGCTGGGATTGGAGCCATGGTTGTTGATGAAGTTTTGCAGAAATCGGAAGTGATCTCGGTAATTAACTTCGAACTCACCGGTACCATCGATGAACCGGTATTCAATGAAGTCGAGCGTCGCAGTCGGAAAATGAAAGCCGATGATCGCAAACCGACGTTAAAAATTGTATCTCCGGCGACAGCAGAACAAGAGTCCATTGTTACGCTGCCAGAGGACAAACAGTCGACCAAAAAAGATAAAAAGAAAAACGACAAAGGGGCACCATAAGCATGTGGTTGTCGGCATTACAGATGACTTCGCGCCCGGATATCGATGCCAACCTGGCGGAAATAGACCGAATTCTAACGGCTCATCCAGTTAATGCCTGCCATAAGCTAAACGAATCTGACAGCGATAATTTTAACGGCGATGATACCCATCTGGTTGTGCTTCCAGAATGCTGTCTGTATTTTGGTGGCTCTGATCAGGAACAGTTACAGCTGGCCGAATCGTTATTTGATTTAAGCCCAGGGACGATGCAGTCAGCTCTGGCTCAGCTTGCGAAAAAGCATCGATGTTATTTGTTAGCGGGCTCGATTCCCACCCAAAGTGCTCAGGGGACACGCTTTCATGCGAGTAGTCTGTTATTTTCGCCCGATGGAACACTGCTTGCCGATTACCAGAAACTTCATCTGTTTGATGTCCGTGTTGACGATAATACCCGTAGTTATCAAGAATCTCGTTACACCGACCCGGGCGAGAAAATCACCTGTGTGGATATTAACGGAGTTAAGGTCGGTTTTGCGATTTGTTATGATTTAAGGTTTCCGGAATTGTTTCGTGCCATGCGTCAACAAGGGGCGGAGGTGATTTGTTTACCAAGTGCCTTTACGCAGGTAACCGGGCAAGCCCATTGGCAGCCTTTATTGCAAGCTCGAGCCATAGAAAATCAGGTCTACATGGTGGCGGCAGCACAACAGGGGCTTCACGCCAATGGCAGGGAAACCTTTGGTCATGCCATGGTGGTGAATCCTTGGGGCGAGTGTCAGATTATCGACACCAGGGAGCAGTTAAGTGGTTTGGTCACGACTCAGTTTGATAAACAACTACTGCAACAAGTTCGTGCCAGCATTGAGGTAAATGAGCATAATCGGTTTTCGCTGCAGTTCAATGCTTATGATAAATCCGCGCTAAAATAAATCGCTAATTGAGTCATTTCCTATCTCGTGAACAGCGCTACTGTCAGCTGTGTGGGGCGATAATCTACTATCTTTACCGCGTTATTCGATCCTAATACCAATCACATTAAGTTTGTGCACAACTCAGAGTTAGGGCAGAGGTTCAGTTACAACATAGATTTTATTGATATAGTCATTCTATATTAATGAAATATAGGGCCGTAAATGGGCCTCTGGTAAACTCCCTACGGGTGAGTTTTAAAGGCGTTTATCCTGCGTCACTGATTTTGACAATGGAATAACCAATCTCTGCAACCAAAGCCTTGTCTAAAAGCCTTTAAACTCTCACTGAGTGAGCAATAATTTAATGTGATTGGTATAGCAAGCCTGACAATTAACTGAGCGAAAAAATATCAGACGGTGTAAGATACAGGGTATATCTTTCGTCTTTGATTATTTAACGATTTATCCTATTTATGAACCTTGTAGAGCAAGAACTACTGCACAGCAGTGAATTAACCCCAGATGATTTGCAAGCCACGTTAGGCTTTATCTGTCAAAAGCAAATTGATTATGCAGATCTGTATTTTCAATCGTCCAATCATGAATCCTGGGTTTTAGAAGACGGTATTGTTAAGGAAGGTTCGTTTAACATCGAACGTGGTGTTGGGGTCAGGGCAATCAGCGGTGAAAAAACCGGATTTGCCTATTCCGACGATATCAATTTAACCGCATTAAATCGTGCCGCTGGTGCAGCCCGTGGGATCACCTCCGAAAGTCAAAGTTTTACAACTAAAGCATTCTCGCAACAGCAACGCCATAACTTTTATGGTGCAGATAACCCTTTAGGAAGTCTTAGCCAGGAACAGAAAATCACCTTGTTGCATGACATTGAAGCGTGTGCAAGACAAGCCGATTCACGGGTGAAACAGGTGATCGCGAGTCTATCAGGCGTCTACGAGAAGGTTTTGGTTGCCGCCAGTGATGGTACCTACGCAACAGATATCCGTCCTCTGGTACGTCTTAACTGTTCGGTACTTGTCGAAGAACATGGTCAGCGCGAGCGCGGCAGCAGTGGCGGCGGTGGCCGATTCGGCTACGATTACTTTTTTGACGTGGTCAATAGCCAACCTCGTTTTCAGTTTTATGCCAAAGAGGCAGTGCGTCAGGCCTTAGTGAATCTACAAGCTATTGATGCACCGGCAGGAACGCTTCCGGTTGTACTCGGCGCAGGATGGCCAGGCGTTTTGTTACATGAAGCCGTAGGCCATGGTCTAGAAGGCGATTTCAATCGCAAAGGTTCATCAGCGTTTTCTGGTAAAGTTGGCCAGCAGGTCGCATCCCAATTATGTACTGTTGTTGATGACGGTACGATGGAAAATCGTCGTGGCTCCATAAGTATCGATGATGAAGGAACGCCGGGACAATATAACCTGTTGATTGAAAACGGTATTTTGAAAGGCTATATGCAGGACAAGCAAAATGCCAGACTGATGGGGGTAAACCCTACCGGAAATGGTCGTCGCGAGTCCTATGCGCATTTACCAATGCCACGAATGACCAATACATACATGCTCAATGGCCCACATAGCAAGGAAGATATCATTGCATCGGTAGAAAAAGGGATTTATGCACCGAATTTTGCTGGCGGGCAGGTAGATATTACCAGCGGTAAGTTTGTCTTTACGACGGCGGAAGCTTACCTGATTGAAAATGGTAAAATTACGGCTCCGGTAAAAGGCGTTACCTTGATAGGCTCTGGACCTGAAGCAATGAAAAAAGTCAGTATGGTTGCCAATGATCTTGAACTGGATCATGGCGTCGGGGTTTGCGGTAAAGACGGTCAAAGTGTACCGGTAGGCGTTGGTCAGCCAACTCTTAAAGTGGATGAGTTAACCATAGGTGGTACTAATTAAGGCACCTTTCGCCGGATTTCTTACCTACTAATACCAATCCCATTAAATTATTGCTAACTCTGAGTTGTGCACAAACTTAATGGGATTGGTATAAAGCTTTACAAACAGATAGTGAGTACAAACTAGGTTATTGTTATTGCTTAAAAATTGCGCTATCGTCGGGTGGTAGGTATTGGGCAAAGGAAGTATGCCCAATTTCAAGTGCGATAAGGATGGAGGCTATGAAAAAATTACTGCTTGGTTTGATAATCATCGTCTCTGCAGTATTGCTAAAACAGGGAATGATTTTTAATTCTTCTGAGCCTGACTTTCAATACCCGTCCAATGATGTGTTAGACGAAGCCATGGCTTTGGTCAATGCATTGTGTCGTGAGCGCTCAAATGGATACACGGACAGTATTGATTACTACCATTGCATGGATACTGCCGACGCCTTCGAAGATTTATGTAAACAACGCATTTTATCGCAAATCCCAGAAAATCTGACATCGGTGTCTGCCGTTAATGAAAACAAAAGACGAATGCAAAAATGCGTTGTTCCTTCCAGTTAGGTTAGCTAGATTTATACCGGAATATTCTCCGACAAGTATTTATACAATTCCTTAAAACTCTTACCAGGTTTACCAGATTTTACTTCTTTTGCCGCTTGACGAATAAGCTGACGTAAGCGCTGTCGCTCAAAACCGTCATGTTCAGCGATAAGGTTTTCAATGACTTCGTTATCACCGGTGATGAGTTGTTCACGGATTTCTTCGAGCTTAGTGACTCTTAGAAGCTCCTGAGAGTGCTTGTTGGTGATCTTGTCATAAGCAAGTTTCACTTCTTCCTCGTTATCACCGTGTAGCTGTTTGGCAATAAACTGAATGTTGCGATGAAATGCATCGTGCTTATTGCGAATTCTATCGGCCAATGCCAGCGCTTCCATGATTTCTTCATTAAGCGGTAACATATTGCGTTGCTTAACGCTTAACTTGGCGAGTTTTATAGAAAACTCCTGCAGTTCTCTCATATCGCGTTTTAATTCGGATTTACTGACATAGATGATTTCTTCATCTGGTTGCTCGTCGATATCTTTGTGTTTGCTCATTGATCATTGCTTACCGGGGATTAATGGCAAAATTATACATCATAACCACCACTTTATTCATCATCCAGTTGATCTCTATGGTAAGCTTGCATGCAAGCATTAAGATAAATTTTTTGGAATTCAATCATGTCAGACGTGAAAATCCTGACCGAACAGATGCAACAGGTAAAACAACGACTCGCCGACGTATTGGCAAAAGCCAAACAACTTGGTGCCGATTCGGCCGAAGCATCAATGAGCAAGCAACAAGGCTTAAGCGTGGCAACTCGGTTTGGTGAAGTGGAAACTGTTGAGTTTACCAACGATGGCGCACTAGGGATCACCGTGTACCAGCAAGGGAGAAAAGGCTCGGCATCGACCGCCGATCTGTCTGAATCAGCCCTTGAGCAAGCGGTTAAAGCTGCGATTGAAATAGCCAAATATACATCGGTGGATCCCTATTCGGGATTGGCCGACGCCGACCTTTTGGAATATCAGCCGAAAGACTTAGATTTATATCATCCGCACACGTTTACGGCTGAGCAAGCGATTGAGATCGCCCGAGAAACCGAATTGACAGCACTGCAATCTGATCCGCGTTTAACAAATTCTGATGGCGCAAACTTTGCCAGTTATGAAGGCTTTAAGGTTTACGGCAATAGTCATGGACAACTTGTGGGCTACCCGAGCAGTCGTCACTCGTTAAGCTGTATGTTAATCGCCAGCCAGGGCGAAGAAATGCAACGGGACTATGCCTATAGCGTCAGTCGGGATTATCAAAATCTGTGGAAGCCTGAGCAGGTAGGATTGATGGCAGCGAAAGAAACCATCAGCCGCCTTGGCACGCAAAAGATTGCCACTCAAAAAGTCCCAGTGCTATTTCGTGCGGACATAGCTAATGGTTTGTTTGGGCATCTGATTGCGGCGATAAGCGGCGGTAATTTATACCGTAAATCTTCGTTTCTACTGGAAGCTCTGGGGCAGGCGGTATTTCCTGAGCATCTAAACATTGTCGAACGCCCACATATATTGAAAGGCCTTGCCAGTAGCAGTTTTGATTCCGAAGGGGTAAAAACTGTCGATATGGATATTATCGAAAAAGGCGTATTGCAAAACTTCCTGTTAACCAGTTATTCGGCACGAAAATTACAACGCCAAACCAACGGCCATGCGGGAGGCATTCATAATTGGCAAATTTCAGCAAATGCTGGAGACTTTGATGCCATGTTGAAGCAACTGGGCACAGGGTTACTGGTTACCGAGTTGATGGGGCAGGGCGTAAATATCGTCAATGGCGATTACTCCCGTGGCGCGGCTGGATTTTGGGTCGAAAACGGTGAAATTGCTTTCCCGGTTGCCGAGGTGACGATTGCCGGGAATCTCAAGGATATGTTTAAAGGCCTGGTTGCCACCGGCAATGACTATGATCGACGAGGCAGTATATGCACCGGCTCAGTGCTTATTGAACAGATGCAGGTTTCGGGGCAATAGCTTGCCCCTTTAAACCGTCTCGGAAATAAAAATTAACACGCCGGTAATGGATAACAAGGCTAAGCCTGAGAAAACAAGTTTTGCCGGGTACAGGGCTTGACGCCAATAGATTGCGCAATAAATGATGGCTGGGAAAAATAAAAAATTTAGCCAGCCAAAGACGTAATGTTTTTTCCCTAGCGCATGGATAGCGCTAAACAGCGAACCTACGATAAATAACATCAGACCTACTGCCCCTAGACACAGTATCGTTACAGACAACCACAACGCCATAAATTATACCTCTTATATGAATTCCGATAGGTGAGTGTGCAAATCGCTATGTCCTATTACTGTGGATGAGCGTTTAAAAGACACACAATGCTTTGCTCGAATATGAAGTTTTACGCCAGACTAGCTTAGCAGTAAGGTTGCGGTGCCAAGGAATGCAAAAATACCAACCACATCGGTAACGGTCGTTAAAATCACGCTACCGGCCAGCGCAGGATCAATGTTCATCCGCTTTAACAGAATTGGCACTGATACTCCGGCGATACCTGCGGCAGTCAGATTCATCAGCATTGCAAACGCAATAATCCCTCCCAGCACAAGATCCTGTTTCCAGATAGCGACGATACCCGCGACCAGAATTGCCCAAATCAAACCATTTAAAAAGCCGATAGCCAGCTCTTTGGTAAAGATACTGCGGGCATTACTATCGCCGATATGACCTAATGCCATACCGCGGATAACCAGGGTTAATGTTTGACCACCGGCGACACCCCCCATACTCGGCACTAAGGTGTTCAAAACCGCCAAAATTGCCATTTGTGACAAAATGCCTTCAAACATTGAAGACACGGCTACGGCCAATAATGCAGTAACCATATTGACACCTAACCAAACGGAGCGTTGTCGGGTACTTTTTAAAACCGGCGCAAAGGTATCTGCTTCATCATCTAAACCGGCCATACTCAACATGGAGTGCTCAGCATCTTCACGAATGATATCAATCACATCATCGATGGTGATACGACCAAGCAGATGACCGTCTTCATCAAGTACCGGCGCCGAAAACCAGTCATAACGTTCAAATAAGGTAGCCACTTCGGTATCAGGCATGTTTACCTGAACCGGGATGGTATTGTAATCGGTGATTTCTGCTATGGTCTGTTCCGGGCGAGCGGTAACAAGATCCGCTAATGACACCGAACCAATAAACTTATCATTGCGGGATACGACATAAAAGGAATCGGTCGCTTCAGGCAGTTCCCCCTTCAGACGCAGATAGCGAAGTATCACGTCGATGGTGACATCCGGGCGCAAGGTTATGGTATCGGTATTCATGATACCGCCGGCGGTATCTTCTTCGTAAGACAGCGCTTGCTCTACCCGGGCCCTGTCTTGAGAATCCATCGATCCCAGAACTTCTTGATATACGGCATCCGGCAGGGTACGTAAAACCTCAGCCAAATCATCAATATCCATACCCTCGGCAACCGCAGCGACCTTTTCAGGGTCCATACTTTTCAGTATGCCTTTACGTACCTCTTCCGATAGCTCTTCGAGGATTTCACCGTGTAAATCAGGATCAACAAGTTGCCATAAAAGGTTACGGGATTTTGACGTTGAGGATTCCAGCAGCAGAGCTATATCGTACGCGGGCATAGTCTGGAACATTTTGCGGACATATACAAACATACCGCTTTGTAATGCGGTATTAATTTCCGAAAAACGTTGTTGACTAAAATCTTGCTCTGAAGTTTCCGGCATGAATCACCCTGAGCCGCGGTTAAAGCAGTTAGTTTTCTTACCAATAGGTAACTGGCCGAAAACCTTTAAGAATTATTCGCAAGTGTATCTTATGTTAATAAAATGTTCAGCTTTTTTATCACCTGGTCAGAGGAAAATTATCTCCCCTAATCTCGGTTTTGAACGATGCTTACTCGGGTTCGTCGAATCGGTCACTGAATAACTGGCAAACCGCTTCTAATGCCGATTCGGCATCGTCACCGTCGGCACTAACCAGCACTTCTTTTCCCTGACTGCCGGTCAATAACATTAACGCCATTATGGAATCTGCCTGGGCGTGCTTCTCATCTAGTTGTAAGGTAATGGCGGCATTAAATTTTTGGGTAAGTTTTGCCAGTTTGGTGGCCGCTCGAGCGTGCAACCCAAGTTTATTAACTATGGTGACTTTTTGTTGAACTTTACTCATGTGTTATCAAGATCCCGGTGACGGATCTGCACGTCATTTTCTTGTTTGTCGAAATGTTTGGCCAATGTTTCCGCGATGTAAACGCTGCGGTGCTGGCCGCCCGTGCAACCAATTGCGATAGTCAGATAGGTACGGTTATTGCGCTCCAGGTGAGGTAGCCAGGTCATCAGGAAGCTATTAATTTGCCAGATAAATTTGGTAACGATGGGCTGACTGGCGAAAAAATCCTGTACTTCCTGATCGGTGCCGGTTTTATGTTTTAATTCCTGCTCCCAGAACGGATTGGGTAAAAAACGGCCATCAAAAACAAAATCGGCATCATTGGGCACACCATTTTTAAAGCCAAAGGACTCAAACACAATGACCATACTGCCGGTTTTTGAGCCTAACACACGTTCACGAACGATATCGGCTAATTGATGAGGCGTTAGCATGGAGGTGTCGATGTAAAGGTCGGTGCGCTCTGCGACGGGCTCAAGCAGAGTCTTTTCCATTTTGATAGCCTGATCCAGAGCCATATCTTTTTTGATTAACGGGTGCAATCGACGGGTTTCACTATAACGGCGAATTAATTCATCGTCATCGGCATCCAGGTAAAGCACATTAAGCTCTACGGTATTGGGCAGGTAATTGATAATTTCCCGGGCATCTTCTGGATTATTAGGCAGGTTTCGAACATCGAGTGACACTGCGACTTTGTCATAGTCGTTAATCACGGTGTGGGTTAATGCGGGCAGTAAATTTACCGGGATGTTATCGACACAGTAATAACCAAGATCTTCGAGCACGCGCAATGCGACGGATTTACCTGATCCTGAACGGCCGCTGACAATGATAAGTTTCATAGGACTTTCCTTAGTCTTGTGAGGCCGTAGCTATCTCAAACAGCTGCTCGGAACTTTTACATTTACGCAACCGTTTGGCGTTTGTCTTGTCGCCTAAAAATGCCGCAATCGCAGCCAGGGTTTGTAAATGCTGCTGACAATGATCTTCGGGTACGAATAATGCGAAAAAAATATCGACCGGTTGGTCGTCTATCGCATCAAAAGACACCGGTTGTTCGGTGGTGATTAATACCGCAATAATCTGTTGGTGATCTAAAAGTCGGCCATGGGGAATCGCGATACCTTTACCGATACCGGTGCTGGAAAGCTTTTCCCGGGCAACCAGCGCATTGAGCAGCTCTTTTTCTGTGGCATTTTTAAACGCATTGGCCGCAATTCGACTAATCTGTTGTAGCACACCCTTTTTACTGGTACCCGGTACTGCACATACGGTGCAGTCCGGAGATAATAATTGTTCTAATTTCATTGATACATGGTAGCTAATGTTGGGATATTTTCTCTTTATGCTTAATCACCTGACGATCCAGTTTGTCGATTAGACCATCAATTGCTGCATACATGTCCTGATGTTCCGAGGAGGCATGAATTTCACCGCCATTTATATTGACAGTGGCTTCGGCGATTTGCTGCAGTTTCTCAACCGTCAGCACCACATAGACGTTGTTTATGTGATCAAAGTGTCGCTCTAGCTTTTCAAATTTAGTATCCACAAATCCTTTTAAAGAGTCCGTAATCTCAACATGATGACCTGACAAATTAATTTGCATTTTTGGCTCCTCAGAACGCGTTTGGCTGTTAAAGTAAGCTTTTCCTCTGGTTAGAGGGTGGGATAGCCAATGATTCCCGGTATTTTGCGATAGTTCTCCGTGCAACATTGATGCCTTGGTCGGCGAGCAAATCTGCAATTTTACTATCGCTAAGTGGCTTACTTGGTATTTCTGCATCCACCATTTTCTTGATCAGTGCTCTGATCGCTGTGGATGAACACTCACCGCCATTCTCAGTACTGACATGGCTGGAAAAGAAATATTTTAATTCAAAAATTCCCCGGGGCGTGTGCATATATTTTTGCGTAGTGACACGGGAAATCGTCGATTCGTGCATGTCGACGGCTTCGGCAATATCATTGAGAACCATAGGTCGCATAGCCTCAGGTCCGTATTCAAAGAAAGCCTGTTGCTGCTGGACGATACAATTGGATACTTTCAGTAACGTCTCATTACGACTTTCAAGACTTTTAATAAACCACTTAGCTTCTTGTAAGTGGGAACGGATAAACTGACTGTCACTGCTTGATGAAGAGCGGGCAAGCGCCGCATATTGGTCATTAATCGCTAATTTTGGCGCACTGTCGGCATTTAGTTCGACGACCCAGCGGCCACCTTTTTTAAAGACGCTGACATCGGGGATGACATATTGGTCATCACTTTCATTAATGACATCACCGGGGCGAGGATTCAGAGAGTGAATTAAGCGCATCGCTTCTTTTAATTGCGGTTCCTTTAGGCGAGTTTTACGCATGATTTGCCGAAAATCACGAATTGCTAATAAATCGATATGGCGCTCAATTAAGATTTTTGCTTCTTTGAGGTAAGGCGTATCTTCGGCAAATTGATTTAGCTGTATTAGCAGGCATTCGGCAATAGAACGCGCGCCTACACCGATAGGATCGAACATATTGATGCGTTTTAATACGGCTTCTACTTCATCTAATTCAACGTCGTCATTGCCCAGACTTTCTAAAACGTCTTCTGCACTGATGGTGAGGTAGCCTTTATCATCAATCGCATCAATAATAGCAATGGCGATCGACTGATCCGTTTCTGAAAATGGGGTCAGCTCCATTTGCCATAGCAAATGGTCCTGAATCGTATCTTTCGTTTCTCCCTGAAACACGTAGCTATCGTCAGCGCCATGAGAAATACTCGAAGATACTGAAGCGCTGTAGGAATCTTCCCATTGTGAATCTGTTGATAACTCTTCGGGGATATTCTCGGTTTGTAATGCATCGCTGGTGGATATTTCGTCACTGCTACTGGCCTGCACTTCATTGCCGGCAGATTCTATGGCTTCAAGGTTATTATCTGCCTTAATATCATCATTGCCGTTTAGGGTAGGATCGTCTACTTCCAATAAAGGATTACTGTCCAGGGCTTCCTGAATTTCCTGTTGTAAATCAAGCGTCGATAGTTGCAACAGCTTTATCGCTTGTTGCAATTGCGGCGTCATGGTTAAGTGTTGCCCCATACGGAGCTGAAGACTTGGTCGCATCAGCGTTTACTTACTTCCAGTTATCAAAATTGTTGTCTTCCGTATTTAACTATAGCGTGAATTTCTCACCTAGATAGACATCACGGACTTGCTGATTACTCAATACCTGTTCAGCACTTCCTTCGGCAATAAGCTCGCCACGGCTAACAATGTAGGCGTGCTCACAAACGTCAAGCGTTTCACGCACATTGTGATCGGTTATTAATACCCCGATACCACGTTGTTTAAGGTGTAAAATGATTTTTTTGATATCACTCACCGATATCGGATCAACCCCGGCGAAAGGTTCGTCCAGTAAAATAAAATGTGGATCGGCGGCTAATGCACGAGCAATTTCGACTCGGCGTCGCTCTCCACCAGACAGGCTTTGTCCTGTATTATCAACAATATGGCCTATATTAAACTCTTCAACCAGACTTGCCAGTTTTTCTTCGCGGCCTTCATGATCCAAGTCTTTACGGGTTTGTAAAATGGCCATAATATTGTCACGAACTGAAAGTTTTCGGAATATTGACGCTTCCTGGGGCAAATAACCAATACCCTGACGCGCACGTTCATGCATAGGCAGTAACGTCAGATCTTCATCATCAAGAGTGACGGTGCCCGAATCACTGGGTACCAGACCAACGATCATATAAAATGATGTGGTTTTTCCGGCGCCGTTCGGGCCTAGTAAACCGACAACCTGTCCGGCACTTACGCCCAAACTAACATCTTTTACAACCTTACGGTTTTTATAGGATTTGGCCAGATGACGGGCTTCAAGTCTGTTCGCCAAATTATTGCTCCTTGCCTTGCTCAGGTTCTGGTTGTTCTTCCGTGTCGTTTTGCGGATCGTTGTTTTCAGCGTCTGAATTTTTATCTGCTTTTTTCTGCGGTTGAATAATCGTCGTCACGATATCACTATCATCAAGACTTTCAGCGGTTAACTGTTCGGTTACCATGTTATAGGTAATAATATCGCCTTGCACCTGACTGCCTTCCTGACTGACCTTAGCATTTCCCTTTATCACTAACGTATTGTTAAGTGGTGTGTAGGTGATTTCCTGGGCTTGAATCTCTACCAACTTACCATCATCAAGGCGTTGGCTAAAATATGCTGGTTTGCCTTTAGCTTGATAACTCTTCCCCTGGGTTTTTGGATCGTTAATCACCTGTACGACATCGGCGGTAATCGTCAGACTCCCCTGGGTAATTTTTACATCATCAAGGTAGCTGGCAATTTTATTTTTCAAATCACTTGCCTGACGCTTGGCCTGAATGACTACTTCCTGCTCGAAATCAGATTGTGCCGCGGTTGCAGTAGGTAGCCATAAAGAAAGGCTCACTAATAGGCAAGCCAATGATTTATGGGTTTTTATAGATGGTTTGCACATGTTCATTTATTGTCATCTTGGTAGTGTCGATATCGACGAATAGCCCGGAACCGTACATGGTAAAGTCTCGGCCTTTGATCATTATGGTTTGATCGGTACGTATTGTGTTTTCTATTAAATCTAACTGTAACGCTTTTGAATGAATTTCTGAAATAAAGTTATCGGTTTGCTCGGCAACTGCCCGCACTCTGCGCTCCAGAATCAGCTCTTTATTAGCGATTAACTTACCTTCATTTGCTGAAATATTCCAAGCACTGGTGCCATCATTTGGATATAAGGTATAAGAAGGATGCTTAAAAATCGTTTCTGCAGCGCCGCTATAATGACTCATTTGCTCAGCATAAATGGTGTGGCTTAAATTACCATCCTGATCAAATTTACTGGTTTGTAAATCGTTAGCGATAAATTCTGGTTTTTCTTCGTCTGATGCCATTAACGCATCGAGCATATTCGCATTCTGCCATTGCATATATCCGTATACACCAAGGGCGACAACGAATATAACGGTTGAAATGGCATGCAAGCGTGTCATTGACTTTTTCCTACTACAGATGCAGTTACGCCTTTTGCCTGCATAATAAGATCGCATAATTCACGAACCGCACCGCTTCCGCCGGGCAAAAACGTAATGTAATTAGCGTTGCGAGAAACCAATGGGTGGGCGTCCTGAACGGCAACGCCTAATGCTGCTTTTTGAATACAAGGCAAGTCCGGTACATCATCGCCAATATAGGCGACCTGATGAAAATCGACACCACAGGTTTGCATAATCGTTTTCATTGCCGGTAGTTTATCTTCTTCGCCCTGAACCATGTGTTTTACACCTAAGCTGGTCATTCGATTTGTCACAATATTGGAGCGTCGTCCGGTAATAATCGCCACTTCAACACCGGCTCTTTGCAACGCCTTAATTCCAAAGCCATCCTTGGTGTTAAAGGTTTTCAATTCTTCGCCATCATTGCCCAGGTAGATTCGACCGTCAGAAAATACGCCATCAATGTCACAGACCAATAGTTTAATATTACTCGCAATTTCTAATAATGCGCTATCGACGTCACCATACAACGTAGTGGTTTGGGGGTTACTCATGGTTATAGCACTCCTGCTTTTAAAATATCATGCATGTTCATCGCTCCGATTGGTATTTGATTTTCGTCGACGATAATGAGCCCGTTTATGCTTTTATCTTCCATTAATTTCAATGCTTGTGCGGCTAGCATGGTAGGGTTAGCAACAATAGGGTTTGCCGTCATTACCTGACCGATACTGCCCCGATGTATGTTAACTTCAGTGTCGAGGATACGTCTGAGATCGCCATCGGTAAAGAGTCCGCACAACTGACCCTGGTTATTGACTATCGCAGTCATGCCAAGTCCTTTTTCAGACATTTCCAGTAGCGCATCTTTTATCGTGGCGTCTTTTGACACCACAGGCAAGCGTTCGTTGCGGTGCATTATATCTTCTAAACGCAGCAAGAGTTTCTTGCCTAAGCTGCCACCTGGGTGAGATAACGCAAAATCATCCGCGCTAAACCCTTTGGCATTTAGCAATGCTACGGCAAGGGCATCCCCCATTACCAACGTTGCCGTGGTGCTTGAAGTCGGTGCCAGACCTAAAGGGCAGGCTTCCTTGGGGACATTAATGCAGATATGGATATCACTCAATGTCGCCAGGGTCGATGTGATATCCGATGTCATGGCGATAATTTGACAGCCAATTCGCTTTAAAACCGGCATGATCGCCAGGACTTCGTTAGTGCGACCAGAATTGGAGATCGCCAACACAACATCTTCGCTGGTAATCATGCCTAAATCACCGTGACTGGCCTCACCAGGGTGCACAAAAAACGCTGGTGTCCCTGTGCTTGCCAGGGTTGCAGCGATTTTCCCACCAATGTGGCCAGATTTACCCATACCAATAACAATAACGCGTCCGGTTGCGTTAAATATCATCTGGCAGGCGCTGGCAAAGTTATCGTCAATGTATTGTTCCAGATTCGCGATCGCTTGTTGTTCGATATCGATAACCTGTTTCGCCAGTTTTTTAAAATCTTTGAGTGAGGTCATATCGGTTCCTTTTTGCCTCATAATCTACACCATCTGAGAGAAAATCAGATATTGATAGAATATAAACGCCACAACAAGTATACCGCCTTCGATGCGACGAATACTAAATTTACCTCGTAAGCTAAAGCAAAGGAAGAACAACAGCAGGGTAAGTCCCATCATGTAGGGAACATCCCGGCTTGCCACCTGAGCATCAACTGGCCCTGGAGCCAGTAATCCCGGGATAGCCAATACCGCAAGGATATTGAATATGTTGGAGCCTATAATATTACCCAGGGCTAAATCATCTTCTTTTTTGATAATACTTACAACACTAGCAGCCAGTTCGGGCAAACTCGTTCCTATGGCAATAATGGTAAGGCCGATGACCAAATCGCTCACCCCAAAATCTTTGGCAATCGCGGTGGCAGACTCCACCAGAAAATTTGCGCTAAGGGGTAACAACGCCATACCCACCAATAACCAGATAATGGCTGCTGATGTACTGACATCTTCGGGAATTTCTGAGACTGCTTCGCTGAGCATAGGATCCTTTTCCCGCTCTTCTTTACTTTGCCGCAGCGAAATAACAATCAAAACCGTGATAAATAGAATAAAACCGATTAACAAAGCTACACCTTCGGCAAAGCTAAATTGCAGGTTATAAAGCATAACGCTGGCGATAAATGTGACAATCAATAGCAGCGGGATTTCTCGTTTAATTGTTGAAGATTGGACGAGAAGAGGTTTGAAGATTGCGGTTATGCCTAAAACTAATGCAATATTGGTGATATTAGAACCGATTGCATTGCCAATGGCAGTATTCGGAGCGCCTTGCAAGGCTGCGGTTGCTGCAACGACCATCTCTGGCGCAGAAGAGCCCATGGCAACGATGGTCAAACCGATAATCATCGGGGCTATGCCAAGGTTTCTGGCTACGGCTGCCGCACCATAAACAAATTTATCGGCACTCCAGACCAAAAAAATCAAAGAGACAATTAAAATTAGTATTTCTGTGAACATTCAGTACTCCATATTCGCTGGGTAAATTGTCGCTTGTCAGGATGGAAATGAAAAGTCTTATCCCGATAAAAAGTACAAAAATCATATGGGAACGACAAAATGTACGAAATTTAACCTCTAAGTCGTTGGTTCTAGCCTGAATGTTCATAAATAGGGCTACTATTACTCTAACCTGTTGTACCAAATTATCGCCTATTGAAAATGCCGGCGACTTCAACATCATAAAGAACCTCGCATTGATGCTGCAGATGTGAGAAAAAATAACCTTGTTTTGGGTGTGACATGTTAAGAATCCTACTTTTGCTAACGTCTGTTCTGCTTTCTAGCGCGGTACATGCCGACTATCAATTCGGTTTTGCCAATACCTATTTTGACTACCTGTCCTGGAAACAAGGCACACAAGGCTACAATGGCATAGATGTTAGTGAAGATAGAGATGATCATGTAACCTGGGGAATCGAAGCTGGTGTAACCTTTGATTGGGGGGAAGCCTATGGCTTTATGGAAGCAGAAAAGCTGGATAAATCAGCAGACGTTCGCTCTCAGGCTTTCAAGGTAAGTGCACACTATCGGGTAGCGGACAATTGGACGGTGTATGGCCAGGTTTATGATTATTCGGAATCCGGCGGCTATGTTGATGAACAAAACCGCTTATTAGGCCTTGGTTACCTTGGTATCGCTTCAAAGACTTTCTGGTTTAAACCGTTTTTGGGTTTTCATCATGTCACATCACCGTTCAATGACCCTTTCGGCGATAACATCTCTGGCTTTAATGGCGGTATGCTGGGATGGAATCTTGGTGGCTTTTTCTCGATAGGTTCAGCGGATTTTATGTACACCAACTGGAATGAATTTGAATTTGCCCGCAATGATGAGTATGCCAATTATCAAAATGGTGACACGGGCTTAAATGGTGCCATTGCACTTTGGTATGATCTTTCTAAACACGTCTATGTCGGTGTCCAGTACCGATACTTTTCCAATAAGCTGGGAGTTGACGATTATGGCGATGCGATAATCTGGCGGATTGGTGCTCATTTTTAACGGTTACCTATTATTTAGTCATTTCATCAGCTACGTTCACTTCCCCCTGAATTTTTCCATTAACGCGTTAACTGCCAGGGGCTGGGGCTGAAAAACGCGGTAATCATTGCCACATTCGAACAAACCAAATCGGAAATTTTTGCCACCTAAATTAAGCATAATCGATAATTGCGAAGCGATATGTTGCGCATTTTCTTTAAAGTTTTGAAAGATAGTTTGTGCAATCGTGATCTAATGATTCGAATTTAACGAACTATAGTATTAACAATTAATTACGAAATATAGCTGCAACACAGGCCTACCTCAGGTAGAATTCTTTAGCTTATAAAACGGAAAATGAGAATGAATCTCAGTACCTTATGACGGATAATCTGGTAAATATTAAAGACTTGGCGTTTTATCGCGATCAACGCTGTATTTACAACGGCATAAATTTGACGATCCCGAAAGGCAAAGTTACGGCGATTATGGGGCCAAGCGGAATCGGTAAGACAACCTTGCTAAAGCTTATTGGTGGCCAATTAACACCTTCGAGCGGTAGTATCGAGTTTGCTGGCGAGAATATTCACCAACTTTCACGCAGCGATCTTTATGAAACCCGTAAACGCATGAGTATGCTGTTTCAATCCGGTGCACTCTTTACCGATATGACAGTATTCGATAATGTCGCTTTTCCAATTCGTGAACATAGCAAACTTCCTGAAGACATCGTCGCCAAAATGGTGATGATGAAGTTGGAAGTTGTTGGCTTGCGTGGAGCCATGAAGTTAAAACCATCTGAATTGTCCGGCGGTATGGCGCGCCGCGCCGCCTTAGCCAGAGCGATCGCGCTGGATCCAGAATTGATTATGTATGACGAGCCCTTTGCGGGCCAAGACCCGATATCAATGGGCGTCATCGTGCGTCTTATCCGCGACCTCAATGACGCTCTGGGGTTAACGTCCGTTGTCGTTTCTCATGATGTTAAAGAGGTGATGAGTATTGCCGATTACATTTATATAATTGCTGAACAGAGAATCATTGGTGAAGGCACAGCAGAAGAAATTCGCCAACAGCAATCGCCTTTGGTGCAACAGTTCATTAAAGGGGAAGATGATGGTCCGGTGCCCTTTCATTACCCCGCGCAACCGTATGCCAAGCAGTTAATAGGAAAATAAGGATGTTAGATTATTTTCAGCGATTAGGTCGCAACACCATTGCTTTAGTCGCAGGTCTTGGGCGAGCAATGTTAATGTTGTTTTCCGCTTTATTGCATTGGCCTTCCCCCCGAAAAGGCTTGCCTTTGTTAATGACACAGCTTTATTCCGTGGGCGTATTATCACTGGTTATCATAGTCGTATCCGGTACCTTTATAGGCATGGTTTTGGCGCTACAGGGATATACTATTTTGGTGGGCTATGGCGCTGAAGCAAGCCTTGGACCTATGGTGGCGTTATCGTTATTGCGAGAGTTAGGCCCGGTTGTGGCGGCTTTATTATTTGCTGGTCGAGCCGGTTCCGCGCTTACGGCTGAAATTGGCCTGATGAAGGCGACAGAACAATTAAGCAGTCTTGAAATGATGGCGGTCGACCCACTACGGCAAATTATTGCCCCTAGATTTTGGGCGGGCTTTATTAGTCTGCCATTGTTAGCAGCGATATTTTCCGCCGTTGGTATCTTGGGTGCTCACTTGGTGGGGGTAGACTGGCTGGGTGTTGATAGCGGCACGTTTTGGTCTGTAATGCAGGCACAGGTTGACTGGCAACAAGACGTTCTCAACGGTGTGATTAAATCGATAGTCTTTGCTTTTGTGGTTACCTGGATTGCCGTTTACAAAGGCTATGATTGTGTGCCGACGTCTGAAGGTATCAGTAGAGCGACTACGGCAACGGTGGTGCAGGCTTCTTTATTGGTGCTTGGACTGGACTTTATTTTAACCGCGCTAATGTTTACTAGCTAAACTTAGAGTGATTATTTGGCTTAGGCCTGACGTAAATTAGGAAAATTGGTGAATTGACATGGTGTCTAAGAAAATTGAATTAATGGTTGGTATTTTTGTTGCGATTGGCATCGCAGCGATTTTAATGTTGGCACTGAAAGTGGCTGATGCCGGAATTCAAGGAAATGGTCAAACCTATAATCTATATGCTAAATTCGACAATATCGGTGGTTTGAAAGTACGTTCACCGATTAAAGTTGGTGGCGTGATTGTTGGTCGGGTCGAAAAAATAGCACTGGATGATGATGACTTTATGCCAATTGTCACTTTAAGTATTTATTCCCAATATGAAGGTTTTTCCGAAGCGTCATCGCTGTCAATTTTAACGGCAGGGTTGTTAGGAGAACAGTATCTCGGATTAGAACCTGGGTTTATCGATGAAGACTTAGGCATTGGCACATTAGAACCGGGTGATTATATTGAAGATACTAAGTCTGCCTTAGTGTTAGAAGAGATGATTGGTCAATTTTTATTTAGTCAGGGAAGCGACGATTAAGGGGTCATAATGAAATCCATTTCAATGAAAGCGGTATTTTTCGGTACGTTATTATTTTGCAGTAATGTATTTGCATCTGATGTAAGCATGGAAGATCCATATGTGATGATTAAAGAAGTCTCGCAGATAACATTTGATCGCTTTGCCCGGGAAGAGCAGCAGATTAAAGCAAATCCAAACTTGTTAAAGGGCATCGTTCGTGAAGAGTTAATGCCGTATGTCTTTTATCAATATGCGGCATTGAAAGTGCTTGGCAACTATCGAAAAGACGCAAGTCGAGAAGAAATTCAAGAATTTGTGGTGGCCTTTCGCGAGTATTTGATCACCTCTTATGCCCAGGTGTTCACCTTATATGACAATCAAAAAATTGAATTTGAGCCAGCCAAAGATTTTGATAAAGAAAAAATTGTTATGGTGGGAGTAGATGTAATTGACGGCAACCGGCCGCCAATCAATCTGAAGTTTAAGGTTCGCAAAAACACCAAAACCAACGAATGGCAGGCGTTTGATTTGGTTGCTGAAGGCGTAAGTTTACTGGACGCAAAACAAAAAGAGTTACGCAGTATTTTGGCGCAAAATGGGGTGCCGCAGGTAACTGAAATGCTCCGTGAAAAAAGTAAACGCGACATCGTCTTTAAGAAAAATGGTAAAGACGACGTGATGAAAGAAATAGGAATTGATAAGTAATGACCAGCGCTGCGCTTACCATTGCTCGGATTGACCCGAAAAAAGTTGAATTGTCCGGTGAGCTAACCAGAAAATCTATTGTCGGAAAACAACAGAAAAACTTTCTTTCAATTCTAGTGTCCAATCAACAACGTGTTGATCTTAAAGCCTTAAAGAAGGTTGACACTGCGGGTATTGGATGGTTGTTGGCGCTCATAGAATTAGCGGGGGAAAAACAATTTGAAATTAGCTATTCCAATCCCCCCGAAGAATTGGTTAAACTCGCCAGACTAAGCCGTGTCGAGCAGCTATTGCCGATTGTTAAGAATTAATATTGGAGAAGGACATTGCAAGCCGCCGATATCGAAAAAATTTTAAATGATGCTTTAACCCTGGATGATTTGCGTGTGACCTTTGATGGTTCACAATGCAGCATTATCGCCGTATCTGATTCGTTTGAAGAAATGAGCAGGGTTAAAAAGCAGCAAACTGTATACGCCCCCTTAACCGAGGCCATCAACCAGGGCCAAATCCACGCCGTCAGTATAAAAACTTTTACCAACAGCCAATGGCAGCGGGAAAAGAAATTTATACTACCGTCATAAGTTAACCTGAAAAGAAGAATTACTGTGCAAGCATTTCGAATTCACAGCGGTAACGAATTACATGGGGACGTTACCATATCAGGCGCAAAAAATGCCGCTTTACCCATTTTATTTGCCACTATCCTTGCGGAAACTCCTTTGCAGGTTAGCAACGTTCCTCGTCTTAATGATATTAATACCACCCTTAAGCTTTTAGCCGAATTAGGGGCGAGTGTTGATTGGTCTTCGGACAATAGTGTGTCTATTGACGCCAGCGGAATCAATAATTGCCTAGCGCCTTATGAGCTCGTGAAAACCATGCGTGCGTCGATACTGGTTTTGGGGCCGTTACTGGCAAGATTTGGTCATGCTGAGGTTTCTCTGCCAGGTGGCTGTGCTATTGGCGCTCGACCGGTAGACCTACACATTCAGGGCTTAAAAGCCATGGGTGCCGATATTAGCGTTGAAAATGGCTATATCATTGCTCGCAAAGAAGGACGCTTGCAAGGTGCAAGGTTCTTTATGGATGCAGTAAGTGTTACTGGCACAGAAAATCTGATGATGGCTGCAGCGTTAGCGGAAGGTACAACAGTTCTGGAAAATGCAGCCCGCGAACCTGAAATCGTTGATTTAGCAAACTTCTTGAATTTAATGGGAGCGAAAATCTCCGGCGCAGGTACAGATACCCTGACCATTGAAGGTGTTGAGTCTTTAAAGGGTGCGGATTATCCAGTAATGCCTGATCGTATTGAAACCGGAACTTTTTTAGTGGCAGCAGCCGTTACTGGTGGAAAAATCCGTTGTTTGAATACAGATCCAAGTGCATTAGAAGCGGTAATCAGTAAACTGCTGGAAGCAGGCGCAAACGTAACAACCGGTGATGACTGGATTGAATTGGAAATGACTGGACGTCCACAGGCGGTAAATATCCGCACAGCACCGCACCCAGCTTTTCCAACGGATATGCAAGCACAGTTTGTTACCTTAAATGCGATTGCTGAAGGTACGGCAACGACCACAGAAACGATTTTCGAAAATCGGTTTATGCATGTGCCTGAGTTGCAGCGTATGGGAGCCGATATGAAACTGGAAGGCAACACCGCAATTTCAGTTGGCGTTGATACGTTAAACGGTGCTCAGGTGATGGCCACGGATTTACGTGCATCAGCAAGTTTAGTGATTGCTGGCTTGGTGGCTCAAGGCGAGACCATCGTTGATCGCATCTATCATATAGATCGAGGCTATCAGCATATCGAAGACAAGTTACAAAAACTTGGCGCAGATATTACCCGTTTCGATAAACCTGCGTAATCGTATACGTGACCCCTAAACAAAAGGCGTATTCTTATAGAATACGCCTTTTTTGATCTTGCCTAGCATAATAATGATCCAACTCAACGATTCAGTTCAACAATTGTTACCGGAACTTCGATGGCCTTTTTGTTTCGGATAACCGAAAAGTTAAGCACAGTGCCCGGTCTGGTTTCTGCAACGATATCCAGGGCCTGATTAATACTGACGATAGCAGTCCCATCGATTTTGTATACCACATCGTCTTTTTGCAGGCCGGCTAACTGGGCAGGGCTGCCCGGAGTAATGTCATCGACAACAAATCCTTTTAACTGCCAGTTATAACGTTGTGAGCTGATCCCTAACCATCCACGAACGACTCGGCCATTGCTGATTAGCTCCAACATGACTTTCTTCGCCAGTTTGTAGGGGATCGCAAAAAATATCCCCTGAATATTAATCTGCGGGTTCAGTCGTTTGAACTGAGCAGTCGTGATACCGACCAGGTCACCATTAGAGTTAACCAGCGCACCACCAGAATTACCATCGTTGATAGCGGCATCCATCTGCAAAAATTCGCGATAACTGGTGCTGCTGAGTCCACTGCGGCCGGTAGCTGAAATAATGCCTTGAGTAATGGTTTGCCCAAGGTTTAACGGATTGCCAATGGCCAACACCACGTCACCGACAAAAGGCGTTAAGGTGTCATCCATCGGGATTACTGGTAAGTTATTTGCCTGTACTTTTAATACGGCTAAATCGGTAAGCTCGTCGCTACCGATAACTTCTGCAGTGAGTTCGGTTTGATTTTGCAATACGACAGTGATCAAATCCGCATTGAGTACCACATGATAGTTAGTCAAAATGTAACCTCGACTATCCATGATCACTCCAGAGCCTAGTTTAATTCGTTGCAAAGAACGACTACGATATCTGGGATTCGTTTCGATACTTTCGCTATAAATATTGACAACGGCTGGCGCCGCTTTAGCAACCGCATTTGCATAGGAAACCGGTTTTGGCTTTTCATTAACGGGTTTAAATATATTGAACGATGAAGACGAATCAGAGCGCAGTTCGGGTACCAGAATTAAGAGCACCACAGCGGTTAGCAAACCATAACTGGTAGCACGCAGTATGTAAGTGAGAACAGGTACTATTTTCAAAAGATTTCAGAGAGTTGTTATCGATATACGCTAAAGAGTAGCATTTATTTTTCGGGGATAGTAGTGCTGCTGTGCAAGTCAAAGGCTACCCAAGCAGATCACTTGGGCAGCCTTATACCTTCGAACATTAGTAAATGCTTAGCGTATCATTAAATACAGCTCGTTATTGCCGCGCACAATATTTAGAGCGACGACCCCATTTACACCTTCAAGGGCACTTCGCAATTGCGCCAGATTGTTTACTTTTTTACGATTGACACCAATGATGGTATCGCCTTTTTTCAAACCTACGGCCTGGGCAGGCGAATTGGCCGCTAACTCTGTAACCTTAACACCCTGATTGTTGTCTGCGCTGCTAAATTGCGCGCCTTGTAACATTGGGTGCATCGTTGCCGCGGCAATGTTGGCGTCAGCTGCGGGTTTGAGTTTGGCCGTAACGTCTTTCTTGCGGCCATCACGCAGGATCGTAAGTTCAACTTCTTTGCCAGCACCGATAGAGCCTATTTTGCCGCGCAGTTCGTTAAAGGTTTTCACTTTTTTACCATTAACTGCGATAACAATGTCACCGGCTTTGATGCCTGCTTTTTCTGCTGCGGAATCTGGGGCAACCTGGCTAATAAAGCCACCTTGATTGGTATCCAAATCCATAGCTTTGGCTAATTCGGCATTGATGCTGTTTCCTGTAACGCCAAGTACACCCCGGCGCACTTCACCAAACTCAATAATCTGATTGGTCAGGTTGCGCATCATATTCGACGGAATGGCAAAACCAATGCCGACGTTTCCGCCATTAGGTCCTAATATCGCGGTGTTAATACCGATTAGTTCACCTTTTAGGTTTACCAGAGCACCACCGGAGTTTCCGGAATTTATTGCGGCATCGGTTTGGATAAAATCTTCAAAGTTTTCGATGTTTAAGCCACTACGCCCGAGTGCCGAAACGATACCTGAGGTTACGGTCTGACCCAGGCCAAACGGACTGCCAATAGCTACGGCAAAATCACCCACCCGAAGGTCATCGGAATCTGCAAGCTTAATCTCGATCAGGTTTTCGGCTTTTATCTGCAACAATGCAATATCACTGGCCGCATCACTGCCGATTTTTTTTGCTTCAAATTGGCGACCATCTTTCAAGTTCACCTGGATTTCATCGGCTTCTTCGACGACATGATTGTTGGTTACGATATAGCCTTTTTTAGCATCAATGATCACACCTGAGCCAAGCCCCCGAAATGGTCGCTCCTGCGGTTGCTGTCCGCGGCGTTGACCGAAAAAGAATTTAAAAGCATCGGGAATCTGCTGCTGAACCTCCTGCGTACCGGCAACGGATATACTGACTACCGCCGGTGTTGTTTCTTCCAACATAGGCGCCAGGCTAGGCATAGGTTCATCTTCAAAAAATTGTGGCAGGGCTGCTACACTCACGGGACTTGATAACGACAACGTGCCAACAACAAGTGCCATCGAAGTTATAGACAAGAATTTTTTCATAGGTTAAGAGACTCCAAAATTCACTGCAAAAATTGCAACAACAGCGCAGGAATTCGAACCTGAATTCCAAACGCTCATTATTATTTATTAGTAAAATACATGGGAATTAGTTGCCCCATGGATTTAAAGACTCATGGCTCAGTTTAAAGTTCAAATTTGAGCCGAACCTAAATGTAACGAATTGTTTTTATTTGTCAAATAGACCGCTAGGATCCGCTGAATAATCACGCGGGGCTTCGGTAAGATTTGCCACTTTCTTTTTACGACGTTGCATACTGGCAACCGCTTTAAGTTCAGCTTCTGTTTCGGCGCTGAAGAAAGGCATACCGTTTGTTTCCTGATTGACTTTATTTAATAAATCAGTACTTTTTTCCATTTGTAACATCGCTTTGGTACAGGCTTCATTCATTTGCCCCAGCAACTCCATGGAACTTTTCAGGTGCACCGCGACATCCTGTTGATAGGACTCTAATGAAGAGCGACTTTCTTCGACTTCTTTCTCTAAACGTTGATTTTCCTGACTGGCACTAGACATTAATCGCGTTGCGATAACACCGATAACTAAACCTGCGACAAAGATACTTAGCGAAATAATGATATCCATATTTTACCCTTATAATTGCGATATGAGTGGTGGGCGTTGCTGGCAATACCAAACGTTTTTTCGCAAACCCATCCACATTGTTACACAAAGCTAAGGTTCAAAAGGTTGGTATGAAAACAACAGTGCCACTTGTTCTTATATTCTTTTATAATAGCCGCAAATTGCGTTCAGTACATTAACTTATTTAGCAAACACGGCTGGTAAAACCAGCCCTGCAGATGATTATGCTTCAGCTTACACCGATACAAAAATACCAACAGGATTTGCAACGAGACGATTTTAGCTTCGATGCTGCACAGGAGAATGCCATTAAGCATTTGCAGCGTCTATATGACGACTTGATGGTGCAACCTGTCGCCGTTAGTGGCTTTAAAAAAGTCTGGTCGGGCTGGAAAAAAGTTTACAGCAAAGATAAGACGTCACCGGTAAAAGGCTTGTATTTCTGGGGCGGCGTTGGTCGTGGTAAAACCTATTTGGTCGACACTTTCTACGATTGTCTGCCTTTTGACGACAAAATGCGTGTTCATTTTCATCGGTTTATGCACCGCGTACATCAGGAAATGAAAGCCTTGTCTGGTCAGGCCGAGCCGTTAAAAATTATTGCCGATAAGTTTGCATCAGAAACTCGGATAATTTGCTTTGACGAGTTTTTCGTTTCCGATATTACCGACGCAATGATCCTAGGCACCTTGTTTGAATACCTGTTTGCCAACAACGTAACCTTAGTGGCAACTTCAAATATTATTCCTGATGATCTTTATCGTAATGGCTTACAACGAGCTCGTTTTCTGCCAGCGATTAAATTAATTAACGAACATACAGAAGTGGTCAATGTTGATAGTGGTGTCGATTATCGCTTGCGAACATTGCAACAAGCGAACTTATACCATTACCCAATAGATACTACTGCGGCCCGAAATCTGCAGCAATATTTTACCCAGCTCGCCCCGGAGCAAGGGGAGCAAGGTAAGGTTATCGAGATCAACAATCGTCAGCTAACCACGATCAGAGAAGCCGATGGTATCGTCTATTTTGATTTTCATGAATTATGCGAAACTGCTCGCAGTCAAACCGATTACATGGAGATTTCGCGCTTATATCACACCGTAATACTGGCGGATGTTAAGATCATGGGCCAGGCAAATGATGATGCAGCCCGTCGCTTTATTGCCTTAGTGGATGAATTTTATGAACGTAAAGTCAAACTGATTATTTCGGCGCAAGCCGCAATGGACGATTTGTATGGTGAAGGCACGTTAGCCTTTGAGTTTAAACGTTGCCTCAGCCGATTACAGGAAATGCAGTCTGTAGATTATCTAGCGGCGGAACATATCCCTTAATAAGGTGGAGTAAAGCACTTGACTTCCACCCCCCAGCAGCGAAGCTTATTTCCTCACATTTTAAGTTTTTTAGCTTTGATTGAAATTTATACGTGATCTTTTTCTCAAATTTCACTATAATTCGCGCCTCCCAACGTTACAACGCCTGTTTTCAGGCATCAGACTCGATACTCGAAGGGGTAATAGCGAAGTCTTTATTAACCGGTAGATAATTTTCTGCCATTTAATGTAACTTTTTAATTAATGGGTTTTTTTAATGAAAACTTTTGTAGCTAAGCCAGAAAGCGTTCAACGCGAATGGTTTGTAGTGGACGCTGAAGGTAAAACTTTAGGTCGTATCGCTACTGAGATTGCTCGTCGTTTACGTGGTAAGCACAAGCCAGAATATACTCCTCACGCTGACACTGGCGATTACATCGTTGTTGTTAACGCTGAGAAAGTACACGTTACTGGTAACAAAGCGAAAGGTAAAATTTACTACTCGCACACTGAATTCCCGGGCGGTTTAAAACAAATTAGCTTTGAAAAGCTAATCGAGAAAGCGCCTGAGCGTGCAATTGAGTTTGCAGTAAAAGGCATGTTACCTAAAGGCCCTCTAGGTCGTGACATGTATCGTAAATTAAAAGTGTATGCTGGTCCTGAGCACAAGCATGCGGCACAACAACCTAAAGTTTTGGAGCTTTAAGCAATGGCTGATAATCAATATTACGGTACTGGTCGTCGCAAGAGCTCTACTGCTCGTGTGTTCTTGAAAGCTGGTAACGGTACCATCACTATTAACAAGAAAGATATCTCTGAGTATTTTGGTCGTGAAACGGCTCGCATGGTTGTTCGTCAGCCACTTGAGCTAGTTGACATGATTGAAAAGTTTGACCTAAACATCACTGTTGTTGGTGGTGGTATCTCTGGTCAAGCCGGTGCTATCCGTCACGGTATCACTCGTGCACTTATGCAGTTTGACGAAACGTTACGTAGCGACCTACGTAAAGCTGGTTTCGTTACTCGTGATGCTCGTAAAGTTGAACGTAAGAAAGTTGGTTTACACAAAGCGCGTAAACGTCCACAATTCTCAAAACGTTAATTTTACTACGTACTCAAAAAAGCCGGTTATTACCGGCTTTTTTTATGTCTAAAATTTACCTTTGTTGAAATGCAATGCACCTTGATACCAATCAATTTCAATCTTGTCCACTAGCCACCTCTATGCATAACCTAACCTCTAACTGTTTGTAAAGGCGAAACTTTAAAGGCATTTGCAAACGAATCTTATCGATAACTTAGTCGATATTTACGTTTGGAAAGCTGAGCCGGCTGACTTCATTGAGTAAAAAGTTCGACTTTTGTTTTCCAAACACGGATAACATCGATATTAACCCGGCTTTTTATTTTCGTGTTTCTCGCCTCTGAGAATTGTTTTGCCTTGTAAAAAAACGGGTATTTCATTATCATAGGCAAAATTTTTTAGTCCCTGAATGACTGTGAAAGCGCTCTTGTTGCGTTAGTCATGGTAAACGGGAACGAAATAAAAACTTAAAATTTATTGTCTAGTTAATAATGGAGAGATGGAATGAGCAATGCGCCCGTGAATAACGGCCGTCGACGCTTTCTGACAGTCGCTACATCGGTAGTAGGCGGAGCAGGTGTTGTTGGTGCAGCTGTGCCTTTCATTGCTTCCTGGAACCCGAGCGCGAAAGCAAAAGCCGCCGGTGCCCCTGTGGAAGTTAATATCAGTAAAATTGCTACTGGCCAGTTGATACGTACAAATTACCGCGGTAAGCCGGTTTATATTGTACGTCGTGGCCAGGACGTGATCGATGCACTTGGTGGTCACGAAGATCAGCTAAGTGATCCGCAATCTAACGAAGCGCAGCAGCCAGAATACGCGCAAAATCAGTATCGCTCCATTAATCCAGAGTATCTGGTTGCGGAAGGCGTCTGTACCCACTTAGGTTGTGCACCTTCATACAAGAAGGGTGATTTCGCTGAACAGGTTGAAGGCGTTGATTATGGTTTCTTCTGTCCATGTCATGGCTCCAAGTTTGATATGGCCGGTCGGGTATTCTCCGGTGTGCCAGCGCCATTAAACCTTGTGGTTCCTGAGCATTCATTCTTAGATGACAACACCCTAATTATTGGTGTTGGTAAGGGAGACGCATAATGTTTGCTAATTTTATGGCTTGGATAGACAAGCGATTACCGGTTACCGAAGCGTGGAATAAACACGTGGGTCAGTATCCGGCTCCTAAAAATTTCAATTTCTGGTACTTCTTTGGCTCTTTAGCCATGTTGGTGCTGGTGAATCAGATCGTGACCGGCATCTGGTTAACAATGAATTATGAGCCATCAGGTGATGGTGCATTTGCGTCTGTCGAATACATCATGCGAGATGTGGATTACGGTTGGTTATTGCGTTATATGCATTCTACCGGTGCGTCGGCGTTTTTTGTCGTCGTATACCTGCACATGTTCCGTGGATTAATGTACGGTTCTTACCAAAAGCCACGTGAATTATTGTGGATCTTCGGTATGTTGATCTTCTTGGTGCTTATGGCTGAAGCATTCATGGGTTACTTGTTACCTTGGGGTAATATGTCCTACTGGGGTGCACAGGTAATCATTTCCCTGTTTGGCGCAATTCCGGTTATTGGTGAAGATTTAACGACCTGGATCCGTGGTGACTATGTCATCTCAGGCGCTACCTTAAACCGTTTCTTCGCATTGCACGTTATTGCGTTGCCGTTAGTGCTCGTTGTTCTGGTCTTCCTTCACATTCTGGCATTGCACGAAGTCGGGTCGAATAACCCGGAAGGTACGGACATTAAAAAGCCTAAAGGCAGTGTTCCAGAGTCTGAGCAAAGCCCGTTTAAATATCACGAAAGTTATACTCAAAAGTATGACATCGTTGATGCGGTGCCTTTCCACCCGTATTACTCGGTTAAAGACATTATGGGCGTCGTTGGCTTCTTATTGTTGTTCTGCTGGGTAATGTTCTTCGCCCCAGAAGGCGGCGGTTACTTCCTCGAAGCGCCGAACTTTGAACCGGCGAATGGCCTGAAAACCCCTGAGCATATCGTTCCGGTTTGGTACTTCGGTCCGTTCTATACCATTTTGCGTGTTATTCCAGATAAGCTGCTTGGAATGCTCGGCATGTTTGCTGCGATCGGTATGTTATTTGCTCTACCGTGGTTTGACCGTGGTACCGTGCGTTCAATCCGTTATCGTAGTAAATGGCACCTGCTAAACTTAACCCAATTTGCTATCTGTTTTGTGATTCTTGGTGTCTTAGGTACTATGCCAGCATCTGATTTAGCCAACTTGGTCGGTCGAATTGCATCATTGGGTTATTTTGGCTTCTTCATTGCACTTTGGTTCTATTCGAAAAACGAAGATACCAAGCCAGTACCGGAAAGGATGTCTTAATAATGAAAAAGATATTATTCACTCTACTATGTGTTTTCCCTGCAATGGCGTTTGCCGCTGGTGGCGGAATTCCGCTAGATAAAGCAAATAATGATATTACCGATAAGGCATCGTTACGCAGTGGCGCTGAAACCTTTATGAACTATTGTTTAGGTTGTCATTCGTTAAAATATCAACGTTACAACCGTACGTTTGCTGACCTGGATATTGATGAAAAAGAAGGCATCGAGACATTGATGTTCACTGGTGAAAAGCCGGGCGATCACATCACCAACAATATGCCTGAGGCAGAAGCTGCAGCCTGGTTTGGCGCAGCGCCACCGGATCTGACGCTGGTTGCTCGTTCTCGTAAAGGTGCGGACTGGATCTATACCTATTTACGTGGTTTTTATCTCGACCCTTCACGTCCTTTTGGGGTAAATAACATTGCCTTTAAAGACGTGGGTATGCCGCATGTTTTCCAAAATTTGCAGGGCGTTCAGGAATTGAGCGACGATGCAAAAGCGATGCTGGCACTTCCATCAACCGAGCAACGTCCATTAACAAGTGACGATTTGGTTCTGGTTCAGGAAGGGACAATGACACCGGCGGAATACGACAAAATGGTTCGCGATCTTGCTAACTTTTTGGAATATACCGGTGAGCCATCAAAGGTTGATCGTATTCGTTTAGGTTACTGGGTGATGGGCTTCTTAGTTATTCTATTTATCTTGAGTTATCTGCTTAAGAAAGAATACTGGCGTGACGTTCACTAAATTATTGCGCCTGGCAGTTTAAGCCAGAGCAAAATTCAGGGGCTATACTAATATCGAGATAGGGATATTAGTTTCAGCCCCTTTGTCGTATCCGGTCAGTTTTTAACCGATACTTTTTAATAAGAATATTTTTGGAGGATATATGGCTGTAGCCGCAAACAAACGCTCTGTCATGACTTTGTTTTCACACGCCGATGATATGTACAGTCATCAGACACGTATCGTGTTGGCTGAGAAAGGCGTCGGTGTGGATATCCACTTGGTGGACATGGATAACCTACCTGAAGATTTAATCGATTTAAATCCTTATGGTACTGTCCCAACTCTTATTGATCGTGAACTGGCGCTTTATGAAGCCAAGATCATTATGGAATATTTGGATGAGCGATTCCCTCATCCACCGTTGATGCCGGTTTACCCGGTATCTCGTGGTCGTAGCCGGTTGATGATGCATCGCATCGAAAACGATTGGTATACCCTGGCTGAGAAAATCTTAAAGGGTTCAGCAGCTCAGGCAGAGTCTGCACGCAATGAATTACGTGAGAGCTTGCTGTCGATTGCACCAATATTAAATGAAGCACCGTATTTCATGAGTGAAGAATTTAGCTTGGTCGATTGTTACTTAGCGCCGTTGTTATGGCGTCTTCCTGCTTTCGGAATTGAGCTTTCGGGCCAGGGCAGTAAAGAGTTAAAATCTTACATGTTACGATTGTTTGATCGTGAGTCTTTCCAAGCTTCATTAACGGAAGCGGAACGAGAGTTACGATTCGGCCACCCGGCTTAATGTAGAATCTGTCGTCGTATGAATATTGAGATGTCATCTAATAAGCCCTATTTGATTAGGGCTTTTTTTGAGTGGATAGTGGATAATGATCTTACCCCGTATATCGCGGTGGACGCATATTATCCAGATGTTCAGGTACCGGTTGGCTATGTAACGGAAGGCCAGATAGTACTTAATATTGCGCCGGTCAGTGTTGGTGGCTTCGCTATGGGGCCTGATGCTATTGAGTTCAACGCTCGCTTTGGCGGTAAATTAGAGCACCTTGTCGTTCCCTATGAAGCCGTTGCTGCCATCTACGCTCGCGAAAATGGTGTGGGTACGTCGTTTGAAGTTAATTACCCAGAAGAGCTACCAGAAGAAGTGACTGTTGACGTTGAAGAAGATGTTAAGCCACCGAAAAAGGGTAAACCAACATTATCGATCGTCAAATAATAGATAATGAAACTCGGCGTTTACGCTGCTCATGTGCATTTATCATAAAAAAACGGGTTTATAACCCGTTTTTTTATGTGTTGAATTTATTGATGTTCGAATGCCCGATAAACCTTAGCGACCCCATAAACATTGCGGACAATATCCACGGCAATTTGGCTTTCCTGCTGGTTTACTAAGCCCATTAAAAAGACTTCTGAGTCTTCGGTGACAACTTTGATTGCAGAGGCATCGACACGCTCATCCAGCATTAACTCGGTTTTTACTTTCGTTGTAAGCCAGGAATCCGCACCTTTGCTGGTAATGTTTAACAATTTACCGACCCGGATTTGGTTATGCAGTTTACGCACGCCTGGGATGTCACTCACCAAACCAATGATCTGATCTTTAAGGGTCTGAGTCGGTGCTTGACCGACGATCAGTAAGTGACCATTGACACTGGTAAATTTTACGTTAGTCGCTTCTTCCAGTAAAGGCTCACTGCGAACCCGGCCGTAAGCTTTAACCTCAATGGCCTGGTCATCAACCTGAGCCCCTAGGGTGCGACGGTCATTATAAGCTATAGCGCCGCCAGCGGCTGCACCTACAAGAGCCACAGCACAACCTTGCAAAGTGCAGACCATGGCAGAAATTAAAATAAGCTGCTTTAACATAATATTCTTTTTCTTTGATTGT
Organism: Thalassotalea litorea; assembly: GCF_043642205.1. Classification (GTDB taxonomy): domain Bacteria; phylum Pseudomonadota; class Gammaproteobacteria; order Enterobacterales; family Alteromonadaceae; genus Thalassotalea_A; species Thalassotalea_A litorea. Next base: position 136,949 of record NZ_JBHZSG010000003.1, on the reverse strand, counting down.
TGTTGGCGCTTTTAGGTGAATAAAAGCAATGGTTATGGCTCTTTCCCTTTAGCTTTGGGCCTGGGGAAATAACGTCGTATCAATAATTTCGCATAAACAGTGTATCGCAAGCAAGTGTACTTCCTGAATTCGTGCCGTTCTGCTTGATGGAACCCGAATTTCTACATCATTTTCGCCAAGTAAACCGGCAATTTCACCGCCATCTTTACCCGTCAGAGCAATAATTTTCATATCCCTTGCCACCGCTGCTTCAATCGCTTTGATGACGTTTTTGGAATTTCCTGAGGTAGAAATTGCCAATAGAATATCGCCACCGTTGCCAAGCGCTCTTACCTGCTTGGAGAACACTTCTTCATAGCTGTAGTCGTTGGCTATTGAAGTTAGGGTTGAACTGTCTGTCGTTAACGCGATTGCCGGTAAACTGGGGCGCTCAGTTTCATAACGGTTTAACAATTCAGAAGAGAAGTGTTGTGCATCACCCGCGGAGCCACCGTTACCGCAGGATAGAATTTTTTGCCCAGCCAAAAGACATTCCACCATCACCATACCACCTTTTTCAATTGCAGCAGGTAATTCTTCACTGGCCGCAATTTTGGTTTCTATACTTTCGCGGAAATTGTCTTTAACTCGTTCTAACATAATCAAACTCCAAAAAAGGCATGTTTCAGCCAGGATATTCTAGGGTTGATGGCTAAGCCTGTCAGGCTTATCACATCGAAACGACTGCAAGTATTGTACTCGTTCAGTCCATGTTTTTGCAGAAAAACTTGCGCAGTGCGAATGATTTTCCGTTGCTTAGACTTTACAACCTGCTCCGCTGCATCGCCATATTGACGTTGATAGCGATATTTCACTTCAACAAATACCCAGCATCCATGATCCTTAAAAATTAAATCGATTTCACCAAATTTACTATGATAATTTGCTTTGATGAAGGTTAGCCCTTGGGCTGTTAAGTATTGTCGCGCGCGATATTCCATCGCAACAGCAACGGGTTTCCGGGCAAAGTTACTGCATCGAAGTCGACGAAACGTTTCTAAAACCATATTTACCCCAATACAGGGAACGGCTAATAATCCTGTCGCTATCCATTTGTAACGTACCTGTTTCGCCATCGTGACGTTGAGCAGGGTTTATAGCCATATTTTGGACCTTATCCACCAGGTTCATACTGTCAATGCCCATCGCGTACAGACGCTGCATGGTACTTGTTTTGGTAGGCCATAATTGTTTTGCTTGCTCGACAAGCATTGGATTTCTGGCTTGATTAGGTAACAGCCAGGGAATTTCTGTAAACGTGAGTCCATTGAGATCTCGACTGGTATTGTTATCACGATTGATGTTATGGCTACGAGAACTTGCAAATATTGGGATTGCTTTTGAGAACGGACTGATATTGACATCCACATAGGGCTTAAGCAGTCGGGCATCATCGGCATCTGCGAAAATATAGATCATATCGATATCGCGACGATTGCGTGGCTCTGCTTCTAAATTTTCATTCATGCGATTACGCATCAAGAAAATTCTCTCTTTGGAAAGATTCACATCCAGAGCGTTTTTAACCGCTTGTTCCATTTCTTTGCTGGTTTGGTAATAAATCACCTGAGGTGTGTTACCGCTTTGCTGATACCACTGTGTCTGAAATGTATCAGCCAGACGTTTTCCTAAGTTGGAATCCTGGCTTAGTATTACCGGGTGCTGGTAGCCTTTATGGTACAAGGTAAAAGCCGCTTGTTTTGCTTCATCTTCCGGACGCATTGAGAATACATAGTGTTGTTCACCTAATCGTTGTTGTTCAGGTAAATTTAACAACAAGGTAGGCCAGGTGTGCGGCATTAATACCTGTTCAGTGGCAATATAAGCATCGACATTTTGCTTGAGCAACGGACCGACGACAAAATCAGGCGGTGTTAACATCAGACCCTCGACAATATCTGTCATCGAGGCATTATTGCTGTCGATAAACGTTAACGCCCGGCTGTTGTCATTTTGTTGGTAGGCCGCGATTAAACCACGTTGAATCGCTTCGCCAATACTCGCTTCGCGACCGGAAAGCGGGATAATGACGGTTATGTTTTCAATGTCTCTGATGGCTGGGTTTACGCCAGTTATAACGACAGTATTGGTGTTATCTGTCATGCCAAGCGAATTTTCGGGATCTGTTGAACCGTTTACCTGTGTTTGTTGTCTGCTGGCTGCCTCTATTTGCACTTGGGGGTGACGCTTTACTTCTACCAGGGGCATTGCCATATGCGAACCGAAACGTTGTTGCCAGCGGACTAGTGTATCGGATTGATCATTTTCAGGTGTCACCATGGCGAGAATTTGGGACAGTTCAAGCCAGCCGGCTAAACCTGGAGGGTTTTGCGTTTTCAGGTAATCGATTTGCCATGGCATAAGCTGGCCAATCAATGTTTCCAGCTCACCAAGTTCATCGACATTATCGCTGGGGTAGTTATCGTATTGTTGTAAATAGGCGATAACAGCCTGCGGCAGCTTGCCTTGTGCTAATAACGCATCGGCGGTTAAGCGCAGCTTGCGCTTGGCGGTACTGGAAGCTTTTATCTGTGCCAATAACGAAAGACACAACGTCGGATCATCTAACATCAAACTCGCTTCTGCCATATTCAGCAGATTGTAATTAGATTGGATTTGGTTTAATGGCAAATTGCTTAGCTGTTGAGACAAAAACAGAGATTTCTCCGGTTGTTGTTGAAGCAATAGCTTTTGACCAGCCTGGAGCAGTAAAATGATTGCGCCTTCGTTGTTTTCATTTTTGGCCTGAACGAAAAGTTCGTCAACCGAGATAGGTTTTTCCTCAACGCTTTCTAATTGTTGCTGTGTCTCTTGGGCTTGTTTAGGAGCCTTTTTTGATTCAGGAGTTGCACAGCCATTGAGTATCAAAATTACAATGCCAAAAAACAGCAGGGATTTAACGTTCATAAAGTCTGGTTTTCGCTTTAGCGTAAGGGGGCTAGGATTCTTATTATCCTTTACTGTCATGTCAAAATGATAGTAAACCAGTTTTGGTCTTACATATCAGTGAACATTCAGCAGATAATTGTTGTAATTAACATTATAATAAACCGCCCAGCGTCAATAGGGCAACCGATAGATGTTACAAGGTGTAATCCGATTGCCGGCGCGCCTTTGTAAAAGGCATGGCTGGGCTTAATAATATATAAGCGATAACGGACTCCGGAGTGTTTTCGTGGCAGAGACAAATGATTTTTCTGTACACGGCATAACTCTGTCAATTCAATCTCCGGGCTAACGCTTCGGAGCAGGTAAACAGGCAAATTATGACTCAACAAATAGTTCAACCGGGCACGTTATATGTGGTTGCGACGCCAATAGGAAACCTTCTTGATATCACGCAAAGAGCGATTGAAATTCTTGGTCAGGTTGATGTGATCGCTTGTGAAGATACCCGGCACAGTGCTCGTTTATTACAACACTTCAGTATTTCCAATCGGACGATTTCTTTACATGATCATAACGAGCGTCAACGTCAGGAACAAATCAGTGAATGGTTGAAGGCCGGGCAATCCGTGGCACTGATAAGCGATGCTGGTACACCACTAATCTCGGATCCTGGATTTCATCTGGTACGCCATTGTCGAGCCGAGCAGCTTAATATTGTCCCCGTCCCTGGTGCTTGCGCAGCTATCGCTGCCTTATGCGTTGCCGGATTACCCACAGACAGATTTACCTTTGAGGGCTTTTTACCCTCTAAACGGGGAGCCAGAACCAGTACGTTGGATGCATTAAAAGATGAACCCCGTACTATGGTGTTCTATGACGCCCCCCGTCGTATTGTCGACACTGTTGAGGATATCGTCAACACGCTAGGCCCGGAGCGTTACGTGGTAATAGCCCGGGAGATCACCAAAACCTTTGAAACCATCTATGGCGACAAGGCTGCAGAATTACTGCGTTGGTTGCAGACGGATTCCAATCAGGAAAAAGGCGAATTGGTTTTGATGATTGAAGGCAAGAAAGCGTTATCAACCGAGATTCCGCCAATTGCCAGAAAAACGTTAGCACTGCTATTGCAAGAAATGAAACCGAAAAAAGCTTGTGCGGTTACCGCTGAAATATTTGGGCTGAAAAAGAACGACTTATACGCGTTGACCTTGGAACAAAAAAATTAATAAATGCCAGACTAGGTTTTGATTTGTATTGCCCGGATGGAATGGGTACAATGCCGCCCGAGTTGGCCAGACAATCGCTGCCGCGTAACTTAGGTTAGGTGGGGGAGGAAAGTCCGGGCTCCAAAGAGCAGGGTGCCAGATAACGTCTGGGGGGCGCAAGCCTACGACAAGTGCAGCAGAGAGAAGACCGCCTAAGTATCTTTTAGATACCGGTAAGGGTGAAAGGGTGCGGTAAGAGCGCACCGGGCCACTGGTAACAGCTGGCAGCAGGGTAAACTCCACCCGGAGCAAGACCAAATAGGGTTCTACGATTCTTCGGAATTAATGCGTGGCTCGCGCGAGAACCGGGTAGGTTGCTTGAGCTATAGAGCGATTTATAGCCTAGACGAATGATTGTCACTTTTTCATTTCGATGATTGAAGAACAGAACCCGGCTTATACGGCCAGCTCAATAAATACCACAAACCCGCGTTAGCAATAACGCGGGTTTTTTGTTTTTAAAGCCTTAATGCTTTTTACCATTAAGGCATTCTTCATGTCATGGACCATGACGCATATATAAAGGCGCTAATACCAATCACATTAAAGTATTGCTCACTCAGTGACACATTCAAGGGCTTGCTACTTTGCTTGCTCTTGGATAAATGTCTGCAAATCTTGCAATGCGGTTTCATAATCATAACGTTCAATCGAACGGGTCAACTGCGTAAATAGGCTGGCACCAAGTATTGAACGTAAATTTGTTCGATGGGTGGTGATAAAGTCTGTCGTGGCAGTATCATAATCGGCAAGCATGCGCATTAATTCGTCGATGCATTTCTCGTCGACCTTTTCTTCCCGTGATTGATTTTCCTCGAGTTCGGATGGGCTATCTAACTCAGGGACTTTTACATTGATCTCATTGATAGCCATTTCAAGCGGCCTGGTAACCTGCTGCATTGTGGCAAAACTCAAATTCCCGGATCTGGCTTGTTGCTCTAACACTTCGGCATTTTGCTGCACATCAAACGCGCCAATATTACCTGCTAAGCCTTTTAAGGTGTGAGCGAGATATACGGCTTCGTCAACATCATTATGTTCAATTGCGGCTCGAAATTTAGCTTTAAACCCTTGCTGACTTTTGCTGAAACCGAGCAATAGCTTTTGATAAAGTAAGCTATTATTCATAGCCCGTCGCAAACCATCATTAACGTTTATGGTAATCATTTTAGGTGGGAGCGAAGTCTTGACGTTGCTGACAATTGGTAGATTCGATGGTTGAGCAGGTTGGCGTTTATCGGTATTGATCCAGTTGGCCATTATCTGAAACATGGTTTCGACGTTAATCGGTTTGGCAATGTGGTCGTTCATACCGGCTTGTAAGGCTTTTTCTTTGTCGCCAGCCATTGCATTCGCGGTCATCGCCAGGATGGGTATATCTTTGTACTCCTCAAGCTCGCGGATTTTACGGGTTGCCGAATATCCGTCCATGACGGGCATCTGACAGTCCATCAAGATCCCGTCGTATCGATCGGGTTCAAGCATATCTATAGCGATGAGACCATTCTCAGCGATATCACAATCAATATCATTTTTCGTCAACAAGGCGCTGATCAGTTGTTGGTTAACTTCGTTATCTTCAACCGCCAGTATTCTCGCCCCTTTGAGCTGCTTTATTGCCGCTTTCATTTTTAGTTTTGGGGTTGAAAACTGCAGATTGCTTGGTTTTCGCTCACCACTTATCTGAACAATAGCCTGTTGCAGTTTATTGCGAGTCACCGGTTTGGTGAGAATTTCATCTACGACTAAATCATTCAGTTGCAGACTCAATTCTTCTCGTCCGAACGCAGTTACCATAAAGACTAAAGGCGGATTTTTTAGCTTCAACTCAGTTAAAACAATCCGAGCCATTGCTACACCATCTAATACCGGCATTTGCCAGTCAATTAACAATAACTGAAAGGGGTCTGACTCATCATGTTTATTAATGAGTGCTAATGCATCTTTGGCACTGCCAACCACTTTGTATCGATATCCCATCGATTGCAGAATGCGGGTAAAGATATCGCGGGCATGGGCGTTGTCATCAACCACCAGGATGTGATGGATTTTGGCAACTTTAGTCAATACTTTATTCGGAGTATTCAGTTGTCGCTTGAATTTAATCGTAAATGAAAAAGTACTACCTTTGCCTAGCTTACTTTGTACCGAAATTTCACCGCCCATCAGGTTTATGAGTTTTTTCGATATCGCCAGGCCTAATCCTGTGCCACCATGCACTCGGGTTGTCGACGCGTCAGCTTGAGTAAAAGGCTTAAAAAGGTCCGCCTGTTGCTCTTCACTCATGCCAATACCGGTATCACTCACCGCAAAGTTAATTTCGACATCTGTGTTGGTCGTACGTAGCGACGATACCTGCAGCAGCACTTCCCCATCATGGGTAAACTTTACCGCATTGTTGGTCAAGTTGATGAGCACCTGAGTGAGGCGCAAAGAGTCACCAATCAGTGCTGTTGGTAAATCGCTTTGAATATCGAAGAGTAATTCCAGATGTTTTTCTTCAGCCTTAATACCGACAAAATTTACTAGATCTTCAAGGACCTCAGTTAATCCAAAGTTACTCATTTCGACGTCGAGTTTGCCCGCTTCGATTTTAGAAAAATCAAGAATGTCGTTGATAATACCAAGTAACGACTCGGCGGAACGATGCACTTTGTCGATGTATCCCCGCTGTTGTGAGTCCAGTTCTGTGCTTAACGCTAAATGAGACATGCCAATGATCGCATTCATAGGCGTGCGAATTTCATGGGACATATTGGCGAGAAAATTGGATTTAGCCCGATTGGCATTTTCCGCCACTTCTTTTGCCGATTCGTAATTAAGTTCGAGTTTCTTTCGATCATTTATGTCGATGTGAACGCCGGAAATACGAGTGGGAACATTATGGTTGTCAGTCTCAATCACCCGGCCCATCGTCAGGATCCATTTATAACTACCATCTTTGCAGCGCATTCTGATTTCGTTGCTGTGTTCAACTATTTTCTGGCCCATATAGTCGCGAACCAGCTGTTTTAATAATTGCTGGTCCTCCACTAAGAACAAGCTCATCCATGTCTCATAGCCGCCTTTGAGCTTCGACCATTTACTATCACTTTCAAGAATATCTAAAGGCTCGTAACCAAGCATGGTTGCCCAAACTGAGTTAATTAATGCCGATCCTTTCTGTGGGTACAGCTCCCATAATCCAATTTTCGCGCCATGGGTTGCACTATCCAGTCTTTCTTCACTGGCAATCAACCGCTGCTGCTGGCGATTTCGTTCAGTAATATCCCGCAATATGCCAATAAACACTTTTTGATGGTCCAGAACCGCTTCCCGTACCGCAATCTCCATGGGGAACACTTCTTTATTTTTTCGTTGTGCGGTGAGTTGTCGCACATGATTGACCACATCCGATCCCTTTTGACTTCGATAATGAGCCAAAAATATGTCGTGAGTATCGCCCATTTCGTCGGGTTGTAGGATCGCAACGGGTTTTCCTACGACCTCTTCTCGATTGTAACCAAAGATCATTTCCGCAGAACGGCTGAAGTTTTGAATAGTACCTTTGCGGTCGATAACGACGACCCCATCGGCAACACTGTCTAAAATCGTCGCGAAGCGGTTCTCACTTTCCTCCAATTCAGCTTTGAGACTTTCCTGCTGGGTAATATCAAGCAGAGCGCCATCAAAGTAGACTTTTTTACTAAACTCATCACTATTGCCATTTGCGCGAACCTGGATCACTCGCCCATTTCCGTATCTATCTTTCATGTTAAAGGTGGTCAGTAGCGGCAATTGATTAAACGCAGCATCGGCAAATTGTTTTACCACCCTTATCCTGTCTTCTTTGACGATTAACTCAGACAGTAATAATTTGGGATTTGGATCTAAAAATGTCTCCTTTGGGTAACCGGTTAAGGGTTCAATTTTATCACTGAGAAATTTGAGTTGCCCCCGCTCTTTCCAGTCTTCACCCTCCATTTCAAAACGAAATACAGCACCAGGCAAATTACTGACAATGGATCGGATCTGCTGCTCATTTGAAGCGACTTTTCTAAGAGCCTGCACTCGCCCGCTGATATCCAAAAGCGATAATCGGATTTCGTGATTCTCTTTGGTAAATGTGGCTGACGCGGAAACCTGTTTTTCCCGACCATGATAGTCAATAATGGTAAGGCTAATGTCTTTTTGGGGACTTTTCTGAGCATTAATCAATAATGCCTGAGCATCCTGATTTTCCCTGCCATTGGGAATTAACTGCCAGAAATCTAGGCTATCGAATGCCCGGCGAGAATACCCGGTTAATTCAGCAAATACTTGGTTATGTTTATCAAAATGTCCACTTGGGTCGATGGTGGCGTAGGCAATTGGTGAATGCTCGTATATATCGAATAATCGCCTTTCTCTATCGGTCAAATCCCGTGTTCGCTCCTCAACGCGTTGCTCTAATCGGGTATTCGCTTCGTTGAGTCGCAGATTCATGGTGCGCATGATCCGTAATGAAAAATTACCTAATAAGGTGAACAATACAAGAATACTTATCAAGACTGCTGTGACGGTGTTTCTTAGCGCGTCGTGGCCCGCCTGAATTTCCTGATAGTCAATTTCAGAAATGATGCCAAGGTTGAGCTCTTCGTTCCAGTTCCACGCTCCGATAACTAGTTGACCACGATAGTCTCGATAACCATCGGTTGAGTAGCCTTCCTGTTTGTCGAGTGCCTGACGGGCGCTAAAGGTGGGAAGCAATTCATCGCGCACGGCATTAAAGGGTTTATCTTTAGAGAGTTCGCGCATCGGATCCAGAATTTTCAGATTTAAAATACTGGCCTGGCCTTGCTGTAGTAAATTGAGATCGGCAAGTTGTTTTTCAAATCTGGACGACGAAATCAATACCGACCGATTGTCTATCAAGTAGGTTTCGCCAGACGTACCAAGGTAACCAATTTGAGTGATCCCCACGAGTTCTTTAAAAGGGTCGAGTCGCAGAGCCAGAGCGGCGATAATATCGCCTTGCTCATTAAATATAGGGCTGGCGACGAACATGGTGGTATTGTGTGATCCGGCACCACGTTGCACTTTGTGTAAAGGAACGTCGGAAATTATCGGGGGGATTAAAATCGTTTGTCCTTGGAATACCCGATTAAGATACTCAGGCCGTTGTTTATAGATAATATTTTCCTGGCCAAGGTTTTCATTTCGCATTGATCCATAGTTGATGTAATCTTTGGAAATGATAAAAAATCCCAACGACCCATAATAGTCATTAGGTAACTCACGGTAAAATTCACGAATGGTTTTTAACGGCAGGCTGCCTTGCAGGTAGTTGCGTTCAATACTAAGAAGTTGCTCGGTTTGGCGCACCATCTCAGGATTATCAGCCATGTAGCGCAGTAAGGTTTTACGGCCTTCATACCAACTTTCCAGTGCGGTTTCGGTTGTTTCCACCATGGCCCGAAGCGCTTTACCCACTTGCTCGTTGGTTTGCATTTTGATGCGCTGCAGACCAAATACTATGATGGTAACAATAATTACCACAAATATGACTATTGCCCCAAGAACCAGTCGTCGGGATTGGGTGTCATCCAGAACGGGTTTTTGCAATTGTTTTACATGTTTTCTCAGGCTATTGATTACCAGTGCCAAAATAGCAATGAGAAGAACAATGATGGCAATCAGGGATTCTGTCAAAATGATTCGTAATGTGGCTCGCTATTGCTATTAATAATAGCAGTTCAACCCGGAGATGAAGGGCGGCGCGATTTTTAGCATCACTTTGTTTTTTATCGGCTAAATAAAAGCAAAAGCCCGACAAATGTCGGGCTGATTGTAACCGGTTAACGGTTTCAACGGTAGGTCAATGACTATCGCTATTTATTATCGTTGTAATATCGAACCAGAGATGCAGTTGAACAATCATGGTGGTCACTGACCTGATTGCTGGTTATTTCGCTATGTATCTGATTCGCTAATCCTTTACCAAGTTCTACGCCCCATTGGTCGAAAGAACAAATATCCAACAGTATCCCCTGAGTGAATATTTTGTGTTCGTATAACGCGACAAGCATCCCCATGGTTTTTGGGGTTAACTTGTCCATTAAAATGGTATTGGTTGGACGATTTCCTGCATGGACTTTATGGGGAGCGACTTTATCGATATACGCTGAGTCATGACCTTTGCTGGCCAGATCCGCTCTTATTTGTTCTTCGCTAACACCTGCCATCATGGCTTCAGATTGGGCAAAAAAGTTTGCCATCAAAATATCGTGATGACCTTCAACATTGGCAACACTTTCTATCGAGCCAATAAAGTCCGCAGGGACAATATTGTTGCTTTGGTGCAGGTATTGGTAAAAAGCATGTTGACCATTAATACCAATCTCTCCCCAGATAGTGGGAACGGTTGGGTAGGGCACCACATCGCCAGACATGTTGACATGCTTACCATTACTTTCCATTTCTGCTTGCTGCAAATAGGCTGTTAAGCGGTGTAACGGCTGATCGTAAGGTAAAATCGCCTGGGATTGTGCGCCTAAAAAGCTGCAATTCCATAAACTTAGTAACGCCATTATCACAGGTACATTTTGTTCCAGAGGCGCAGTTTCGAAATGCTGATCAACGATATAAGCACCGTCTAGTAATTCGATAAACTGCTCAAAACCGAGATAAAGCGCAATGGGTAAGCCAATGGCAGACCATAATGAAAATCGGCCACCTACCCAATCCCACATATCGAAAATATTATCTTCACGGATACCAAATTCGGTAACCTTAGCGGTGTTGGTTGAAACCGCAACAAAATGTTTAGCGATTGCGGATTTATCTTCTGCGCGTGCCAGCAACCAATTAACCGCGGTATTGGCATTGGTCATGGTTTCTGAGGTGGTAAAGGTTTTACTGGAAACCACAAACAACACGGTTTCCGGGTTTAATGGTGCCAGGACATCCGCTATCTGATTGCCGTCAACATTCGACACATAATGCACATTTAATGTACCGTCCCCATAACTTTTCAGGGCTTCTGTGGTCATTTGTGGTCCCAGGTTCGAACCACCTACACCGATGCTAACGATATCGGTAATCGATTTCCCGGTATACCCCAACCATTTACCACTACGCACGGTTTCGGTAAAGGCCTGCATTTTATTCAGTTCAGCCTTAACCTGAGCTCGAACATCAATACCATCAAGAAGTAATGGCTGATCACTGCGATTACGCAGGGCAACATGCAATACCGAACGATCTTCGGTAATGTTGATGCGTTCACCGCTATACATTTTTTCCCGCCAGGCCTCCAGCTCACATTCACGAGCGAGCTGAAATAACGCCTGCATGGTGGTTTCATCCACAAGATTCTTTGAATAATCAAATAGCATGGAAGGCAAAGACAAAGAGAATTTCTGGAATCGCTCTTTATCGTTGGCGAATAAATCTTTCATATGCTGAGACTTCATTTTCTCAGCTTGTTGTTCAACCGCTTGCCATCCTGAAAGTTGAGTTCTAACTACCATTCGCTGTGCTCCTCGTCCCTTATTGATTGCGTTCGATTAATTGTTTGGCTTTGTTAACCACGTTATCAAGGTTAAAGCCAAAATGATCCAATAAAACGCCACCTGGCGCAGATTCTCCGAATGTTGTCATCCCAACCACGTCACCATATCGGCCAACATACTTGAACCAGAAATCAACGTGTGCGGCTTCTACCGCCAGTACATTGATAACATCATTGGGAAGTACCTGTTGCTGGTAGGCGTTATCTTGCTTATCAAATACTGAAGTACTTGGCATCGAGACCAGGCGTGCTTTCACACCATGCTCCTGCAATGCGTTAACACTTTGCGCAGCTAAATCAACTTCAGAGCCTGTGGCGATCAAAATGATGTCAGGGGTGCCGTCGCAATCAATCAGGATATAACCACCTTTGCTGATGTTCGCCAGCTGTTCATCATTACGAGCCTGATGGGTCAACCCTTGACGTGAGAACACCAATGCACTTGGCGCATTCTGATTTTCAATCGCTGCTTTCCAGGCGACAGCAGATTCTGCTGCATCACATGGGCGCCAGGTTGTCAGGTTCGGGGTCATTCTCAGGTTGGCGATTTGTTCAATTGGCTGGTGAGTCGGACCATCTTCACCCTGACCGATAGAGTCATGGGTATAAACAAAGATATTCTGAATTCCCATCAGTGCTGACATGCGCACCGCATTACGAGCATATTCCATAAACATCAGGAAGGTTGCGCCGTAGTTGATAAACCCGTCGTGAAGGGAGATACCGTTCATAATGGCGCTCATGCCAAATTCACGAACACCGTAGTAGAGGTAGTTACCACTAGCATCATTGGCTTCGATCCCTTTAGAACCCGACCAAAGGGTTAAATTTGAACCGGCTAAATCGGCGCTACCACCCAGTAATTCAGGTAATAACGGCGCAAAAGCTTCAATGCTGTTTTGCGATGCTTTACGGCTGGCAATATTTGGCATTTCCTGCTGACATTTGGCAATAAAGGCGTCGGCTTTGTCACTAAAGTCGGTTGGTAGCTGTTTGTCGATTACGCGACGCTTAAATTCTTGAGCAAGCTCGGGATGCGCTTGTTGGTATGCGGCAAAACGTTGCTGCCAGTCTTGTTCGGATTGTGCACCCTGAGCTTTATGATCCCAACCTTGGTAGACGTTATCAGGAACGACAAATTCTGGTTCATGCCAGTTAAGAAATTCGCGAGCGGCAGCAATTTCGTCTTTGCCTAATGGGGCACCGTGACAGTCATGGGAACCAGACTTGTTTGGCGAGCCGAAACCAATAATGGTTTTGGTACAAATAAGCGTCGGCTTATCCGTGACGGACTGTGCGTTTTTAATCGCTGCACTGATTTGCTCAGGATCATGGCCATCGACATCAGCAATAACATGCCAGCCGTAGGCTTTAAAACGCTCGGGCGTATTGTCGGTAAACCAGCCTTCGACTTCACCATCGATTGAAATGCCGTTGTCATCCCAAAAGGCAATAAGCTTACCTAGGCCTAACGTACCGGCAAGCGAGCAGGCTTCATGGGAAATGCCTTCCATCAAACAACCGTCGCCCATAAAACAATAGGTAAAGTGATCAACAATATCGTGGTCCGCACGGTTAAACTGTGCTGCCAGAGTTTTTTCCGCAATGGCCATGCCTACGGCATTAGCAATACCTGCGCCTAATGGACCGGTGGTGGTTTCAACACCCGGGGTATAACCATATTCGGGGTGCCCTGGGGTTTTTGAGTGTAATTGACGGAAATTTTTCAGTTCATTAATTGGCAAGTCATAACCGCTAAGGTGTAACAGTGAATAAATTAGCATTGAGCCATGACCATTGGAGAGAATAAATCGGTCACGATCTGGGAAATTCGGGTTCGCTGGGTTGTGCTTTAAAAAATCGTTCCACAGCACTTCAGCGATATCCGCCATTCCCATAGGCGCTCCTGGGTGACCAGAATTGGCTTGTTGTACAGCATCCATGCTCAAGGCGCGGATTGCATTGGCTAATTGTTTGCGCGAGGTCATCTGTTACTTACCTTAGTTTACGTATTGAGTTGATATTGTAGATAAAATGTATTGGGTATTTTCAGCAATCATACCAGCAGTTGAATGCCAGCTAAGCCGGCATATTAGCACGTTGGTGGCCTATGTCACTATTGTAACGGTTATAAAATAGCACCGAACGCTATGCCAAAAGCAATATTGATTTTTTTAGTCGGTCAATCCACATTTCTGACGCGGAACCTGCTGAGTATAAATTATAGAATTTCGCAACTTAATCTACATACACGGACAATCAACATAGATGGATAATCCGCATACGCCGACAATCAACTTGTGAGTGATAGCAACAATATCACTGTTCGCTATTACAGTGGAAATTGATAGTAGTTGGGCTGTTATTCGAGTGCATGTATGGCGTGTTGATTGCCGTTAGGCCAACATCATTAAAAATAAAGGGGCAGGAATTGCCCCAATAAACAACAAGTTAAACGTAACGGTTAACAATGTTTTCTAATAATTCCTGGCGGCCGGATACCGGTTCAGGGTTAATGTTGTTTTCCAGTACCAGTTTCGACAAACTTTCTAAATCTGCGGTGCCGTTAAGGATGCTCTGACCAAGTTCGCCATTCCAGTGTCCATAACGTTGTTCTACAAAATCCGATAACGGCGCATCCTCGATAAGTTTCGCAGCATTAAGCAATGATTTTGCCATGGTATCCATACCGCCGATATGACCATGGAACAGGTCGTCACGTGCAGTCGATTGGCGACGAATCTTGGTATCAAAGTTAAATCCACCGGTTTCAAAACCGCCGGCTTTGAGAATTTCATACATGACTAAGGTGCATTCAGCGACGTCATTCGGGAATTGATCCGTATCCCAACCATTTTGCATATCACCGCGGTTGGCATCGACACTACCCATGATACCTTTAGCACAGGCGACCGCAATTTCATGGTGGAAACTGTGACCGGCAAGCGTCGCATGGTTGGCTTCAATATTGACTTTGACTTCGTCCTGTAAACCATGTTCAAGCAGAAAACCATGCACGGTTGCGGTGTCATAATCATATTGATGTTTGGTCGGTTCCTGAGGCTTTGGTTCGATCAAAATAGTACCTTTAAAACCAATTTTGTGTTTATGATCAATCACCATTTTCAAAAAGCGCGCGTATTGTTCACCTTCACGTTTTAAGTCGGTGTTCAGCAGCGTATCGTAACCTTCTCGACCACCCCATAACACATAATTTTCACCACCTAAGGTATGGGTTGCTTCAAGTACATGTTTTACCTGCGCGGCAGCATAGGCAAAGACTTCAGGATCTGGGTTGGTGGAACCACCTGCACAAAAACGCGGGTTAGAGAATAGATTCGCGGTTCCCCATAGTAGACCAGTACCAGTGCGTTGCATCTCTTCACCGAAAATATCAACGATGCGCGATACATTATCATGGCTTTCTTGTAACGTTGCACCTTCGGGAGCAATATCGGTATCATGAAAACAAAAGTAAGGAACCCCAAGTTTTTCGAAAAACTCAAAGGCAACTTTCGCTTTTTGTTCTGCATGGGCCATTTGATCACCAAACGGGGTAATCCAAGGGCGATCGAATGTGCCAGCGCCAAAAATATCTGAGCCCGGCCAGCAGAAATTGTGCCAGTAGCAGGCGGCAAAGCGCAGATGTTCTTTCATGCTCTTGCCCATTACGATGCGATTTTCATCGTAATAGCGAAACGCTAATGGATTGGTACTGTTTTCCCCTTCGTATTGAATCTTCTCGACATTCGTAAAAAAATTTTCGCTCATGATTGGTCTCCGGCTAAAAAATTGGTCATTTGATTGGATGATGGTTAGGTTTAATTAAAGGTGCGGCTTTATATCCCGAAAAATGGATTTCAGACTGCGATATAGTTGTTGATAGGTCTGCCATTGTTCGGCATAAAATGCTGACATAACCGCGTCAGGCCCGATGGTTTGTATGATCTCCCCCGGCGTGCACACCGATGCTGAAGTTTCGTTAGATACCGCCAGACGGGCTAAATTTGCCGCGCCAAAAGCCGGCCCTACATCGCCACCTTTGCGATAGGTAAGTGTCTTATTTAAAACGCTGGCTAAAATTTTGCCCCATAAAGGGCTCTTTGAACCGCCGCCAATTACTGATACCTGCTTTATTTTCGTACCAGCATCAAGCAACGATTTTTGCCCATCGGCAAAGGCAAAGGCGACACCCTCAAGTACGGCGCGGCCCAGTTCTGCTCGGTCGGTGCTTTGCGTTAAGCCAATAAATACGCCTTTCGCTTCCGGGTCGTTATGTGGTGTTCTTTCACCCGTTAAATAAGGAAGGAACATAACTTGTCCCGGCTCGCTAAAATCCAGCTCGCTTATTTCCTCCAGAAAAGAGGTTTCATTGTCAGCGCCCGTTAATTTAATAACCCAACTCAGACAACTGGCAGCGCTTAAAATGACTGACATTTGATGCCAGGTATTGTCAATGCAATGACAAAACGTATGCAAGGCTCCTTCGGGATTGGGTTTGTAGGTTTCGTTGGCAACAAAATAGACACCAGAGGTACCTAATGATAAAAAGGCGTCTCCCGGATTAATTACACCAATTCCTGCGGCACCAGCGGCATTATCACCACCACCCGCGGCAACCGGCACTTCTGCCATTCCCCACGCCTTGGCTATCTCGGCGGTTAATGTTCCAGTGGATTGATTGCCTTCGAATAATTTCGGCATATGGGATTGGCTTAAACCACAGGCTTGCAGCATTTCATCAGACCAACAACGATTGCCCACATCTAACCACAAGGTACCGGCGCTATCTGACATATCCGATGCGTAGTCACCGGTCATTTTGAAACGTAAATAATCTTTAGGTAATAAGACCTTAGCGATACGTTGATAAGCTTGTGGTTCATGCTCTTGCAGCCAGAGAATTTTTGGCGCGGTAAATCCTGGCATTGCTATGTTGCCGGTAATATTTTGGCTGTCAGGTACCATTTGTTCTATCTGACGGCATTGTTGCTGACTACGGCCATCATTCCAGAGGATAGCGGGACGTATGACGTTGTCATCTTCATCAAGCAATGTTGCACCATGCATTTGTCCTGACAGACCAACGGCGATTACCTTGGCGAGTAAATCAGGCTGCTGGCGTTTTATTTGTTGAATAGCAACATTCGTCGCTTGCCACCAGTCTTGTGGGTTTTGCTCCGAATGCAAAGGAGCCGGATAGGAAACCTCTAATGGTGCGCTGCCTTGGGCGACTAACCGTTTTTGCTCATCAAGGACCACGACTTTTACGCCAGAGGTACCAAGATCAATACCTAAATACATATCGATAACTCAGTAAGGGACAATAAATGTTAACGCTATCATTTTTGTCGGTGTTATACCATAGCGGATTTTTTGTTTTATCCCGGAACGTAACAAGGCAACGGGTAAAATATTTACGATGTGGCCAAGGCATAAACCTGAAAAAGTTAGTGAATGTGGTCAGTTAATGCCGGGTGCATGTTTTAACCATAAGTGGTATTCTAACAATGTTTAAAAGCATGACAGTCTAGCGTTAACGGGTGTTACAGTCAGGTATGATAGGTAGATAATCTACCGGCGGAACTCGTTCCAAGAGAAGTAGAATAATAATTTACGATATAAGAATCGTGTCATGTATTTTGATAAGACCCATAATTACAACAAAAAAATACGCGTATCAGTTAACAGTTAGCCCCCATTGGTTGATTGAATATTCATTGATAGCGTTACCAAAGAAGAATCTAAACATGTCTAAAACATTATCTTCAAGCTTTATGATCGCCATCATTGTTTCTCTCGGGGGATTCGTATTTGGTTTTGATGCTTCGGTGATTTCCGGCGTCGTAAGTTTTGTTGCCATTGAATTTGATTTGAATGAATGGCAACAAGGCTTTGTGGTAAGTGCGCCAACTCTGGGGGCGGCGATTGCATCGTTAATCGCAGGTACTATCAGCGACCGAATTGGTCGCAAGAAAGTTCTGGTTAGTATCGCTTTCCTTTATGTTATTTCTGCACTTTTTTCGGCGTTTGCAAGCAGTTATTGGATGTTAGTCGTTGCCCGCACCATTGGCGGATTTGCGTTTGCATCCTTAATTATCGCACCGATTTATATTGCCGAAATTTCAGATCCGGGCAAACGCGGTAGAATGATTTCTATCAATCAATTTAATATCGTTATCGGAATATCCGTTGCCTATTTTGCTAATTATTTTTTATTGAATTTAGCCCAAAGCAATGCCGACTGGGTGGTAGCGTTAGGGATCACGGACAATGTCTGGCGTTGGATGCTAGGTCTTGAATTAATTCCTGCTGGGGTGTTCTTAGTGCTGTTAGCATTCATACCGGAAAGCCCCAGGTTTCTCGCACTCAATGATCAAAAATCGCAGGCCCGGGAGATTTTAACGAGTTTGCATGGGGTGGAAGCCATGGAAGTCGAAATGACTGAAATAGAGCAGACGTCTCATCAAAAAGAAGCGAGTGTATTGACCGGCTTCAAAGATTTATTTTCGAAAAATATGCGTTTGGTACTGACCATTGGCATTGTTATCGCGGTGATCCAGCAAATTACCGGTGTAAACGCGATTTATTTTTATGCGCCATCCATTTTCGAACAAAGCGGAGTTGGCACCAATGCCGCATTTGCCCAGGCCATCTGGGTTGGCGTGATCAATGTCGTGTTTACCATAGTCGCGATGTTGTTGATTGATAAAGTTGGCCGCAAACCTTTATTGGTTATCGGACTACTCGGAGTTTTTATCAGCATGAGTATCGTATCTTATGGTTTTAAGAATGCGACGTATGAACTTGATACCAGCGCGATCGAGCAGGTGCAGTTAGAGCCCGGTAAGTTTGCAGGCATGGTTGGCGTAAAATATGAGAATGATTTGGTGTTCAAGCAAGCGCTGCAAAGTCGCTTATCGTCGCGAGAATTCAAAACCCACCAGGCTCAACTCATTCAGGAGTCGATCAATATTCAACCTGAGCTGGTGCTATTCGGAATTCTTGGTTTTGTCGCGTCGTTTGCGATTAGCCTTGGGCCAGTGATGTGGGTGTTACTGGCAGAAATTTTTCCGAACCATCTGCGCGGCATTGCCATTGCAACGATGGGGCTGATAAATTCAGGTGTTAGCTTTACCGTACAGATGTTATTACCCTGGGAGATCAACAATCTCGGTAATGCGATGACATTTATGCTGTATGGCATTTTTGCCATCATTGGTTTGGTACTGGTGATTTGGTTACTGCCAGAGACTAAAAACAAATCGCTTGAACAAATTGAACGGGAATTGGTGCCAAGTCATGTGTGATGGAAAATGATATGTGATAAAAATACGGGCTGTAGATAATTTGCTGCGGGCTATTTGCTCGCGCCTGTGTACTAAGTCGCGCCTGGTAGGTTTTTGGATCATCACCGGCGTTTTTGTTAGCCCCCTATTGTCAGATGGCTTGTGACCTGACGGGGGAATGGAAAAATCGTTATTTACGCTATCTAAAACGTAACATACTGTTGCTAACATTCTCATTAGAAATGAGAATGTTCCGACATGGATAACGTACATTAGAATGCGTTATTGTCGCCGTCTTGCCTTTGTTTTCATTGATGTTTGGATTTAATACGTATATCTTGTCATTTTACGGTGAAGTGTGTTGTGAGCGTTAACATCAAATTCTTTTTATACAACATTCTGTTGCCGCCGGTTAACCCGATTTTATTGAGCATCTACCGCTCAGGAAGGATATATGGCTATTAAAAAACGAACCAGAATTCAGGACGTTGCCGCGCAAGCCAAGGTATCCATGATGACGGTTTCGCGCGTATTAAACCAAGATGCCAAAGTCAGCGACAAAACCCGTGAAAAGGTAATGAAAGTCGTTAAAGAATTAAATTATCGTCCGAATGTATCGGCGCGTCGGCTGGCGAGTTCTAAATCCTTCTTTCTCGGATTACTGTATGACAATCCCAGTGGTTCCTACACCAGTCAGTTTTTATTAAGTGCACTAAAGAGCTGCCGGGCAAAAGGTTATCATTTGATTGTTGATGAATGCAGTGATTACAATCAAAAAACGCTGGATTCAATTAAGGAACTGATTGAGGTATCCCGTGTCGATGGTTTGATACTGCTACCGCCAATCTGCGATAACGAGGAAATTGTACAGGTAATTATTGATGCTAATTTGCCGTTTATCCGAATTGCGCCGGATACCAATCTGACCGCCTCTCCATTTATTTGTATGGACGATTACCAGGCATCATTTGAAGTCACAAATCGTTTAATCGAGCAAGGTCATAGAAAAATCGGTTTTATCATTGGTCACCCGGATCAGGGCGTAAGCCGACTGCGCTATCAGGGATATCTCGATGCGTTGAGATCGCATCGAATTAATGTGCCTCCGGAATATATCGAGCAAGGCCGTTTTGATTACAAATCGGGTTTAGATGCGGCAATGAACATCCTAAGTCTGGAAGATAAGCCGACAGCAATATTCGCCAGTAATGATGATATGGCCGCTGCGGTGTTATCGGCGGCCAATCGATTTAAACTTGATGTACCGAAAAAATTGTCTGTGGTTGGCTTTGATGATACGCAATTGGCATCAACAATCTGGCCGCATTTAACCACGGTTCGTCAACCAATTAACGAAATGGCGGCCTTGGCAATTGATCTACTAAGTTCCGGTAAATTTGCTGATTTATCCTTGGCAAATAAGGCACAGTTTCGCCATGTACTGGATTTTGCAATTATTGAACGCGATTCGACTCAAGACATCACAGCCTGATCTATTGCCAATACGCTCGGCAATGCAATTACCGCCATTTATTGATTCGTTGTGTAAGGATCAAAAATTTTCTGTTTTTCATTTTTAAAATACATCAGCCCTAATCGACTAAACTAAAGCCTAGCCAAACCCATGCCTAATCACTTACGCGTTTTTTGGGGGAGGTCAATGTGAGTTATTGAATACGTCATCGTTTATCTTAGCACTGAGGAAATCGATTGTGAGTCAAGTATCCGCGACTGAGCATCAGGAAAATATTGGTTTTATTATTTTGATTAGCTGCGTTGCTACCATAGGTGGCTTTTTGTTTGGTTTCGACTCTGGCGTTATCAACGGAACCGTAGATGGACTGCAAAAGGCCTTTAATTCCGATAGCGTTGGCACCGGTTTCAATGTTGCCAGTATGTTGATAGGTTGCGCCGTTGGGGCGTTTTTTGCAGCAAAATTAGCGGATTTGTTTGGTCGTAAAAGCCTTCTGGTCGTGGCTTCAATTTTCTTTATCATCAGTGCTTATGGCTCGGGCGTTTCAACCAGTAGCGGCGAGTTTATCATGTTTCGCATTATCGGCGGTTTAGCGGTTGGTGGAGCGAGTGTTCTGGCTCCGGCTTATATCGCAGAAGTTGCGCCGGCTCGCATTCGCGGTAGTCTGGCAACGATCCAGCAAGTGGCTATCATTAGCGGTTTATTTTTAGCGTTTGTAAGTAATTACTTTATCGCCAGTGCCGCTGGTCAATCAACTGCTGAATTCTGGCTTGGCTTTGAGGCCTGGCGTTGGATGTTCTGGATGGAGCTGATCCCGGCGTGTTCGTTTTTAATACTGCTGATGTTCATTCCCGAAAGTCCCCGTTATCTGATCATTAAACAACGCTATGTGGAAGCGGAAAAGGTTTTGTTTAAATTGTATGGCGCGCAAGAAGGAAAAAGTCATCTCAATACCATTCGGGATTCGGTACAAAGTTTTGATCACAAGCCATCAATGTCCGACTTACTCGATAAAGCGACCGGAAAAATCAGACCCCTGGTGTGGGTCGGTATTGGTCTTGCGGTGTTTCAGCAACTGGTTGGGATCAACGTGGTTTTCTATTATGGTGCGGTTTTATGGCAGGCTGTTGGCTTTACTGAGTCCGATGCGTTGCAAATTAATGTCATTTCCGGGGCGGTAAGTATTGCTGCCTGCATTGCCACCATTTTGCTCATTGATCGGATCGGGCGAAAACCCATTTTATTGATTGGCTCTATTGGTATGGCGTTTTCATT
The DNA here is from genome assembly GCF_043642205.1 of Thalassotalea litorea. GTDB lineage: Bacteria > Pseudomonadota > Gammaproteobacteria > Enterobacterales > Alteromonadaceae > Thalassotalea_A > Thalassotalea_A litorea. The sequence goes on along the minus strand of NZ_JBHZSG010000003.1, from coordinate 115,184 downwards.
AGCAGCCATGGTATTTGCTTTTACGAACGCGCAAGTGGGCAATAACGGAACGTTGGATTTAGGCGAATACGGTACTCTGGCGTTGATCAGTGCCAACCTGTACGTTATCTTTTTCAATTTTTCCTGGGGCCCGGTCATGTGGGTGATGCTAGGCGAAATGTTCCCGAATCAGTTGCGCGGTTCTGGACTGGCAATAGCCGGTCTGGCGCAGTGGCTGGCCAATTTTCTGATCACCATATCTTTCCCGATTATGTTAACGGGTATCGGACTGGCAGGTGCTTATGGTTTCTATACCCTAGGCGCAATACTCTCAGCTTTCTTTGTGTTCAAATACGTTCATGAAACCAAGGGCAAGGAGCTCGAAGACATGCAAGCCTAACCACTTTGGGTTTGCCTGCCGCGATAGGATTTGCCTCGTTTGCCGATGAAGTAAATGCTGGCAATTCACCTGTTGGCGCTTGGTCGTATTTATGCAATAGCGTTCTATGGTTAGCGGCTTATCTTTGCGACATGACAGCGTTTGTAGTTTGTGCGGTAAAAAGCGCTTGGTGTTGAGCCGTCACAGCATAAATTCTATATCTTGTAACTTAACGTAATCGGTCATGACTTGGCTTTGGTGTTTGTGGTAAAATCCCAAGGTATTTTTCGAACGACAAGCGTTTTTTTGCGGTGTAACTTCACAAAATCCCACAAATTCATAAACTTCTCGCTAACGCCCATTGTTATTAGATTTTCGAGTTAAATTTTAAATCCATACTCTCACTTGACAGGCCTTGAATAAGCTCTAAACTGTGTAAATGTGGGGAAAAGTGGAAAAAAGTGGATCTTTGTGTGATCTTTACTATAGTGATGATGTGTTAGCCCATGAATTTCAACAAGAACAAGGCTTATGTTTAGAGGCGCGAACAAGGTAACCCTGGACAGTAAATCCCGTCTCACGATACCAACCAAGTATCGTGAAACTTTGTATGGGGATTTTTCAGGAAAACTTGTTTGTACCGTCGATATCCAAAACCCTTGTCTTTTGCTCTACCCATTAGCTGAATGGGAGGACGTCGAACTTAAGTTATCAAGACTATCCAGCATGGTTCCCCAAGAACGTTTATTCCAACAAGTCATCCTCGGCAATGCGACAGAGTGTGAACTGGACAAAAATGGACGCTTTTTGATTAGTCCGGTATTGAGAGAGCACGCTAATCTCGATAAAGCGTGTATGTTAGTTGGACAGTTTAATAAGTTCGAAATCTGGCACGAAGCCAGATGGCAACAACAAATGCAGCAGGGCATCACCAGCATTCAATCTGGTGATTTTGAATTAACGGAACGGTTACAGGACTTCTCACTCTAGTCATGGAACAAGAATTTAAACACATTTCGGTGCTGCTTGAAGAAGCCATTGATGGTCTGGCGATTAAGCCGGACGGAACGTATATTGACTGCACCTTTGGCCGCGGCGGTCATTCTGGACTGATCCTGAGCCAATTAGGAGAAACCGGGCGGTTGATTGCCATCGATCGCGATCCGATGGCCATTGCCGCTGCACAGAAATACGCCGATGATAATCGCTTTGAGATCGTTCATAACGGTTTCGCTAACCTTGCCGATATCGCCGAGGATTTGTCCCTGCTTGATCGCGTTGACGGAATTTTACTTGATTTAGGCGTCTCTTCGCCGCAGCTTGATGATGCCAGCCGTGGCTTTAGTTTTATGAAAGACGGCCCGCTGGACATGCGCATGGATACCAGCAAAGGACAAACGGCAGCCGAATGGATAGCCCATGCGGATGTTGAAGATATTACCTGGGTATTAAGAACCTTTGGTGAGGAAAAACATGCCTGGCGTATTGCCAATGCCATTGTTGATGCTCGTCAGGAACAAGATATCGACACCACCGCCAAGCTCGCCAAAATCATTGCTACCGCAGCGCCGCAACGAGAGATCAAGAAACATCCGGCGACGCGTAGCTTTCAGGCAATACGGATTTATATTAATAGTGAATTGGAACAAATTGAAGCGGTGTTAAACGCGTCACTAGCGGTGTTGAAAGAAGGTGGTCGCCTCGTTGTGATCAGCTTCCATTCCCTGGAAGACCGGCTGGTAAAACAGTTTATGAAAAAGCACAGTCAAGGCAAACAGGTTCCCCGAGGTCTGCCAATTTCAGAATTAGAAATACAGAAAGGCAAAAAGCTTGCCCTGATCGGCCGTAAGCAAAAACCGAGTAAATCGGAAGTGGAAGAAAACGTGCGTTCGCGAAGTTCTGTTCTGCGTGTCGCAGAGCGTTTGAGTAAGTAGCAAACACCAACGAGGAAGCCGGAATGGCAGACATGGATCAAGGATTGGTTAGACAAATATGGCAAGACATTCGTCATTACAAGATGACCTATGTGTTGATGTTTGTCCTGTTACTTTCGGCATTTTCGGTGATTTACTTCACGCATTTGAATCGCCAGACAACGACGCAACTGGATCAGTTATTAAGTCAAAAGGATCAGTTGAATATCCAATGGCGAAATCTCATCCTGGAACAAAGCGCACTTGCCGAGCATAGCGAAATTGAACAAAAAGCCCATAGCTTTTTGATGATGACCAGACCACTGGCAAAAGAAGAAAAAATAATAAAAATACCATGACGGCCAAAAAACCGAAAAAGAACAAAGACAACATACAACCGATGACGATCACCTGGCGTTTTAACCTGGTGATTGGAGGCATCGGGCTGGTGTTTTTTGGCCTGATTTTAAGAGCGGCATACATTCAGGTTATTGAACCGGATATGTTAAAAGCTCAGGGGGATTTGCGCTCCTTAAGAACCGCCACCAAAGATACTCATCGTGGCTCGATTATAGACCGTCATGGCGAAGAACTTGCGGTCAGTGTTCCTGTACAAACTGTCTATGCCGACCCTAAATATGTGATCGAAAAAAACGGCTTGAGTCAAACTCGTCGTTTACAGGCGCTCGCCGACGTATTAGGGATGGATTTAAGTACATTGAAAAATCGAATCGGCACCAATCCCAAACGTCGATTTGTCTATCTTGCGCGACAAATTAATCCGGCGATTGCTCAGTATGTTAAAGAGCTCAAAATTCCCGGTATTCATTTACGCAAAGAATCGAAACGTTTTTATCCTGCGGGCGAGATCAATGCCCACTTAATTGGTTTTACCGACGTGGATGATATTGGTATCGAAGGGCTGGAACGGGTTTACAATGACGTGTTGACGGGCCAGTCCGGTAAAAAACAGTATCGCAAAGATGCCAAAGGCAACCCCATTGAAATTCTTGATGAACAAGAAGCACAGCAACCCAAGGATATTACCTTATCCATTGATCAGCGGATTCAGGCGCTGGCTTATCGAGAACTCATCGCTGGCATTAAGTCCTTTAAAGCAAATTCTGGGTCGGTCGTGGTGGTTGATGTCCATACCGGAGAAATTCTGGCATTAGTAAACGGTCCTTCTTTTAATCCCAACAACCGTAAAGGGGTAGCGACTCACCGGTTCCGAAATCGTGCCATTACCGATGTCTTTGAACCAGGATCGACGATGAAGCCGTTGACGGTGCTAAGTGCCTTAGAATTTGGCAGTGTCGAAAAAGATGCCGTAATCAAAACCGGTCGTTCGATGCGCATTGGTGGCCGTCGGGTTTCAGATCCCAGACCTTATGGCGAGCAGACCCTGGCGGATATTTTGAAAAACTCCTCTAATATGGGGAGTACCCGGCTTGCGCTAGATATGCCAAAGGATTATTTTATCGGAAAGTTCTTTGAGATGGGCTTTTCCGAAGATACCGGAACTGGCCTAACTGGCGAAACGTCAGGTATGTTATCGGATCGTAGTCGCTGGTCAAAACATGAACTGGCGACCCTGTCGTTTGGTTATGGATTGGCGATTAGTCCTCTGCAGCTGGCTCGATTTTATGCCACCATCGCCAATGGAGGCATTAAACGCCCATTATCGGTGTTAAAAGACCCGAAGTTTAATCAGGGGGAACGCGTCGTATCTGAGGATAATGCCAACGCCTTAATGGGAATGCTCGAACAGGTTGTCAATGACGGCGGTGCGTGGCGTGCAAAAGTTGAAGGATACCGAATCGGTGGTAAAACCGGCACCGCGATAAAAAGCACGGTTGGTGGTTATGGCAACGATTATATGGGCTTGTTTGCGGGTATGGGACCTTTGTCCGATCCTAAAATCGCAATTGTGGTGGTCATTGATGAGCCTGCCGGGGATTTATATCACGGTGGTGAAATTGCCGCGCCAGTATTTTCAAAAATTATGGCAGGTACGTTGCGTTATCTTAATATTGCCCCAGATGGTTTACCGCAATTGACCACCAAAACACAACAACCAACAGATATACGTAGTACAGGAGTGAGCAATGGGTGATGTAACGGCTTATTCCATTACCTCGGCATTGGCGAAATTCAAAATCGCATTGGATCCTAAGCTCGATGCCGACAAAAAACATATTGTTAACGATTCTCGTCAGGTCAAATCTGGCGATATCTTTGCGGCAGTGCGTGGCACTCAGGGGCAAGGGCATGTATTTATCGAAGCCGCGCTTTTAGCGGGAGCTTCGATGATCCTAATCGATATCGACGACGAAGCTGGTCACGGTCAGTTGCGCTGGCTCGAAGGACCTTATCAGGCGGTTGCCGCCATTGAATTTTATAATCTTGGCCAACAATTAGCCGCATTGGCAGGTGAGTATTATCAACATCCGGCTAAATCCATGACGCTCTACGGTGTTACCGGGACCAACGGTAAAACCAGTTGCTGTCAGTTGATTGCGCAAATGCTCAATTATGTCAATAAACCTTCGGCGATCATCGGTACTTTAGGTGCCGGTCCTGTTGATGACTTGGTGACGATTAACAACACCACACCTGGCCCAACGCTATTGCAGGCCTTGCTGGCAGAATTCAAGCAAAACGCTTTGTTAAATGTGGCGATGGAGGTTTCCTCCCATGCCTTGGATCAAAAACGCTTGTTACCTGAGCTAATCGACGTCGCGATTTTTACCAATTTAAGTCGGGATCATCTCGATTACCATGGCTCCATGCAGGCATATGGCGATGCCAAGGGGAAATTGTTTGTCACCAGTCACCGACAGCGTTGGGTATTAAATGCTGATGACAAACAAAGCAAATCTTATTTGCGGCAAAAGACCGACGACAATCCTGTGGTGATGTTTTCATCGACGCAATCGTTAGCGGATGTAAAGAGCCAGTTTACGCGCGCGGATTTCTATCTTGTGGCGACGGCCATTGAATGTCATCCCAAAGGCCTGGCATTTACGATTCAGTCGAGCTGGGGGGATGCGAACATTATTACGCCGCTATTGGGGCGCTTTAATGTCGATAACCTACTGGCTTGCTTAAGTGCGTTATTGATCCAAGGCTATGATCTAAACGCGTTAGTGGATGCGGCAGCCCATTTAAAAGCGGTGGCTGGTCGTATGGAAGCATTTGGCAATGACCGCTCTGTTACGGCGGTGGTAGATTATGCCCATACCCCGGATGCACTGGAGAATGCGTTAAAAGCCTGTCGCTACCATAACCCGGACAATCTTTGGGTGGTATTTGGTTGTGGCGGCGATCGTGATAAAGGTAAACGGCCACTGATGGCACAAGTTGCGCAGCAGTTTGCCGATCGCTTGATCATTACCAATGATAATCCGAGATCGGAAGATCCGCAGTCGATAGTCGATGATATCGTTGCCGGGCTTTCGGATAACCATGCCGCAACCGTGATTCTTGAACGTCGTCAGGCGGTCACTGATTCACTATCCCAGGCCGGAGCCAATGATATGGTTTTGTTGGCCGGTAAAGGCCACGAAGATTATATGATTATTGGCGAACAGCGCATCGACTACGATGAACGAGCCTTGGTGGCAGACTATTTTTCCAGGAGCAGCTCATGATCACATTAACATTATCGGAAATTGCCAGTCATCTTGGTGCAAGGCTTATTGGTGATGATGCGAAAATTAACTCGGTGAGTACCGATACTCGCCAATTGAGTGCAGGCGATTTGTTTATCGCTCTGAAAGGGCCAAATTTTGACGCCCACAATTTTATACAGCAGGCCGAACAGGCGCAATGCGCCGCCGCAATCGTCGAAAGTGAACAGGCCATCGGTATTGCGCAGCTTGTTGTGGAAGACACACACAAAGCCCTGGGTCAGTTAGGTGCCCTGGTAAAATCTCGGGTAAACCCAAAAACGCTGGCGATTACTGGCAGTAGTGGCAAGACCACGGTAAAAGAAATGTCGGCGGCGATTTTATCGCAATTGGGGCAGGTATTGGCAACTGCTGGAAACTTTAATAACGATATTGGCGTGCCGCTAACATTAATGCGTTTATCACCAGGTGATGAATACGCAGTAATCGAGTTAGGTGCTAATCACATTGGCGAAATTGCCTACACCACGAATTTAACCAAACCCGATGTGGCGATGATTAACAATATCGCCGCGGCACATTTAGAAGGCTTTGGTGATCTTGATGGCGTTGCCCGCGCCAAAGGCGAGATTTTTGACGGATTACCAGAAAACGGTTTCGGTGCTTATAACTTCGACACGCCATACGCAGACAAATGGTTGTGGCGCCTTGAGGGCAAGCAGGTGAAAACCTTTTCGGGCAGTGCTAATCAGGCGGACTATTATGCCAGCGATATTGAAATGGATACGCTGGGTTGCGCGTCATTTGTGTTACATTCGCCTGATCAAAAAGCGGATATTCAGTTGCCGATTCCAGGTATACACAACGTCAGTAATGCGGTTGCCGCAGCGACGGTATGTATAGCGATGGGAGCAACATTGGCTCAGGTTAAACAGGGACTGGAGAGTATGCAGCCAGTAAAAGGGCGATTGAATTTACATCAGTTACCCGATGACCTGACGTTAATTGACGATACCTACAACGCCAATGTGGAATCGACTCGAGCCGCTGCAGAACTTCTGTCGGGGTATACGGGGCGGACATTATTAATTCTCGGAGATATGGCGGAACTTGGTGAAGATGCGCGTGCTTATCACCAGGAAATCGGCGAATATGCCAAAGCTCAAGGTATTGATAACCTGTTGACTCTGGGTGTATTGAGCCAATCGGCATCCGATGTCTACGAACAACAAGGTCGGCACTTTTCGTCGCGAGAACTGTTACTGGATTATCTGGTACAGCTTATCGCCAACGAAACTCAGCCGATTACAATTTTAGTCAAAGGTTCGCGCAGTGCGCGGATGGAATTAGTTGTTGCTGATATCGCCAAGTGGCGACGCAGTACAGCAACAGGGGGAGCAGTATGCTAGTTTGGTTGGGCGAATATCTTACCCAGTACTTTAGCTTTTTTAACGTATTTTCGTATTTAACTTTTCGAGCGATTGTCAGTACGCTGACCGCCTTAGGGTTATCACTTTATTTCGGGCCTAAGTTGATCCGTGCGTTGCAAAAAATGCAGATTGGTCAAACCGTCAGAGACGATGGCCCACAAAGTCATTTATCGAAATCTGGTACGCCAACCATGGGCGGGATCCTGATTTTAGGGGCTATCGTTACCAGTATTTTGTTGTGGACCGATTTATCCAACCCATACGTACAAGTGGTGTTGTTTGTCATTGTCAGTTTTGGATTGATAGGTTTTGTCGATGATTACCGTAAGGTAATTCGTAAAGATCCCAACGGGTTAATCGCTCGATGGAAATATTTCTGGCAGACCGTTGTCGGTCTGATCACCGCTTTTTTTATCTATTCGATTGCCGCTACGCCAACCGAAACATCATTGTTAATCCCCTTTGTTAAAGATGTCATGCCGCAGCTGGGGATGTTTTATATTGTTTTTGCGTATTTGGTTATCGTCGGAACGTCTAATGCCGTCAACCTGACCGATGGTCTCGATGGTCTGGCCATTGTGCCTACGATTCTGGTGGCGGCCGCGTTTGCGGTTTTTGCCTATGTTACCGGTCATTTGAATTTTTCAGAGTACCTGCACCTGCCACATTTACGCAATGTTAGCGAGTTGGTTGTGGTTTGTACGGCAATCGTCGGTGCCGGTTTAGGATTTTTATGGTTCAACACCTATCCGGCACAGGTGTTTATGGGAGATGTTGGTTCACTCGCCTTAGGGGCGGCCTTAGGCGTGATCGCGGTATTAGTAAAACAGGAAATAGTTCTGTTCATTATGGGCGGTGTGTTTGTTGTTGAAACGCTGTCGGTAATATTGCAGGTTGGATCATACAAATTACGCGGTCAGCGTATATTCCGTATGGCTCCGATCCATCACCACTACGAATTAAAAGGCTGGCCTGAACCTCGGGTTATTGTGCGTTTTTGGATCATTTCGATCGTATTGGTGTTAGTGGGTCTGGCGACATTGAAGCTTAGGTAGGCATTAGGGAAGATTAGAAAAAAGATGATGGCACTCAATTTTTTACTGGGTAAACGAGTTACGGTTCTGGGTCTCGGAGCGACCGGGATGTCTTGTGCGCGTTTTCTCGACCGTCATCAAATTCCATTTACCGTGATCGATTCTCGCGCGTGCGTGGCAGGGGTTGCTCAAACCAATGCTCTGAAACATTGTCTGGGTGTCCATCTCGGCGGTTGGGAGCAAGAGGTTATTGCCAATAGCGAAGTGATTATCGCCAGTCCCGGCGTTGATATTCAGCAAGCCGCTATTCGTGATGTGGTGAACGCAAATACACACGTTATTGGCGACGTGGAATTGTTCGTCCGGGTAAATGATAAACCGTTAGTTGCCTTGACCGGTTCCAATGGTAAATCCACTGTGGTGAGCTTAATCGCACATCTGGCCGAGACTTGTGGGGTGAACAGTTTATTGGCGGGTAATATTGGCCAACCGGTACTGGATATCATCGATGACGATGCAAACCTGATTATTCTGGAACTGTCCAGTTTTCAACTGGAGACCATGTCGACCATGGATGCCGAGGTTGGGGGTATTTTAAATATTTGCGATGATCATCTGGATCGCCACAAGACCCTGGATAATTACCAAGCCATTAAACAACGTATTTACGGGATGAGTAAATCCCATGTGTTTAATCGTCAGGACTCGCTGACTTTACCACCACACAGTGGCGACAAATCGGTGAGTTTTGGTGTGGATAAACCGCAAAAAGGCCAGTTTGGCCTGATCAAGACGAATAAAACCTACCTGGCGTTTGAAGATAACGCGCTAATCGCGGTCGATGCATTACCCTTGAGCGGTGAACATAATTACTTAAATTGTCTGGCCGCATTAGCCTACGGCTATCTACTGCAATGGCCAATGGCGACCATGGTGAAAGGTTTACTAACCTTCCAGGGGCTAGCGCATCGTTGTCAGGTTGTCGCATCGGAAGATGGGGTGATTTGGATCAATGATTCCAAAGCGACCAATGTAGGTGCAACGTTAGCCGCGATTGAGGGGCTGGCGGGCAAAGCCAATAAACTTATTCTGATAGCCGGTGGCGATGGCAAAGGTGCAGACTTTTCGCCGTTACAGTCGGCACTTAACCATAATGTCGATACCCTTATTGCCCTGGGGAAAGATAAAGACGAATTTGCAAAGTTGCGTCCGGATGCGTTGCTGGTGGATACCATGCAACAAGCGGTGGCCATAGCCAAACAACGAGTCACTTCTGGTGATATGGTGTTACTGTCACCAGCCTGTGCAAGTATCGATATGTATGCAAATTATATGGCGCGTGGCGACGATTTCCGTGCCTGTGTTGAGGAGCTGCAGCATGTCTAAACTGAGCACCTCAATGCCAATGCCGTTTTTGCCACGATGGGGGCAATTACTTGGATTGTCAAATAACCAACAACAGCATCTGAGCTTTGACAGAGGGTTTTTGTTACTGGCGCTGGCCTTGTATTTAATTGGCATGGTCATGGTCGCGAGCTCGTCTATGCCGGTTGCAGAGCGCTTATATAATAATCCGTTTCATTTCGTATTTCGCCATGGTTTTTTTATTTTCATTAGCCTGATAATCGCGGCTCTCGCCCTGACTCGTCCAATGCAGCAATGGCATCAAGCCAGCGGTTATTTGCTGGTGTTAGCCATCGTGATGTTGGCCGCCGTGTTGGTTATCGGCCGTTCCGTGAATGGCTCTACCCGCTGGATAGCGTTGGGCCCGTTTAATATTCAGGCGGCAGAACCAGCAAAACTGTTCTTCTTTTGTTATTTATCCGCCTACCTGGTGCGCAAAAAAGATGAAATTACCGAACAGATAAAAGGCTTTTTCAAACCACTATTAGTGCTCGGCCTGCTTGGATTTTTATTGTTAATGCAACCGGATCTGGGTACCGCAGTGGTTATGTTTATTACCACCATAGGTTTATTGTTTTTAGCCGGAGCCAAACTTTGGCAGTTTCTGGCGGTTATGATTGGCGGGTTAATGGGCATTGCCGCACTGATTGTGATGTCCCCTTACCGTTGGCGTCGCATAACCGCGTTTATGGAACCTTGGGAACGACCTTTTGATGAAGGTTATCAGTTAACCCAGTCATTGATGGCATATGGGCGTGGTGAAACGTTTGGTCAAGGGTTAGGAAACAGCATCCAGAAGCTGGAATATTTACCAGAAGCCCATACCGATTTTGTGATGGCGGTTATCGGTGAAGAGTTTGGCTTTTTCGGTATTTTTGTGATCTTACTGATCTGCCTGACTTTAATTATCAAAGCGCTATTTCTTGGCAAACGTGCTCTTATTAATGAAAAGTATTTTGAAGGGTATTTTGCCTATGCCATAGGCATCTGGATGAGTTTTCAAATCGCGGTGAACGTCGGTGCAAGTGCTGGGGTGTTTCCAACTAAAGGGTTGACCATGCCACTGATCAGTTATGGTGGTAGTTCTATGATAGTGATGACATTAGCCATCGTTGTCTTGATCCGTATTGATCATGAATTGCGCGTACAGGCAATGAATGCCACGAAGAAAGTAACCAGCAAAGCAAGCAGGAAAGCAATAACATCGAAAACTCAAACAGAGGGCAGTCATGAGTAAAGCCCCAACGATTCTAATTATGGCCGGTGGTACCGGAGGACATATTTTCCCGGGTCTGGCGGTGGCCGATTATTTAACAGCACAGGGCTGGCAGGTTCACTGGTTGGGCACGGCAGCGCGCATGGAAGCCCAGGTGATACCCAAATATGGCTATGACATATCCTTTATCGATATTGCTGGTTTGCGCGGCAAAGGGATCCGTTCCTGGCTCAGTGCGCCAGGAAAAATTATCACCTCGGTTAAGCAATCTCTAGCGGTTCTCGAACAGGTCAAGCCCGATGTCGTGCTCGGTATGGGCGGTTACGCCTCGGCTCCTGGCGGGCTTGCCAGCAAAATAAAAGGCATTCCTTTGGTCTTGCATGAGCAAAATGCTGCCGCGGGTTTATCCAATCGAATGCTTGCCAAAATCGCCAGTAAAGTTCTGGCGGCATTTCCTGGTGCATTTGAGCGCCATGTTAATGTCGAAGTCGTTGGTAACCCGGTGCGCGCTGATATTATTGCGCTGTTGCAAGGCAAAGGCGAACAACATAAGGATCCAGCGGAACAAAGCGCAACGGAGCAATCTTTAGAATCGCTTGCCCAAGGTGCGGGTAATAAAACTAGCAAAAAAATCCTAGTGGTCGGTGGCAGTTTGGGTGCCAAAGTGCTTAATGATACCGTACCAGCAGCGGTTAAGGAGCTGCCAGCGGGCAGCGTATCTATTTGGCATCAAACCGGCGCCGGACATTTGCAATCGGTACAAGCAAACTACCGGTCTGTTGAGCCACATTTTAGCGATGTGAAAATTACTGAGTTTATCGAAGATATGGCCGAAGCGTATCGCTGGGCCGATGTGGTTATTTGTCGCGCTGGCGCGTTGACGGTTTCGGAACTGGCATTGTCATCAAAACCCGCAATTTTTGTGCCTTTGCCCCATGCGGTCGATGATCATCAAACTAAAAACGCGATGTTTTTGGTAAACTCTGGGGCCGCTATTTTATTGCCCCAGTCAGAATTAACGGCGGCGGCACTTGCACAACAGCTCACAAGCCTATTTAGCTCGGAGCAAAATTTGCTTAATATGAGCAAAGCCAGTCTCGCGGCGGCAACGCCAGACGCTACCGAACATGTAAGTAAAATTTGTCAATCAATGGTACACCTATGAAACAATTAACAGCCCATATTCCCGAAATGCGCCGAGTGAAAGTCATTCACTTTGTCGGCATCGGTGGTGCCGGTATGGGCGGCATCGCTGAAGTACTTTTGAATGAAGGGTATCAAGTTACCGGCTCTGACATTGGTGTTAATGGGGTGGTAAACCGGTTAACGTCATTAGGGGCACAAATCTCTATTGGCCATCACCCGGACAATATTAAAGGTGCCAGCGTTATCGTGGTATCTACTGCAATCGATGCGGAGAATGTCGAGTTACAAGCGGCTCAAAAATTACGCATTCCAGTGGTTCGACGCGCCGAAATGCTGGCAGAATTGATGCGTTTTCGTCATGGCATTGCGATTGCTGGTACGCATGGTAAAACCACAACGACGAGTTTGATCGCCAGTATTCTCGCAGAAGGCGAACTGGATCCGACGTTCGTCATTGGTGGATTACTCAACAGTGCCGGTACCAACGCTCGCCTTGGCAGTAGCCGTTATCTGGTTGCAGAAGCAGACGAAAGCGACGCCTCTTTCCTGCACCTGCAACCTATGGTGTCGGTCGTTACCAATATTGATGCAGATCATATGGAAACCTATGAAGGGGATTTTGAAAAACTTAAGGACACTTACATTGAGTTTTTACATAACTTACCTTTCTATGGTTTAGCCGTCGTCTGTGTCGATAACCCGGTGGTGAAAGAATTGCTACCCAGAATTTCCCGACAAACTATTACCTATGGTTTTTCCAGTGATGCGGATGTACGCGCCACGGATTATGAACAGCGCTCGCAAACATCAACGTTTACCGTGCATCGCAAAGACAAACCGGCATTGGCAATATCATTGAATCTGCCAGGCCGCCATAATGTGCTCAATGCGTTGGCAGCGATTGCCGTAGCTACCGACGAAGGCGTCAGTGATGAGGCCATTGTTGCCTCGTTAAAGAAATTTGAAGGCATTGGTCGTCGTTTTGAGTTTTTGGCGAAGCTGACAACGGAACAGGGCGAAATGCAGGTAATTGATGATTATGGCCATCATCCAAGTGAGGTGGATGCGACGATTAAAGCAATGCGCAATGGCTGGCCGGGTAAACGGTTAGTGATGATGTTCCAGCCGCATCGCTATTCCCGTACCCGAGATTTATATGAAGACTTTGTCGAAGTGTTATCTCAGGTAGATTCATTAGTTTTACTGGATGTTTATGCTGCGGGTGAAGAGCCGGTGGTGAATGCTGATTCGAAAGCCTTAGCCAGAAGTATTCGTTTACGAGGTGCGCTTGAGCCAATCTACGTCAGTTCACCTGAACAGTTGCCCGATATACTCGCATCAATACTGCAAGATGGCGACATGCTGATCACGCAGGGCGCTGGTAACATTGGCGCGATAGCCAGAGAAGTTATCGAAGCCAAAGTGCTCAATATCAAATCAGATCCGACATTCAACGATGGAGGAAAAAAGGATGATTGATGCACCTTTGATCGCTACAGAACAATTAAAACAAGAGACGATTGCGGTACTGTTTGGTGGCGATAGCGCCGAACGGGACGTGTCATTAAATTCTGGCGCTGCTGTTGTAAAAGGACTCGAATCTCTGGGATATCGGGTCTTGGCTATTGATACCCAAGGCTTTTCGCTGACTGATTTGCATGCGTTAAAAGTTGATCGGGTCTTTATTGCCTTGCATGGTCGCGGTGGTGAAGATGGTTGTTTGCAAGGGGCACTGGAATATATGAAGCTCCCTTATACCGGTTCTGGTGTCTTAGGATCGGCATTGTCGATGGATAAAGTTCGATCAAAGCAATTATTTAAAGCCAGTGGTGTGCCAACGGCTGCGTTCCATGTCTTGAATCGCGAAGATTATCAACAGGCAGATTTGTCTGCGATCCTTGTTCACCTTGGTGGTAAGGTCATGGTGAAACCGGCCAAAGAAGGCTCGAGCATCGGCATGAGTATCGCGAGCGATGCTGAGCAGTTGCAACAGGCGGTCGATTTGGCTTTGAAATTTGATCAGCAAGTGTTAATCGAACAATGGTTAAGTGGCGCAGAGTATACGGTTTCGATTCTCGGCGAACAGGCGCTGCCAGCGATTCGAATGGAAACCCCAAACGAATTTTATGATTATCAGGCCAAATATCAGAGTCAGACGACCTTATATCATTGCCCTTGTGGTCTAAATGAACAACAAGAATCACAATTGCAATCTCTGGCGTTACAGGCATTTCAGTCCACAGGTGCGAAAGGCTGGGGGCGGGTTGATGTGATGCAGGATGAGCTGGGCAACTGGCAGGTTCTGGAAGTGAATACGGTGCCAGGTATGACCGAGTCTTCACTGGTGCCTAAAGCTGCTAAACAGGCTGGCTTTAGCTTTGCCGAATTGACGCAACGTATATTACAACTTAGCGCGGTTTAACCCGGGTTATATAACAGGAAAATAGCATGAGTCGTGAGTTGACGATAACAGATACTGGAACACAGCCAACCGTCAGGTTTTGGCTGGGGCTGGTATTTTTTATTGTCACCTGTATCGGGTTACTGTTCGGATTGACACGCGTATTACAGGGCATGATGCAGGAAAATGTCGCACCGGTTTCCTCTTTAGTGATAAATGGTCATACACCTTTTACCCGACAAGATGAAATTGTGGCCGCCATAACACGCGCCAAACTTGATAACTTTTTCCAGCTCGATGTGAATCAGGTTCAGATGCAAATTGAAGCCTTGCCCTGGGTGTATTCGGCTACGGTTCGTAAACAATGGCCAAATGAGCTTCGGGTGTATGTCGAAGATCAAAACCCTGTGGCACAATGGAATTCCGATTTTTTTATCAATGAGCATGGGACGATATTTCAGGCGGCTCAGGAACGGGTACAAGAGCCATTGCCAAAACTGTTCGGTCCTGAGGGAAGTGAAAAAGTCGCACTGGAAAATTACCGCAACCTGAATGAATTACTGACGTTTATACAATCGGATATAAGTGAGTTGGTATTAACCGAACGCTTCGCCTGGCAGCTTACATTGTCTGATGGCGTGTATTTAAATCTGGGTCGTGAAGACAGGGTGAAGCGGTTACAACGATATATGGACGCCTACCCGCAAATTAAGGCTCAGCAAACAGAACAATTGCAAGTCGACTATGTCGATTTGCGCTATGACACAGGTTTGGCCGTCGGTTTTAAACCCAAACAACAAAAAGAAGAGCACAATGGTAATGCCTAAAGCATTGGAAAGAAATTTAGTAGTTGGACTGGACATCGGCACTTCGAAAATTGTTGCCGTTGTTGGTGAAGTCACCCCCGATAATACCTTAAGCATTGTCGGTGTTGGGCATCATGCCGCACGGGGCATGGATAAAGGCGGTGTAAATGATTTGCACTTGGTGATGCAGTCGATTCAGCGTGCCATCAATGAAGCCGAATTAATGTCCGATTGTCGTATTGGTAACGTCTATCTGGGTATATCCGGCAAACACATTAAGTGTCAGAACGAAAATGGCATGGTACCGATTAACGACAGCGAAGTGATGCAAGAAGACGTGGATAACGTGATTCATACTGCCCGCTCAGTGCCGTTATCGGCGGAGCGCCGTATGCTGCATGTACTTCCTCAGGAATACACGGTGGATTGTCAGGAAGGGATAAAAAGCCCGATCGGCATGTCTGGAGTGCGTATGGAAGCAAAAGTCCATATTGTCACCTGTGCCAATGATATGGCTCGCAATATTGTTAAATGTGTGGAACGCTGCGATTTACATGCTGACCAGTTGATTTTCTCAGCCCTTGCCTCAAGTTATGCGGTGCTGACGGATGATGAAAAAGAGCTAGGCGTTTGTGTTGTTGATATGGGCGCTGGCACCATGGACATTTCAGTCTTTACTGGTGGCGCGTTACGCCACAGTGCGGTTATAGCCGTTGGCGGTAATCAGGTTAGTAGTGATATTGCAAAAATATTTCGCACACCGTTGAGTCATGCTGAAGAAATCAAGGTACAATACGCCTGTGCCTTGCGGCAGATGGTGTCGATGGAAGAAAATATCGAGGTCCCAAGTGTAGGCGGGCGTCCGGCACGAAGTATGTCGCGTCATACACTAGCAGAAGTGGTTGAACCTAGGTATCATGAACTGTTCGAACTGATTCAGGAAGAACTGCGTGAAACCGGCCTTGAAGATCAAATTGCTGCGGGGATTGTTCTAACCGGTGGAACCGCGAAAATGGAAGGTGTCGTTGAGTTTGCCGAAGAAATATTTCAAATGCCGGTGCGTATCGGTACGCCGTTGAATATTCAGGGCTTAACGGACTATGTAAACGACCCAAGTTATAGTACAGTAGTGGGTTTGCTCCACTACGGTTTGCAGCACAGCAATCAGGGTGGTGCTGAAACAGGTAATACAGAGCGAATGGCGGGACTTTGGGCCAAGTTTCGTTCCCTGTTAAAGGAATTTTAAAAATACAGTTTTTGGTGGAACAAAAAAAGTAACAAAGACGGAGAGAACTATGTTTGAACTAATGGACGACCACAACGAGGAAGCGGTCATCAAAGTTATCGGTGTCGGTGGCGGCGGCGGTAATGCGGTGGAGCATATGGTAAGCCAGACCATTGAAGGGGTTGAGTTTATCACAGCGAATACTGATTCCCAGGCTTTACGCAATTCATCTGCAAATATTACTTTGCAATTGGGGGCTGATGTCACCAAGGGCTTAGGTGCTGGCGCCAATCCGGAAATCGGACGACGTGCTGCAGAAGAAGACCGTGAAACCATACGTCAGACTCTGCAAGGGTCCGATATGATATTCATCGCTGCTGGTATGGGCGGTGGTACGGGCACAGGTGCTGCGCCTGTTGTCGCGGAAGTGGCCAAAGAAATGGGCATCTTAACGGTGGCCGTGGTGACTAAACCTTTCCCATTCGAAGGTAAGAAGCGTATGAATTACGCTGAGCAAGGTATTGAATTTCTTGCTGGCAACGTTGATTCATTAATCACAATACCTAATGAAAAACTTCTAAAAGTGTTGGGCCCGGGTACAAGCTTATTGGATGCGTTTAAAGCCGCCAATAATGTTTTGTTAGGTGCTGTACAAGGTATTGCCGAATTAATTACCCGCCCAGGTCTAATCAACGTGGATTTCGCGGATGTGCGTACCGTAATGTCGGAAATGGGCACTGCGATGATGGGCTCTGGCATTGCATCTGGTGAAGATCGCGCGGAAGAAGCGGCAGAAGCTGCTATTTCCAGTCCATTACTGGAAGATGTTGATCTTGCTGGCGCTCGCGGCATTCTCGTAAATATTACTGCCGGTATGGACATTAGCATTGATGAATTCGAAACCGTTGGTAATGCAGTTAAAGCGTTTGCATCAGAGAATGCAACGGTTGTTGTTGGTGCCGTCATTGACCCTGAAATGTCCGATGAATTGCGGGTAACGGTTGTTGCTACCGGTATTGGCATTGCGCAAAAGCCAGAAATTACAATCGTGCCAAACAAGCCAGCTCAGGAGCCTATGGTCGTTAACGGTGGTTTTGCCGGAAACGCTCAACCAGAGCCGGTCAGCAATCCATACGTGGAAGAAAAGGTCGCACCGCAACCTTCGAGCAGTGCGGATCCGGATTATCTGGATATTCCTGCTTTTTTACGTAAGCAGGCTGACTAAGCAAAGAGCGGTTTTCTGGATAAAGCTAACTACCTGATTGTTTGTTATTTTTTGTAATCAAGGTGGGCGAATTTTGACTGATAAAGCGAGTTTTGGTATATTACGCCCCCGGCTCACTGGTCTGAACTGTTTTAAAGCAGATTGGCCCCTCGATGAGTGAATAGAAGAAGATTAATTTTGCGCAGCATTAAGGCGAATTATGATTAAACAACGTACGATTAAAGATAGTATTTCGGCCACAGGTGTCGGTTTACATAAAGGTGAAAAGGTGCAGATCACTCTCCGTCCTGCTCCTGCCAATACTGGCATTATTTTTCGCCGTGTAGACCTGGATCCCGTCGTTGATATCAAGGCTTGCCCTGAAGCAGTGGGCGAGACGACGTTGTGTACCTGTCTGGTTAATGAACAGGGTGTTCAAATTTCCACCGTTGAACACTTGCTTGCCGCCGTTGCAGGTCTAGGTATTGATAACTTGATCATCGATGTCGATTCCCCGGAAATCCCAATTATGGATGGCAGCGCATTACCTTTTGTTTACTTGATCCAAACCGTGGGTATTGAGGAAGCGAATGTTGCTAAACGTTTCTTACGTATTAAAAATACCATTCGTGTTGAAGAAGGTGACAAATGGGCAGAACTTCGCCCATATGAAGGCTTTAAGGTAAATTTTGCTATCGACTTTGATCATCCGGTTATTGCTAATACCGCACAAACCATGAGTATGGATTTGTCCAGCAACTCGTTTATCAAAGAAATTAGCCGTGCTCGCACATTCGGCTTTATGAAAGATATTGAGTTTTTACGCTCTCATAATCTGGCGTTAGGCGGTAGTCTGGAAAATGCCATCGTATTAGATGAGTACCGCATGCTTAATGCGGATGATTTGCGTTATGACGACGAATTCGTCAAGCATAAGATCCTCGATGCTATCGGTGACTTGTATATGTCAGGTGTCAGTATTCTTGGTGAATTGAACGCCTATAAATCAGGACACGGTTTGAACAACTTATTACTAAGAGAAGTGTTCAAACAACGTGAAAACTGGGAGTGGGTGACCTATGAAGATAATACGCCGGCACCTATCGCGTATCAGGACGCACTCGTCCACAACTAATGTTTCAATAAAAACCGGGTTTAACCCGGTTTTTTAATGTCCTTACTTTTCGTTCTTATTGGCATGCCTTGCCAGCTTTCGTATTTTTTCCTGCAATCCTGCCGGCGCATTTTTAGCCACCATATTTAGCTGCTCAGCGGTATTTTTTGACATATGTTTTGAGGTTTTTTGCACGGGCGGGGCATGAACGTCAGGCTCAGCGTCGCGCTGATGACCATAGGGGTTTATTTTAAGTTCAAGTTTGGTTAGCTGGCCGTCGCTGGCCTGGGATATTTGCTGACAAATTCGATTTCGTTCAAATTGTAATCTTTGCCCCCAAACAGCTGATTTGACTTCTAATATCACTGTTTCTTGTCTACAATTAGCTACTTGCCAAATTTCCTCTGGAATATCCGGACAAATGTTGGCGATAATAGACGTTAACGATTGCAGTGTTTTTGCTTTGGCGCTAAAGCCAGCAAGGCTGCCAGAAGATTCGCTGATTAACTTGGCCAAATCTTGAGGTGTTTTTTCGATACGGGACATGATTAAACGCTAAATCCAAAGCAAGCATGAAAGAATAATAATTATGAGTTTAACAGTTTTATACCGTGGAAAGAATGTTCGTTTTTCATTGCGCCTAAGCAAAGCACGCTGGGTAGCGATTTTGGCCAGCTTTACGCTATTGTCCGGTCTGGCGGTGCATTGGATCATCAAGCCCACAGAAGTACCGGTACATCTAGAGGCCGCTCTGTTTGATGCCCAGCAATCACCTGCAAGTGAAATAAATCATGATGCACTGCAAGTTACGGCATTAACCGCTAGATTGGCGGAATTACAAAGTCACGTATTGCGTCTTAATGCCTTAGCCAAACGTCTGGCAGAAGATTCAAATATCCCGGAAGATGAATTCAATATGAGCACTTTACCCTCGGGAGGTCCATTACAAACCGTCCCGTTTGAGAGTGAAAGCTCATTGTCAGAGCTGGAATCTCAACTAGGCGCTCTGGCTTTAAATGTAGAACAACAACAAAATCAATTTAACCTACTTGAATCTCTCGCCCTTGGTCACCACATAGAAGATAGCAGTTACTTATCCGGTAGACCCATTTCCAGTGGTTGGCTTTCTTCCTACTATGGTATCCGTAAGGATCCATTCAATGGTAATCCAACCATGCATAAAGGTGTCGACTTTGCTGGCAAGGAAAATGCAGAGGTGATTGCCACCGGTTCCGGGGTAGTGAGTTGGGCGTCAGAGCGCTATGGCTATGGAAATTTAATAGAAATTGATCATGGTACTGGCTTTAAGACCAGATATGGGCATAATAGTGCCCTATTAGTAAAAGTTGGTGATGTGGTAAGTAAAGGGCAAGTCATTGCTCGAATGGGTAGTACAGGTCGCTCAACAGGTCCACACGTTCATTACGAAATCCTGCGCGGTAATCAACAAATTAACCCGATTAAGTACGTTTACAGAAAAGCCAAAAAGTAAACACATCAACAGCTTAAGCAATAAACTTACAAAGTTTATAAATATTGAAACTGAAACTGGGTTTCAGGGAAACGGTTTAGATTAACATGTTTGTAAAAATGATGACGAAGATGTTTGGTAGTCGTAATGATCGATTGCTCAAACAAATGCAAAAAGACGTAAAAAAAATTAATGCACTGGAAGAAAGCCTGCAAAGCCTGTCTGATGAAGAACTAAAAGCAAAAACAGCAGAATTTAAAGAGCGTATTGAAAACGGTGAGTCGATTGCTAACTTATTGAATGAAGCATTTGCCGTAGTTCGCGAAGCGTCTGTTCGTGTGTTTGGTATGCGCCACTTTGACGTACAAATGATTGGTGGTACGGTATTGCATCAGGGCAAAATTGCCGAGATGCGCACCGGTGAAGGTAAAACCCTGACCGCAACGCTTCCAGCCTATTTAAATGCATTGACAGGTAAAGGTGTGCACGTCATTACCGTCAATGATTATCTGGCAAAACGTGATGCCGACTGGTCTCGACCGTTATTTGAATTTCTCGGATTGACCGTCGGTTGCAATATTCCCAATATCTCCCAGGAAGAAAAACAAGCCGCTTATGCAGCAGATATTACATACGGTACCAACAACGAATTTGGTTTCGATTATCTGCGCGATAATATGGCGTTCTCTCCGGCTCAACGCGTTCAACGCCCATTAAATTACGCTATTATCGATGAGGTCGACTCCATCTTAATCGATGAAGCGCGAACCCCACTGGTTATCTCTGGTCAGGCCGAAGATAGCTCAGAGTTGTACAAGATGATCGATCAAATCGTGCCTCTTTTAGAAGTTCAGGCCGAGGAAGATCAAGAAGGTGAAGATAGCACTGGTGATTACACCATTGATGAAAAAGCCAAGCAGGTGTATCTGACCGAGCGTGGACAGGTTCGAGTAGAAGAGATTTTGCAAGAGCGAGGCCTGTTGCAAGAAACGGAATCTTTATATGCGGCGGCATCCATTTCGTTATTACATCACGTAATGGCGGCGTTGCGTGCCCACAAACTGTTCCAAAAAGATGTCGATTACATCGTTAAAGATGGCGAAATCGTTATCGTTGATGAGCATACTGGCCGGACAATGGAAGGACGTCGTTGGTCTGAAGGTCTGCATCAGGCGGTAGAAGCCAAAGAAGGCGTTAACATTCAGAACGAAAACCAGACATTAGCCTCGATCACCTTCCAGAATTACTTCCGTCTTTATGAAAAACTGTCAGGTATGACAGGTACTGCAGATACTGAAGCATTCGAATTTAATCATATCTATGGTTTAGAAACCGTCGTTATTCCAACCAACCGTCCTATGGTTCGAGACGATATGGCGGATTTAATTTATCTGACTACCGAAGAAAAATTTGAAGCCATACTTGCTGATATTAAAGATTGTGTTGAGCGTGGCCAACCGGTTCTTGTAGGTACCATCAGTATTGAAACTTCAGAACTGCTTGCCAGATTTCTCAAGAAAGAAAAAATTAAACATAAAGTTCTGAATGCTAAATTCCATGCGGAAGAAGCCGAGATTGTTGCCCAAGCGGGTAAAATTGGCGCGGTAACGATTGCGACCAACATGGCCGGTCGTGGTACAGATATTGTGTTAGGGGGCAACTTATCCTCACAATTGGAAAAAGTTGACGGCGCTGATGAGGCGCAAATTGCCAAAATTACTGAGCAATGGCAGGAAGAGCATAATAAAGTATTAGAGCTTGGTGGATTGCATATTATTGCTACCGAGCGCCATGAATCTCGTCGTATTGATAACCAATTACGCGGTCGTTCCGGCCGTCAGGGTGATCCTGGTTCTACACGCTTTTATCTTTCAATGGAAGATGGTTTGATGCGTATATTCGCGTCAGAACGAATTGCCAATATGATGCGTAAACTGGGTATGGAGCATGGCGAAGCTATCGAACATCCCTGGGTAACACGCAGTATTGAAAATGCACAGCGTAAAGTAGAGGGACGTAACTTCGACATTCGTAAGCAGTTGTTAGAGTATGATGATGTTGCTAACGATCAACGTAAGGTTATCTATGAGCAACGCAATGAGTTGCTCGAAGACGGCGATATTGGTGAAACTATCAAGGTAGTACGCGAAGACGTATTATCCGGTATGATTGCGCAACATATTCCACCACAATCGTTGGAAGAAATGTGGGATGTGCAAGGCCTGGAAGAACAACTTCGCGGTGAGCTGGCAATTGATTTACCGATTGCTAAATGGCTTGAAGACGATGACAAACTGCATGAAGAGTCTTTGCGCGATAAAATCATCGATAGCGTTGAACAAGCCTATTTGGCAAAAGAAGAGCAGGTTGGTGCCGATGCTCTGAGACAAATCGAAAAAGCCATTATGTTACAAAGCCTGGATTCTCACTGGAAAGAGCATCTTGCAGCGATGGATCACTTACGCCAAGGTATCCATTTGCGTGGTTATGCTCAAAAGAATCCTAAGCAAGAGTACAAGAAAGAGTCTTTCGCCTTGTTCTCTGACATGCTTGAAAACTTAAAGTATGACGTAGTGAGTGTGCTTTCTAAAGTTCGAATTCAGCAACAATCCGATGTTGATGCATTAGAAGAACAGCGTCGTAAGCAAGCCGAAATGCAGCAAAAACTGCAACATGAATCGGCAGGGCCTCTTGTATCTGAGCCTCCAGCGCAGCGTGTTGGTCGTAACGACCCATGTCCGTGTGGTTCGGGTAAAAAATATAAGCAATGCCACGGCAAGCTTAGCTAGCGCAATTAAGGCGTTTTAGCAGATACTAAGGCTGGGATTTCCGGCCTTTTTTATAAACAAAAATCATTGTTGCGAACGTGAGCCAGGGTAAAGATGAAAAAACGTGTACATGTCGCCGTAGGTGTGATCCTCAAAAATAACAAAGTATTTCTGACTCGACGTCATCAACATCAGCATCAGGGCGGTAAGTGGGAGTTTCCCGGCGGTAAGGTTGAAGATAATGAAACCGTGCATCAGGCGTTGCATCGAGAGCTGATGGAAGAGGTTGCAATTGATACCCTGGCGATGCGCCCATTAATGGAAATTGCCCATGATTATGAAGATAAGTCGGTGCTACTCGAAGTCTTCCTGGTTGATCAGTTTAATGGTGAGCCAGAATCTCAAGAAGGTATGGAGCAAGGCTGGTTTTTGCTCGATGACTTATCCAATTTAGATTTTCCCAAAGCCAATGACGCCATTGTCGCAAAACTTAAAGACACGTTATAGAAAGGTTTTAAAATCGTTTTAGCAACGTTTTAGGGTTACTGATAAATCCTTCCGTGATGCTTTAACCACCCGTCTACATGCTTGTTGTTGGGGTCGTGATGGGTCCAGTGAATAACCCCACCTTTAGGATTCCATTCATATTCGCCATAAAATTCTACCTTATCCCCTGCTCTTAGATTTTCGATTTTAGGAGCAAGGTCGATATTGTGTGCAATAAGTACCGTAAGTGAAGGAGTCAGGCGAAGGATGAAACGTTGGTGTCGGCTGCCTTTATTATCATCGGTTAAGGTTTTTTCAACCACCCCTTGCGCCTGTACTTGCAAATCGCTCTGCTTGTGTTTAAAAGCCTGCTCAATAACTTCTATATCGCCGGCTTTATCATTTGCTTGGTTAGTCGGTTTAGCACCTGCAGATTGATTCTCAGATGTGTGTTGCGCTATTGAGTTATTGGCATCTACAGCGGGAGAATCGGTGGTTGGGCGGTTAATAATATAAACGACGATTAATACGCAAATAATGCCTGCGCTAATATTTTTAACATTGATGTTGTTTTTTCTGGGCATAAGGCTTTTGAAATACTCTGACTTTTTAAATAATCTTCTAGAAAATTATCGCATATGGATGAGAAACGCGAAATTGCTATGTTAACCGCGTAACGCGGCCATCCCCACTAATGATAAGTGAAAAAAATTGATTTGTTAGGTTAGTTCTTCTCGTTTGTGGAAATAAGTTAGATTGTTTACTCTAACTTTGCTTTCAAAATCTCCCCAGATTTTTCAAAGTATCATTTGGTTTTTTTATAGGGCATCTTTGATGCCCTTTTTTTTTGTGCATGGATGCACTTATCCTTACGAGCCATGGACGGTGCTAGTAAGGGTTTCCTACATGGAAGTAGGTACACTGCATCACATGGATGGCCTGATGCATGTGTGTACATGGAAGTAGGTATGTCGACAGTGTTGCGTATATGGATATAGGTATGTAGAAATTGTCAGGAACATAATTTCTACCTGTACTGTCGACGGCCGAAATGAAGTAGGTCACTGCATCACATGGATGGCCTGATGCATGTGTGTACATGGAAGTAGGTATGTCGACAGTGTTGCGTATATGGATATAGGTATGTAGAAATTGTCAGGAACATAATTTCTACCTGTACTGTCGACGGCCGAAATGAAGTAGGTACACTGCATCACATGGATGGCCTGATGCATGTGTGTGCCACATGGATACACTTATCCTTACGAGCCATGGACGGCAGTAGTAAGGACTTCCCACCTTGTTATCCTAGTGTCAATATTCATCGAGCATTATCTGCAAACCATCTGCTTGCCCGAAACGTTAAGTGCCCAAATTATTAGTAAAGCAACGTATATGGGGCAGGTAGATTGCCACCCTCACATCAACTATCTCAAAATCAAGTTGCGCACCTTTATGGTGCGAGTGAGTTGTGATGGTGCATCTGTTTTCTTGGGAATTGTGATAAAAGCAGCAGAAAGTATGAAAAACAAGCGAAAATTCAATTAAATAAATGAGTTTTAAATTGGCGCAAGAATTGCTTTATCAATAGTGAATTCCAATAACATATATTATCTATTATGGCCGTTCAAACACCAATTCGTGGACTCAGATCTTTTTGTATCGCTGCCAAGTGCTTAAGCTTTAAACATGCCGCTGGGCAGCTATTCCTTACGCCTTCTGCCGTTAGTCATCAAATTAAGCAGCTTGAGGATCAATTGGGCACCGATTTATTCAAGCGCCAGACACGATCAATCGAACTAACCAATGCTGGTAAGCAATTTTACAAGGCGGTCCAGCCTATTATCACTGATTTGGAAACGACAATTTCCGACTTTACCAATAGCCAGCAAAATAAAACCATTACCGTCAGTCTTCCAGAGTTTTTTGCGAGTGAGTTATTTGTTCCTAGGTTAAGTGAATGGACGGAATTAAACCCAGACATTAACCTTCAGCTTGAAACGGCAAAAGTCGGTGCTCCACCTGCAAAAGGGGACTTAAGTGTTGTGTTGGCCAATGGTAAACCCAATGGCAGTATCGTGACGGATTTGTTCCCGTTGCGTTATGTGCCGGCATGTAGCAAACGTTTATACCGAAAATACGCTCAGGAAGGCTATAAGGCGTTAAAAAACGTGCCGTTAATCTTGCACCAGTCGCGACCATGGTCCTGGCATCAATGGGCGGAAAGAGCGGGTATCGCCGACTTTGATCCTAAGCAGATTATTCAGTTTGATAGTATGTTCGGACTGGCTCGAGCGGCGCAGCAGAGCATGGGGATCGCCTTGGTTCCTATGCCAATTAGTCAAAGCTGGTTTCAGGAGCAACATCTTGTTCGCTTATTCGAGCAAGAGTTGTTAACCAATGATCGCTACTACCTTCTTCAGCACGAAAACATTGAAAACTCCGAAGAGCTTGAAACGTTCGCCGGGTGGGTGAAACAAACGTTTTCAGAATCTTAGGATGCAAAGGGGACAATTTTCCTTGATGCTTTATAAAACCCCTGGGAATTGAATTATCTGGCGGCCCAGCAATGATGGAGCCGCCTATTTTTTTTTACTTAAATATTCTGTCTTTGCTACGCTTATAAAGCCCACCACAGACAACCGACAAATCTATACACCCAGCACATCCATACACCCAACATTTTATAGTACAAATACATCAGGGGCCATCGCTGTACGGATTCGTACAACGACTCAGCATGATTCTTATCCCGTATTCAGGGGATTGAATAAATTTCATCCTTGCACCTCAACATTTTTCGTTTGTCAGGTTTGGTCTGTTTTCACTAAAGTTGCATTGTCAGCTGTTACTGACAAAGACATGAACCAAACCTTATGGAGGAAAATATTATGTCTAACAAGGCACTTAGTAAAAAGGCGGGGAAAGCTTCTGGTAAAGCCATGGTTAGCTCTGGCAATAAATCCACACGAAAAAGCCGTTACTCGTACAAAGCGTTATTGTTTTCGATTCTTGCAACTTCTGCTGGGATTGAAGCGTCTGAGCTGTCCTCGCTAGAGCAGCCGTTTAAAGTTGCGGTTGTAAAGAATGCACCAGGCAGTGATGCGATTTTATCGGGTGAATTTGCCACCGGGGCTTCAGAATTAAACTCGGCAGCAGCCCAAACCTCAGAGTATTACGAGAAAGCGATGGGACTGTGCGCTCTGCACATTAAAACCGGCGAGTATGAGTCAGCGAAATCGGCCTGTAGTGAGGCGATTAGCACGGTATCCAGCTTTGATAATACCCATAAATCACGATATCTCTCTGCATTGGCATACAGTAATCGCGCGATTGTCCGATACTTTTTGGATGACACGCTTGGGGCATTTACCGATTTGAGTAAAGCGCTTGAGTATAGTGATGATGACATCGTGATGGATAACTTAACTCGCTTGAACGTGGCTTATTTGAAATCTCAGGTTAATCCTTAACCCAGAGTAATGTTTTCTCTGGATTTGACTGAATCAGATGTCGGTCAAAGTACGCTTAAAGGATAACGAGGTTAAAAATATGCCCGCTCAACAACGAAAGCGAATGGTTGTAGTTAAACCATTCGCTGCTTCTATAAGTGATGAGATGGGTTCAAACTGCTAACGTATTGTAAATACTCACCACTCACCACTCACCACTCACCACTTATCGCTTACCACTTTATTCTCAAAACTCGCTGCTATTCTGGTTCTACAAAAAATTTATTGTGCTGTAAAAACTCTTGCTCTAACGCATCCAGCATTTCTTCATTTAAAGGCTCGTTGTTTTGCATAGGTTGTGATATTTTGTGGTTTTCGTCAGCCCAATCTCCTAAGTCGATTAGTTGGCAACGTTTTGAGCAAAAAGGGCGAAACTGATTTTCTTTTATCCATTTGACCTGTGCTTGGCAGGTTGGACAATTGACAATAGTACTAATGGAAGCCTCCGGTCACGTTGAATCTCATTGCTGATTTTACCTGATATTTGCCGATATCTTTATAAAAATTACCAAATATTATGTCTCCAATTAAAAAACTTTTCTACGCTTCGTTAATTTCTAGCCTTATTCCTTTTTTGTTATCATTATTTTTTGGCTTTAATAGTCAGTTTCTCGCGATCTTAGATAGTATAAATCTATCTTTGTGTGTATTTGCGCTATCAATTTTTTTGCTTAGTTTATTCGGAAGGATTGCCCTAGCAATATTATTGATGATTCAAATCATTATTTTTATCTTTTTAAAGGTAAGTTTTGAGTATTATCAACATTTCGGCGGTTTTATCGAATATGAAGCTATTGCTTTATTTGGTGAGTTATTAATTGCGGCTAAAAATTTTGTAAGTCCCTGGCTGTTATTTTTAGGACTTTTATCGTTAATCAGCATATCCTTTTTTTACCGAAATGCAGTATCTTATTTAAAGCCAGTTCCATTGTATCAGGTAGCGATATTATGTGGATCTGCTTTAGCTATAGCGGCCGTGAACCAGATACATCTGAAATCACAAATACATCTACTTAATCCTCTGGGAATCTCAATAATTGATAGAGAATACTATCAAAAACAAAACCCGTTGTTGTATTTTGTTCGCTCAACACCAATGTTTGAACCATTGGAAAAACGCAACAATAAAGATTTGCAGGAGTATGCCCTCGCATCAGCGGTACTAAGCAACGCAGTCGATACTCTGCCAGAACCATACCATTACTCCAAATTTCCCGATTTTATATTGCCTTATAAAGGCTTTGAGCATCTCCCTTCCAATCTGAATCCGTTTAAATATAAGCCCAATGCTTTAAATACTAATGAACAGGGAAACCGGAAAAATGTAATACTTATCGTGCTCGAGAGTTTTCGGGCTTGGGAAACTACGTTAATGATAGGTGATATAGAATTAACGGCTAACTATAACAGGATCGCTAAGCAATCTATTAAACTTAGCAACGCTTATTCAACTTCTAACTATACAGTTATGTCCGAGCAAGCGATTCTTTGTGGTGTATACGATATAAATAATCCAGTGCCCTATGCTACTTTGTATGGAAAAATCAATAAGCCGTGTTTACCCAAAATGCTATTGGATCGAGGCTACGAAACTAGTTGGTTTCACGGAAACGAAAAAGCCTTTTATAATCGAGACGTTTTTCATCCAAGTATCGGGTTTAAACACATTTTTGATTCAGAATACTTTGACCAACTGAATTTGAATGAAGAGCATTATATAGGCTGGGGAGTTAATGATGAGACGGTATTCAAACATGCTCTACAAGTGCTTAACAACACTTCAAAGCCATTTATGGCGGAAATACTAACGTTGTCAAACCATTTGCCTTTTAACTGGGATTTTCATGAATTTGTTTTTCCTAAGCAATTGATTGATTTAGGAGACAACGAGTTAGCTTTGTACCATCGTTCAGTATATTACGCGGATTATGCTTTAGGTCAGTTTTTTGATGCATTTAAACGCAGCCCTTTAGCTGAAAACACGATATTGGTCATTACCGGGGATCATGGGGCTAAGGTTTTTCCTGATGATCTGGGTGATGCTGAAAAAAATGAACTGTTTTATCGAACGCCAATGTTAATTTACGAGCATACTCTGACCCCACGAGTTATTGAAACTCAATTGAGTCACCTTGATATTGCTCCAACAATTTTGGCTTTGCTGGATATTAATATTGAACAATCGTTTTTGGGGCGTCCATTTTTGGGGGATAATGCTGAGGAAATTCAACGTCCGATATTCTACACTGGCACAAATGAATACGGGGTTAAAGTGGGAACCACCCTGTGTCATAGTTCCGCAGATTATTGTAGTAACTCAAAAAGTGCATGTTATAAAATCGAACAGATGTCTTGCAAAAATTGGGACCCAGCGACCAAACCTTGGCTAGAACAATTACCTTACTTTATCAATTTTATTTCATTGAACAAAAGAACTGGATATTACTCTGGTGAATAGGTTGGCTGATATCATCTATTTTTCAAACTTGTTTGGATTACGTTGTAGCGCGGGTAAATGATAGAGAGAGCTATCGCTACAGATAACATAATCATAAATACCGGTTGTGCATGGTAATAGGTACCGTCAGTAAGGCCATGGAATGTAAGTGAAAAAAACACTGCAGAGGGTAATAACAGCTTGAGACCTTGTTTAGAGCTAAGGCTATGTTTGACTATTAGTGCAATAAATTTATAAATAATTGCTAAAATTAAGCTGGCACCTACAACTCCCCATTCGACTAAAAACTGTATTATCACATTATGAGGCTGCATTCCCCATACCCTTTCGGTCATAAATTTGTAGCCGTCAGGACCTAGCCCTAAAACCGGTTGATTTATAAACCCTTTAATTGCCCCTATCCAAATTGATATCCGACTCGAAGAATATTCATCTATGGAAATATCGGAAGAGAAAATCGACAGAAATCGGCCTAAACCATTCCATCGAAAAATACTGAGATATTCAGCTAGCATTAGTGAAAAAATACAAACAGTAAAGACTAGCAAAAGTGGCTTTAGAATCGTCTTGATATTAAAAAATAGCGGAAGAAGCATCATAGTCAGAATAATTGCTAGCACGGAGCCTCGACCACCAAGCCAACATAAGAACGTAAAATTTATCATTAGTAGAAATACATCGATTTTAACATCGGTTAAAGCCATGCCTTTGACTATCCGTACTATCGAAATAACGCAAGCTACCGTCGCTAAGTAACCAGCGTAGCGTATATGGGAAAATAACGGGGGGTTGCCAAATATACTTTTACTGTGAATACCTGAGCTAATGATTATTAGATAAAAGAAAGAAATGAGTAACATTCCCCAAGGAATGATCATTAGAATTTTATCACCTTCAAGTTTTTCACTGGATAAAAATAGGTAGGCAGAAACTAGGAAGAATAAATGGACGAGCAAATAAAAATAGCGAGTATTGGCAATTGTTAGATGTTCGGTTGATGCAAATTGGATTTGCAACTGCACACAAGAAACCGTTACCGCTAAAAGCCATAGCCATATAAGTTTTAGTTTAGAGCTATAAAATATCTTTTTGATTCTGTAAAGACTTTCTTTGACATTGCTGAGTATCCAAACAGCGATAAAAATAGCCTCGAAAAATGCTACCCAATGTGTGGTTTCAAAGGCGTTAATGCCATCGACAAACAGTATTGCAAAGGTAACACTTAGCAGTGTCGTAAAAATAGTTTTGTTTTGGTCAAACCGCAGGAATCTTGCTAACGTCATGGAGAGTGATGGATAAAAATAAAGTTAAGGTTATAGTAATAGCTATCAATATCGGTTGAAAGAACCTATTTCAGAAATTCTCGCATAATTACTACTAACTAACATGTCTTTGCATACAATCAGCATTTAGCTAGCTTAAAAGACACTTTATCATTAATATATTGTTGTCCTTTTTGCTCGCAAAGTTCCATAAAGCGAATGGAATAGCGGAATCGATTGCCACTGACACTTGGAAAATAATCAGCGCCTTTGGTGAGCTTTACTCGCAACATTAACAAGCCTTCGCCACTATCCTGATAAAAACTGTTGTTTGATTCAATTTGTTCGAATTCGGATTTTTGGCGTATAAATTTCAGAACCAGAGCTAACGCACGTTCTAAACAGTTAATCTCGGCAAGCCAACGATTAATGTCTTCTCGAATCAAAATGGGCGGTTGGTTAAACCAAAAGGTCAACGCCGGTAAATCAAAGCCAGAATAGGCACCTTGTAAGGTAAATCGTTTTCTCAGGCCATCGAGGAATTTATCCTGTTTTAATTCCGCCCAAAGTGGATTTTTCGAGCGAAATATGGTCGACAGAGCCTTAGCCTGATGAAGGTTTTGTTGCAGAGTTTTATTATCGACATCGGGAGATTTACCCCAGGCCGTAAGGCTTCTTTCTAACTTTTCTAAATCTTTAAT
The DNA here is from genome assembly GCF_043642205.1 of Thalassotalea litorea. GTDB lineage: Bacteria > Pseudomonadota > Gammaproteobacteria > Enterobacterales > Alteromonadaceae > Thalassotalea_A > Thalassotalea_A litorea. Next base: position 83,643 of record NZ_JBHZSG010000003.1, on the reverse strand, counting down.
CAGATCGCCGCGAATATCATGACGATCAAGCGAATCTAAAATTGCAAACAGGGCATTAAAAAATAGAGGGTAACTATTGGCGAAGTCGTCAGTAAGCGACCCGTGTACCTGTTCGAACAGTTGTTCTAATTTCAGGTAACTACGGATCCTTTCATTTAAAGGATGCTCGTACAATATCTCAGACATAGGTTATTTTTCTTATTATTTTTCGCGTATCTGGGGGAAATATCGCAATTTTTTATTAAACTCTGACGGCTTATTCCAACTCTTAAAATTAAACTCTGTTCGAATAAACGATAGTAACGCTTTTGATATCAAACATTTGAATAAGAATTGTTGTGATCCACACCGGATAAATCAACGCATTTTATTAATTTAACAAGTTTTTAATAACTGCGACAGTAAAAAATTGCTTAAAAAGTGATAAATCTAAAATTAATCGAGAATAATGATGAAACATTCGAATGTTTCCGGCCCGTTAAGTAACTTATTGCGCAGATTAGCTTTTTTTAACATCGCTTGGTGTGTTAATCGCTTAGTCAGGTGCTAATAGCTTAAAGTAACCTGTGGTGGCATAAAGGCATTGGTCATGGTCGCTCTAATTAGCAAGAATTAGAGCTTTGCGAGTAACAATGTTAACCGCGAAAACTAACTGCTAATCAGTTTAATGAATTGTCGGTGTAGTGCTTCAACTTTACTCTCGAGTAATGGTTGTTCACCGGTGTTATTGGTAATGGTGTTATTGGTAATGATGTAATCGGCAAATTTTAGTCGCTGTTCACGAGCTAACTGTGATTTCATGATCGCCTCGACCTGAGCCTTATCATTATTGTCCCGAACCATGGTTCGTTGAATCTGCTCGTCTTCTGAAATATCTACCACTAAAACTTTATCGACGGTTTTATAAAGTCCATTTTCAATTAAAAGCGGTGCTACCAGAAGGCAGTATGGGCTTTTGGCGTTTTGACACTGGCGAGTCATCTCAGAGCGAATTAGAGGATGGAGTAGGGCATTTAACCAGGCTTTGGCTGCAGGATCTTGAAATACCTTGGTGCGCAATTTAGGGCGATTTAACTGACCATCGTCTAACAGGTAGTCGTGACCAAAATGCTCTTTTATTTTGTCTAGTGCGTGTGAACCTTGAGCCACGATCTGGCGAGCGACGATATCAGCATCAATTATGTCGATATCATAACGTTTAAAAAGATTTGCTACGGTAGTTTTTCCGGAACCAATGCCGCCGGTTAAGCCGATAATAAGGTTTGACAAAAGAAGGTTCCATTGAATGCTGCGTTGTTTGGGTTATAACGGAAAAGCGTAATAGGTGTCAAGGTATCAAGGAGTCAAGGTATCAAGGAGTCAAAGCGTCGAGCTCTAAAGATATCAGGGCGTCAAGGAGGGCGATATTAAAACGGACTTACCGTACCCAAAGCGGATTCACCCTATCCAACCTGACAACTGATCACCCAAACTCATTCACTGTTATTCAGGCTCACTTACTGTTATCCAGTCTCACTTACCGTCATCAAGCTTACGTACCGCCATTCAAGATCACTTGCCGTCATCCAAGTTCACTTGCCGTCATCCAAGCTCACTTACCGTCACCCAAGAACACTTGCCGTCATCCTCACGAAAGTGGGGATCTTCTTTAATTCAAAAAAAGCGAGTGTCCATGTCTAGAGGTGTCTAAGGGTGTTATAGGTGACTAGGGCGTCAAGGGTGTCAAAGGTAACTAAAGGTGTCTTAGGCGGGCATAGGGCGTTTAACGCCCTAATCATCGCCAGATGCAGTCTTCGATTGTGCACCCGAAGGAGCGTAATATTACGCTCCTTATAAGACCCACTGTACCAGACGCACCGTACCTGGCGACTTACTACACCAACATCCCCATATACCAGGACCAGATTCCTTCACCCCATAACGCAGTTATCCAGCCCGCGATAGCGAGATAGGGGCCAAAGGGGATGGGTTTTGAGCCTTCATGATTGCGAAATACCATTAAGCTGATGCCGATAATCGCACCAACCAACGAGGCCATTAATATCAATAGCGGTAATAACTGCCATCCAAACCAGGCACCAAACACCGCGAATAATTTAAAATCGCCAAAGCCCATGCCTTCCTTACCGGTAACGAGCTTAAACAACCAGAAAACCGTATATAAGCTCATATAACCCGCGACGGCACCAATAACGGCGGTCTGTAAATCGACAAACATGCCATTTAAGTTAAGCAATAACCCTAGCCATACCAATGGCAGGGTAATTTGATCCGGTAAAATCATATTATCGAAGTCAATCATGGTTAATGCAATTAAGCACCAGGTTAATACCAGCATGGCCAGTGTTGTCCAAGTGACCCCGTAATGCGCGGCAATGACGGCGGACAAGACACCGGTTATGAGTTCAATGGTCGGATAGCGTATTGAAATCGGTTTTTTACAAGACGAACATTTCCCTTTTAAAAACAGCCAGCTGATAACCGGGATATTTTCCCAAATTTTAATCTTATGGCCACAATATGGACAGGTGGAAGCAGGTTTTGATAACGAAAGAGTCTGACCTTTATTCTCTTGGCTACTCGAGCCTGGTTCTGCCCTTGATGCCCTGAGTGCCTTGCTGCCTTTATCATTTAACTCTTCTTCGAGCAGTTCGCGACATTCACAAAACCATTCTTGTTCGAGCATTTTAGGTAGGCGATAAATTACCACATTTAAAAAACTGCCGATAATAAGGCCAAGCAGTAAAACCGCACCATAAAAAACATAGGGAGAACTTTCGAATAAGGTTTCGAATAGGGAAATTACATCGGACAACAAAATAGTTCCTTTTTACTTATTATTTTTTGGGGAGGGAGGCAGGAATCCGTATTAGATTCCTGCAACTACACTTTGGCTAAACGATTGAGCCCATCGCGAAGATTGGTAAATACATTGCAATAATCAACCCACCTATGACAACACCGAGTACTGCCATAATAACCGGTTCTAATAAAGACGTTAATCCATCAACGGCATCATCGACCTCTTGTTCGAAAACATTGGCGACCTTTGCTAACATATCATCAAGAGCACCAGATTCCTCACCAATGGTCACCATTTGTACGACCATATCTGGGAAAATGTTCACGTTTCGCATCGCCAGGTTCATCTGCATACCAGAGACTACTTCATCACGGATTTCTATAATCGCATCTCGATACACCGCATTGCCTGATGCCCCTGCGGCTGATTCTAATGCATCGACCAAGGGAACACCGGCGGCAAATGTTGTTGATAGGGTTCTTGAGAACCGAGCCACCGCAGCTTTATCGAGAATCATTCCAATAATAGGGGCCTTGAGCAACAATGCGTCTACTTTGTCGCGAAAGTCCTGGCTATTATCGTGAGCTCGTTTGAATACAAAGCCAACGGCAATAATTCCAGCGAGAATCCAATACCAAGAAGCAACCATAAAATCGGATATTCCAACAACAAACATTGTAAATGCTGGCAACTCGGCGTTGAAACTTGAAAAAACTTCAACAAAAGTCGGTACCACTTTAATCAACAGGATAGAGGTTACAATGGCCGCAATTACGATAACCGCGATTGGGTAAAACATTGCTTTCTTTATTTTTGATTTCAATGCTTCGGATTTTTCTTTGTAAATCGCGATTCGATCAAAAATGGTTTCCAAGGCTCCAGATTGCTCACCCGATTCCACCAAATCGCAATAAAGATCATCAAAGTATTTAGGATGGTCTCGTAAACACTCCGATAATGGCAATCCGGCTTGCACTTTATTGCCGATATCGGATAAGAGCTTTTGCACATTGGCATTAACACTACCTTTACCGATCATCTCTATCGATTGTACCAAAGGCACACCCGCGCCTAGCATGGTTGCTATTTGTCGTGTGACAATTGCTATGTCCTTTGGGGTAATAGGTTTTGCCCCACCACCTAGTCCAAATAAAGGTTTTGCTTTTTTCTTATGTTTTAAAGGAGTCACCCCCTGTTTGCGAAGTTGAGCTTTTAATTCTGCGGCATTGCTTGCCGACATTTCGCCTTTTAATTTTTTTCCTTTACGATTTACCCCTTCCCAAACGAAGGTATCCAGCTCTTTCACTTTCGGTGCTTTTTTTGCTGCAGTCACTGCCATGGTGTTTACCTGTTATTCTGTAATTGTGCGGGGGCAAATAAAATACGTTTTATGCTGTTACCCGGCTGACTTCTGCCAGGCTGGTTACTCCAGCCCGTGCTTTTTGCAGAGCCGATTGACGAAGGTTGTTAAAGCCTTCGCTTTGAGCCTGATTGGCGATATCCAATGAATTTCCGCCCTGCATAATAATTTCGGCGGTCTTTTCGGATATTTTCATCACTTCATAAATACCGACCCGGCCTTTATAACCATTTGTACAGTTATCACAACCAACAGGCCGATATATGGTCAAATCTTTCACTTCATCAGGTTGAAAACCGATTTGCAATAAAGCTTCCTCGGTGACCAAGTCTTCTTCTTTACAATGATTGCAGAGGCGCCTTGCTAAACGTTGCGCAATAATCAAGCTAACCGAGCTGGCAACGTTATAAGAAGGTACACCCATATTCAACAGACGCGTTAATGTTTCCGCGGCTGAGTTAGTATGCAGTGTCGATAATACCAAGTGACCGGTTTGCGCCGCTTTAATGGCAATTTCAGCGGTTTCTAAATCCCGGATCTCACCAACCATGACAATATCCGGATCCTGACGCAGGAAAGATTTCAATGCACTGGCAAAATCAAGGCCGGCTTTATTATTAATTTGAACCTGATTCACCCCTTCCAGGTTAATCTCTACCGGATCTTCGGCAGTTGAAATATTACGCTCTTCGGTATTAAGAATATTTAAACCGGTATACAAGGATACTGTCTTACCAGAACCGGTAGGCCCTGTCACCAGGATCATACCCTGAGGCTTAGAAAGCGCATCAAGGTAAAGAGCTTTTTGTTCGTCTTCATAACCTAAAATATCAATGCCGAGCTTAGCGCTGGATGAATCCAAAATACGCATTACCACTTTCTCGCCCCACATGGTGGGCAGGGTCGAGACACGAAAATCGATCGACTTGTTTTTTGTAATGGCGAGTTTGATTCGGCCATCTTGCGGCACGCGACGCTCAGCAATATCAAGACGCGACATAACTTTTAGACGAGCGGTCATTCGGCTCGCCAGGCCTACAGGCGGAGTTGCAACTTCGGTTAATATGCCATCGACACGAAATCGAATTCTAAATTTTTTTTCAAACGGTTCAAAATGTAAATCTGATGCGCCTTTTTTTATCGCATCAAGTAATATTTTATTGATGTAGACAACTATCGGTGCATCACTTTCACCGTTGCCTGGCTCATCATCTTCTGGCTTTTCGTCAGCTACTTCTAAGCCCGCTAATTCTTCGTTGTCTAATGCATCAATTTCTAACGCATCGTGATCATTTTCCAGAATCTTCTCGATATGTTTTTCGATCGACGATTGATCACAGATAACCATCTCGGTGCTGTAGCCACTATTAAACTGAAACTCTTCCAACGCATCGTGGTTGGTCGGATCGGCGACGGCAATAAAAAGAATGCCACCACGCAAATACAAAGGTATGGCCTTGTGTTTATCGATGAGTTTTTCATTCTTCAAATCTTCAGGCAGTGCCGAATAGTCAATATCATCAAGACTTATCAATGGGTAGCCGAAACCTTTTGCAAGGGTTTTGGCAACAGCGGTGGGGGCAAGTTTTAATTCGCTGATTAAATATTGAATAACACCTTGTTTTTCTTTCTGGCAATTTGTAAAGACCTGTTTAGCTTGCTCTTGCGAGATCACTTCACTGCGAACGAACGCAGACAAGATACTCGACTGGCGATGGAGTCCTTTCATTACACGCTTCTTATTCTATTTAATCGAGTTTTCAGTTTACCGAATTTTAGGCATAAAAAAAGCCCCTTTTGGGGCTTTTTTCTATTAATTATTTATAGCTTAAAGGCTACAACCTGTAATTGGTACAGCAGTTGCGCCGCCGGTAGCAGATACTCGACATTCCCAATCTAAACCAGCATCAGTACTTGAACCCTCTGAAGGCGTCAAAACTACTTGAATTGCACCGTCAACCGTATCTACCGCTGTCAATACACCATTGCCAGTACAACCTGTAATTGCTACGCCGTTGTTAGTACAAACAGCTCCATTTAACTCACCACTTACAGAATAAACCTCGGCAACTTTTACTTTTTGTCCAGCAAGTGATGCTAGTGCGTTAGCCGCTTTTGATTTAGCTGTGTAATCCTGGTAAGCAGGAAGTGCTACAGCTGCAAGAATACCGATGATCGCAACTACGATCATTAATTCGATTAGGGTAAAACCCTTGTTATTTTTCATAGTTTTCATGTTAAACATCCATTAACGTTATTTTTATGTTTAGGGGGCCTCTTCTAATATGCTTGAATTTTAAATGGCTGTAAAACACTTTTTAACAAAAAATTAGCTTTTTAAGGGGAATTTCAACCGTTTGCTGAAAAAACCAACGCTTGTAAAGTTGCGTCATTGCTAAATGATATAAAAAAGCTGCAATATTAGTGGGTTAAGTTACGTGCCTGTACACAAAGGAAAATTAAATTTGTACAAAAGTGTAAGATAAATGAAGGGAGTCGTGTCAGATGACAGCGTTGGACAAAGGGGATCCGGAGGAAAAAGAAATCGGAGCCTAAGAGTGTCGAAAGGTGATTAAGGGTGTCAAAGCAAAAGATATTTTTGCTTTTCCTGCAACATGAGGCCTGAAACCTGAATCCATAAACAAAAGCTAGGAATCAGAAACCTGAAACCTAGCCGGCGTTTCGCCGTTTAAACAAACCGCATTGACAAGTCGACAGCATTGACGTGTTTGGTTAACGCACCCACCGAGATAAAATCGACACCGGCTTTGGCGTACGCTTTTAAGGTTGTCAGTGTCATGTTACCGGAAACTTCTAATTTGGCTCTACCCTGGTTTATGGCAACCGCCTGTTCAATCATTGCCGTGGTAAAATTATCTAACATGATGATATCGGCGCCAGCTTCGATGCCCTGAGATAGCTCCTCAAGGTTTTCCACTTCCACTTCCACAGTTTTACCTGGAAAGTTTTGTTTTGCGGTGCTGATGGCCTGAGCAATGCCGCCACAGGCATTGACGTGATTTTCTTTAATTAAAAACGCATCGAATAAGCCAATTCTATGGTTATAGCCGCCGCCACAGGTCACCGCATACTTTTGTGCACTGCGCAAACCTGGAATGGTTTTGCGAGTATCCAATAAGCGGGTATTACTGCCTTGCAGCTCTTTGACATATCTGGAGGTGATAGTGGCGGTTCCACTTAGTGATTGCAAAAAGTTTAACGCGGTGCGCTCGCCAGTAAGCAACAGTCGGGCATTGCCGGAGATTTCACACAGGGTATTATTGGCTTTTACTGACTGTCCGTCATTAACAAACCAGGTAATTTTTGTGTCTGAATGCGCTGCATTGGCATCAAGTTGTTTAAATACTTCATTGACCCAGGCAACACCGGCAATCACACAGTCTTCTCGGCAAATTATGGTGGCAACGGCATTATGATCTTCAGGGATAAGGCTTGCGGTAATATCCTGATTAGCATCCGCGCTGCCACCGAGATCTTCTGCTAACGCCGAGGTTACGCTATGTTGGATATCGCTAATCAAGTGGTCCTGCATAAAATTCTCGTGTGTCTCGTGTGTTAAGGATTCTGGGGAACGTTCAGGTGCAGAAATTTACCTTTCTGACTAAAATCTAGTTGCTTGAGCGCACTCATGCCAAGCAGGATTTCCTGACCATTCATACCCGGGTTAATATTGGCGCGCACATTATATAGGTTTATATTACCGATACTCAACTCATCTATCGTGGTTGCATACACACGTACCGAGCCGTTTGCGGTTTGCACCAGATGGCTCCCTTGTCTTTCTAAGCCATATTTATCGGCAATTTCCATAGGAATTGATACGCTGGTGGCACCGGTGTCGAGCATAAACAGGGCGTTTTGCTGATTAATGGTGCCAGCGGTAACATAATGACCATAGCGATTACGTTCCAGTACGACCTGTTCAGTGCCACTGGCACTCATTTGTGATTGTGGCTGCTGATTAGGATTCCACTGCGCATCTAATTTCGATTGGAAAAACCAGACAAGCAGTAATAAGCCGATGATCCAGGCCACCCAGATCATGACTTTACCTATTTTTTGACTATCATCCTGCTCTTGCGGTTTCGGGTCTCGCATATTCGCTTCCTGTCTATTTGATACCTGTCTATTAGATGCCTGTATTCATCCTATCGGCAGAACGAATGTCGTCATCTGCCAGTAATGATATAACGGTTATAACGATGGAAAATAACCAGCAACATGTTGCTTCTTTTGTTCCCATCTTATTATCTGATACCTGGATGGTTGCACTGTGCTGCAGATTGCTGCACAAGCTTGCACATTGATTCGCGGCGCAGTATGGTGCAGTTATCCAGAGTCGTATGTCTCACTATATCTGCAAATGACAACAAATTACACAATTGACAATGGTTGGTTAACAGAATCTGCAGCTAGCCCGATCTTACCCGGCTTATTTTCTGTCCGTCGTTGTCCATCGCCATTTTATGATGACAGAGAAACTTCTGACATTAGTTTACTGGTTGTCCACAATATTTCGTTACCGCCGGGGCAGTTTGGTGGCAACTATATTGATCAACTTTTTACCGGCACATTAAACCCTCAGGAACATGACTATTTTCAGGAAATATACCAGTTAAAGGTTTCCGCCCATTGCTTAATCAAACGAAACGGTGAAGTTGTCCAGTACGTGCCTTTTGATAAAAGAGCCTGGCACGCCGGGGTTTCAGAATTTAAAGGCCGCAGCAAGTGTAATGACTTTTCCATCGGTATTGAATTGGAGGGCTGTGATGATGTGGCTTATACCGACAGTCAATACCAAACACTGGCGTTAATCACTAAGTTGCTGCAAAACCATTATCCCGAGATTGTTAACCATCATATTACCGGCCATTGTGATATTGCCCCTGGGCGCAAAACCGATCCCGGAGAAAGCTTCGACTGGACCCATTATTTATCGTTATTGGCATAGCGTTTAAGGGTTTATTCAGGTTTTCTTAGCGTTTAAGGAATTGTTTCTGGTAATCCTGCTATTCTACTTGTAGAATTTTTGTTAACCAAGTTGATAATAACATCAATATATAAGTAGGGTTTTCAATGACTTTAATTAGCTTGCTTATTGCTTTGGCAGCAGAGCGGATATTACTTTCCAAATACTGGCAGTTTAATTTTTACTTCGGTCAGTATGTGGGATTTGTGCGTGGCTTTGTTTCTAAGGGCGAAATAAGTAAGAACGTCCTGAATCTGACGGTATTCGCATTACTACCAGCCTCCGTTCTTTCCATCATCCTTTGGTTGTTTGATAACAGCCTGATCAATTTCATTCTGGTGACTTTGGTGCTTGTTGTCTGTATTGGCAGTCAGCGGATCCGTGACAGCTATAAAAACTATTTGAATGCTGCCATGCGTGGCGATCAGGAAGCGGTTATTTTGCACCAGGATGAGTTGCAACAGGGTCAGCAATTTGAAGGTGAGAGCTTTGGCCAAACTCTGGTTTGGATGAATTATCAATACTATTTAGCATTAATGTTGATATTTATCTTCTTTGGGATTGTCGGCGTGGTGTTCTATCGTCTCCTGGTTGCCGTAGCAAATCATAGTGGTGAGGTGGAAGGCGAAAGCTTTTTACCGGAAACGGCAGCCGAAAACGCTCGCAAGATCCTTTTCTATTTGGACATTATCCCAACTCGGGCGGTGGCTTTTGGCTATATGCTGGTTGGACATTTCTCTAAAGCCTCAACCTTATGGCTTGAAGGCATGTTGAACTTTAAACAATCGCCACGCCAGTACCTTTGTGGCGTTGCCGAAATCGCCGAAGATTATCAGATTGACGGCGAAGACTGTACCGCCGAACCGTGCCTGTTGGTTCGTCTTGCTAAACGCAATGTTCTGCTCTTGTTAGCGGCTACGGCATTTATGACAATTGCCGGCGTCGCTCACTAAGACAATGGCTCTTCGGAGCCATGCGCGCTTAACTCGGAGCCACTAAGGTCCCAATACCTGAATACACTTTCAAAATCTAAGCCCGGAAACCTAAAGGCGAGATCTTAGGTTTCGGGCCTCAGGTTGCAGGAAAAGCAACAGTGCCTTTTGCTTTGTCACCATTAGCCACCTTTTTATTCACCTTTCTAGCTTGCCCTTTAAATATCTCCTGAATCTTTAAGTTTGACTTCTCAAACCTCGAGAGATAGAGCCGATTCAGTTTTTCCATATTGGTCTGACCATTACCTTTTTCGATGTTTTTTTGTCATCATTTTCCTTGAACTAATTTGCTTTTCTTTGCACAAAATTTTACATGCTGAAGATCTTCTGTTATGTTTTATCCAAGAAATATCTTAATTGGTAAGACCATTTAACCAATGATTTTACGGGTTGGCGTGGCGATGTTTACCGCCTTAGTCAGCAATATAGGGTGAATTCAATGGCCTACAAGAAGATACAGCAAGCCAAAATTTCCGATGTCATCGTTGAACATCTTGAAGGCATGATCTTAGAAGGCAGTTTGAAAGCCGGACAAAAGTTACCGCCAGAACGAGAGTTAGCGGAACAATTTGCGGTATCAAGACCGTCTTTGCGTGAAGCCATTCAAAAGCTTGAGACCAAAGAATTGGTGTATCGTCGCCAGGGCGGCGGAACCTTTGTCAACGATAAATTGCTCAGTGGCATGGGCGATCCCATGTTTGATTTGTTGGCGAAAAAAGGTGAATCCCAATATGACTTATTGGAGTTTCGTCACGGTATACAAGGCATGGCTGCTTATTATGCTGCGATGCGTGGCACTAAAGCGGACTTTGAACAAATTCAGCAAAAATATGATGCGATGACGGAAGCGCAGATTGAAAACACTGCTATCAGCGAAAACTTCCATGGCGAAGCGATTGCCGTGTTTGATTTCTATCTGGCCATTTGTAATGCATCTCATAACGCCGTGCTGTTGCATTTGTCTCGCTCAATGTCGACGTTATTAATTGATAACATAGAAAAAAATTTACAGGTCCTGGCAAAGCGCCCGGAAGTGCCAGGTAAGATTGCCCATTATCGCAAGCGGTTATTAGAAGCGATTTTAAGTGGTGAACCGAACAAAGCCTGGGGAGCCAGTCATAAAAACCTGGCATATATCGAAGAAGTATTATTAAAGCTTGGTGATGAAAATAGCCGGGTTAAGCGCTCTTTGAGACGCTTGCAAACGTTATAAAGGCTGATAAAACCTGAGTTTGCTTAAACGCTTGAAGACTTTATTTTTGATGGCAAAACTAAAGAAAGTTGCAATATTTCAACTATCTTTAATACCAAAATTTTGCCGGTTTTTTTTATAATTTGGAGTTAGAACATCGTTATGTCTGAGATCCTCAACCACGATATCGATCCGCAAGAAACACAAGAATGGCTTGAGTCCATGGAAGCGGTGCTGGAACAGGAAGGCCCTGAGCGAGCGCACCAACTATTGGAAACCCTGATTGACCGAGCCCGTCGCAGCGGTACCCACTTACCTTTTGATGCCACGACGGCATACGTCAATACCATCCCTGCTGGCCAGGAACCTAATATGCCTGGCGACTTGACCATTGAAGCCCGTATTCGTGCGGCTATTCGCTGGAATGCTCTGGTATTGGTATTGAGAGCCTCGAAAAAAGACCTCGAACTAGGTGGTCATATCGGTTCTTTCGCATCATCAGCGATGTTATACGATGTGGGTTTTAACCATTTCTTTAAAGCGGCTACCGAAAAAGACGGTGGCGATTTTATTTTTGCTCAGGGTCATATCTCTCCGGGTATCTATTCTCGTGCCTTTGTTGAAGGTCGCTTAACTGAAGAGCAAATGAATAACTTCCGTCAGGAAGTCGATGGTAATGGTCTGTCTTCTTATCCGCATCCGCACCTGATGCCGGACTTTTGGCAGTTCCCGACGGTATCCATGGGTCTAGGGCCATTGCAGGCTATCTATACCGCTCGATTCTTAAAATATCTAACCGACCGTGGCATTAAAGACTGTTCTGGTCAACGCGTATACTGTTTCTTAGGAGACGGTGAGACCGATGAGCCAGAATCATTAGGTGCGATTGGTTTAGCCTCGCGCGAAGGTCTGGATAATTTGACGTTTGTGATTAACTGTAACCTGCAACGTCTTGATGGTCCGGTACGTGGTAACGGCAAAATCATCCAAGAACTGGAAGGCACATTCCGCGGCGCTGGCTGGGAAGTGGTTAAAGTGATTTGGGGTTCTTATTGGGATGCCTTATTAGCTCGCGATACATCGGGTAAATTATTACAGTTGATGAATGAAACCGTTGATGGTGAATATCAGAACTGTAAAGCCAAAGGTGGCAAATATACCCGTGAGAATTTCTTCAATAAATATCCGGAAACCGCAGCATTGGTTGCCAATATGTCCGATGAAGATATTTATCGTTTAAACCGCGGTGGTCATGACCCGGTTAAGGTTTATTCGGCATACAAAAAAGCGATGGAAACCAAAGGTCGTCCAACGGTTATCCTTGCGAAAACGGTTAAAGGTTTTGGTCTTGGTGCTTCTGGTGAAGCATTAAACATTGCTCACAACGTTAAGAAAATGGACATTGAGTCCGTCAAGCAATATCGTGATCGTTTCAATATTCCAGTGAGCGATGAAAATATCGCCGACTTACCGTATTACAAATTCCCAGAAGACTCAGCTGAGTACAAATACATGCAAGAGCGTCGCACTGCTTTAGGTGGTTCGTTGCCTGCACGTCTGGAACAAGCAGAAGAAACTCTGGAAATTCCAAAACTGAATATCTTCGATGCCATTTTAAAAGGCTCAAACGGCCGTGAAGTTTCATCGACTATGACGTTTGTTCGAGTGCTGAATAGCTTACTTAAAGATAAGAAGATTGGTAAACGCATTGTTCCTATCATTCCTGATGAAGCCCGCACCTTTGGTATGGAAGGTCTGTTCCGTCAAGTGGGTATTTATGCTCATGAAGGGCAAAAGTATGTGCCTCAGGACGCCGATCAGGTGGCTTATTATCGTGAAGATAAAAAAGGCCAGGTATTACAGGAAGGGATTAATGAGCTAGGTGCAATGGCGTCATGGGTTGCATCGGGTACGTCGTATTCAACCTGTAACACTACAACCATTCCATTTTATATCTATTACTCGATGTTCGGGTTCCAACGTGTTGGTGATTTGGCATGGGCGGCAGGTGACAGTCAGGCACGCGGTTTCTTATTAGGTGCGACTGCCGGTCGTACCACATTGAACGGTGAAGGTTTGCAGCATCAGGATGGTCATTCCCATGTTCAGGCGAACCTGATCCCGAACTGTGTAACTTACGATCCAACCTATGGTTATGAAGTTGCGGTGATTGTGCGTGAAGGTTTACGTCGTATGTATGAAGAAAATGAAAACATCTTCTTCTACCTGACCCTTATGAATGAAAACTACGAACACCCAGCGATTCCTGACGGTGCTGAAGAAGGCATCATCAAGGGTATCTATAAACTGGACACGGTTAAGCCGACCAAGCAAGCCAAAGCCAATGTACAGCTTATGGGTTCTGGTACTATCTTGATTCAGGTTCGTGAAGCGGCGCGCATTCTTGCCGAAGATTTCGGGATCTCTTCTGATGTTTACTCGGTAACCTCATACAATGAGTTAGCACGTGAAGGTCAGGAAGCAGCTCGTTATAACATGTTACACCCGGAAGCGACGCCGAAAGTGCCTTATATCGGCACCGTTATTACTAAAGATGCGGGCCCGGCGATTTCAGCAACCGATTATGTTAAAGCCTATTCTGATCAGTTACGCGCATTTATCGATACCGATTATCGTGTACTTGGTACCGACGGCTTTGGTCGCTCAGACAGTCGTGCAAATCTTCGTCGTCACTTCGAAGTCGATCAAAACTACATTGTGGTTGCATCGCTTTATGAACTAGCGCTACGCGGCGAGATTGACATGAGTGTGGTGACAAAAGCGATCAGCGATTTTGGCATTAACGCCGACAAAATAAACCCGCTATACGCGTAATTGACTAGTAAGGAAATATAGATGTCTGATATTAAAGAAATTCTAGTCCCTGATGTAGGCGGCGATGAAGTTGAAGTTATCGAGCTTTGTGTTGCCGTTGGCGACAGCGTTGAAGCGGAAGATGCACTGGTAAGTGTTGAAACAGACAAAGCGTCGATGGACATTCCAGCGCCAATGGCTGGTGTGATCAAGGAAATCAAGGTAGAAGTTGGTGCGAAAATTTCAGAAGGCGATTTAATCGTACTGATGGAATCTGGCGCCGGTGCAAGTGATGTTCAACCGGCAACGGCTGAAACTGCACCTGAGGCACCTGCCGAACAAGCGGCTCCTGCAGCTCCGGCGGTAAATGAACCTGCACAAGCGCCTGCAGCACCTGCTGCAAGTGCAGCGGCTGCGGTTATTGATGTCCACGTGCCTGATATTGGTGAAGATGGTGAAGTGGATGTGATCGAAGTGCTGGTCAGCCCGGGTGATGAAATAGAAGCCGAAGATGGCTTAATTACCTTAGAAACTGACAAAGCAACGATGGATGTTCCAGCGCCAGCCGCGGGTAAAGTTGTTGAAGTCAAAGTCGCGACAGGCGATAAAGTGAGTGAAGGCTCATTAATCATCACCCTGCAAACATCGGGTGGGGCAGCAGAATCGGTTGCACCAGCCGCGCCTGCACCAGCATCTGCGCCGGCAGCAAAAGAGCAAACTGTAGTTGCCGCGCCAGCGGAAAAACCACAAAAAGCGGCGCCGGTACCGCACCATCCAAGTGCTGGTCAGTTGCAGAGCAAAGGTAATATCTACGCGTCTCCTTCAATTCGTCGTTTGGCCCGAGAATTCGGTGTTGACCTGACGTTAGTTAAAGGAACCGGCAATAAAGGCCGTATCTTAAAAGAAGACGTACAATCGTTTGTAAAATATGAACTGTCACGTCCTAAAGCGACGGCTAGCAGCGGTGTTGCTGCAGGCGCTGGTGGTTTGCAGGTTATTGCTCAACCAAAAGTGGATTTCAGTAAGTTCGGCGAGGTTGAAGAAGTCGCGTTAACGCGTATTCAGAAAATTTCCGGACCTAACCTGCACCGTAACTGGGTAACGATCCCACATGTGACCCAGTTTGATGAAGCCGACATCACCAATGTCGAAGCATTCCGCAAAGAACAGAATGTCATCGCTGAAAAACAAAAGCTTGGTTTTAAAATCACGCCTTTAGTCTTTATCATGAAAGCTGCGGCGAGTGCCTTAAAAGCGTATCCGGTATTTAATTCAAGCCTGAGTGAATCCGGTGAGAGCCTGATCATGAAAAAATACGTTCATATCGGTGTTGCGGTTGATACCCCGAATGGCCTGGTTGTTCCGGTTGTGCGTGATGTCGATCAAAAAGGCATTCATGAGTTATCCAAAGAACTTCTGGAGATCTCTAAGAAAGCCCGTGACGGTAAATTGACCGCGAAAGACATGCAGGGGTCGTGTTTTACTATTTCCAGCTTAGGCGGTATCGGTGGCACGGCATTCACGCCAATCGTTAATGCCCCTGACGTTGCGATTTTGGGAGTATCCAAATCGGAAATTAAACCGAAATGGAATGGTAAAGATTTTGAACCTAAATTGATGCTGCCACTATCACTGTCTTATGATCACCGTGTGATTGACGGTGCCGTTGCAGCACGCTTTACTGTGCATTTATCTTCGGTGATGTCTGATATACGTCAACTAATTCTTTAACTGATCCTGAATACAGGACGGTTTTAGAGGAGGTTGACGCTATCGCTCCAGTTAAAACGGTTTGGCTGGAGCCTTTAAACAAGCGTTATAGATCGTACTTATTACCAATATTTGCCACTAATGTTGGCCAAAAATTGTCACACAAGGTACACTTGGCGCCCAAATTATTGTGTTTGGTTCGATGTTGTAAAGTTTTGATCAAAGATTACTTTTATTGAACGAAGCACGTTTTAAACACTAAAAAGTTTAATTTTATTACACCAAATTTTGGTTTGTTTTTGCGAATATGTTGAGCATGCACAATGTCTGGTTTGTAAAAAGTAATTGAACAAAATCTAGTCTTGAGAGGTCGCTGACCTTTTAAGTCAATTTTAAAAAGTTTGAGGTTAACATGAGTAACGATATCAAAACTCAAGTCGTTGTTTTAGGTTCTGGACCTGGTGGTTATTCTGCAGCATTCCGCGCGGCTGACTTAGGTTTGGATGTAGTATTAATTGAGCGCTATTCGTCCCTGGGTGGTGTTTGTCTGAATGTTGGTTGTATCCCTTCTAAAGCGTTACTTCATGTTGCCAAAGTAATCGATGATGCAAAAGAAATGGCAAGCCATGGGGTAACCTTCGGTGAACCACAAATCGATATCGATAAAATTCGTGGTTGGAAAGAAAAAGTTGTCGGTCAGCTTACCGGTGGTTTAGCGGGTATGGCGAAACAACGTAAAGTAACCATAGTTAATGGTTATGGTAAATTTACGGGTCCAAACAGCATTGCTGTTGAAGGCGATAACGGTACAACAACGGTTAATTTTGATAACGCCATTATTGCCGCCGGTTCTTCGGTTGTTAATTTGCCATTTATTCCTACAGACGATCCTCGCGTTCTTGATTCGACCGGTGCTCTTGAGCTGGAAGATGTTCCAGGTGAAATGTTGGTTCTTGGTGGTGGTATTATCGGCTTGGAAATGGGTACGGTATACAGCAGCTTAGGTGCTAACGTGTCTGTAGTTGAATTTGCTGACCAATTAGTTCCTGCCGCCGATGCAGACATCATGAAGATTTACACTAAATATGTGAAAAATCGTTTTAACCTGATGCTGTCTACCAAAGTTGTCGGAGTTGATGCCAAAGATGACGGCTTGTACGTGACGTTTGAAGGTAAGAACGCACCGGAAGGTCAGGTTCGTTACGATAAGATCCTGGTTGCTGTTGGTCGTAAGCCAAATGGTCACATGATCGATGCCGATAAAGCTGGTGTTAATGTTGACGAGCGTGGCTTTATCAATGTCACTAATGAACTGCGTACCAATGTAAATCATATTTTTGCTATCGGTGATGTTGTCGGTCAACCTATGCTGGCTCATAAAGCCGTGCATGAAGGTCACGTTGCATCAGAAGTAATTGCCGGTAAGAAGCATGTATTCGATCCGCGCTGCATTCCTTCGATTGCTTACACAGATCCAGAAATTGCATGGGTAGGTGTTACCGAGCGCGAAGCGAAAGAGCAGGGTTTGAACATTGAAGTTGCAAACTTCCCATGGGCTGCATCTGGCCGAGCGATTGCATCTGCTCGTACAGAAGGTAAAACTAAGCTTATCTTTGAAAAAGATAGTGGTCGTGTTCTTGGTGGTGCCATCATCGGTATTAATGCCGGTGAGATGTTAGGCGAAATTGGTCTGGCAGTTGAAATGGGGGCTGACGCCGAAGACGTTGGTTTGACCATTCATGCTCACCCGACGCTTAACGAGTCCATTGGTATGGCGGCTGAGATATTTGAAGGCTCAATCACCGATTTACCGAATGCGAAAGCGGTAAAGAAAAAGAAGTAAAAACACATGTTTTTAGTCAAAAGCCAGGTTGATAACCTGGCTTTTTTGTTTCGTTAATATGCAAAGTTCCTTCAGCAGTCGCCTAAAGGCGAGATCGCAGGTTTAAAAAAAGTAACCGGGGCTTTTGCTTAGTCACCATTCGACACCATTCGACACCTTTGACACCCTTAGGCACCTTTCGCACCTGATCCCCGAGGTTTCTCGACGGACAGCTTACTCCGTCGACTGTATCCTATTTAAATACGGCCTTGTCAGCATCGTAGCGAAAATGATGTATCCGCATGCCATAGCAATCTGGATTAGCCGGGTATAAAATTTTTCGTCAGCATCGGCATTGCCCAGAGTCGCCGAAGATACCAGGATTATCACGGTCGTCATGGCCATAGCGTAAATTGGCGCTAAGGGGCGTGGCGAAAAAATGAGCTTGCCAAAATATAAAAACAACAGCAAAAATAACAGGATCAAAAAACTGTATTGGGGCACCATAACTAACGTTGCGTAAATAAGCATGGCAAAAATGCCGCCAATCGTGTTGCCGAGTAGCAAGGCCTTAGCACCTTGAATACCAACCAGTAAATTTGGTTTTTGCGCGAGAATCGCGACGAATACTAACACCAAAATGGCGTTGCTCAAGTCCAGAATTAGGAACATGGTTAGCACCGGCATAATGATAATGGTGGATAAATAGGCGAGTTGCAGGCGGGTTTGCTTGGGCAGACTTCGTTCAGCCTCAGCGGCCTTCTGGGCATTCACATAACGAGTACCGGGCTTATCGGGAATGATCTCATGAGCCATCATCGTGATCATCAGTGCCATCAGACATGAGAAGATAAACCCATAGGTTACTTCAATAACGATAGCTTGATGCAATAGCGCCAACAACGGAATAATGGTGAACCCTATCAACAACATGGTGATCACAAACTCATTACCACCACTATGGCTCCAATAGGATAGCCAAAAGATAAGCAGCAGTGTTACCAGCATAAACACCACAGGAAATGGCAGTAAAAAACGGGTGACGATGATCCCCGCAGAAAAGGCGACAACGACGATAAGGAATATATTTCCAAGGGTTTTAAAGGGGACTTTGGGCTTATCGGAGGCGAGAAATTTTGAAGCTAATACCGGACAGAGAAAGGCCAGTGGCCAGTTAAAGCCAAAGGCGATAGCGATTGCTGTGCCTAAACCTACCACCAGTCGTATGGTGCGAATGGTGTTGACCGGGTAAGACCACAGAAATTTAGTAAACATAAGACATAAAAGTGGTCAGTCGCATGTACAGCTTGCCAATGCTGTTTAAGATAACATTGTCACCCGTGTAGGTGATTACGTCCGCTTGACCGCCTTCTCGAAGATATCCTCTTACGCCCTCATCTTTAAACGAAATCACCACAATAAACCGTTGCGGGTCTCGCATCCAGCCTTTGGGTTTTTCTGGTGTGGACAATTCTCCGGGCTGAGATTTGTCAAAACTGACTCCATAACCGACGGATTTTATTTGTCCTTTGAAAATTTTCCCCGGCGCAGAGTCCAGCGCAATATCGACCTCATCACCTTCTTTGATATTGCCCAGGTTATTTTCCCGATAGGAAGCCTCAATCCAGGCCACATCAGTAGAAATAAAGGTCATGATCTTGGCACCAGCTGCAGCGTAGTACCCCACGTTCACTTTGGCATAGGAGACGACTCCATCATTAGGGGCAACCACTTTGGTTCGCGACAGGTCAAGTCGTGCGTCGGATAACTGGGTTATTGCGGTTTGAATCGCCGGATTATCCTGTCCCTGGGCGC
This sequence comes from Thalassotalea litorea, assembly GCF_043642205.1. Classification (GTDB taxonomy): domain Bacteria; phylum Pseudomonadota; class Gammaproteobacteria; order Enterobacterales; family Alteromonadaceae; genus Thalassotalea_A; species Thalassotalea_A litorea. Next base: position 64,145 of record NZ_JBHZSG010000003.1, on the reverse strand, counting down.
CGAGTTGTTGCTTTGCCTGTTCATAGGAAGCCTGAGCATTAGCAATTTCAAGCTCCGCCTGAGTTACCGTTCCCCGGGTTTCGTCCGCCTGAGCCGTAGAAATAATCCCTTGCTCCTCAAGCGCAAAAATCCGGTCCGCATTTTCCATGATGGTATTAAGATTGGCTTTGGCCTTCTCTAAAATGGCTTTGGCTGAGGCAACGTTGGCGGTGCTGGCGCCAACGTCCTGACCCGCTTGCTCTAACGCGGCCTGAGCTTTTTCAACCGCAAGCTCATAATCGCTGGGATCAATTTCGAACAAGACTTCGCCTTTTTTTACGTGTTTGTCGCCGCCGACATGGATGCGCGAAATCTGACCGGACACTTCCGGCACAATAGGAATAACAAAACCTCTAACCCGGGCCTGATCGGTGATGGGGGTTAATCTATCGCTGGACACATACCAGACAAAATATACCGCGGCGATAATTAAAATTATGCGAGTAAGTCGATTTGCCAGATCTGGCTTTGTCGCCGGCTTCTCGCTCGCCTCATTCTCGGAAGCTTGGACAGACTCACCTTGCGGTTCATTCTCGCTTTTCAGAGTGGTTTCATCGCTCGCCATGACATACCTTTAAGGGTTATTATTTTTTGTTAAACCGTATCTTTTCAATCGACGTAGGGCTTTTCAATCTGCACGGTCGAATGCTGTAGCCAATACATGGTTAATTTGTAGCCGATTGACAGGACGACGGCGCCAACAAACAAGCCGATTATGCCCGACAATAGCATGCCACCTATCGCGCCAAGTAATATCACCAGCATCGGAATATCTATCCCCCGACCTAATAACATAGGTTTTAATACGGCATCACTAAAACTGACCAATAGTGCCCAAATAAGGAAAATGGTGGCGGGTGTTGTGGACGTAATAGAAAAGTAATAGGCAGCGATCGGACCAAGTACCAGTAGTGGAGGTAATTGCACGATGGCCAGAATTAGCACCAGCAGTGCCCAAATCCCAGCGCCCGGAATACCAGCAATAAACATGCCTATACCGGCCAGTAACGCCTGAATAACGGCAATACCAAGTATGCCCTGTGCAACGCTGCGAATAGTGGCGACAGAATCCTGAATGGCGGCTTCACCGTTTTCGGCCATGATACGATTGAAAACCAGGCGTGAGCCATATAGACATTTTTCATGGTTCACTAACATTACGGCCGCGATTAGCAGTGATACAATGAATTGCAGCACGGTAGCACCAATACCCGTAATGGTGCTAAATAGCGCTTCAGTAAGCGTCTTAAATGCTTCTGAATGTTCAACCACAAATTCTTCAAAATTGGTCGAGGCGTGTCCCCATATCTGGTATACCTTCTCGCCTACCAGTGGCCAGGATTTCACCGCATCTGTAGGTTGAGGTACTTTAAAGGTTCCTTCTTTTATACTTTCTGACACGGATTGTGCGCTATCGATCGTCGATGCGGAAATATTAATGGTTGGTACCACCAAAAGAGCAAGCCCGAGTAGCGCGATGATCAGCGCCGCTAACTTGGGTTTTCCGCCAAGGACATTGCTCACTTTCGCAAAAAACGGGTACAAGGCGATGGCTATAATGCCGCCCCACAATATCAGCAAAATGAATGGACGAAGTATTGCACTGCACCAGATTAGAACGATAAATATTGCAGCCAGCTTGATAGACGTATCTATCATCCTGCGGGTGAAACGCAAATCTTGTTCGGTCAGCTCAGGCTGATTTTCAGGCTGAGCGTTTTTAGGATCTGTCATTGTTTTGTTCTCTATGTGAATGTGGCCCGGTCATACGGGCACCAACCAGACTGGCAACAAGAATCGCCAGATAAAACTGGCCAACGATTGCTTCCATATAGACCAGAAATTGGGTGACCGGGATGGATGGTGAAATATCACCAAAACCTAATGTTGTAATAGTTACAAAGGAAAAATACATAAGATCCGGTAATAACTCATACCATTGTAGACCTGCTTCTATGCCGTTAAATGCACTGCCAGCAAACAATTGCATTAGCGTATATAACAGCCCCCAAATCATTGCCATCAGCAGGTAAAGACAAATCGACCCGAGAATGTTATTCCAGGTTACGGAACCCGAAAACAGAACCTGAGCCGCGGTTTTTTTTGCCGTTACCAGGAAAAACAAAAGCATAATGAAAAGTTGTAAGAAAAGTTTATCAATACTTTCAAGGTAATAGCTTGCTAGTGAGGTCAGGATAATGACAACGGGAAAAACCAGACCGCGACGAAAAATGTAGTTTTTGTCATGGGCGCCCCAGACCGCAACGAGTAGCGTCACCACGGTGGCAGACTGCATCAATCGTTGCATCTCTCCAGCAAAAAATTGCTGCGCAAGTGCCATCCCCGCCAGTAACATCACTAGGGCAACGATTAAAAAGATAAAATTATCCTGTCGAGAGATTTTTCTATTCAAATCAGAAGCCTGAAGGTAGCTAAAATGCCTTATTTAAAATTAGTAGAAAACTCGCTAAATTCCCAATTTAAAAGGCGTTTACTGGTTGTTTTTACAATACTTAGTTGCTAAAAATAAAGCGTTGAAATTATCAAGTACTATTTTCAGTATTTATAGTGGATATAAATTGCATTATTGGAAATTGGGTTCAGTTTTTTGGCCGATTCACGTATAATGCGGCCAGCTTAAAAACCCCTGAAGCAAGCAGGGGCATTCCAGCATTCACAGAAAAGAGGAAAGTACTGTGCTTCAAGATTATCGTAAACACGTTGAAGAGCGCGCCGCTGAAGGCATCGTTCCCAAACCCCTTGATGCTGAACAAGTTTCCCAACTTGTTGAACTAATCAAAAATCCACCAGCAGGTGAAGAAGCGTTTCTTCTTGATCTGATCACAAATCGAGTACCACCGGGCGTTGATGACGCAGCCTATGTAAAAGCCGCGTTTCTTGCCGCTATCGCAAAAGGCGAAGCAAGCTCTCCAATTCTGGACGCCGGCAAAGCCACTGAATTGCTTGGTACCATGTTAGGTGGTTATAACATCCAGCCGATGATTGATTTATTAGATGATGCCGAAAATGCTGAAATCGCCGCGGCAGGTTTGTCTAAAACATTACTGATGTTTGACGCTTTCTACGATGTAAAAGAGAAAGCCGATGCGGGTAATGAGCAAGCGAAAAAAGTAATGGAATCCTGGGCAAATGCCGAATGGTTTTTGAATAAGCCAGCCGTTGCTGAAAAAATTACCGTAAAAGTTTTCAAAGTTACCGGTGAGACTAACACCGATGATCTGTCACCAGCACCAGATGCCTGGTCACGTCCTGATATTCCATTACATGCCAAAGCCATGCTTAAAATCGGTCGTGATGGTATCAACCCGGATGATGACGGCACTGTTGGCCCGCTTAAGCAAATTGAAGAATTACAACAAGATGGCATTCAGCTAGCCTATGTTGGTGATGTTGTTGGTACGGGTTCTTCTCGTAAATCTGCCACTAACTCGGTTCTTTGGTTTATGGGCGAAGATATTCCTCACGTACCGAATAAGCGCGGTGGTGGTGTTTGTTTAGGTGGTAAAATCGCACCAATTTTCTACAACACTATGGAAGATTCAGGCGCATTACCTATTGAACTAGATGTGCAGGCAATGAACATGGGCGATGTTATTGATATCTTCCCATATGAAGGTGTTGTTAAACGCTCTGGTACTGACGACGTTATCTCGACGTTTGAACTAAGCCCGGTATTGCTTGATGAAGTTCGTGCTGGTGGTCGTATTCCTTTGATTATCGGTCGTGGCTTAACTGGCCGCGCTCGTGAAGTATTGGGTCTTGCAGAAACCGATTTATTTGCCAAACCGGTAGAGGTTGCTGAATCTACGAAAGGTTTCACCTTAGCACAAAAAATGGTTGGTAAAGCTTGTGGTGTTGCTGGTGTTCGCGCCGGTCAGTATTGTGAGCCGAAAATGACTACGGTTGGTTCTCAGGATACCACAGGTCCAATGACGCGTGATGAATTGAAAGACTTGGCTTGCCTTGGCTTCTCCGCAGATTTGACCATGCAGTCATTCTGTCACACTTCTGCTTACCCTAAGCCAGTTGATGTGCAGACGCATCATACGTTACCGGATTTCATTATGAATCGTGGTGGTGTTTCACTTCGCCCGGGCGATGGTGTTATCCATTCCTGGTTGAACCGTATGTTATTACCTGACACGGTTGGTACGGGTGGTGATTCACATACTCGTTTCCCACTTGGTATCTCGTTCCCGGCAGGTTCTGGTCTTGTGGCATTTGCTGCAGCAACCGGTGTTATGCCATTAGATATGCCAGAGTCAGTATTGGTTCGCTTTAAAGGCGATATGCAACCGGGCATCACATTACGTGATTTGGTTCATGCGATTCCTTATTACGGTATCAAGAACGGTTTATTGACCGTGGAGAAAGCCGGTAAGATCAATGAATTTTCTGGTCGCGTTCTTGAAATTGAAGGTCTGAAAGGATTGACCGTTGAACAGGCATTTGAATTATCCGATGCATCTGCTGAACGTTCTGCTGCCGGTTGTACCATCAAACTTGAAGAAGAAGCCGTTGCTGAATACCTTGAGTCAAACATTGTGATGCTTAAATGGATGATCAGTGAAGGCTACGGAGATGTGCGTACCATCGAACGTCGTATCAACGGCATGCAGGAATGGTTGGATAATCCATCACTGATGGAAGCTGACAGCGATGCCGAATATGCTCACGTGATTGAAATCGATTTAAGCGAAATCAAAGAGCCTATCGTTTGTTGTCCAAACGACCCTGATGACGCTAAGTTATTGTCTGACGTTGCTGGCGATAAAGTTGACGAAGTATTTATCGGTTCTTGTATGACTAACATTGGTCACTTCCGCGCAGCGGGTAAGCTATTAGAGAACTATGGTGGCGTACTAAATACTCGTATGTGGGTTGCTCCACCAACGAAGATGGACCGTGACCAGTTAACGGAAGAAGGTTACTACTCAACATACGGCAAGGCTGGTGTTCGCATTGAAACACCGGGTTGTTCACTATGTATGGGTAACCAGGCGCGTGTAGCGGAAAAATCTACTGTACTTTCTACATCTACCCGTAACTTCCCGAACCGTCTGGGTAACGGCGCCAATGTTTACTTAACGTCTGCCGAACTTGCAGCCGTCGGTGCAATTGTTGGTCGTCTGCCGACCGTGGACGAGTACATGGAATACGCGAAACTGATCGATGCAACTGCAGCCGATACTTATCGCTACCTGAACTTCCACAAAATGGATAGTTACACCAGCAAAGCCAAAGAAGTGATCATTGCGCAAAACGTCGCATAAAGCACAATACGGCTTAATTAGTTAACCGCTAATTATTCAATGTGAAAACGAGCCTTTCCTCACGGATTGGCTCGTTTTTGTTTAATTGGCTTTGCCTAAAGGCCAGGTTGCAGGTTTCAGGCCTCAGGTTTTAGAAAAGCAACAGCGGCTTTTACTTTGACACCCTCAGACAGCTTTAGACACCTTCAAACTCCTTTGACTCTTACGCTCTTACCGCCGTTCCCGGACTTGTTGCATAAACTCTCGAAAATACCTGTCATCGCTACTTTCACCGCAGGCACTTATCGATGCGACTTTACCAAATTCATCATTAATAAAACTTAGATCGGTTTCCTGATAACAATACCCATCACGCTTTTCAATCGTCTCATGGCCTACAATCGAGGTATTCTGGGCGCGTACTTGCTCTGCACTTTTACGGACGATGCTTTTGGGTACCGGCGCCGGCAATGGTTGAAAAACTGAATAGCCTTTGGCGCTGGAACGTTGACTCGTTGAGTGATGACTTATATCGCGGTCTTGTTGTTGATTAATGCTATCCAGGCCCTTGTATGAATTGAATGTAATAGCTTTTTTTGCGGGTTTATTTGTGGGTTTGTTGGCTGGCTTATTAGTACTCGCCTGGTGTTTTTCGTTAAGCGGGACTGTCTCAATAATGCCTTTTGGAGTTGCGATTTCAACTTCCTGTGCGGGTTGTTGATTATCCGGGGCTCTGGGTCTTTTCGCGTCTAATGGTGCTTGCGCTTGCGCTTGCGAAGGCATTGGCGCTTCTAAAGGCACCGGCTCCGATTCTGAATTGTTATTCGCAGGTGGTGTTGTTGGCGTATATAAATAGCTTTCAATGTTTACGGCGGGCGTTGTTATCGGTGAATTATCGATAATGCTGGCAGGTTTGGGGAGGAGAAAAAACAAAATCAAGCCATGCAAACACACAGCAGTCGTCAACGGCAGTAAATACGTCCTGATTGTGTTTGCTGAACGGTTCATCCTTGAAAAAACTCAGAGATATAAAAGTATTTCTGCATAAGACTATTACTCCTGTAAAAAGTTCTCAGTTAAACTATAGGAGGTGATGGTAATTAAGTTAGATGATTTATGGAGTACGAATTTTACCGGGATTTTATCGATGGTAGCCCAAAGGCCAAATTTACCTATGGGCATGAGGTAATCGGTTTTTGGTTAGAACAGGAAATAGGCACTAATGTCAGTAAATTGTCAGCACTGATCCAGCAATTGCAACAAATGATGAATAACCGATATGGTCAGTTGCAACACATTGGGAAGGAATTTACCTTAGAGGCTGATTTTCAGGACGTTTCTGTGATGGCCAATAGCCATTTACAAGTAACCTCAGACAAGGTTGAAGTGAGTGATGGTGATGAAAACGAGCCATACTTGCAATCGGACGCGGAATCCAAACCTGAGTTTGACGATGATCTTACCTTTACTATCGCCGAGTGTGGCAGCTCTGACTTCGTCAATATGCTGACGTTATGGCATGAGTATTTAATCTGATTTCGGATCCATTACACAATAAAATACGTATAATAGAACAAACCAACTTTGCCTTATAAGACATTGAATGTCTGTTAAAAACTAAATAATAGAGAACTTTATGAGTAGTTTTAGTAACGACTTCCAACAACAAAATTCCAATGCTAATTCCCCCTCTAACCCCAAGCGCTCCCTGATGCTCTATCTAGCGCCGGTGATTATTGTCGTATTCGGCTTCGTTGGTTGTGTTGGCTTAACAACGTTAGCAAAAAAACCTGAGAAAAAAACCAGTCTGGCACAGTTCCCGGTAGTCGACGTGGCAGAGATCAACAAGCAAGACGTTACCTTTACGGTACACAGTCAGGGTACGGTCATGCCGCGCACGGAAACCGCACTGATTTCCGAAGTTTCAGGACAAATCACCTATGTAGCCGATAAAATGAAAGTGGGTGGTTTCTTTAAGAAGGGTGAGGTGTTGATGGAAATCGACCCGATAACCTACCAGGTGGGAGTATTGGAAGCTCAATCTCGCTTGGATGCGGCAAAGGCCTCTTTGGTGGAAGAAAAAGCCCGAGCTGATCAAGCCGAAGACGAATGGCAACTTACCGGAAAACCATTATCTGAGGCTCCGGTATTAGCGTTGCGCTTACCGCAACTGCAACGAGCGATGGCGGATGTGGAAGCAGCCACTGCCGATATGCAAGGCGCGCAACTCAAACTTAAACGCACGAAAATCATCGCCCCTTATGATGCGTTGATAAAAGTCAAATATGTTGATATCGGGCAGTACGTTGGCACCGGAACTCAGTTGGTGGATACCTTCGCGGTTGACTACGCTGAAGTTCGGTTACCGGTCAAACAACAAGATATAGGCTTTATTAAGTTGCCAAAAGTCAATCAACAGGGTGATGCTTCAAACACTGTGGTGGTATCGACGCAGCAGGGCCTGCGTACATTAACCTGGGATTCTTATATCTCTCGCTATGAAGGCGTTGTCAATGACCGGTCTCGGGTGCATTATCTGGTTGCTCACATAGACGATCCGTACAATCTGCTCACCGAAGAACGGGATGTTGAATTGCGGATGGGGATGTTTGTGAAGGCCGAAATTGAAGGGAAAACTTATCCGAATATTACCGCCATACCGCGTGGTGCGATTCGCGGAGCAGGGCAACTGTATTTGATTGATGAAAATAATAAACTCAATATTATTACCGTCGATGTATTACGTTCCGATAAAGATTATGCCTATATTCAGGGGGATATTGCTGGCGGCAGTCGAGTGGTGACGACGCGACTAGAAACTCCAGTGCAAGGCATGCAATTGCAGGTAAGCGGTGAACAGACCGAGCAAAACCAATCAAAAGAGTCTGAATCATCCGACGGTGAGCCAAGTGAGACGGAGCAACCTGACGAGTCCAAATCTGCAACACAGACCACGGAACAAACTAGTGCTCGGGTGGAACAATAATGCAACCAGTCGATGAAAAATTAACAGGCATTATTGCCTGGTTTACCCGTAACAGTGTCGCTGCCAACCTGCTGATGGTATTTATTCTGGTGATGGGGATTTATTCCTATCTCACTATCACCAAAAAAATGTTTCCGGAATTTTCCTCAAACTCTATCCAGGTAAGTGTGGTTCACCCGGGTGCGGCGCCAGAAGATGTTGAACAATCTGTGGTAATTAAGATTGAGGATGTTCTGGAAAATATCAAAGGCATTAAACGCATCACCTCTCAATCCCGGGAAGGTAATGGTACGGTGACCATTGAAATTAAAAATGGCTTCCCGTTGTCGGAAAAACTCGACGAAATCCAGATGCAAATCAATACCATTCAGACGTTTCCGGATCAAATTGAACGGCCGCTAGTTTTCAAGCAGGAGTTTGAAGCGGATGTGTTGTGGGTGTCGGTTTATGGGGACATGGAGCGACGTACCCGCCAGGAGTTGGCGCAAAATATTCGCGATGAAATTATGTTGCTACCGGAGGTGAATATTGCATCTGTGGTAGGCAACCGCGATTACGAAATCAGTATTGAAGTGTCAGAATTGACGCTGATTGAATATGGATTGACCTTTGACCAGATCAGTCAGGCGATCCGCAGTGCGTCATTGGATTTACCCGGCGGCACGATTAAATCCAGTGGTGGCTATATTCAGCTGCGCACCGACGGACAGGCCTATACTGGTGATGAATATGCCAATTTGGTGTTGCGCACTGATCCAGACGGCACCCGTTTACTTTTAAAAGACGTTGCCACGATTAGGGATGAATTTGTCGAAGGTGAGGGCTTTGCTCGCTTTGACGGCAAAGAGGCATCAAATATCCGCATTAAATCCACAGCCGATCAAAACGATCTGGCGATTGCCGAAGCGGTGAAAAAATACGTCGAACAAAAGCGCGAAGTCTTGCCGGCTGGCGTGTCTTTGGACGTATATGGCGATAGTTCGTTTTATCTGTCTGAACGTCTGAATATGATGTTTAGCAATTTGTTACTGGGGGCGTTTTTAGTCTTTATTGTCCTGACCCTGTTTTTGCGTATTCGTGTTGCCTTTTGGGTTATGGTCGGTATTCCAATCTGTTTCCTCGGAGCGTTTATGTTTATGCCGCTGTTGGGGGAGTATTCGGTAACCGTCAATCTGCTCAGCTTGTTCGCCTTTATTATGGTACTGGGTATTGTTGTCGATGACGCCATTGTAATTGGCGAGAGTGTGTACTCTGAAATCCAAACCAGTGGTCATTCCCAAAATAGCGTGATTCGGGGAGCTCATAAAGTTGCAATGCCGGCAACATTCGGGGTATTGACCACCATAGCGGCCTTTTTGCCGATGATATTTATCGATGCCAATGCCGCAACCTTTTTCCGGGCTATCGCTGTCGTGGTTGCTCTGTGCCTGGTATTTTCGATTATTGAATCAAAATGGATTTTGCCGGCGCATCTGGCCCATATCAAATACAAGGAAATTGACCCGCAAAATGCCCACATCGTGCATCGCGTGCAGCTTTGGTTTAAAAACTGGTTAGACGCGTTTATAAAAAACAGCTACAAGAATACCCTCGAGTTGGCGCTTAAAAATCGTTATAACACGTTGGCCTGTTTTATTGCGATATTGTGTGTTTCTATTGGCCTGGTTGCGGGGTCGTTGGTGAAAGTCGAAGTATTTCCGAATGTTCCGAGCGATTTTATTCAAGGCCAGATAACCATGGTTGACGGTACGCCGCCGGAGCAACGTAATCGGGCAATTGATGAAATCATTGATGCCGCCTATCGAACCTCGAAAAAGCATAGCGCAGAAGGCGGTACGTTTATCGCCCACAGTATGGTGTGGACCCAGGGCGATCTCGGTGGCGGAATGTTATTGGAATTGAATAAGCCGGAGTTTCGTGACCTCACATCTTTTGAAATTGAAAAGTTGTGGCGTGAAGAAGTTGGCTTAATACCAGGAGTGCGAGAACTGCGCCTATTTGCTGGCACCAATGCCGGCGGCGGCTCAGCGTTAGAGTTCCAGTTAACCGGTAAAAACGATGATGAGCTGGAACTGGCGGGGTTGTTACTGCAAGCCAAATTGTCCGAATATGATGGCGTTTATGATATTCGTAACTCATTTAGTCGTGGTCAGGAAGAAATTAAATTAAGAATTAAACCTGCGGCTGAGGTATTAGGTTTAACCTTGACCGATCTTGCTCGCCAGACGCGTCAGGCGTTTTATGGTGAGGAAGCTCAGCGTATTCAACGCGGCCGCGATGAGTTAAAAGTCATGGTCCGTTATCCGGAAGATGAGCGTCGTTCGTTGGCGGATCTGGAAAATATGTGGGTTCGCACACCTATTGGCGATGAAGTGCCGTTTTATCAGGTTGCCGATATCGAGCTTGGTCAGGGTTTTTCAAGGATCACCCGAATCAATCAAAAACGCTCAATTACCATTGCCGCAGAAATTGATGCTGCAAAAGTAGAATCACGTAAGATCATCGCCGATGTAAACGATCAAATCATCCCCGAGATATTGGCAAAATACCCAAGCGTGAAATATGGAATGGAAGGCGCGGGCAAAGAGCAACAGGAACTGATTGGGCAATTGTTCATGGCCACGGCCATTTCCCTGTTTCTGATTTACGGGTTGATCGCCATTCCAACTAAATCCTATGCACAACCGTTAATCATCATGTCGGTGATCCCCTTTGGCATTATTGGTGCCATTATCGGTCATATGATTTTGGGTAAAACCATAAACATGATGTCGATGTTTGGTTTTATCGCCCTCTCCGGTGTTGTGGTTAATGACAGTTTGATACTGGTAGACTTTATTAATAAAGCCAAAGATCAGGGAATTCGGTTATTTGATGTGGTGGTCAGTGCCGGTATGCAGCGTTTTCGGGCGATCTTGCTAACTTCATTAACGACTTTCTTTGGAGTGTTGCCGATTTATATGGAAACCAGTCTGCAGGCGCAGTTTATTATTCCAATGGCCATATCGTTAGGCTTTGGTATCTTGTTTGCGACGGTTATTACACTATTCTTAATTCCTGCTTTGTATTTAATTAAGGAAGATATTACCAACATACGATGGTTCAAACGCGCACCACGTGGTGACGAATTGCAACGTCAATAATTTTGGTTGGACGGTTTAATTGAGATGAAAATAGTATTATTACACGGATTGTTTATGAACCGATTGATCATGGCGCCTATGGCGCTACGATTAGAAAAGTTTGGCTGGGATGTCGATAATTTATCTTACCCGAGCACCAGTTCCGATAAGGAAGTATTATTTGATGCGTTGCAAGAATCGGTAGGGCAGGGGCCGGTGATTATGGTCGGGCACTCGCTTGGTGGTCTGGTGATCCGGGATTTTCTCAAGCACCGTAAAATCGCACCGGATACAGTCCCTTTGGTTATTACCTTAGGGACACCGCATCAAGGGGCAACAATTGCTGAGGATTTGGCAAAGCTGAATATTCAAGGCATGCTTGGGTCTTCGCCACAATTTGGTTTATTACCGAGTCATTATGAACCTGAATGGGATCTGCCCAATAAACTGATTTCCATCGCGGGTAACTTGAAAATCGGTGCTCGGCCATTGTTAGACCGAGTTTGGCGTGATGGCGTAGAAGACTCTGATGGTACGGTGAGTGTTGAAGAAACCCGTATCGAAGGCATGTCCGAGCATATTTTGGTGCAACAAACCCATACCTCCATGGTGTATTCCAAAGACGTTATCAAACTGGTGGATAAATTGGGACGCTCAGCACTTGGCGTCGCACCTTATAAACCAAATGACAGTAAAATCACTCAATTATTGCGCCGTTAATCAACTCGTTAAAGCATGCCATCGAGAATGCATTCCATTCCTGGATATGTTCTCGATAGCAATCTATAGAAACGCGTTTGCTGAGATCTGAGGCTTAGTCTCGACGTTCAAAGGTGACTAAAGGTGTCAAGGTGTCATAGCAAAAGATGCTGTGGGTTTTTCTGAAGCCTGAAACCTGCCAGCTCGCCCGTTGGGCTCTTGCACCAGAGTGTTGCACATCGATTGCACTTTTATTGCACGATTATGGTGCGCAATAAATCGGGCAAATCCCAATATCTCGCTACTCCCCATAATTACTGGGAAATTAAAAGTTGGCACGGCACTTGTAACAGTAGCACTAACTTTTAATAGGGGGCGAAATGAAATTAATCAACGCAATAATAAAACCATTCAAACTCGATGATGTTCGTGAAGCAATTTCCGAAGTAGGTATCGAAGGTTTGACTGTAAGTGAAGTTCGTGGCTTTGGTCGTCAAAAAGGTCACACCGAGTTATACCGCGGTGCTGAGTACCAGGTTGACTTCTTACCGAAAGTAAAACTTGAAATCGCGGTTAAAGCGGAAGATGCCGATCGCATCATCGAAGCGATCACCAAATCTGCCCACACTGGCAAAATTGGTGACGGTAAGATTTTCGTTTATGACCTGGATAAAGCGGTACGTATTCGTACCGGTGAACTCGATGTAGCTGCACTATAAGTAGGAGATAATAATGGAAGAGTTAGCATCAGTATCAACAACAGTCTCCGAATTGAGATTTGCACTAGATACATTTTACTTTTTAATTTCAGGCGCACTAGTCATGTGGATGGCGGCAGGTTTTGCCATGCTGGAAGCTGGTCTGGTACGTTCTAAAAACACCACGGAAATTCTGACTAAGAATATCTGTCTTTATTCAATTGCCTGTGTAATGTTCCTGTTGATTGGTTACAACATTATGTATGTTGATAACCCTGAAGGCGGAATTTTACCATCATTTGGAAGCTTGATTGGTACCCAGGCGGGTGATGCTGATCACTCTCTTGAGTCGGACTTCTTCTTCCAGGTAGTTTTCGTAGCAACAGCAATGTCCATCGTATCTGGTGCGGTTGCTGAGCGTATGAAACTATGGTCTTTCCTTATTTTTACCGTTGTTTTAACCGGTGTTATCTATCCAGTTGAAGGCTACTGGACTTGGGGTGGCGGTTTCCTTTCTGAAGCAGGTTTCTCTGACTTTGCCGGTTCTGGTATCGTTCACATGGCAGGTGCTGCCGCAGCGTTAGCTGGTGTACTATTACTTGGCGCTCGTAAAGGTAAGTACGGCAAAAACGGTGAGATTTTCCCAATTCCTGGTTCTAACATGCCACTAGCAACCTTAGGTACCTTCATCCTATGGATGGGTTGGTTCGGTTTTAACGGTGGTTCTCAGCTAATGGTGTCTGACGCTGAAAACGCGACGGCTGTTGGTCAAATCTTCTTAAACACCAACGCAGCTGCTGCTGCTGGTGCGGTTGCAGCCTTGTTGCTTAACAAAGCGATTTGGGGCAAAGCTGACCTTACTATGATTCTTAATGGTGCATTAGCTGGTCTAGTTGCTATCACCGCTGATCCATTATCTCCATCACCACTATTTGCTTCTTTGGTTGGTGCTTTAGGTGGTGTGTTAGTTGTCTTCTCTATCGTAACCTTCGACAAATTGAAGATTGATGATCCAGTAGGCGCTATCTCTGTTCACGGTGTTGTTGGTTTGTTCGGTTTGATGGCCGTACCATTTAGCAATGGCGACGCAACCTTCGGTGCGCAACTATACGGTGCAGCAGTAATCTTCGCTTGGGTATTCGCGGCCAGCTTCGTGGTATGGATGCTTCTTAAGAAAACCGTTGGTATCCGTGTTAGTGATGAACAAGAATATAACGGTGTTGATAAGTCTGACTGTGGTGTTGAAGCGTATCCAGAGTTTGTATCTCTTAAAAACTAATGTAAAGAAACACTTAGTTAGTTAACGTATAAGGAGCCTTCGGGCTCCTTTTTTTGTCTGTGCAATCCACTTAAGGCCAAACTCAACTACGCTGTTTGCTAACGATGAGATGCTAACAGGGTGGAGAATGGCAAAGGTAAAAAGTTAATGTAATTCCATTGCCTTTCGTCTATAATTCGCGCCAATTTTTAATATCTAGTTATTGAGGGCTTATCATGGCTATCGAACGTACTTTTTCTATCGTTAAACCAGATGCTGTTGCGAAAAATGCAATTGGCGCTATCTACAACCGTTTTGAGTCTGCGGGTCTTAAAATCATTGCTTCAAAAATGGTTCACTTGAGCCGTGAAAAAGCGGAAGGTTTCTACGCTGAGCACAAAGAGCGTCCTTTCTTTGGTGCATTAGTGGATTTCATGACCTCTGGTCCGGTAATGGTTCAGGTTTTAGAAGGTGAAAACGCCGTTCTTAAAAATCGTGAAATCATGGGTGCTACGAATCCAGCGGAAGCGCTAGCGGGTACTTTACGCCACGACTACGCAGAGTCTATCGACGAGAATGCGGTTCACGGTTCAGACGCTCTTGAATCAGCAGCTCGTGAAATTGCTTACTTCTTCAGCGACGACGAAATCTGCCCACGTACTCGTTAATTTGAGTCACTAGAAGTCGCTCCCAGATTCACATATTGTTGAATACCAGAGGGATGTCTTCTAGCGGTTAAGAAAGGATTTTACCAGGTTAATGGTAAAATCCTTTTGTCGTTTCTACGTCTATAAAAAAATGGTTAAAAACTCGCAACAACATGTTGATGAATTTATAACCAAGATAATAACCTAGCATTACAGTTTACTAACACTTGAAAATTGTTTGGTACGCTTAAAATGTGTACAATAAACCCCGTTTTACCACCAGAGAGTTCGAGATTTTAATGTCCGCCAATCCAGTAGAAATCCAGGAATCTGCAAACCAGTCCAAAGTCAATTTATTGAATTTTGATCACCAGATGATGCGTGAGTACTTTGCCAGCATCGGTGAAAAACCGTTTCGTGCCGATCAGGTGATGAAGTGGATTTATCACTTTGGTTACGATGACTTTGAAAAGATGACGAACCTCAATAAAGTGTTACGTCAAAAACTGCAGCGTTTGACAGAAATCAAGGCACCGGAAATCTCACAAAAACAAGTTTCCAATGACGGTACAATTAAGTACGCATTGAAGCTTGAAGGTGGTCAGGAAGTGGAAACGGTGTGGATCCCTGAAAATGGTCGGGCAACATTGTGCGTATCGTCTCAGGTGGGTTGCGCATTGGAATGTTCTTTCTGCTCAACTGCACAACAAGGTTTTAACCGCAACCTGTCGGTGTCGGAGATTATTGGCCAGGTCTGGCGTGTTGCCAATGATATTGGCGCGACTCGTATCGCCGGTACCCGACCGATTACCAATATCGTGATGATGGGAATGGGTGAACCTCTGCTGAATATGAAAAATCTGATCCCAGCATTAGATAATATGCTCAATGATTTGGCTTATGGACTGTCTAAACGTCGGGTGACTGTGAGTACATCAGGTGTGGTTCCCGCTCTGGATATGCTAAAAGAAAAAATTGACTGTGCATTAGCCATCTCGGTGCATGCGCCGAATGATGAATTGCGCGATGTTCTTGTACCGATTAACAAGAAGTATCCATTGAAAGATTTTCTTGAGGCCAGTCGCCGCTATATTGAAGGTTCTAAAGCCAACAAGCAGGTTACCGTTGAATATGTGATGATAGATCACGTTAATGATTCAACCGATCAAGCCCATGAGTTGGCGAAAGTATTGGAAGGTACACCGAGTAAGGTAAATCTTATTCCATTCAATCCATATCCGGGATCACCGTATAAACGATCCAGTAATTCTCGTATCGATCGTTTCGATAAAGTGTTGCAATCTTATGGGCTTACTGTCATTACTCGACGCACCCGAGGTGATGACATCGATGCCGCCTGTGGTCAACTTGCTGGTGACGTATTGGACCGAACCAAGCGTACCGGAAAAAAACAGATGCAAGGCGATGCGATTTCGGTAAAAATGGTGTAATTAAAACAATAACCCTACAAGGGCAGGAAGATGCAAAAATCAGTGAAGATATTTTCCGCAATTACGTTGGGCTTTATGACGGCAATTGCAACGAGCGGTTGCGTTACGCAAAACTATGCAGAAGAAAAGCCCGTCGTTGATCGCGCCGTGAATGACGAACAAAAAGCAAAAACGCGAATCTCCCTGGCTTTGAGTTATTTGAATATGGGCAATATGGCTCAGGCCAAATTTAATCTGGAGCGAGCAAGAGACTTTGCGCCTAAATCTGTAGAGGTTTATACCGCGTTTGCCCACTATTTCGAAGTGGTTGGGGAAAACGAACAAGCCGAAGATGCCTACCGTAAAGCTTTGGATATTGAAGACAACGATGCGGATACATTAAATAACTTTGGTGTATTTCTGTGTCGTCAACAACGGGTTAATGAAGCCGAGCAATACTTTAAGGCCGCGATTCGCGTACCTAGCTATTTAAGAGTCGCTCAGACTTACGAAAATATTGCCCTGTGCCACTTAAAAATTAATAACTTTGCCAAGGCCGAGCACGCTCTGGAACGCAGTTTAGCGCACAACCCAAATCGTGCTTCAGGGTTGTTGCAACTGGCCCAGTTCAATTATGCGAAAGGGGACTATGATCAGGCGGCCATGTATATGAGTCGTTTTGAATTGGCGACCCGCCGTTTTACCCCACAAGCCATGGCATTAGCATTTAAGATCCAAGAGAATATGGGTAACACCGAAATTGCTAAGAACTACGCAAATATGTTAATCAACATGTTTCCGGATTCGGCAGAAGCGGTGAAATATCTGGATAACGGCCTGTCTGTAATCGATGAAGATGCCTTGGCAGAACGCTATCATCAGTATATTTTGGCAAAATCAAAGCCAGTCACGACAACGATAACCACGGCTAAAACTAAACCTAGCTCTGCGAATAAACCGACTCGTAAGCAGGCTGACGATAAAAAGCTAAATGTTGAGCAAGCCCCAGACGTAGTTGCCGCCGTTATAACACCGGCATCGAAACCTTCAACATTACCAACGTCGAGGCCTTTGCCAGTGCCACAAACAAAACCGGCACATGCGACTAACACGCAGGTGACTAATACTCTGGCAAACAATAGCCAGGCGAGTAACACACAAACGAGTCAGCCCAAGACTCAAACACCGAGCGTTGCATCGGTGACTGTGGTTGACCCAAATACCAATAAAACGCCGGCTAAGCCACCAGTGACTGTACCTTCAGTGGTGCAACCACCCAAGTCTGCTGCACAGCAAACTAAGGTCGCAGCGACGAATAGTAGCGCTGGTCCCGTGCATGTGGTGGTTAAAGGTGATAACTTGTACCGGATCTCCCTGAAATACAACATCACCATTAGTACCTTGCGTCGTTGGAATGATTTAGTTGATGAAAATATAGAAGTCGGTCAGGTATTGCACTTGAGCCGACCTAAAAAATAATCAGAGTTAATAACATATTATGAGCGAACAAAACCAACCTATTGATATCACCGAAGATATCGAAGTAGTAGGGCCGGGACAAATGCTCCGGGAGGCCCGGGAAGCCAAAGGTCTGAGTCAGCAAGACGTGGCGACCCATTTGAATTTTCGATTGGCCCTGGTTAATGAACTTGAGACCGAAGCCTTTGACGCGAGTACGCCGGGCACGTTTATTCGTGGCTACCTTCGCAATTATGCAAAGTTTCTTGGTATTGACGAGAAGGACATTCTTGCCAGTTATGAAACTCTGGGCGTCGCTCGTCAACAGCGTGATGAGATGAAAAGCTTTTCCCAAAGCACTGCGAAAAAAGCAGAAAACAAACTGCTGATGGTGACAAGTTCCGTGCTGGCGACTGTGATGCTTGGCTTTTCTGCGTATCATTTTATTCTCGAAGATACTAGCGACCCTGTTGCCACCGTGTCGGCCCCGACAGCTGAAATTCAGCAAGCATCATCAGATGCCGCGACTGACGGTTTAGAATCAATGGAGCTCGTCTCCGATGCCGATTCGATACAATCAGTGCCGCAAGAAGCTGAGGTTGTCGAACAAACAGACACAGTATCAACCACACCAACGGAACATGAAAATGAACCGGTTGATCCTAATTCTGTTGCAGAATCAGAACTTAGCGCCCCAGAGACGGCGATATCTCCAATTAATCTTGCCGCGGTTGCTCGTGTTGCAGAAACTGATCAATCAACAGAGGTGACGGCACAGGTACCAGGTGTAGAGCAAGGCTCGGAACCACTGGCGTTAACCAAGGCTGAGTTAAAATTTGTCTTTACCGGCGATTGCTGGGTAAATATTTTTGATGCCGACGGTAACCGCTTGGCCTGGGGTATCAAGAAAAATGATTATGTTATGACACTGACTGGCAAGCCGCCATTTAGTGTTACCTTGGGTAAACCGGAACTGGTGCAAATGACCTATCAGGGCGAGGAAATTTCTCTGGCGCAATATAAAGTCGGTCAAATTGCTAAACTAACCGTTCCTGAGCCAATAGATGAAGAGGCTGCGGAGTAAATTCCGGCGGCCTGCAATTATCACGTTAAATTAATAGACTCCCATGTTTACTGAAAATCCGATAAAACGTCGAAAATCCACGCAAATTATGGTGGGTAATGTACCAGTAGGTGGTGATGCGCCTATCTCGGTTCAATCCATGACTAACACCCTAACCACCGATGTCGATGCTACGGTACGACAAATTCGTGACTTAGAAAATGTTGGTGCAGATTTAGTCCGTGTATCCGTACCGACCATGGATGCAGCTGAAGCATTTAAACAAATCAAGCAACAGGTGCGTGTTCCTTTGATTGCGGATATTCATTTTGATTATCGGATCGCTTTGAAAGTTGCCGAATACGGTGTTGATTGTTTACGGATCAATCCAGGAAATATTGGTCGGGAAGATCGCATTAGAGCAGTCGTTGATGCTGCCCGGGATAAAAACATTCCGATTCGCATTGGTGTTAATGGTGGGTCTTTGGAAAAAGACTTACAGGAAAAATATCGCGAGCCAACGGCAGAAGCCTTGTTAGAGTCTGCGCTTCGACACGTCGATATTCTCGATCGTCTGAACTTTGATCAATTTAAAGTCAGCGTTAAAGCATCGGATGTATTTCTGGCGGTTGGCGCCTACCGATTACTCGCTAAGCAAATCAATAACCCTTTACATCTGGGCATCACCGAAGCCGGGGGCTTTCGTGCCGGGGCAGTGAAATCCGCCGTTGGAATGGGGATGCTGCTGGCTGAAGGTATCGGCGATACATTAAGAGTTTCCCTTGCGGCGAACCCGGTGGAAGAAATCAAAGTTGGATTTGATATCCTCAAATCATTGCGTTTGCGCTCTCGCGGGATAAATTTTATCGCCTGTCCCAGTTGTTCGCGTCAGGAGTTTGACGTTATTTCTACGGTTAATGCGCTAGAAGAACGCCTTGAAGATATTCTCACACCGATGGATGTTTCTATTATCGGCTGTGTGGTCAACGGTCCTGGTGAAGCAACGGTTTCTGATTTAGGCTTAACCGGTTCAAATCGTAAGAGTGGGTTTTATCTCGATGGTGTGCGTCAAAAAGAACGCATCGATAATTCAGATATTGTTGACCAGTTAGAAAAGAAAATACGTGCCAAAGCGGATTTATTGTCCACTGAGCGAAAAATCAAGATAAAGGAAGTGTAGGGTATTGATAGGCGAGCCCTGAATCGTAGCCGATTCGACAACGTTGGCAAAACGAGGATTGCAATATTGCTTAACAATGGTGTCCGGTACAACAACGCTTGCCGTTAGATGAAAGCCGATAACGAACGATCAATATTATGATTAGCCAATAAGGTTTTACGTTTGCTGTCGATTTGCCTATAATGCCGCTCTTGTGGCGATTTTACCGACACAAAGCTAATCCAGAATCACCATAGATTTAAGAGAACATTCTAGTGAGTAAAGCTATTCAAGCCATTCGTGGTATGAACGATTGTCTGCCCGGCGAAACCGAAAAGTGGCAACGGGTTGAACAGGTATTGCGTCAGGTCGCCAGCAATTATGGTTACTCGGAAATCCGCATGCCCGTGGTTGAATCTACTGCGCTATTTAAGCGCGGTATTGGCGAAGTCACAGATATTGTTGAAAAAGAAATGTACACCTTCGAGGATCGCAATGGCGACTCGCTGACTCTGCGTCCTGAAGGTACCGCCAGTTGCGTACGAGCGGGTAATCAACATGGTCTGCTTTATAATCAGGAGCAACGTCTCTGGTATATGGGGCCTATGTTTCGCCATGAACGGCCGCAAAAAGGTCGTTATCGGCAGTTTCATCAATTCGGTCTGGAAAGTTTTGGCATTGCCAGTGCAGATATCGACGCCGAAGTGATTATCTTAAGTGCTCGCCTTTGGCGGGAACTTGGTATCGAAGAATTTGTCACACTAGAGTTGAATTCTCTAGGCTCAAATGAAGCGCGCGCCGATTACCGTCAGGCTCTGGTCGCATTTTTAACCGAGCATGAGGCACAACTGGATGAGGATTCGCGTCGTCGCATGCATTCAAATCCGTTGCGGGTATTGGATAGCAAGAACCCAGACGTGCAGGCGTTGTTGGTATCAGCACCTAAGTTGTCAGAATATCTTGATGTTGAATCAAGCGAACATTTTGAGCAGGTTTGCAAACGACTGGACGCCGCAGGTATCTCTTATCGTCTTAACGAAAAGCTCGTTCGAGGCCTGGATTACTATAACCGTACTGTATTTGAATGGGTAACAGACTCATTAGGTGCACAAGGTACGGTATGTGCCGGTGGGCGCTACGATGGTCTGGTAGAGCAATTAGGTGGTAAGGCAACCCCTGCGGTCGGTTTTGCGTTGGGCATTGAACGTCTGGTACTGCTATTGTCGGAACTGGACAAATTTCATGACCTACGTGCGCCGACCGATGTCTATGTTGTAAGTATGGGCGAAGCCGCGGAAATGGCTGCACTTGCGCTATCCGAACAATGGCGTGATGCGGTACCAGGTATTCGCATTCAAACCCATTGTGGTGGTGGTAAGTTTCAAAAACAGTTAAAGCGCGCGGATAAATCTGGTGCAGAGATCGCCATCATTCTTGGCGACTCAGAAGTCGAACAAAAAAACGTGACCGTAAAATACTTACGGCAGAAAAAAGAACAAATGAGCCTGCCTTTTGAACAAGTCGCAGAGCTACTAACAAAATTATTAGAAGGGTAACGTTGTGGAAATTTATCAATCTGAAGAACAGCAAGTAGAAGCTATTAAAAAGTTTTTTAAAGAGAACGGTTATTCTCTTGGTGCAGGTCTGGTTATCGGTTTAGGTGGCTTTTTTGGTTATAACTATTATCAAGACAGCAAGCAGGCAGCGATTGAGTCAGCATCAAGCCAGTATCAGCAAAATATAGAAGCCATGACAAACGACGGTGAAACGTTCCGCACTAACAGTCAAAGCTTCATCAACGAAAACAAAGATTCAAGCTACGCTGCCTTTACCGCACTAGCCCTGGCAAAAGATGCGGCTTCACACAGTGACTGGCAAGAAGCTGAAAAACAATTGACCATGGCCATTGAACTGGCACCGAGCGTTGAAGTGAAAGCGATTGCGCAATTGCGTCTGGCCCGCGTGCAAATTCAGCAGGAAAACCTTGATGATGCTTTAGCAACGCTAGGTAAGACCTTCCCTGAAAAATATCAGGCGAGCGTAGCAGAAACGAAAGGCGATGCTTACCTGCTTAAGGGTGACAAAGAGCAGGCACGCAGTGCGTATCAGGCTGCCGCAGATGCCGGAGGTCTGGAATCCAGTCCGCAATTACAAATGAAGCTAGATGATTTGGCTGTTGCTGTTAACCTGGCTGGTTAAACCGAGGATCCGGTGTGAAAAACTTAAATAAGAAATTACTCAGCACCCTGTTAGCATCTGCGATGTTGTTTGGTTGTGCCAGCGATGATGAAGAAGAAGATACCAGTACGCTTGTCGCTGAACTGACCGAAATAAATGCAGAGTTTGAGCCTGAAGTGTTGTGGGAGCAGTCCACCAACAAAGGCGTGCAGCATTATTTTTCCAGGTTAAATCCAGTCGTTGCCTACGAAAAAGTGTTTACGGCTGAGCGTTTAGGTGAAGCCTACGCTTTTGATCAAGCAACCGGAAAGAAAATCTGGGAAGTCGATCTCAGCGATATTGAGGGAACTCGTGGTTTCTTCGATGATCGCACGACCGCTCGAATTTCTGGTGGCGGCGTTGCCGGTTACAACATGGTCATTTGGGGTAGCGAAAATGGCATTGTTTATGCGTTGAATCAGGAAACCGGCGAGTTAATCTGGCAAACCAAAGTCCCTGGTGAAGTGATCTCTAATCCGGCACTGGAATCAAACATGGTGTTGGTTAACACGGTTTCTGGTGCGTTGGTCGCACTAGATGCCGAGACGGGTGAGCAGAAGTGGAAAGCCGATCAGAGTGTCCCACCATTAACCTTGCGCGGTGCAAGTGGTGTAGTCAGTAGCTCTGGCGGTGCCTTTATTGGCAGTGCGAAAGGTGAACTGGCCGTGTATATCGTTGATAGTGGTCAACAAGGCTGGGCTACGGAAATTGGCGAACCATCCGGAGCAACGGAATTACAGCGAATTGTCGATGTTGATGTTACGCCAGTGATTTTCGGTGATAAAATTTATGGTATCTCTTCTAACGGTAACCTTGCTGCACTCGATATGCGTTCAGGACGAGAAATCTGGAAGCGAAAATATTCGTCTTATCGTCAGTTAACCGTTGATGGTAACCTAATTTTTGCAACAGATGAAAAGGGCCATGTTTACGCTTTGAATCGCAACGATGGCACTGAAATGTGGAGCCAGTTGGCTCTGACAAACCGTGATACCACTGGCGCGGTTAGTGTTGGTGACTACGTGGTCGTTGGCGACTTAGAGGGTTACCTACACTGGTTGAAAAAGTCCGATGGCAGCATAGTGGCGCGTTATCGTGTTGACAATAGTGCGATTTATGTCACCCCGGTTGTCAGCGATGGGCTGATATATGCTCAGTCAAGAGATGGTGAACTACAGGTCATTAAGACCCCTGAATAATCCACTAACATATTGTTTGCTCTGATAATTCAGAGCAGTGGCAAGTTTTGAACCTACGCAATACAGGTCAAAGTTTGCTAAAGTTATCAGCGGCTCCGTAATATTTACGGGGCCGCTATTATTTTAATAATACCAAGATGTTTTAATGCGAGGTTTTGCGTTAAACCTTGGTATTCCATTATTTATTGAGGTAGCCATGCTTCCTGTTGTTGCTCTGGTTGGGCGTCCTAACGTAGGTAAATCAACTTTATTCAATCGTCTTACGCGAACCCGTGATGCGCTGGTTGCCGATTATCCGGGACTTACCCGTGATCGTCAGTACGGTCAGGCGGAAGTTGAAGGGCAAGCATTTATCGTAATTGATACAGGCGGTATTGTCGGCAATGAAGAAGGCATCGATGCGTTGATGGCAGAGCAGTCATTAATGGCGATTGATGAGGCCGATGCGGTCTTGTTTCTTGTCGATGCCCGAGCCGGGTTAACCTCCGCAGACGAGTCCATTGCGGACTATCTTCGTAAGCAGAGTAAAAAAGTGTTTCTGGTTGCCAATAAAATTGATGGCATAGACGCAGATTCTGCGGTGGCGGAATTTTATCATCTCGGGCTTGGCGATACGGTTCATCAAATAGCGGCTGCTCATAACCGTGGGGTAACGCAGTTGCTCAACCTGGCGCTAGCACCTCATATCGATGGCATGGTGCTAAGTGATGATGATAATGATGAGCAAGACGATGACTTTGACTCTGTTGTCCACCTTCAGGAAGGCGAAGAGTTTGATGATAGCGAAGAAACCGCCCAGGATGATAAAATTAAACTCGCGATTATCGGCAAACCCAATGTCGGTAAGTCTACGCTTACCAACCGTATTCTAGGTGAAGAGCGTGTTGTGGTTTATGACATGCCAGGTACGACTCGTGACAGTGTATATATTCCTATGGAGCGTGGTGATAGGGAATATACCTTGATTGACACCGCCGGTATCCGTCGTCGAAAAAATGTAACCGATGCGGTCGAAAAGTTTTCGGTAATAAAGACCTTACAAGCCATCGAAGATGCCAATGTGGTTTTGCTAATCATTGACGCCCGCGATGGGATTACGGATCAGGATTTATCCTTGCTTGGTTACGTTCTTGAATCTGGTCGCTCACTGGTTTTAGTGGTTAATAAGTGGGACGGTCTTGATACGGAAGTAAAAGATCGGGTTAAATCGGAGCTTGATCGCCGTTTAGGGTTTATCGATTTCGCTCGTTTGCATTTTATCTCTGCATTACATGGCACGGGCGTTGGTCACTTGTTTGAGTCGGTCGAAGAAGCGTTCGATTCAGCGACAAGACGGACGTCTACCGCAATGTTAACCAAGATCATGGATATGGCAGTATTTGACCATCAACCGCCGATGGTTAATGGTCGTCGTATTAAGCTTAAATACGCCCATGCAGGTGGTTATAATCCACCGATTATTGTTATCCATGGTAATCAGGTAAACTCGCTGCCACAGTCTTACAAGCGTTATTTAATGAATTACTTCCGCAAAGCCCTGAAGATTATGGGTACGCCGATAAAAGTAGAGTTTCGAGGCACCGCTAATCCATTTTCCCATAAGCGTAAGCTCACCTACACCGAGCAAAAGAAAAAAGCACGGGCTACACAAGGTTATAAAACAAAAGAGTAATACCAACGCCATTTCAGTGTTTGTATGCAACGTTAGGGCAAAGGTTTATTTGTAATCTAGGATTCATTGATATAGTCCATCTATATTAATGAATCCTAGATGTAAGCATGTGCTCACTGTTTATGCGTTGCCTTGTTAGCAAGTGTTTGTCAGAAGTGATAAGCAATATGCAATCGATATTCGTTTACGTCGTGCTTAAAGGTTTCGTCATAGCCAAGACTGAATCTTGCGCCGACTGACCAATCCTGACCTAACAGATAACGATATTGATTGTGGAGCAGGTACCTGTTGGTCTCGTATAACAGATGACCCTGGGCGATAATGGCAAATTGATGTTTGCCATTGACGTTAACGTTCCAACCCAATTTTCCCAGATAACCGCTATCGCTATCCTCAGCAGAAAAATCTTCTATTTGTTGTTCGAATTGTTCCCGGATGCCTCCTAATTCTACCTGCCAGAAAGTGTTGGTTGCTTGCAAAAATGTATAACCCAATGTCACTTGCTGACGATTCAAATCAAAGTTATTTTGTCGCAGAGATTCTGACTGGAAACTGGCTTTAGCATTGATAAACCAGCGTTTACCAAGCGGAATGAATACGCCGATGACTGGCCCGTCATAATCAATATCCTGAGAAAGCGGATGTTGGCGTTCATAACCGCTGAATAATTCGATGTCACGATGATTCAGTTGTGATTCCATCGCGGCAACGGAGAAGGAAACCATCAATGTTAATAATAACAAACAGAGTAATACGCGTTTCATAAGGCAAAGCTTAGACAGGAAAGTTGAGGACAGCAAGAACCGGGTTTTAGGAGCTTAAATTTTAATGATACCTTCAATGCCGCGCTCGGAAACCGGAATGATAAATACGTGATTGTGGGTCACATAGAGCGCGATGCCACCGAACTGACTGATCCCGAACAGGTGTTTCTTGTTACAGGTTAATGGCGTAATTTCTGCGCCACCGGCACCGCTGACAATATTAACCGGCTCTTCGGGAACATCAATCACCTGCAGGCTATGCTCGTGACCGGCTAAATAAAAATCCACTGAATATTGTTTGAGCAGGGCCCGAACATTCCCTTGCAAGCCCGCTTCATTACCATCTTCACCATAGGAAACAATAGGGTGGTGACCAAACACTATGGTGTATTGTGCGTTATCAACGGCCAGTTGTTGTTGCAGCCAGGCGAGCTGCTCCGCTTGGCCAATACCGGTGGTAAACGGCGTGGTGTCAATTGCGATCAGGTTAACGCTGGGGCCTTGCGATTGGTTTGTGGTATTAGCAAACGACAGTAGGTTGCGATTTATCTGGGTTTTATAATAAAGCTCAGGAAAATGGATAAAAGGTTGCGCCTGACCCCAGTCGAGCAACGCGTGAATATTACCGTTGTAATCGTGATTGCCTGCGGAAAAAAACCAACGTATGTCGGTCAACCCTAAAGGTACGTAGATATCTGAAAATGCAGTTTGCGTCAGAATATCATCGGCACTTGCAATGCCATTGTCATAAAACACGTCGCCGGTATGGATAATCGCATCCAATGGATATTGGGTGTGATACGACTCCATGATTTGCGCGGCGATCAGCTGGCCGTCATTCGCTTTTCCGGTATCGCCGAGAACAAATAAGTGCCAACCGGGTGCGTTAAATATTGCCGAGTTGAAGGTGTCGAGTCGATTTGCACAAACTAATGGCGATTGCGTGGTCTGTGGCGTGACCGAAACAGGATCGGGTTTGGAACCTTTATCCGTACCTTTGTCGGAATTAATACCTGTACTAATACCGGAGCTATCATCATCACTATTACAGGATGAAATCGCCAGCAACAAAACAATAAAACGGAGCCATTTTCGCATTGCACACCAGAACACTTAAAACCAGGACCGAGTTTAGACGACAGTATTAAGCTGTAAGTGTAGACTAAGAGGGAGTGTCGATATTGGCAGCCTGTGTTTTTAGGTTTTTACTACTTGCGCCTGCAATTGACCATCGGCCAATTGCACACTGATCTCATCCCCACATTCAACATTGCTGACAGAGCGAATAATGTTCCCTGTCGCATCCCGGGTAATTGTATAGCCGCGGGCAATTGTTGCCAATGGACTTACGATATTAAGGTTGTGCGCCAGGCTGGCCAGTTTTTGCTGTTGTTTATCCTGATGGGTTAACACCGCATGGTTTAAGCGAGCCGATAGGTCTTGCAATCGTATCGCTTGTACCGGGAGAGCTTTTTCAGGACTTAAAGTCTGCAATTGATTTTTAAAGCGCTCAAAGCGTAATTGCTTTTGTTGTATTTGATTGAGCAATCCAAAGTTAAGTCGCTGTTGCAATTCATCCGCTAATTGCTGTTGTTTTTGCAGTTGTTGTTTTGGATGCGTCATCGCCAAACGATGCTGTAGTTTGTCCTGTTGTCGATGCAGACCATGAAACTTAACGGCGACAATATGCGCGAGACGCTGTCGGTATTGGTGCACTTTATCAAGTAACGCTTTGTTATCTTGAGTGACCAGTTCTGCCGCAGCTGACGGCGTTGCTGCTCGCAAATCGGCGGCATAATCGCTTAGACTAATATCCACTTCATGGCCGACAGCACTGATCACCGGAATTTCACAGGCAAAGATTGCCCGCACTACGTCCTCTTCATTAAACGCCCATAAATCTTCTAATGAGCCACCGCCCCGACCAACAATAAGAACGTCACATTCATCGCGAATATCGGCGACCTCGATGGTTTGGGCAATTTGCGCCGCGGCGCTTTCGCCTTGCACTAACGTAGGATACAAAATGACGTGTACGCCGGGATTACGGCGTTTCATAACGGTCAGAATATCGTGTACCGCGGCACCGGTTGCGGATGTGACGATACCTACAGTCTGGATATTTTGAGGAATGGCTTGCTTATATCGTTGATCAAACAACCCTTCGTGCAACAATTGCGCTTTTAATTGCTCAAACTTTTGACGCAATAAACCCTCTCCGGCGTCTTCCATTTGTTCTATGATTAACTGAAAGTCACCCCGAGGTTCATATAAAGAGACTCGGGCTTTAACCAATACTTGCTGACCATTTCCGGGCTTGATTCTGACTAAGCGGTTATTGCCGCGAAACATGGCACAGCGAACCTGAGCTTTACTGTCTTTTAATGACAGATACCAGTGACCGGAACCAGCCGCCATAAAATTGGAGATTTCGCCACAAAGCCATAAGGTCTGCATCTCACTTTCCAGCAGAAAGCGAACCTTTTTTGTTAATTCGCTTACCTGGAGAATATGGCGTTTTTCGTGATTATTCGGGGTCATGATAATTTTTTGTATAGTTTTGGTTAATTTATGCCGTTAATTGCAAATTTAAGTTTACTGGGCGGGTGTAAACCGTTAAAATCCGTCCGCAATATTTAATACCTTTAGGTGAGATGTTGCCATGCTAAGAATCGCTCAAGAAGCCCTGACATTCGATGATGTACTACTAGTACCTGCCCATTCGTCTGTCTTACCCCACACCGCAAATCTTAAAACCAAATTAACCGAAAAGATAGAACTTAATGTGCCTATTTTGTCCGCCTCTATGGATACGGTCACTGATGCACGTTTGGCTATTGCCCTGGCTCAGGAAGGTGGTTTAGGTTTTATTCACAAAAATATGACTGCGCAAGAGCAGGCTGCCAATGTTCGCCAGGTAAAAAAATACGAAAGTGGTATTGTATCTGACCCTGTTACTGTCGGACCGAATATGTCCATTGGTGAAGTGAGCAAGCTTGCCGATGAACTTAAATTTTCTGGTTTCCCGGTGGTCGACAGCGACAATAATCTGGTAGGTATTATTACCGGCCGTGATATGCGTTTCGAAACTAACTTTGATAAGCCGGTTTCTGAACTAATGACCAGCAAAGAGCGCTTGATTACGGTTAAGCCTGATGCTACTCGCGAAGAGATCTTAGGTTTAATGCATACCAATCGCATCGAAAAAATCCTTATGATTAATGATGATTTTGAATTGGTCGGCATGATCACCGTTAAGGATTACCAAAAAGCGGAAAGCAAGCCAAACGCCTGTAAAGATGAATTTGGGCGTTTACGTGTTGGTGCCGCGGTTGGCGTTGGTGCAGGTACCGACGAGCGCATTGCGGCGCTGGTTGAAGCTGGTGTAGACATCCTTTTGATCGATACCTCACATGGTCACTCACAAGGGGTTATCGAACGAGTTAAAAATACCCGTGAACAGTACCCTGACTTACAAATCGTTGCTGGCAATGTTGCCACCGCCGAAGGTGCAAAAGCACTAGCACAAGCCGGTGCCAATGCGGTGAAAGTGGGTATTGGCCCTGGGTCTATTTGTACCACCCGTATTGTTACTGGCTGTGGTGTGCCGCAAATTACCGCGATTTCGGAAGCGGTAAAAGGTGTTTCCGGCATGAATGTGCCAATCATTGCGGATGGCGGCATTCGTTTTTCTGGTGATATTGCCAAAGCGTTAGTGGCGGGGGCTCATTGTGTCATGGTCGGCAGCATGCTTGCCGGTACAGAAGAAGCGCCAGGGGATGTTGAGTTGTATCAGGGGCGTTATTATAAATCCTATCGCGGTATGGGGTCGTTGGGCGCCATGAACCAAAAAGAAGGGTCTAGTGACCGTTATTTCCAAAAAGCCGATGAAGCCGACAAACTTGTGCCAGAAGGTATCGAAGGTCGGGTTGCGTATAAAGGACCTATGGCGGCAATTATTCACCAGCAAATTGGTGGCATCCGCTCTGCTATGGGGTTAACCGGGTGTGCGACCATTGAAGAAATGCGCACCAAACCACAATTCGTGAAAATTACCGCGGCGGGGATGGGAGAATCCCACGTCCATGACGTTACCATCACCAAAGAAGCTCCTAATTACCGCTTGGGTTAAATAAATGGGCCCGCAAGGGCCTGTTGACCATATATTTGGTTAGGTACCTGTTAATTTTTTTGCTGTTTCGACAGCTAGCTTATTACTTACTAAGAGAAGAGACGAATGAGTCAAGATATTCATGATCATCGAATATTAATATTGGATTTTGGTTCCCAGTACACCCAGTTAATCGCCCGCCGTGTACGTGAAATTGGCGTCTATTGTGAGTTATGGGCCTGGGATGTCACGGAACAACAGATCCGCGAGTTTAACCCTTCAGGTATCATCCTGGCAGGTGGCCCGGAATCTGTCACTGAAGCGAATTCGCCACGAGCACCCGAGTATGTGTTTAATGCCAATGTACCGGTATTCGGTATTTGCTATGGCATGCAAACCATGGCCGAACAGCTTGGCGGTGGTGTACAAAGCTCCGAGCATAAAGAGTTTGGTTATGCGTCTGTAGAAATTATCCAGCAATCTGCGCTGTTTAAGCACATCGAAGATAGTATTGGCGCCAATGGTAATGCGTTATTAGATGTATGGATGAGTCATGGTGATAAGGTTTCACAAATCCCTGCAGGCTTTACCACGATTGCGCAAACGCCGAGCTGTAAATACGCAGCGATGGCCAATGAAGATAAGCAATTTTATGGGGTTCAGTTCCATCCGGAAGTAACCCACACCAAACAAGGGATGCGTATTCTTGAGCATTTCGTTGTTGATATCTGTCAATGTGAAAAGTTATGGACGCCGAGCTCGATCATTGAAGATGCGATCGAAAAAATGAAGCAACAGGTTGGTGACGATGAGGTTGTGCTTGGTTTATCCGGTGGTGTTGATTCATCGGTTGTTGCCATGTTATTGCACCGTGCTATTGGCGATAAGCTGACTTGTGTGTTTGTTGATAACGGCTTACTGCGCTTAAACGAAGGCCAGCAGGTTATGGAAATGTTTGGCGATCATTTCGGTCTGAATATTGTCCATGTGCAAGCTGAAGATCGTTTCCTGGATCGCCTTGCTGGTGTTGATGAGCCCGAAGCGAAACGAAAAATTATTGGTAATGTGTTTGTTGACGTTTTTGATGAAGAAGCAGGCAAACTGGCAAATGCGAAATGGTTGGCACAAGGAACAATTTATCCGGATGTTATCGAATCTGCCGCATCGAAAACCGGTAAAGCCCATGTGATTAAATCCCACCACAACGTTGGTGGATTACCGGAAGATATGGAGCTAGGTTTAGTTGAGCCATTACGCGAACTGTTCAAAGATGAAGTTCGTAAAATTGGTCTGGAATTAGGCCTACCGTATGACATGCTTTATCGTCATCCATTCCCAGGACCAGGCTTAGGCGTTCGGGTTCTCGGTGAAGTGAAAAAAGAATATTGTGACTTACTGCGACGTGCCGATGCGATTTTTATTGAAGAATTGCACAAGGCGGATTTGTACCACAAAGTCAGCCAGGCATTTACGGTATTCTTACCAGTACGCTCCGTAGGCGTTATGGGCGATGGCCGTAAATACGACTGGGTTGTTTCCTTGCGAGCGGTAGAAACCATCGACTTTATGACCGCACATTGGGCACATTTGCCTTATGATTTCTTAGGGTTGGTATCCAATCGTATTATTAATGAAATCGACGGTATTTCTCGCGTTGTTTATGATATTTCAGGTAAACCACCTGCGACGATTGAGTGGGAATAATATTGATCCGCTTGAACTGAAAAGGCCCGCGATATGCGGGCCTTTTTTGATAAGATACAGAGGAAAAGTAAATGGTTAGTTGAGAAGTCGTCTTCACCAGTTAAAACTGGTATCCAAACCTTAAATGTAGCCCTCCGCCAATATGTTCATCGTTGCCCCATATAGATTTTGTGATGATTCCTTCTATACCCCAACCAAAGCCATAATTGAATCGTTGCTCGATCGCCAGATTTGCCCCCAGCATGTGACCATCGACACCGTAACTGAAAAGGTAATCAGGTTGAATTCGATAATTTAAGTGTCCATCACCCTGTGCATCGGCTATCTGTAGGAAAGGCCCTCCGTAGGCAATGGTTTGTTTTGATAAGCGCTTCCCGATGATATAGGCAATATCATAGGTTTTGGTTTCGGTTTTCCAAGTGATGTGTGAATTTGAATCTTCAAAAGATTCATAGCCGATAGCGATAGCTTGCGATATATTGCCTGTGTCCGATTGATCTTCGTGGGCACCATAAAACTGATACTTGAGAGATACTTTGTTACTGTCTACGCCACTTACTGTGACCTCAAAACCTTTGCCTGCACTCACTGAACCTTCAATACGTAAATCACCTTCTACATTATTTTCATTAGTAACAGCAGTTGGTTCGTAGCATGAGGGGCAATCATCATTATCAGCCTGTTCGCGGCGCGACAGTAAATCAGATTGTAGATCTGACAGCACCACCACACTTCTCGAGGCAGTACTGATATTCACTTTTACATTGAAAGGCTTAGAATTGACCTCTGGATTTTGAAACCGGGTTTGCCCCATGGAAACCTCAGGTGTAGACGTCGTGAGGCAAGCGGTGGTAAGCATTAGCAAAGGTACTAATAAGAGAAACTTCAAATACTTCATAATCATCCCTAATAAATAACAACTGGCTCTTCCAAGCCAACAACATTGCGACAATATACAAAACCACGCATAAAAATTAAAGGCCTAATTTTCAGTTGGTTACTTGCTTCTTTATTGCGAAATCCACCCGCCTATGGTTCGTGGATGGGAAAATTCATGGGTTAGAAAAATGAAATCAACGCTTTACCTCAACGTTAGTTGAGGTTTTAGCATGGCGTCATTCCATTAGAAAAGTCCAAAGTTAAAGAAAGCTATTGGATGACAACATAAGGAGCATGCCATGCTACATCTCGAACATATAAACCTAGTCGTCAAAGATTTACCTTCCACATTAGCTTTCTATCAAGCTGCTTTCCCCAATTGGACAGTACGAGGTGGTGATAATGACACCTGGTATGGCACTGCAAGAAACTGGATTCATTTCGGCGATGATTATCAATACTTAACCTTTAATGATAATGGTCAGGGCGATAACCGAGATTTAACATCCAATCGCCTCGGATTAGCCCACTTTGCCTTTGTTACCGTAAATTTATCCGCACTAATCAGTCGTCTCGCCAATGCGGGCTTTGAGGTCGCAAAACCCGGCGCCGACAATCCGTTTCGTAAAAATGTCTATTTTATTGACCCAAGTGGTTATGAAGTGGAATTTGTTGAATATCTTAGCGATATTCCAGCGCAAAGAAATCGTTATTGATTGAGGGGACGTTATGATGGAAAACTGCAATACTATTATTCTTATGGCAAGTAGCAGAAGTAGGGGAAACACAGCGATTCTTGCAGATAAGGTAAGCTCCGAAATCGGTGCGTCTATTCTCAATATTAACGACTTCGAAATTCGTCCCTATAATTATGAGAACCATAATCAGGATGATGATTTTATCGCCTTGATTGATGAACTGCTAAATTACCAGCGAATAATTTTTGCATCCCCTGTGTATTGGTATGGACCAAGTGCGCAATTGAAATTGTTTTTCGATCGGATTACCGATTTATTGGATGAACATAAAGAAAAGGGCCGTCGCCTTAAAGGCAAAAACGCTGCATTGTTAGCAACTGGTTATGATTTGAAGCCAAAAAGCTGCTTCGAAGAAGCGTTTTCGCTTACCTTCCAATATTTGAAAATGAACTATGAAGGCATGTTATATGTACCGTTTCAGGAGCAATTAGGGCTAGATAACTGTCACGCTAAGATAAAACGCTACAGTCAAGGTTTAATGGTCACTCAGGGATAACCTGAGCGACCATTAATTGGTTTGCCATCTTTAGCTCAGTTGGGTGATAAATCGTTATCTTTCCAGATATTGTGCTTCAGCAGCCTTGTTATAGTGAGGAAGCAGAGATTCATTCTCAGACAACGACGTTGCCATCTTCGGTAAATCTATTTTTAGCTGTCCTTGTTCGTCAAACTGGCTTGCATAGGTCCCCATGTTTAGTATATCTACCTGCCAATTCGTCAGTCTTCCAACGACATAATTGCCAAACAGAAATGCTTCATATTCATTATTTAGCGTTAAAAAATCACTAAATGAGAATCCTGAAAGCTGTTTTTGCGCGATAAATGCATGCTTATAGGCTTGAGAAATGACATCAGGCTGGTTTCGTTGCGCCAGCTGATATTGATATGAGTGGCGGGTTTCATGAATGATAAAAGCTAAAGGTCCATAATGCGGTTGTTCTGTTAATTTTTCCGGATTTAGGTATACGGTGCCGGTATCGACAATATTTCCTGTAAATTCCGTGTTAAAGACAAAATTAACCGCGCGATTTGGATAGGTGTTGGTATCGATTAACAGGGTCGGTGGTTCGATTGCCATCACCTCACATTCGAGAGCGAAAATTTTGCGCAAATAAGGGAGTTGTTGAGTGATTGATAACTCGGGCCATTTTGCCAGAGCTTGTTTTAGTTCACTATCTGCAAGGATCGCTTCCACCAATTTATCGGCCTGCTGGAAGCTTTTAGCACTTACGTTATTTAAAAAATCCCGAGCCTGAGGTTGCAGGGCAAACGCCGCCGGCGCTTTTTCCTGTAAGTTTGCATTGGCAAAGAACTTTGCCCGCTTTTGTGCTTCCTGGCTTTGTTCGTCGGCGATAACCGATAGGGAAAAACTGATAAATAGACTCACAATTAGATAGGCGACATAACGACTCAACATCTTCGCTCCAAAAATGATGCGGCAATAAAACGTTTATTTTAACCGATTTCACCTTTTCTGTTTGAACAATCGATGCAATGATGTGGAGATAAATACGATTGAGGATTTTACCCATGGATTTATACGGTTCAACCACATCTCCATTTGTACGCCGCACCCGATTGCTGGCAACGGCTAACTTAAATAATGCATTAACCTTTCATGATATTGATATTTTTGACGCAAAAGGTAGGGAGTTACTGACTTACCACAACCCTACATTGAAAGTCCCGTTTGTCGTTGATGGTGATCAGCATATTTATGATTCAAGAGTGGTTTTTCGCTATTTAACTGAAAAATTTGAACTTGAACCATTAACCTGGCAGCAGGAAAATCAATTGACGCTAATTGATGCTGCCAGTGATTCTTTGGTGGAAATTTTGTTGCTGATGCGTAGTGGCATCGACCCTTCCCAAGATGGATTGTTTTTTAACCTGCAAAGAGAACGATTGACCAAACTATTTGCGGTATTAGAACAACAGGTTGAACAAGGACTTTACGCTCGATGGAATTACCCGGCCATTTGTCTTTACTGTCTGGTGGACTGGGCGTTGTTTCGTGAGCTGGTCGATTTTGCCCCGTATCCGCAACTAATCGGTTTTCACCAGCAACACGACAGCAGAGAAGATGTAAAACTTACCGATCCCAGAAGCTGATATCAGGTCTAGGATAAGGATTATTGCGCCATATACGATTCAAACATGTAAGCATTAACGGATAAAGGGGAAACCATGGGTTTCCCTAATTCGATTGTGAGCTCAATTTATTCGGTAACCTGAATCAAATCAAAATCCGCGAGCTCATCGACATTGCCGGTTAACTCGTCTTCGAGCTCGTTTAAATCGTGTAAGTCTGCGCATAAGGTTTCAGCTTGTGCTTCCAATACTTCAGCCTGACCTTCAACGGCGACTTCGATTTCTTCGCCCATGCGCTCCATGCGTTCGCCAAACGCTTCCATTTTTTGCTCAAAATCACCTTCTTCATCATTCATTGCCTGACCTACGGCTATTAAAATATCACCGACCGAATTAGACACCAGATCTTCAATTTCGCCTTCTAATTCGTCTTCAATAAACTGATCTAACTCATCAAAGTCCTGCTCTGCCAGATAGACAGAACCGTCTTCGGCACGAAAACGTGTGCTGACTTTTTCTTTGATTTTTGCAAATGATTGATTCAGCGATTCGGTTGAGTCGCTGTCCTCGCCAGTCAAACCTGTGGCTACGTGAGATAACGCCGAAAAGGCGATTTCTACCGCATCCAGGGCAATATTAACCACCTTAGGAATTTTCTGATTGACGCCTGCTGCGTATTGGGTGACTAATGTCTGTTGGTCGTCGGAAAGATCAATTTGTTTACCCTGAACAAATAAGTCTTTTTGGTTGTTGATTTGCACTATGGTGTTGTCATCATCCAAAAAGCGAATCGTGTCATTTTCAACAATGACACCATAATTCATATTGATCGAACAATGGTCAGAATTGAAGGTTACATGCTCCTTGTCTTCGTGCGCATTCGCGGTACCAAGCAAGCATAGGGAACCGATTACACTAGCTAACATCAACTTTTTCATGTGTCACTCCTAAAATGGATGATGGCGATAACGCCACAATTTGTTATTTTCACTCTGACCATCTAGGTTCAGAATTGCTACGTTATCATTTACATAGCAAAGCCCTTGCCAGTTTTTAAATATCAACAATTACAAAGGATTGCGGTTAGTTATCAGCGTTCCCTCAATCTCGAAGTAGTCAAATGTTAGCAAATATCACCAATATTTAGTCAATTTAAGTGCTAGTGTTTTCGTTGTCGTTCAATCACATAGCGCGGTGTTTCACGGTAACCGAGTAAGAAACGTCGCACTAAATCAAGCCCGGCATAAGCAATATAATTCTGGAAGAACCGTCTCGGACCCGGGAAGTATAATTGCTGAGTATGCTGTACCGATTTATCGCCCCAGGCAAGCCATACGGTGCCCACGGGTTTCTCATCACTGCCACCATCGGGGCCGGCAATGCCGGACACACTGACACCAACATCGGCATCGGCGGCCTTGAGTGCGCCAATTAGCATTTGCTTTACTACGGTTTCACTCACCGCCCCCTCTTTTTGCAAGTCATCTGCACTGACACCTAAGAGTTTGTGTTTGATGCGATTGGAATAGGTGGTGTAGCCAGCTTCAAATACGGCGGAAGATCCCGGTACCGAGGTTATCGATGCAGCAATCAGCCCGCCGGTGCACGATTCCGCCATCGTCAGGGTTTTATTTTGCGCCTTTAAAATATCGACCAGAGTCGTTGGTAAGTCGTTTTCGCCCTCACAAACAATATGATGCGAAAAAAGCTGTTTTAACTTATCGGTCCAACGCTGTAAATCATCATGGTGAGAAAGGTAATGGGCGGTTAGTTTGATTTCCAGCAAGGGCTGGCTGGCTCGAAATCCCAGTTCAATGTGTTCCGGCCAATCACTGAGTTGTTCATTGATGATCTTTTGTAAACCTGACTCACCGATACCAAAGACTTTTAATTTGTGAGTCTTGTTATTCATATCTGCAGGCATTTTGTCTTCGATAATAGGCAGAATACTCGCCTTTAGCATCTGCTGCATTTCCCGGGGAACACCTGGAGTGCAGATCACCAGACAATCGTTCAGCGTTAACGAAAATCCTGGGGCACTGCCAATTGGATTGCTGACGATATCGCAGCCAATCGGAAGTATGGCTTGTTTACGGTTTGGTTCCGTTAAAGGATATTGGCGTCGTTCGCACCACGCCTGCAACTCCTGCAGAGCCTGAGGATGTTGTTCAAGTTCGACACCTGCTGCTCTGGCGAGCGCCTCCGCGGTGAGGTCATCGACTGTCGGGCCAAGGCCACCATTGATAATTAATACATCGGCATCGCTTGATAGTGTGGATATTTGTTCAACTAACAAGTGTATCGAATCACCGACGGTTACTTTTTTCGTGACTTCAACCCCCAGGTCTTTCAGGTGCTGAGCGATGAAAACCGAATTGGTATCGACAATATCACCGGCCATTAACTCATTGCCGGTTAGCAATAACTGCACATTTAACATGTTAGAGATCCATTAGCTTGTTAGACGTTAATGATAACGCCAAAGACATTGTTAATAAAAATATAAATCGGTTTAAACCTTTTCTGATGTTGCGGCATCATACTCTACAACATAACCAAGTAATTCATTTCAATCGTATTTTGGAAAAGGACAAAACAATGAAAAATCTATCTTTGCTGAGCCTGGCGTTAGCAAGTTTAATCACCTTTCAGGCGCAGGCCGACGTCGATAAAACCGTTGAGAAAAGCTTCGATTTGAGCGGCAAAGGTGAGCTTTTAGTCGACAACGTTAATGGCAACGTTGAAATTAACGCCTGGGATCAAAATCAGGTTGCCGTAACAGCAATTATTACTGCGGATGATGAAGACGATTTACAGAATGTTGAAGTGAAAATGCATCAAAGTGGCGATCGAATAAGTATTGAGACTGACTATAAAGAACGAGGTGGTTGGGGCAATAGCAATGGCTCTGGCAGCGTAAAATACGTCATCAAAGTGCCTGAAACGATGGATCTGAAAGAAATCGATTTGGTAAATGGTGCATTAACTGTGGAGGGCGTGCGTGGCGAATTACATGCCGATATGGTCAATGGTTCTATCGAAGCTTCTGGCTTAGCGTCCAATGTTGATGTTGAGGCGGTGAACGGCGGTATTGAGTTAACGTTTGCAGACGATGCTAAAAACCTGGACATCGAAGTTGAAACGGTCAATGGTGGTATTCGCCTTTATTTACCGGCTGACTTCGGCGCTCGAATAGAAGCGAGTACCGGCAATGGCTCAATTCGCACGGATTTTGGCTTAACCGGTGAAAAAGGTAAGTACTATGGTACGGATTTATCGGGCAAGTTTGGTGATGCAAGTTCCGACGTTGAACTGGAAAGTGTCAACGGTTCGATTAAAGTTTTGAAAAAATAGCCAGGCAGTCAGTTCTGTTGTGGGTCAGGTTTTTATCGTGAACCAGGTTTTTATCGTGAACCAGGTTTTATTGTTAACATTGTTATGTTCGAACAAATACCAGCCTGGCCCAATTAATCTTTCTCCAAAAGCTGTATAGATGTTAGTATTGCCGACGTTTTTTTACGTTGGAATATATAGATAATGAGCGATTTAACTCTACAAACAATACACGTTGAACCGAACCAAGCGGCAACAGCCTGTGTTATCTGGTTACATGGCCTTGGTGCTGATGGTCATGATTTTGAACCTATTGTGCCGGAACTTCGTTTACCTCAGTCTCTATCGGTTCGTTTTATATTCCCCCATTCGCCTAAAATGCCCGTAACCATCAACGGTGGCATGGTCATGCCGGCCTGGTATGACATTTTGGATATGAGCGTAGAACGCAAAGTTGATGTTGCGCAATTAACCCAGTCGGCAAACGCGGTTCAGAGGTTAATTGACGAGCAGATCGCATCGGGAATTCCTGCAGAACGCATTATACTGGCGGGCTTTTCACAAGGTGGTGCTGTTGCCTATCAGGCCGCATTAACATACCCCCAAGCGTTGGGCGGTTTGCTGACCATGTCGACTTATTTTGCGACCAAAGATTCTATTGAGTTAACGGATGCTAATCGTAATATCGATATTTGCATCATGCATGGTAGTCAGGATCCTGTGGTAAATCCAGTACTTGGGACTCAGGCAAAATCGGTATTGGAAACTTTAGGTTTTCATCCAGAATATCATACGTACCCAATGCCACATTCCGTCTGCGCACCGCAGGTAAGAGATATTTCCAACTGGCTACAACAGCGCCTAAGCTAAAGTCCAGCATATATTCAGTGCTCAGAATTCAGAATGAAGAAAGGGCAGTGATTTGTCAGCAGATGCAGCCCTGCTCGCATCTCACACCCTGTGAGAATTTTGTTCGCAATTGTCACCTGTAAAGGATTTTCATCGCTATAATGAAAATCCGCTGAAGATTAAGGAATTACGATGCCCAGAAAATTAACCTATGTCTATAAAGGTGATCGCAAGGAACTGCCATTTTCCTACTCTCGTCATCATGATATCTATGAGGCTGCAGCAGCTGCTGAGAATATCGATATCTCGGGGTTTTTAGCCATGGAAGAGCAGGTTCGCATAACATCAAAAGGCAAGTCGGCGGTCAAAGATTTCCGCCAGAAAGAATTTGCTCGCATGGGGTTTAGTGACATTAAAATGGTTGTTGACGACGAATCACAATCATAAAAAAAACGGCCCTAAAGCCGCTTTTTCAACATTATTGGTGATTACTCGCTGTAAGCTTCGCCTTTCGTCATCCATTCAGGGGCTGGCGCGCCTTTAAGGTAATGATCAAAGTATTGCTTCATTTTAATGGTGTAATCCACTTTGTTCGGATATTTCTTCAGGTGATGGGGTTCACCTTCGTACTGCAAGAATATCACCTCTTTACCCAGACGGCGCATCGCCAGATACATTTCAACACCTTGTTGCCACGGTACGGCATCGTCGATATCACCAAACTGCATTAGCAGTGGGGTGTTAATACGTTCCGCGAAAAATACTGGTGAGTTTTCAATATACAAATCCCGACGTTCAAACATGCTGGCGCCAATACGACTTTGTCCTTTTTCATACTGGAATTGACGGGCAAGGCCGGTGCCTAAGCGAATGCCGGAATAAGCACTGGTCATATTCGATACCGGTGCGCCAGAGACAGCTGCGGCAAACATGTCAGTTTCAGTGATTGAAAACAGGGTTTGATAACCACTCCAGCTATGGCCATGCAGACCAATGGCATCTTTATCAGCGACACCCATATCAATAATCTTTTGAATACCCGGCAAAATGGACTTGTTGGTAGATTGACCAACGCTGCCGATTTCAAAATGCACATCCGGTAAGAAAATTGCGTAACCATTTGATGAATAAAATGGAAAATTGGGTCTATGATTGACGTTCATCGCATTGAATTCATAAAGGCGCTGTGAGAACAATCGATAGTAATACACCAGTACTGGGTAGGATTGTCCTTCCACGTAATTGGCAGGCTTTATTAGTACCCCTTGGTGCGGCTCACCCATGGTTGATGTCCACTCTACTAGCTGTGCATCACCCCATAAAAACTCGTCTTTTTGCGGGTTCACGTCGGTGAGCTTTCGGGCATCGGAAAAATCGGGTTGGGTAACCCAAAGGTCTGGGAATTCATTGAAATCTTCGCGGGTATATAAAATTGCATCCGCATCTTTGGCCGTTGCCAGGTATTCGAACTTCTTGTCTTCTTCTACCAGCTTGGTCAACGCTGTCGATTCAAGGTTTAGCTGATAAAAACCAAAGTTTTTCTTATCGTCGTTATAGCTGGTAAGTAAAAGCGTTTGTTCTTCATCGAAGAAATCGTGGTCTTGGTCTTCGATATTAATGCGAAACTGACGCTTTTCAACACGGCCCATGTCACAGGTTAAACAGTTTTTATCATCGCCATCAGCTGAGAAAAACCAGATATCAAATTTGTCATATGCGAAAAAGCCTTCATCATCTTCCACCCAACCGGCAATACCATATCCTGGCACCTTAGACGGGTAATCGTGATCTTCATCAGCAAAACTGACTTGCATACCTTCACTGATATTTTGATGACGGTCTTTGCGGCTATCCCAAACCCAGATGTGACCCTGGTCGTAATAAGCCACATAACGACCGGATTCACTGACTTTCATATCATTGTATGAACTCAGCTTTTGTTTGATAAGTTTTGCTTCACCGTCATCAAGGTCGACTAAATAAAAATCGCTGAAAAATCCTTCCCAGGTGCGCAACTTACGATAATTTAAATCACTGCTGGCAATCACCGCTTGTTCATTGGCAGATGCACGAATATACGGCATATCTTTGCTAGCCAAAGGCACTACTTTGTTTTTGCCTACATGGTAAACCGCCTGATAACTGTGTTTTTTATCGCGGTTATACTGAAACTTCTCGTTGGTTTTAATCAACGGGTCTTCACCGTGCCAAACCTGAAGGCCGCGCTCGCCGGTTAAACGTTCGATATCGTACAGGTCATCTTCCGATTCAATCTTTGCCATTTCAGGCTTTTCTTCGGTTAATGATTTAAAGCCAAAGAACAGGCGCTCATCATCCAGACTCCAGACAAGTTTACTGACCGAAGGAATATATGGTGAGGTTAAATCAGGAACATTTTTATCAAGTTTAACGGTTTTTACTTTGCCTTTTTTGGCATCAAGTAAAGCCAGTTGATGCGAACGACGTTCGGCTTTTTCGCTAAAGTCACCTTGTAAATAAGCCAGGGTATCGCCTTCTTCGTTCCAGCTTAGTTGGGTGAAACTGGCATTTTCTTTGACAACAACGGCCTTGGCGTCTGCTGCACCCAGCTCAAGCAATTGCAATCCATTATCCTTGCCATCTTTGTTGGAAAGGCTATATGCGATAACGGCAAGTTCAGGTGAAAACTTGAATTGATCAACGTGTTCAATAACCCGTTGCTCGCCATTGCTAAGATTTACCAGGGTTAACGACTTATTAATCTGCTTCTTATTGAAAAGCTCAGGCGCTTCTTCATCGGCTGGCTTTTGTTCTGCACTTTCAGCAGATTTTGCCGGCGTTTCTTTATCGTTATCACTATCGATATCCAGGGCCAGGTAATCCTGTTTACCGTCGCTTTTGTTTTCTTCAGCTTCCGCGTCTCTCTCTTCTTTCTTCTCTTCTTTCTTTTTTAGAGTTTGAGAGAAGGCCAACCAGGGACCACTGGCATGCAGTTGAAAATCTTCGACATTGAGCAAATGGTGTTTTTCACCAGTGACCAGATTAATCACCGTCAGTTCATTTTTCAGATCTTTACGGGCTTTCTTACTGGCTTTTTCCTGTGTCAGCAAGGCTGGCTTTTGGCTGATGGCGATATACTTAGAATCGTCACTAAAATAGCCTGAGCTGCCCCGTTCTACCTGATAGCGTGTATCGCTAGCAACCGCTTGCACGTAATACGTGCTATCTCCTCGGTCTGGCTGTGCCGCATAGGCTAACCATTTGCCATTATTGGAAAGCTGTGCATTATCAATGCTGCGAAATTTCATAATGTCGGTAACCGACAATGGTCTTTGTTCGCCCTGAACGACAAAACTGGCGGATAAAGCCAGTGATAACAGAGCACAGATAAGTTGCCTTGATTTGAACATAAGCGTGATAGTTAAACCCGTTTTTATTAGTTTAGACCTGATTAAACTGGGTTAGCACCGCTAAATCAACTGAAAACGCGTCAATGGCAGTTTTTTGACGATAAGATGCTGAAAATTTTGTTAAAGTATGAGGATATTAAATATTCGTCTAATGTTTGGAAGCTCGCGTGTATCAACGTCAACAACTTGTCGGAACCTGGCATCGAAGTGAAAATTTAGGTGCAGAGCAATTTAGTGAAATTGCCGAATTAACCGAGGATGGGCACTTCGTATTCACTTTTTACACATATAATCTGGAAGGAAAATTGCTGTCACAAATAAGTGAAGTCGGTGATTGGGGCTTGGTTGGTGATATTCACTTTACCATTACCACCGGTGAGGTCGAACATGAAAAGGAATACCTTGCCGATCGTGCTGATGCAGAGAATTATCACGCCTATCGGGTACTGACGTTAACCCCGCAACAATTTACCTATGAGCATGTAGTCAGCGGCGAAAAATTTACTCTGAAACGAGTTTCGAAAACTGACAAGCCTTGCTAAGCTAGATAAGTTAGGGTGATTAAATTATCTAACATGTTATTTCATATAAGATTCATTTTAAGGTGAACCGTGGCTAGAGATCTTTCTAAGTTTCCATCAGACTCCAATGGCAACATGCTTTGGCATATGCTGCAAACGGGAGATGACTTGGCAAACCCCCGAGAAATACAGTTTTCAGTGATTTTTCCGAGTCAGGAGAAGGCTCTTAAATTTGGGAAAATATTGCTCGAAAATAACCAAAAACTGTCCTTTTGTCCGTATCTTGATAACCCTGAACACCCCTGGGAAATTACCGCATATCCGGAAATGCCGGCAAGTTACGATAACATTATGGGGTATCAAATGTTGTTAGAAACCCATGCGAGAAAGTTTGATGGTATTTATGATGGCTGGTATTGTCCGCCCCAGAGCCCAGAATAACACCCGAGTAGTATGGAATGGATCTGCAACAAATAAAGCAATTAAATAAGCAAACCGCCAAATCTTACAATGACCAAAAAGCCCTGATAAAACGCGTTTTATTGGGCAAACCTGCAAAATGCCCAGATTGCCAGCAATCGCTGCAATTTCTGGCATCAAAAGATGATTCTGTCGCCAAGATCTTCTGCGTTAAAGGTTGTACAGATATCGAACTGGATTTAAGCTAATACCAATTACATTAAATTATTGCTAACTCTGAGTTGTGCACAAACTTAACGTGATTGCTATAACGTCATTCTTGTCCAGGTAGTTAATTAATGTCTGAAGTAACTATTGTCCATGCAAACCCATCTTTAATCGCTGAGCAAAGTGAAATATTAGCTTCGCTTATTTATAGCTCTGGCCCCGTAGCTTTTGATTATGTGTTTGGTGACGGCGAGGGTTTTCTTCAATACAGCGTCGTCAAGGGACGCAGCCAATTTGGTTATCAAAACCATTATGTCGCATTAATGGATGGCAACATTGTTGGCTCAGTGGCCTGTTTTGACCGCCAGCAATTATTGACAATGGAAATTGGCTGTATTCTGGATATGCTGAGCTATTGCCGTTTGCGTTTTCCTCTTGCTGCCAAACGCGGCCTGGCATTTGAACGAATTTGTCCAAAACCGGCGAAAAATACCTTGTATCTCGCTCACCTTGGTGTTGATGCAACATTACGTGGTAAAGGGATAGGGCAACAGCTTATAGAATTTGTTCACCGGCAGGCCAGAGACAAAGGCT
The DNA here is from genome assembly GCF_043642205.1 of Thalassotalea litorea. Classification (GTDB taxonomy): domain Bacteria; phylum Pseudomonadota; class Gammaproteobacteria; order Enterobacterales; family Alteromonadaceae; genus Thalassotalea_A; species Thalassotalea_A litorea. The sequence continues at coordinate 19,605 of NZ_JBHZSG010000003.1, read as the reverse complement.
ACCAATCCGTCACCCTCGATGTAGCGCACAGTAACCCGCGTGCCGAGCAGTTATATCTGCGCCAGGGGTTTGAGCTAATCGATACCCGAGAATCAAGCATAACTTCGATTGTCGGACATAATCGATTGCAAAAAACCATAGGTTTTAGGTTTTAGGTTATAGGTTTTAGCTTAATTAAATCGTGTTTTATCAATGAATTATTTGGCTCATCTATTTCTGGCGCAAAACAACAGCGACTCGTTAACGGGAAACCTGATGGGGGATTTTTGTCAGGGCCTCGATATTCGACAATTACCCAGGCCTGTGCAGCTGGGTATCCATAATCATCGCAGTATTGACCGATTTACCGATAATCACGTACTGGTGCGCGAACTTAAGGGCCATTTACCAAAAGAAATGCGCCGTTACTCTGGCATCATAGCTGATGTCGTGTTTGATCATTTTCTGGCATTGCATTGGCAGGATTACTGTGACCAATCTTTTTTTGAATTTCGCAGCCAAAGGTATCAGCAGTTGTTAACCCGGATTGATTTGATGCCCGAGAGGATGCAGCTGATGGTTCAGAGAATGACGAGTCAGGATTGGCTCTCTGGCTATCAGGAACTCAGTAATATTGATAGGGCTTTAAACGGGATTGGTATGCGTATGCGATTTGCAAACCCGCTGCACCGGGCCATTGAACCCATAAAGGAAAATTACCATATTTACCAAGCAACCTTCGCGGCGTTTTTTCCTGAGTTAGTCATTCACGTTGACAAAGAGAACATCGAAAGTGCTTGATCATACCAATCTACATTCATTATTGATCATTGTTCAGCGAGGCTTGGTATTATAGGAACGTCGCGATATCATCGATACTTTTCTTCACCAGCGCATGTTCTGGAACCGTAGCATCGTCCGCTGGATAGCCGGCAATAATCAACATATATGGGCGTTCATTATCATCCCTTTGACAGACCTTACTTAAAAACGACATGGGCTTTGGGGTGTGGGTTAAGGTGACTAATCCACTGTGGTGCAGAGCGTTTAACAAAAAGCCGGTCGCCAAGCCGACAGATTCATGCACATAGTAGTTGGTATTCTTGTCGTCAGCGTTAATGCCACCTTTTTTCTGGCTAAATACCGCGATTAACCAAGGGGCATGCTCGAGGTAAGGTTTTTGCGAGTCGGTCCCTAACGGCTTTAATGCATCGAGCCATTCATCACCGGCTCTGCCTTGATAAAAACTCTGCTCTAAAGCTTCCGCCTGTTCACGAATCTGACGCTTTACCTCAGCAGATTCGATGGCAACAAAATGCCAGGGCTGATGGTTGGCGCCACTCGGTGCCCGACCCGCAGCTTTTATGCAATTCTCGATGACTGCCTTATCAACCGCTCGTTCGCTAAACTTACGAATCGAATGGCGACGTTTGATCTCATCATAAAACTGTTGTGAACGTGTCAGCATTTCCGCTGGCGGATATTCGACGTAATCGGTTAGCGGGACATTGGCGTGGTCTTTCATAATGGACTCTTTTGTTTTTACCTTTTTTAACTATAGGCTTAAGCATACCGATTACTGAATTGGTGAACAATAATTGCTTGTGCAAATTTCATTAACCGCGGTTTCCTGATACTCTTATCTCTTTGCTTCCATAGACTTATGTAACCGATATGACCCTGCCTGAATCTTCCACCTGGCGCACACCTTTTGTTTTTTTAGTAATGTCTTCGATCATTATGACCTTAAGCTTTTCCGGCTGGCAGGCTCTGTTAAATAACTTTACCATTGAAGCGGCGGGCTTTACCGGTGCCGAAATCGGCATGTTACAGTCCTTGCGAGAGATCCCCGGTTTTCTGGCATTTACCGCGGTATTTCTGTTGTTGGTGATTAAAGAACAGCATTTTGCACTGGTGTCATTGTGTCTGTTAACGGTGGGGGTTGCGATCACCGGTTTTTTTCCCTACGAATATGGTTTGTATGCTACAACCGTACTTATGTCGATTGGCTTTCATTACTTCGAGACCGTGAATCAATCGTTGAGCCTGCAGTGGTTTAGCAAAGAAGAAGCACCGGCAAAGTTGGGTAAACTATTATCGGTTAAGTCTGTCGCAGCATTGGTTGTCTATGGGTTTATTTATGTGGCGTTTGAATACTTTTCTATGCCATTTGCAACAGCCTACCTGATCCTCGGTGGTCTGGGCCTGGCGCTGACGGCCTGGTTGTGGTTATACATGCCATTATTTCCAGTTAAAGTCAGCCAACACAAACATATTGTGTTGAGAAAACGTTATTCTCTCTATTATTTGTTAACGTTTTTAAGCGGTGCGCGACGCCAGATATTTGTGGTGTTTGCAGGGTTTATGATGGTCGAAAAATTTGGCTATTCGGTTGCCGATATTACCCTGTTATATATGGTCAATCATTTGCTGAATATTTATATCGCTCCGAAAGTTGGCAAGTGGATTGGTGAGGTTGGAGAGCGCAAAGCATTGACCCTCGAATACATTGGCCTGATTATCGTTTTTACCGGCTATGGTCTGGTGGAAAATGCCTATGTTGCCGCCGGCTTATATGTGATTGACCATATCTTTTTTGCCATGGCTATCGCGATAAAAACCTATTTCCAAAAGATTGCTGATCCCGCTGATATCGCCTCTAATGCCGGCGTGAGTTTCACCATAAATCATATTGCTGCTGTGGTGATCCCCGCCTCATTTGGTTTGTTATGGCTGGTGGAGCCTGCCTGGGTATTCTACAGTGGTGCGGCCATAGCGCTATGTTCGTTAATTGCCAGTCAATGGGTGAAAATCGTACCTGCTCCGGTAGCCGGAGCCTTAGAGACGGCTAAGTAAAAAAGCTTGGTCAATTAACGCTCGTTGTTTAAATCTTCGAGTACTTGTTGAACCCAGTTTATGGCTTGGTCTAAATTGTCAAACTGTTTGCTCATAACCCGACCCGGAACAAAGCCGGGCATGGGGCTGATTCGCTTTTTTAAATCATCATGATAGGTTACCCAGGCAACGCACTTGAAGTTACTGAAATCTTCAAGTAGCGCCTTTACAAAAATTTGATGACTAGAATAGCTATTAATTCGGTTTGATATCCAACCAAAATTGCTTTTATAGTGTTTGGATAAAAACTGATAAATAAACACGGCTTCATCAATTCCAGGATCACTTCCTTCAAAATATGTCGCCTCTACGTAGCTATCGTAAAGCTTGTAAACAGCGTTTTTCGATGTCACCGAATTCATGGTTTAACCAGACCGTAAATTTGTGTATTGATTAATCTGCGTAGTTACCCAATAAGTCGCTTCGGGTAGGGTGTCGAAAAAACCTCGCAGCACATCATTAGGGAAGTAGGCTGCGACGTGTTTACTCGCCTCGGTTTTAATAGGTGATGCATAAGTTACCCAGGCGATACATTTAAAGTTATCAAAATCTTCAAAGACACCTTCGATGTATTCAGGGTGTATCGAATAACTATTGCGACGGTCGGCGATGAACCCAAAAGGCCCTTGAAATTTATCCGCCAATAGTTGCCTGACAAATGTTGCTTCTTTTAAACCATGATCGATCCCTTCAGCGAATCGGGCGACAATAAAATTTTTATGAATTTCATACTCGGAGCCATTGGAATATACTCGTTCTAATTGCTCTTCATTGGTCTTGTCTTGGTTCACTGTAAACTAGTCCGCCCACCGAAAGTGACTTTTAAAATAGTTGAAAAAGCCTTTTTGCTCAAAAAAGGTAGTATTGAAAAATAATACGTTAGCCTAACGAACTTACCTCAGCGAGGGCCTTATCGATTTCCTGTTCATTGTTTATCAGCGACGGCGCAAACCGGGCGTAGGTTTTACGATAGGGCGTATTACTCATAATCACCCCTTTTCCATGTAAGGTTTTCACCACCTCTTCCGGGTGCATACCATCTACTTCGAAACACACTAAGCCGGAAGAAATCTCCGTCGCCATCGGTGTGTGAAGTTTTACATGGGACATTTTTGCCAAACCTTCTTTGGTTTGCGTATTGAGCTGATGGATACGCTGCTGAACATTTGCTTTACCAAGTTGCTGATGCAGCTTGAAGGCCTCAGGTAATGCCCAGCGATGTTCAAAGGAATGGAAACCGCCAGGCGTCATATGTTCGCCAACTGGTACCTTATCCTGACTCAGATTACCGAGCCAGACATCGTAAGAGGCACTGAAACTTGGTATCACCACTTCGCTGCGCTGCCAGGCTTGCTCCGTTCCCCATATCACCCCCGTGCCTCTTGGGCCAAATATCCATTTATGGGTGCCGGCGATAAAGAAATCACAACCAAGTTTGCTGACGTCCTGATCCTCAATGCCAAAGCCATGCACACCATCAACACAAAACAGGATTTGCTCATCTTCCCCCCGGCTTTTGTTAATGTCTTTAATTACATCAGCCATAGCGCTTACTGGTAGTTTTACTCCGGTGGATGAATGTACCCAGGTACAAGCAAATACTCGGGTTTGTGGTTGTATCGATGATTTTAAGCGTGTGCAGACATCATCAACACTGACTTCCCAGGCGTTTTCATAAAGATCGATTTGTCGCACTTTGGCACCGGTTCTTTTGGCGCGGTGGGCAAGCGACATATCAGTAGAATAATGATCATGGGTGGTATGGAGGATTTCTTCGTCTGGTTTTAATAACAAGCCGCTGTAAACCAGACCGAGGCCCATAGTCGTGCTATCGGTTAGAGCTATGCATTTCGGATCGCCGCCCATGTAATCGGCCGCGGATTTGGCGATATCACCATCTATGGTCAGATATTGGCTATGCCAATAATCCGCAGGATTCTCATCAAGGGCTTTACGATGATAATTAATGGCGTCCGCAACCGGTTTTGGATGCGAGGCGAGCAGGAAAGTTGCGAGTTGAATGTAATCCCGGGTCAAAGGGAATAAGTCTCTGAGCGCTTTCCAGTCTGCCGGCGATATCGGCTCTGAGCTGGGAAATCCGCTGCTGTCTTTGCTACTGGCAGAGGCAAAAGCTAAGGCTTGTTTTGTGGCAAGAAAGCTTGCGCCCAGACCAAGGCCCAGACGGTTTAAGAATTGACGTCGTAACATGAGCTCCCCCGCTCAGTATTTAGGTGCTTGGGTAAGTATAGGTTAGAACAGACTGCAGACAGCAGCATTCAGAAAAAGCCTGCTTGCCGAGATATCCGCCGTCTGTGAGGTACTGGGGTCAGATCTTGAATTTCGCACTTTCTGCGCAATTCAAGATCTGACCCCAATGGCCTGTCGAAGAGCAAGTTGGCGGAGCGGGAGTGTAAGAGCAGGCTGCTGTTTAACGAATTTGGGAAATTCGCCACTCAGCAATCAGGAAAAACGTTTAATTGCTGAGTGGTTTGAGTAAACAGCAGATCATGGGGTCAGAGCCATTTTTATGGAAAGCTAAAAATGTGTCCGACCCCAAAGAGCAAGTTGGCCGACCCCGAAGAGCAGTTAGCCGACAAATTTTCTGGCGTTGCGGAACATGCGAACCCAAGGTGAGTCTTCCTGCCAGTCATCAGGGTGCCAGGAATTTGCCACGGTTCTAAATACCCGTTCTGGATGCGGCATCATAATGGTGACACGTCCGTCGGTTGTCGTCAGAGACGTAATACCATCCGGAGAACCATTCGGATTCGAAGGATAGGTTTCGGTCACCTGGCCATAGTTATCGACATAACGCATGGCCACTGTGCCAGAATCATTGGCATTGGCAATGGCTTCTTCTGACGAAAATTCGGCACGACCTTCACCGTGAGATACGGCGATTGGCATATGTGAACCTTCCATACCTTTAAAGAAGATGGATGGGCTTGGCTGAATTTCTACCAGTGAGAATCGTGCTTCAAAACGCTCAGATTTATTCTGCACGAATCGTGGCCATGCATCGGAGCCAGGGATGATTTCATGAAGATTCGAAAGCATCTGACAACCATTACATACACCTAAAGAGAAAGTATCTTCACGGTGGAAGAAGGTTTTAAACATCTCACGGGCTTTATCATTAAACAAGATGGATTTTGCCCAACCTTCACCAGCACCAAGTACGTCACCGTATGAGAACCCACCACAGGCAACCAAACCTTTAAAGTCGGCTAAATCAACACGGCCAGCCAGTACGTCGGTCATATGTACATCAACGGTGATAAAACCGGCACGATCAAATGCGGCGGCCATCTCAACATGGGAGTTAACCCCTTGCTCACGCAATATTGCTACTCTTGGGTTACTTTCCGTCTGAGCATCCGCTGCGATGTGTGACGCGACGATGTCTTCGTTAATATCGAAGGTCAAGTTTACGTTAAGACCAGGATCTTCAGTGTCGAACTTAAGCATATGCTCTTGCTCAGCACACTCCGGATTGTCACGTAGTGATTGCATTTTGAATGTGGTTTGTGCCCACACAGTGCGGTAGTGCGTACGGGTGTTAGTTAGTACTTCATTACCGTCACGACTAAAGCGGATCTGATCGTCATTATTTAAACGACCGATATCTGCGCAATACTCTAAAATACCATGTTCTGCCAAAATGGCATGAATGGCATCGACATCCGCTTCACGGATTTGCACAACCGCGCCAAGTTCTTCATTAAACAGAACACTTAAATCATCGCCGGCCAGCTTGCTGATATCAATATCAACACCGGTGTGACCTGCGAACGCCATTTCCGCAATTGCTGCGAATAAACCACCATCGGAGCGATCATGATAAGCCAGAAGCTTCTCTTCACGCACTAATTGCTGAATGGCGTTAAAAAATCCTTTCAGCACTTGAGGCTCGTCCACATCCGGTGTTTGTGTACCCAGCTGCTTGTAAACTTGCGCCAGACAAGAACCACCGAGACGGTTTTTACCACCAGAAAGGTCAATCGCAACAATGCGCGAATCGCCTTTATCTGTGCGTAGCTGCGGGGTGACAGTTTTACGTATATCTTCCACTCGACCAAAGGCCGTAATGACCAAAGATAATGGCGCAGTTACCGCTTTATCTGTGCCATCGTCGTCCTGCCATTGGGTTTTCATTGACATCGAGTCTTTACCAACCGGAATGGTTAAACCAAGCTCTGGGCATAACTCTTCACCTACGGCTTTTACCGCTTCGTAAAGACCGGCATCTTCCCCCGGATGACCAGCTGCGGCCATCCAGTTTGCCGAAAGCTTAATGCGATTTAGATCGCCAATGTCAGCGCTGGCAATATTGGTCAGTGATTCCGCTACGGCTAAGCGTGCTGATGCGCCATAGTTTAATAACGCAACAGGCGTGCGCTCACCCATGGACATGGCTTCACCGTGATAGCTATCTAAAGCCGCTGCAGTTACGGCGCAATCGGCAACAGGCACCTGCCACGGGCCAACCATTTGATCACGATTGACCATACCGGTAACGCTACGATCGCCAATGGTGATCAAGAACGTTTTTTCAGCAACGGTTGGCAGGCTTAATATCCGATCGGCCGCATCATTTAAATCGATGCCATCGAGGTTAAGGGCTTTACCGGTTTTCGTTTTACTGGTCACCTGGCGATGCATCTTCGGCGGCTTACCTAATAATAAGTCCAAAGACAGGTCAATCGGGGTATTTTTATCGGCATCATCAGCAAAGTGAGAATCGGTCAGTGTCAGATGCTCTTCTTCTGTGGCATAACCTACCACAGCAAATGGAGCTCGTTCGCGCTCACAGATGGCTTTAAATTCATCCATGCGCTCTGGCGCTACGGCTAATACATAGCGTTCCTGAGATTCATTACACCAGATTTCTAATGGTGACATGCTGCGCTCATCGTTAGGGACATTGCGCAGTTCAAACTTACCACCACGGCCACCATCGGATACAAGCTCAGGGAATGCGTTTGACAAACCACCAGCACCAACATCGTGAATAAATAAGATCGGGTTATCGTCACCCAATTGCCAGCAACGATCGATCACTTCCTGACAGCGACGTTCCATTTCTGGGTTTTCGCGCTGTACCGAAGCAAAATCTAAGTCTTCATTCGACTGACCGGATGCCATTGAAGAGGCGGCACCGCCTCCCAGACCAATATTCATCGCCGGACCACCGAGTGCGATCAGGTTAGCACCTACGACAATCTCACCTTTTTGTACGTGTTCGTCACGAATGTTACCTAAGCCGCCGGCAAGCATAATGGGTTTGTGATAACCACGGACTTCTTCACCATTAAACGAGTGAACCTGTTCTTCGTAGGTACGGAAATAACCGAGAATATTTGGACGACCGAATTCGTTATTAAATGCTGCGCCACCCAATGGACCTTCGGTCATAATGTCGAGCGCAGATACGATGCGACCTGGTTTGCCAAAGTCGGTTTCCCAAGGTTGTTCAAAACCTGGGATGCGCAGGTTAGATACGGTAAAGCCTACTAAGCCAGCTTTGGGTTTAGAACCAATACCCGTTGCACCTTCATCACGAATTTCACCACCAGAACCGGTCGCAGCGCCAGGATAAGGTGAAATGGCGGTTGGGTGGTTATGGGTTTCCACCTTCATCAGGATTTGGATATCTTCCTGAGTATATTCATATTCTTTGCTTATTGGATTTGCGAAAAAACGACCGGCTTCAGAACCCGTCATCACCGCCGCATTGTCTTTATAGGCACTCAGGACATAGTCGCTGTTTTGCTCATAGGTATTTTTAATCATCTTAAATAATGATTTTTCCTGAGCAACGCCATCAATGGTCCAGTCAGCGTTAAAAATTTTATGACGACAATGTTCCGAGTTTGCCTGAGCAAACATGTACAATTCAATATCGTTAGGATTACGGCCAAGTTTGGTGAAATTTTCCACCAAGTAGTCGATTTCATCGTCGGCTAACGCCAGACCTAAATCAACATTGGCTTTAGCCAGCGCCTCGCGACCGCCGTTAAGGACATCCACTGACGCCAGAAGCCCGGGTTCAGCACTCGCGAATAACTGTTCAGCTTGTGAAAAATCGCTAAATACCACTTCCATCATTCGGTCATGAAACAGAGCAACGACGGCGTTTTGCTGTTGTTGCGACATTTCAGTGGAGGCTTCGACGTAATAGGCGATTCCACGTTCAAGTCGAATGATTTTATCTAAGCCACAGTTGTGTGCAATGTCGGTAGATTTAGAAGACCAGGGGGAGATGGTGCCAGGGCGGGGAGTAACCAGAAAAAGCGTGCCTTGCGGCTCATGTTCTTCGATGGTCGGTCCGTAAGTCAGCAACTTTTCCAGTTTACTGAATTCGTCCTTAGTCAACGCCGCACGGTTGTGCGAGAAGTGCATGAACTCTGCGTATATGTCAGTGACCGGCAGGTTCAGTTGCGCACATTGCGCCAGGAGTTTTTTTATTCTGAAATCGGATAGCGCCGGAGCGCCGCGTAGGATTTCCATAAACTAAATACCATGGTTAGATTGAAGGGTAAATTTTGCTGCGCATTATAGAAGAAAAGATGACCTTTGATAAGATAAAAACCCGCTTTATGAGAACTAATTCGAAAAAGTGCTGTAAAATTTTCATAATTCGCGACACAATAAAATGGTTATGAAAAAATTTATCCTTAATGCTCAACACCTTCGCCTGTTTGTTTGCTTCGCGTTGGCGTTTATCCTCAGTGCCTGTAATGAACCGCATCGTTCGGCTTCGTTAGAACAAATTCTCGAACATAAGACTTTGCGGGTTGGGACTTTACAGGGGCCAGGAAACTATTATCATCAGGCATCGCTGGAAGCTGGTTTTGAATTTGAATTGGCTCGCAAATACAGCCAATACCTCGGTGTTACCTTGCAAATGGTACCGGCGAACAATTTAAGCGAATTGTTGGATAAACTGGATTCAGGGCAGGTGGATATTCTCGCGGCGGGGTTAAGTGTCACCCAAGAGCGATTAGCAACGTATCGTTTTACGCCCAGTTATGGTCAGGTCTCCCAGGAATTAGTGTTTAGACAAGGCGGGAAGTGGCCAAAATCCATCAATGAACTTGATGGTGATTTGCTGGTTGTCAAAGACTCTTCTCATGCGCAAAACCTGAAACAATTACAAAAGCTTGAGCCTAATCTTAGCTGGAAAGAGAGCGATTCCCATGACAGTGAGGAGTTGCTGCGTGCGGTCGGTGAAGGGGATATCGATTTTACCATTGTCGACTCAAATACCCTGATTTTGAATCAGCAGGCATATCCGCAGGTGAATGTCGCATTTACGATTCAGGAATTACAACCAATCGCCTGGATGCTGGACAAGGACGCAGACGATGCATTGCTGGCATCTTTAGTGGAATTTTTTGGCGAAGCTCATCATGACGGTACCTTGTTAACGTTAACGCAAAAATACTATTCCGATACGGTGCGCATCGCCGGCATCGATAACCGCGGATTTATCAATGCAACGAAAGTAAAACTGAGTCAGTTTGAACCCATGTTTCGCAAACACGCAGAAGGCATGGACTGGCGCTTACTCGCTGCGATCGCCTATCAGGAATCTCAATGGCAACCTACTGCGCGCTCTCATACCGGAGGTCGCGGTATGATGATGTTGGATAAGAAAACGGCAAAACAGCTGGACGTTTATTCACGTTTAGATGCTGAACAAAGTATTCGTGGTGCGGGCAGATTATTTCAGCAAATGTTTGCCCGGATCCCACATCGTATCAGTAACCCGGATCGACAGTGGTTCGCTTTGGCGGCCTACAATATTGGTTGGGGACATCTGGAAGATGCACGACTGCTAACCGAGCAACAAGGCGGTGATCCTGACCGCTGGCTTGACGTGAAAGCAACCCTGCCATTATTAAAACAACGAAAGTATTATCAAGCAGCCAAATATGGATATGTTCGAGGGGATGAACCGGTACGCTATGTCGAAAATATTCGCGCCTATTACGACACATTAGTGCATTTAGATGAAGAAACTTTGCACGACAACCAAAATCATTAACTTGCTGATATAGCTCCACATCATGACTCGCTTAGCAATAACGCTGAGGGGAGGGGGTATCGGTAGACAAATCTTTCATAAAAATGTCATATGGGTTTTGTATACTTATAGCAATCACATTAAGTTTGTAGATAGCAGAGAAGCTAAGCGAGTGTTGCTAAACTGAGCAGCGAGCGCGTAGTATGACTCTTGGCTCATTGTTACTTTGTATCGGCGACAACGATGTGGATATTCGATTGCATCGTTGGCGGTATTAACGGAGGTTGTCATGAAAAGAAAAGCATTAAGAGCAAACCATCGACGTCGCCAGGCGCGCTCAACGCATCGCAAAGTCAATTCCCGCTATCGAGTATTCTTTCGAGTGGTGTTACAAAGTCAGAGCGGTACTTAACCCTTAACCCCTGGCTGGATGCCAGCAAGATTCTATTGCTTAAAGGAATTGCTGGAATGGATATAATCCAGCACTTAGGCCTGCAAATATATCAACGTCAGCTTGCTGATTATGATTCGCGGCGCCGGGCAAGCTTTTCCTTTTTCTTTTGTTCTCGTCGCGTTTTAAAAAATGCTGATAAGTATTGTGAACATGGTTGAGCGAGAACGCCGCCGGTGATCTCTAACTGGTGGTTCAATTGTTCTGATTGCGCTAAATTAAAGACGCTTCCACAGGCACCGGTTTTTGCGTCGCTTGCCGCAAAAACCAGGCGTTTAATACGACTATGCACCAGCAGACCGGTGCACATAGGGCAAGGTTCCAGGGTGACATAGAGTGTACAGTCGAGCATTCGATAATTATTAAGTACTTGCCCAGCTTCGCGTATTGCCTGCATTTCAGCATGGGCGGAAGGATCGTTTAAGGTAATACTCTGGTTACACCCGCGGGCGATAATTTCACCATTATGAACTAATACCGCACCAACCGGGATTTCACCAAGCGATGCTGCTCGTTGCGCTTCTTCCATCGCAGCTTGCATAAAACGTTCATCTAAGCTTTGTATCTCACTCGTCATGGAATCAATTTATCCCTTTAATGTGGTTGATTTAACTAAAAACTGGTCGAATAACTCTAACTTAGTTTAGCTAATTGTGTCATATAAGGTTGCCAATGCTACCTAATTGACTGTTTTGTATTAGATTTTGAAATTGCTTTGGCGTTGGTCTGTAAATTGCTTATTCTATAATAATCAACTTATTTAACCAATGACCTTAACCTTTTGGGCTATGTGAATTAAGAGAAGAAAAGCACTATGAGCGTATTTAATTTTGTCATTATTATCGTTGTATGTTCACTCATATACGAATACTTTAATCAACGTCAGAAGCTTCAACACAACAATCAACGTTCGCGAAAAAAACATGATGAATTAATGAATGAAATCGGCGAAATGAAGCAGCGTATCGAAACATTGGAAAAAATCGTAACCGATAAAGGATACGATCTGAAAAGTGAAATCGATAACTTATAAAAACAGGGCGAGCAAATCATTCAGGTAACGATGACCTTGTTCAGTGACCCGATACTGGTCGCCCTCTTTTAGCAGCAATCCTTTAGTGGTTGCCTGTTGTAGCGGTTCTTTGATGCTGTCTTCGCCCAGGCCGGTAGCTTGTTGATAATCCAACAAGGTAAACGGTTTGAACAAACGTAGACGGTTCATCATATATTCAAATGGTCGTTCGGCCTGAGCGACCTGGTGCCAGTGATCCAGTGCCTGGCGATCTTTTTGCAGATAGCCTTTCGGGTGTTTTACCTTTACCGTACGGTGAATGGTTTGCCCGCTGATATCGGTTATTTTGCCATGAGCACCGCAGCCAATTCCCAGATAATCCCCATTTTGCCAATAGTTGAGATTGTGCTGGCTCTGGAACTGTTCACCTTTACTAAATGCTGAAATTTCGTATTGCTGATACCCGGCGCTTTTAAGCAACTCAAACCCTTGCTCCTGGATCTCCCACAGTGTTTCGTCTACGGGCAATGTCGGAGGTTTTGAATAAAAAGCGGTATTGGGCTCGATAGTCAGTTGATACCAGGAAAGGTGTTGTGGATTAAGCGCAATGGCCTGGCGTAAATCGTCGAGCGCATGGCCGACATTTTGATTTTCCAGACCATGCATCAAATCCAGATTAAAACTACGAATGCCGGCATGATGGGCCATCTCTGCGGCACGAATCGCTTGCCCAGAGTCATGAATTCGTCCCAGTTTAATTAACTTATCGGAGGCAAAACTTTGTACGCCAATCGATAGACGGTTTACACCGGCACTGGCAAAGCCCTTAAACTTGTCGGCTTCAACGGTGCCGGGATTTGCTTCAAGAGTAATTTCGGTATCACTACCTATGTGCAGGCGCTGGCCAACGCCATCAAGAATACTGCCGATAGCGTTAGGTGAGAACAAGCTTGGGGTGCCACCGCCAATAAAAATCGAATGCAAAGGTCGGTCAATCGTGAAGCGGTCGATATCATCGTTAAGGTCGTTTAACAGAGCAGCCACATAGGCGGGTTCATCAATATCCTGTTTCAGGGCGTGTGAATTAAAATCACAATAAGGACACTTTTGCACACACCAGGGAATATGGATATACAGAGACAGCGGTGGGGAGATAAGCACGATTTAATCCAGCTGTTGAAAATGCGCTAACAATTGTTTTAACGCCTTGCCGCGATGGCTTAATTGATTCTTAACCGCGCGAGGTAACTGCGCTGACGTACATTGATGAGCATCTACCCAGAATAACGGGTCGTATCCGAAACCTTGATCGCCTTGTGCTTCAGTGACAATGCTACCTTCCCAGGTGCCATGGCAAATAACCGGTGTCGAATCGTCAGCGTGTCGCATATAAACCAACACACATTGAAATCGCGCACTTCGTTGTTTGTTGTCAGCATCCGCCATGGCGGCCATCAGTTTTTCGTTATTAGCGCCGTCATTACCCGCTTCACCGCCATAGCGCGCTGAATAAATGCCGGGTTGTCCGTTAAGAAAATCGACTTCCAGACCAGAATCATCAGCGATGGCGGGTAAGCCAGTACATTTTGCCGCGTGACGGGCTTTGATAATGGCATTTTCTACAAAGGTGGTGCCAGTTTCTGCGACATCCGCAACATCAAAGCGACTTTGTGGTAATACTTCAATGTGATGCTCTTGCAAAAGCTCAGAAAGCTCTTTGACTTTGCCGGGATTACCGGTGGCCAATACGATGGATTGTTTCATGTTTCGCTTCCGTCCTGATACGTTAGAGTCAGTGCGTTGTTGCACCCACGCGTTCATAAAATGCGAATGAACGAGCATTAAAAAATGCGGCATGATACCGCATTCTCAAACTTATACCACCCATTACACAATTTAGAAGTGGTAGTGCTAGGGTGATGAAAAAGATTGATGAGGTGCCGGGCAGAAATAGGGGGTTTCTGTCCAGCGTTTTAGCGAATAATAAACCTTGATAGTTTTTATTCTCCGCTCGAACAAAACGTCATCCGTTCTGACATAGCACTGACATAGCACAGGCATTTAGCCGATTTTCATAAGTGTTGTTATTCGTCGTAATTACTCATCAACATAAAATTTTTGGGTAAACTTTAAGCGTTGCTCATCGCCTTTATTGTTAATCAATATGTCAAAGCGATAGGTTTCATCATTTGGATAATCCACGGTCGCCAAATAATAGATGGCCTTGCCTTCGGTAATTTTGTTAAATTCCAGCTTAAAGGTTTGACCCACCAGATTTGTGGCGGTACCGGAAATACCGACAGACAACGCCGGTTTCTCATCACTGGTGGTATCCAGAGCTACGATGTTAAGTAAGCCACGATAACGACTCCGTTCAATTTTGTAGCTTTGCGCAACTTCCGGGGTTAAAAATGAGGTGGGTATACCAATGTAGTGGACTTCCATTTTACCCAGTTGTTTGACGTACGTTTCCGGTTGTTGAGCATAAGCTGTGCCGATAAAGCTCAGGCAGATAACCGCTAATATCCAAGGTTTAAACATATTCATTTCCAGCTCATTCAATCTAGTTTAATTATAACAGCTCTGCGGCGTCGCGAATTTCCCAATTCAGAACCCTTGCTGTAGGTTCTGGCAATGTAACTTGCCGTTTAATCGCTGCCTGAAGCCTTTCCCAAAAGCCTATCATACTGATTTTATGAGAGTTTGGGTATGGGAGGAACAAAGCGCCCGGGGAAGGGCGCTTTTGACATGGGAATTACAATGAATGCCAGTAGGGAACGAATCCGCCGAGAAATAAATTAAGAAAATTCAAACCGACTAGCGCGATCAAAACTGACAGATCCAACCCACCCATATCCGGTAAAATGCGTCGGATCGGATTGAGAATCGGTTGCGTTAACTGGTGAAATAAAAATTGCACTGGATTGCCGCTTTGCACCACCCAACTCATCAATGCCATCAATATCATGACCCAGAATATTAAAAATCCAGCTTGTTTAATGGCAAATAATGCCCCAACAATCACGAACAAAAGCAAATCGACCGGAGCGCCATTAACGATGGATAACACCACAAACTTGGCGATGCTTATTAATATTGCGACAACAATGGTTGCCATATCGATACCGCCTAAGCCGGGGATTATGCGTCGAAACGGATTCACAACAGGTGCAGTGGCTTTGACGACAAATTGGCTAAATGGATTGTAAAAATCCGCTCTTGCGAGTTGCAGCCAGACTCTGAGCAACAGAATCATTACATACGTGTCAAACAAAAAGGTAAGCAGGAAATTGACAGCTTCCATGAATTCTCCAAAGTTTTTATTAACTATATCAACAATATCAGGTTTATATGGTTATGCGTTATCTTTGGCCATGTCTATGGCCCGGTCTTTTGCTGCTTGCATGGCTTTATCGACCAATTGTGGCAAACCACCGTCAGCAAAGGTCATTAGCGCTTGTTGCGTTGTCCCACCTTTTGAGGTGACATTTTCACGCAAGGTTGCAATTTCCTCGCCGCTATTTTCGACAACCATTTGGGCGGCACCTAATGCGGTTTGTTGTACCAGAGCTCTGGCTTGTTGTTTATCAAACCCTAAGGCCATAGCTTTGGCTTGCATTGCTTCCATAAATGCGAAGAAATACGCTGGTCCGGAACCAGACACGGCGATCAAATCATCGATTTGTGCTTCACTGCTTAACCACTGCACGATACCGACACTGGCCATTAATCGACTCGCCAGTTGTTTTTGCTCTTCGCTCACCTCATTGGAGGCAAACATACCGCTGACACCAAGGCCCAACTGCGAAGGTGTGTTTGGCATACAACGAATAATCGGCGCGGCAAAACCTAACGCCGATTGCATCGGAGCAATGTTAACCCCGGCAGCAACGCTGACAAAGCATTTTAAGGTTAAATCTACGTCTGCAGCGAGCTGCTGACATACCGACTGTATTAAATGGGGTTTTACCGCTAAAACCACAAGTTCGGCCTGCGCACAGGCTTGAACATTATCCTGCGTCACCTGTATGTTAAACTCTTGCTGCAAAGCTTCAAGCTTGCCCATACCAGGGTTTGCGGCGATGATGTTTTTTGCCGGATAGCCATTAGCGACTAACCCGGCGATGATAGCCCGGCTCATATTGCCGGCGCCGATAAAGGCGATAATATTTTTGCTCATATTTATTCACTAATCTATTGCATTAATGGTAACCAAAACAGGACCAATGTAGGGCACCAGAATTTTGGTTGATGTTTAGTCCCGCTTGCCAAATATGGCGGTGCCGATGCGTACCATCGTAGAATGACAGGCAATCGCCTGTTCCATATCATTACTCATTCCCATCGATAAAGTATCCACTTGGGGGTAACGTAACTTAAGTTGTTGATAGAGGTTTTCCATCGCCGAAAATTGCTGTAAACGATGACCAATATTATCGGTTTTCTCCGGAATTGCCATCACTCCACGCAATCGTAACTGTTTACAATTGCTGACAAAATCTGCAAGTGCGAATAATTCTTGAACACCAACCCCGGATTTCGATTGCTCGTCACTAATATTCACTTGTAAACAAACGTTCAGGGGGGTAATGTTAACAGCACGTTGTTCATTCAGACGTTTGGCGATTTTTTCCCGATCTACACTATGTACCCAGGAAAAATTTTCAGCGATTAGACGGGTTTTATTGGCTTGTATGGGACCGATAAAATGCCAAATAAGGTCAGAGTTGTGAGCAAGTTGCTGGATTTTAGTTACAGCTTCCTGGACATAATTCTCACCAAAATTTCGTTGTCCCGCGTCAATGGCCTGTTGAATTAACTGAGCTGATTTTGTTTTGCTGACCGCTAAGAGAGTAACTTCCTGTGGGCTTCGGTTAGCCTTATTACAGGCGCTACTGATCTGCTGTTGTACTTGCGTCAGCTTAGTCGCAATTTCTGTCATGTTTTATTTCTTTATAACAATGATAATAAGTTAAGGGAATGTATGGATATTACCGAACTATTAGCATTTAGTGTTGAACACAATGCATCCGATTTACATCTATCTACAGGCATGCCCCCCGCCATTCGAGTAGACGGTGATGTACGTAAAGTTAACGTACCCGCCCTTGAAGATAAAGACGTCAACGCGCTGGTTTACGATATTATGACTGATCGCCAGCGAAAAGAATACGAAGAAAATCTGGAAGTGGATTTTTCCTTTGAAGTGCCTAACCTTGCGCGTTTCAGGGTCAATGCCTTTAACCAGAATCGTGGGCCTGCAGCGGTTTTCCGTACCATTCCTAGCGAAATTTTGTCACTGGACCAATTAGGTTGTCCGGATATATTCCGAACCATCTCAGAAAACCCGCGTGGCCTGGTATTGGTTACCGGCCCTACTGGTTCAGGTAAGTCGACCACACTTGCCGCGATGGTCGATTATATTAACGACACCAAGCGCGATCATATTCTGACTATCGAAGATCCGATTGAATTCGTCCACCCTAACAAACAATGTTTGATTAACCAGCGGGAAGTGCACCGGGACACATTGAGCTTTAGTAACGCATTGCGTTCGGCGCTTCGTGAGGATCCCGATGTGATTCTGGTTGGTGAGATGCGGGACTTGGAAACCATTCGTCTGGCAATGACTGCCGCAGAAACCGGTCACCTGGTTTTTGGTACCTTGCACACCACGTCAGCACCGAAAACGATTGACCGTATTATCGATGTATTCCCGGGTGAAGAAAAAGACATGGTTCGTTCTATGTTGTCAGAATCTCTGCGCGCGGTAATTTCACAAACCCTGATCAAAAAAGTTGGTGGCGGCCGAGTTGCTGCTCACGAAATTATGATTGGTGTACCGGCGATTCGAAACTTGATCCGTGAAGATAAGATTGCGCAAATGTACTCTGCGATTCAAACCGGGATGCAACATGGTATGCAAACCATGGATCAGTGTTTGCAGAATCTATTGAGCCGCGGCATGATATCGCGCGAAGATGCGATGGCAAAAGCTGTAGATAAGAACCAATTTAAGGTTTATTAATCAAGGATTTACCCATGTATTTTCATCAATTACTGCAAACCATGATTGAAATGGATGGTTCAGATTTATTTATTACAGTGAATCTGCCTCCCAGTGCCAAAATCAATGGCGAATTAACGCCGGTTGATGATCAGGTACTGACCTATGGATCGGCCCTTGAGCTGGTTGAAGGTTCGATGAATGAGAAGCAGTTAAAAGAGTACGAAGAAACCAAAGAATGTAACTACGCTATTGCGGTAGATGGCATCGGTCGTTTTCGTATATCTGCGTTCTGGCAACGGGAAATGCCAGGTATGGTGATTCGTCGGATTGTTACGCAAATTCCCGATGTTGACCAGCTCGGCTTACCTCAGGTCTTAAAAGATGTGGTAATGTCCAAGCGCGGCCTGGTGTTATTTGTTGGTGGTACCGGTACCGGTAAGTCCACGTCGATGGCCTCATTAATTGGTTATCGAAATCGCAATGCCCGCGGCCACATTCTAACCATTGAAGACCCGGTAGAATTTGTCCATGAACATGGTAAATCGATGATCACTCAACGGGAAGTGGGTACCGATACCGACTCGTTTGACGCGGCGCTGAAAAGTTCCTTGCGCCAGGCACCCGATGTCATCCTGATTGGTGAGATCCGTTCTCAGGAAATCATGGAACATGCCTTAAGTTTCGCTGAAACCGGGCATTTGTGTATTGCTACACTCCACGCCAACAATGCTAACCAGGCCATTGATCGGATTATGCACTTAGTGCCAGCGGAACAGCACGGCAAGTTATTATTTGATTTGGCGCTTAACCTGCGCGGCATTATTGCCCAGCAGCTAGTACCAACTCGAGATGGTAATGGCCGTGCAGCGGCCATTGAAATCTTGTTGAATTCTCCTTATATCGCGGAATTAATTAAAAAAGGCGAAGTCGGGGATATCAAGGAAGTAATGGCCAAGTCCCGTGAGCTAGGTATGCAAACCTTTGATCAGGCATTATTTGATCAATACGAGGCGGGCAAAATCAGTTACACCGATGCCTTGCATCATGCCGACTCACCGAACGATTTGCGTTTGATGATCAAATTACGTTCCAACGAGCAAACCGGCATGGGTGGGTTAAAAGGAGCGACGTTAGACGGCTTTGATGACTAAAACCAATCACATTAAATTATTGCTCACTCAGTGAGAATTTAAAGGCTTTTAGGCAAGGCTTTGATTGCAGAGAATGGT